>NZ_JAYDZY010000005.1:0-155029 GCF_035607575.1 Georgenia sp. H159 | reverse complement strand
GCGGGGGGACCGCGGACCTGACCGTGGCCTACGGCCGCGCCGGTGACGAGGTCTACGTCGGGGACTGGGACGGCGACAGCACCGACACCCTGGGGGTGCGCCGCACCCCATAACACCCGGGCACACCCGGGCGCACGCAAGGCCCCGCACCACACCAGGTGCGGGGCCTTGCCGCGCCTGAGGCAGAACCCGAACCCTTCGCCGACAGCGGAGTTGTTGCACCGTCAGGCGACCAGCGGTGGCGGTGTGGCAGAACCCTTCGCCGACAGCGGAGTTGTTGCGCCCTCAGGCCACCAGGGGTGGAGGTGAGGGCGAACCCTCGCCGACAGCGGAGTTGTTGCGCCTTCAGGCGACCAGGGGCGGGCGCCGCACCGGGTGCAACGACTCCGCTCTCGGCGAGCAGGGAGACGTGCCGCGCCCGGTGCAACAACTCCGCTCTCGGCGAGCAGGGGGACGTGCCGCGCCGGGTGCAACAACTCCGCTCACGGCGACCAGGGGGACGTGCCGCGGCGGGTGCAACAACTCCGCTCTCGGCGACCAGCGGGGGAGGCGCCGCGCCGGGTGCAACAACTCCGCTCTCGGCGAGGGGGTGGGGCCGCGTACCGTGGGACCGCCAGCGTCCCCGTCCCAGGCAAGGCCGATGACTCTTCCCCACGCCCTCGGCGCCGCACTCGTGGCGCTCTCCCTCCTTCCGGCCGCACCCGGCACCGCGCCGGCAGGCTCGCCGGACGTCGCCGCGGTCGTGGCGGGCATGAGCGAGGACGAGCTCATCGGCCAGATGACCTGGACCCACGTCTACGGCTCCACCGCTGACGACACGTCGATGGCCGCCGAGAACCGCGCCCGCTACGGCGTCGACACGCCGGCCGAGGTCGTCGAGAAGTACGGGCTCGGCGGCGTCCTCTACTTCGCCTGGGCGGGCAACACCGACAGTCCCGAGCAGGTCGCCGAGCTCTCCGCGGGCCTGCAGGACGCCGCGGCGGCGAGCTCCGGGGTGCCGCTGGCGATCACGGTCGACCAGGAGGGCGGCGAGGTCTCACGGATCGGGCCGCCCGCGACGACGTTGCCCGGGGGCATGGCGCTCGGCGCCACCTTCGACCCAGAGCTCGCTCGGGCCCAGGGTGAGGTGCTCGGCACCGAGCTCGCCGCGATGGGGGTCAACGTCGACTTCGCGCCCGTCGCCGACCTCAACACCAACCCAGCCAACCCGGTCATCGGCCTGCGCTCCCCCGGCGCCGACCCCGACGTCGTCGCCGAGCTCACCGCCGCCCAGGTCGAGGGGCTGCAGTCCCAGCACGTCGCCGCCGCGGCCAAGCACTTCCCCGGGCACGGGGACACAGACGTCGACTCCCACACCGGGCTGCCCGTCGTCGCGGGCGACGCGCTGGAGACGCACCTCGAGCCCTTCCGCGGCGCCATCGAGGCCGGCGTCGACATCATCATGTCGGCCCACATCGTCGTCGAGTCCCTCGACCCCGAGCTGCCCGGCACCCTGTCCCCGCGCGTGCTCACCGACCTCCTGCGCGGAGAGCTCGGCTACACCGGCCTGGTCACCACCGACGCCCTGGACATGGCGGCCCTCAAGCAGCTGCCCGGCAACCCGCTCGACGACGGTGACATCGCCGTCCTGGCGATCCAGGCCGGCTCCGACATCCACCTCGACTCCCCCGACGTCGACGCCGCCTTCGCCGGCATCAGGGCCGCGCTGGACTCCGGGGACCTCACCCGCGAGCGCCTCGAGGAGTCGGTGACCCGGATCCTGGAGTGGAAGGCCGCCCGCGGGATCTGGGACGGCGGGACGCAGCCCGGGCTCGACGTCGTCGGGAGCGCCGACCACCGCGCCACCGCGACGGCGATCTCCGAGCGGGCCGCGACGATGCTGCGCAACGAGGCCGACGTGCTCCCGCTCGACCCGGCCACCGACCGGATCCTCGTCGTGGGAGCCGGGTCGGCCTGGCCGGAACGGCTCACGCCCCTGCTCGAGGCCGAGGGGTTCGCGGCCGCCGAGCTCCTCGAGAGCGGTGACAGCCCCGGCGCCGGATACCGTTCGGCGGCTGCCGCTGCGGCCGCGGACGCCGACGCCGTCGTCGTCGCCGTCGACGCCCTGCGGGTCAACCCGGCGCAGCAGGCACTGGTCGCCGACCTCGCCGCCGGTCCGGTGCCCGTCGTCACCGTCCTGGCCGGCACGCCCTACGACCTCGCGGCCGTCCCGGACGGCGTCGCCGGCACGCTCGCCTCCTACGGCGCCGCCACGGTGAACTTCGAGGGCGTCGCCGCCGTCGTCTCCGGGCGCGTGGCACCGACGGGTCGCCTGCCCGTCGAGGTCACCGCCCCCGATGGCTCCGTCGTCGCCGAGCTCGGCTTCGGCCTCCGCACCACCACCGAGGTGACGCCCGCGGAGGTCGCGTTCGCCGACCCGCCCGGCACGGAGGACGACGTCGTCACGGTTCCCGACGTCGACGGCGTCACCTACCTCCTCGACGGTGAGTCCGTCGGTGCGGGCGACCACCGCGCGGCGGGGCGCGTCGTCGTCACGGCCCAGGCGGACGAGGGCTTCCACCTCGCGATGGGAGCGACGGCCCGCTGGGAGCACGTCTTCGACCCCGCCGGCGCCACTGCCGCGCCGAGCGAGCCCGCTACCGGGACGGGGACGGGCTCGCTGCTGCCCACACTGCTGGCCGTCGCGGCCGCTGCCGTGGTCGCGACGCTCGTGCTCACGGGCCTGCGGAGGCGCCGGCGCCGCGCGCGATGAGGGTGTGACCCGTGTCCGCGGTGTGCGTCACACGAACGCGTGAGGTAGGGTCGCCGCCGCGTTGCATCAGTCACAGTTCAGTAACGATCCCGCTTCAGGTAAAGCCGCAGGTCAGAGTGTCGAATCGACCAGTCGAGGACGGTCCCGGACGGCCTCGCGGACAGGTCAAGTACTCGCCAAGGACCGGGATCGGTGGCATGGTGGTTGGCCGCCCCCCTTCCCATCCGTAGTTTGCGATGCCCACCGACAGGTGCGGCGATCGTGAGCGGCCGCGGCGCCCGGCGTCGCGACCAACCCGAGCCGCTGTGAGGTGAGCGTGAGCGCACTACGCGCAGAGAACGTGTACAAGGTGTTCGGGCGCCGGTCCCAGGAGGCCGTCCGTCGCCTCCGTGCCGGTGCCACCCGCGAGGAGATCAAGCAGCTGGGGACCGCCGCCGTCATCGACGCCTCCTTTGAGGTCAAGCAGGGTGAGACCTTCGTCGTCATGGGCCTGTCCGGCTCGGGCAAGTCCACCCTCATCCGGATGCTCAACGGGCTGCTGACCCCCACGGCGGGCACCGTCCGCATCGGTGACGCCAGCGTCACCGACGTCTCCCCGTCCGAGCTGCGGCAGCTGCGCCGCACCCGCGTGTCGATGGTCTTCCAGCACTTCGCGTTGCTGCCGCACCGCACGGTGCTCGACAACGTCGCCTACCCGCAGGAGATCCGCGGGATGAACAAGGCGGACCGCGTGGCCAAGGCGAAGGAGTCGATCGCCATGACCGGCCTGGCGGGCTGGGAGGACTCCCTGCCTGCGCAGCTGTCCGGAGGCATGCGACAGCGGGTGGGTCTTGCCCGCGCCCTCGCCGCCGACACCGAGATCCTGCTGATGGACGAGGCGTTCTCCGCCCTCGACCCGCTCATCCGACGGGAGATGCAGGAACAGCTCGTCGAACTGCAGGCCAAGCTCGGCAAGACGATCATCTTCATCACCCACGACCTCAACGAGGCCATGTTCCTCGGCGACCGGATCGCCGTCATGCGCGACGGCAGGATCGTCCAGATCGACACCGCCGAGCGGATCCTCGCCCGCCCGGCAGACGAGTACGTCGCCAAGTTCATCGCCGACGTCGACCGGTCCCGCGTCATCACCGCCGGTGCACTCATGCGCCGCCCGATCTCCGTCGTCCAGCTCGGCGGCGGGCCCGGCGTCGCGCTGCGGGAGCTCGACAACACCCAGGGCACGGCCGCGTACGTCGTCGACCGCCGCCGGGTGCTCCAGGGGACCGTCCACGACACCGACCTGCTCGCCGCGCAGCGACGAGGGGACGCGACGCTGGAGCAGGTCGTGCGACCGGACACGTCCGCAGTGTCGCCGGACACGCCGCTGTCGGAGATGTTCGCCCCGGCCGCCGAGGCCAGGCTGCCGCTCGCGGTGACGGACGAGGACGGCCGGCTGGTCGGCGTCGTCCCCCGCGTGACGATGCTCGAGGCGATGGTGCCGCCGGACTCCCCCGACAGCACGGCGGGTCCGGACCCCGTCGCGACACAGTCGCCCGACGCTGCTGGCGCCCCACCCGGGTCCTCCCCGGCCGGCGCCTCCGGCGGCAACGAGGCACTGTCCTCCACCCCCGTGAACGACGAGTCCTCCGTAGAGGGTGAGAAGCGATGAACGACGAGCTCCTCTTCCGTATCCCGCTCGGCAGCTGGGCGCAGTCCTTCGTCTCCTGGCTCACCTCCACCCTGGACGGGTTCTTCTCGTTCATCGGCTCCCTCATGGAGGGGCTGTACGACATCCTCGGGCTGGTGCTGGGCGAGCCCCCGTTCTGGATCATCGCCCTGGTGCTGGCGGCCGCCGCCTACGTCGCCAAGAACTGGACGCTCGCCGTCGGATCGCTGATCGGCTTCGCGTTCATCTACGGTGTGGACCAGTGGGACAACGCCATGGCGTCCCTCGCGCTGGTCGTGGTGGCCAGCCTCATCGCCGTCGTGGTGGGCGTGCCGCTCGGTATCTGGGCCGCCCGCAACAGCAAGGTCTCCGCCGGCCTGCGCCCCGTGCTGGACTTCCTCCAGACCATGCCGGCCTTCGTCTACCTCATCCCGGCGGTCGTCCTCTTCAGCCTGGGTGTCGTGCCCGGCGTCGTGGCCACCATCCTCTTCGCGGTCGCGCCCGGCGTGCGGTTCACCGAGCTGGGCATCCGCCAGGTGGACGCCGAGGTCGTCGAGGCCGGCCACGCCTTCGGCGCCAAGCCGGGGCGCATCCTGCGCCAGATCCAGATCCCGCTGGCCATGCCGACCATCATGGGCGGCATCAACCAGGTGATCATGCTCTCCCTGTCCATGGTCGTCATCGCCGGCATGGTCGGCGCCCCGGGACTGGGCCGGCCGGTGGTCGAGTCGCTGCAGCGCGTCGACATCGGACTGGGCGTCGAGGCCGGCCTGTCCGTCGTGATCCTGGCGATGTACCTCGACCGTGTCACCGCGGCCCTGGGCAGCCGCTCCAAGGTCTCCCGGGCCGCGAAGGCCAAGGCGGCCCGCTGAGCCACCTCGGCGCGCCAGCGCCGGTTTCCTGACCTGCCGTCACGGCAACACAACGAGCGGCAACGCTCACGGAAGGATGAAGACAATGCGAACGATGCGACGTCGCGGAAGTGCTGGAATTGCAGCCACCGCAGCCCTTGCCCTGACCCTGGCCGCCTGCGGCTCGGACACCGGCAACGAGGAGGAGCCGGACGCCGGCGGCGGTGACGAGACCACCGCGGCCGCTGACGGCGGCACCGGCGGCACCATCACCATCGGCGTCCACAACGGGTGGCCCGAGGGTGAGGCCGTCTCCTACCTCTGGGCCCACATCCTCGAGGAGCAGGGCTACACCGTGGAGATGGAGTACGCCGACGCCGGCCCGGTGTTCACCGCGCTGGCCCAGGGCGACCTCGACCTCAACTTCGACACCTGGCTGCCGATCACGCACGCCGACTACCTCGAGCAGTACGGCGACAGCTGGGTCGACCTGGGCGCGTGGAACGACGAGGCCAGCCTCACCATCGCGGTGAACGAGGACGCGCCGATCGAGTCGCTCACCGAGCTGGCGGACAACGCCGATGCCTTCGGCGGTCAGCTCGTCGGCATCGAGTCCGGTGCCGGACTGACCCGGATCACGCAGGACGAGGTCATCCCGACCTACGGCCTGGAGGACATGAACTTCCTCATCTCCTCCACCCCGGCCATGCTCGCCGAGCTCGACGGCGCCATCGCCAGCGGCGAGAACGTCGTCGTGACCCTGTGGCGTCCGCACTGGGCGTACAACGAGTACCCGATCCGCGACCTCGAGGACCCCGAGGGTGCGCTCGGCGCGACCGAGTCGATGCACACCATGGCCCACGAGAGCTTCCCGGAGGAGTTCCCCGAGGTGGTCGAGTGGATCGAGGGCTGGACCCTGTCCAACGACGAGCTCTACGAGCTCGAGAACATCATGTTCAACGTGAACGCGGGCGAGAACCAGGCCGCGTCGGTCGACGAGTGGCTCGAGGCCAACCCGGGCTACGTCGATGAGATCGTCGGCGGCTGACCGCTGAGCCGACCGCGACGATAGTCGCCACGACGGCCCCGCACCCGACCGGGTGACGGGGCCGTCGTCGTCCCTACGCCCGCGCGCCCACCCGCAGGGAGGCGAGCATGCGGCGCAGCACGCCCCACGCCTCCTCCACCCCGCGCTGCGGGTCCGGCAGGGTGGCCGCCCACAGCGCGGCCTCGTTCATCGCACCGGACAGCAGCGCCTGGGTGGCGTCGACCGGGCCGACCGCGATGACGCCCCGGTCCGCGAGCTCGCGGAGGACGTCCCCGAGCATCCGGCCGGAGTTCGCGGCGTCCGCCCCGCGCCACGCGTCCCAGCCGAGCATCCGCGGCGCGTCGACGAGCAGGACCTGCCGGACCGCGGGCGCGACCGCTGCCTCGAGGAAGGCGCGGCAGCCCCTCTCCAGCGACTCCCACGGGTCAGGGACGTCCGCCGTCGCGGCGTCGATCGCCGCGGCGACGGTCGCCTGGACCTGGTCGTGGACCGCCGAGAACACGCCCTGCCTGCTGCCGAAGTGGTGGTAGACGGCGCCGCGCGTGACACCGGCGACACGCGCGATCTCCTCGAGCCCGACCCCGTCGGCCCCCCGCGTGGCGAACAGCGCGAGCGCCGCGCCGAGGATCGCCTGCCGCGTCGCCTCCGTCTGCTCCCTCGTGGTCCGTGCCACCGCATCCTCCTTCGTCGGGCCTTGCCCCACTTTACCGACACGGTGTATGAATAGCTTCGTTACGTACAGGGTGTACGTAAAGGAAGGACAGCTATGGCGACGACGAGCATCTACCCCGTCCTCATGGTCGACGACGTCGCGGGAGCCGCCGACTTCTTCCGCGACCACCTCGGCTTCACGACGACCTTCGCGGCCGACTGGTACATCAGCCTGCGGCACGGCACGTGGGAGCTCGCACTGCTCGACGCAGCGCACCCGACGGTGCCGGACCGGTGGCGGGGCGCCCGGGCACAGGGCGTGCTCGTCAACGTCGAGGTCGACGACGTCGACTCCGTGTACCGGCGGCTGGTGGAGCACGGGCCGCTCGAGGCCGTCCTCCCCCTGCGGTCGGAGGCCTTCGGGCAGCGGCACTTCATCGTCGAGGGTCCGGCCGGCGCCCTCGTCGACGTCATCACCCCGATCGAGCCGGACGAGTCGTTCGCCGCGCAGTTCTCCGGGGCCTGAGGGCCACGTCACGTCGTACAGTGGTCGCGCCGTGGCCGTGACCGCTCGCGAGCACGACCCTCCCCCGAGTGCCCGAGAGGTCCCGCATGGCCGCAGCCACAACGCCCGTCGCGGCACCGACGACCGTCCGTGCACCGCGCTTCCGGGGCGACATCCAGGGCCTGCGTGCCGTCGCGGTGCTGCTCGTCCTGGGCTACCACGCCGGGGTGCCCCTCCTGTCCGGCGGGTACGTCGGCGTCGACGTCTTCTTCGTCATCTCCGGGTTCCTCATCACCGGGCTCACCGTCCGGGAGCTCGAGCAGACCGGCCGCCTGAGCCTGCGCGGTTTCTACGCCCGCCGGGCCAGGCGGCTGCTGCCCGCGACGGCGGTCGTGTTCACCGCCGTCACCGTCCTCACCCTGGTCGCCCTCCCGGTGACCCGCTGGCGGGAGATCGCCGGCGACGTCGCCGCGAGCGCCGTCTACCTCGTCAACTGGCGCCTCGCCGACCGCTCGATCGACTACCTGGCCTCGGGCTCGGCGGCCAGCCCGCTGCAGCACTTCTGGTCGCTGGCCATCGAGGAGCAGTTCTACATCGTGTGGCCGGTGCTCATCGTGGCCCTGTTCTGGCGGTGGCGCCGCGGCAGCATGACCCGCCGCCTGCTGGTGGGCCTGCTCGCGATCGCGCTGCCCTCGCTCGTGTGGTCCGTCCACCTGACGGCGACGAACCCCGGCGCCGCCTACTTCGTCACCACCACCCGGCTGTGGGAGATGGCGATCGGCGCGCTGCTGGCCGTGCTCGCCGTGCACACCGAGCGCATCCGGCGCGCCGTCCGGATCACCCTCGGGTGGGCCGGTCTGGTGGCGATCGGCTACGCGGCGGTCAGCTTCGACGCCGGGACCGCCTTCCCCGGAGCGGCGGCCCTGGTGCCGACGCTCGGGGCGGCAGCGGTGCTCCTCGCGGGGACGGGGGACGGCCGTGGTGAGCTCCGGGCGCTGACCGCGGCGCCGATGCAGCACGTGGGCGCGCTGTCCTACTCGTTGTACCTGTGGCACTGGCCGCTGCTCGTCGCCGCCACCGCGGTGTGGGGGGAGGACGACGGCGCACTCGGCCTGCCGACGGCACTCGCCGTCGTCGCGGCGTCGGGCGTCCCCGCGTGGCTCACCTACCGCCTGGTCGAGCGCCCCTTCCACCGGTCCGGGCGCCTGCGGGTGCCGTGGCGCGCGGCGGTCCTCGCCACGGCGTGCATCGGGGTCGGCCTGGCCGGGGCAGCCCTGCTCACCCACCAGGCGGATCGCAGGAGCACGCCGGCAGCCGAGGAGGCACCCGGTGCGGCCGCCCTGGGTGCGGACCCCGCCGAGGACGCGGTCGAGCCGGTGGAGGAGGTCACCGAGCTGACGCCGTCGCTCGTCGACGCCCCCGAGGACGTCGCCGACGTCTACGGCGACCGCTGCCACCAGAACCAGCGCAGGGCCGAGGTCGCGTCGTGCGTGTACGGCGACGCGAGCTCGGCCACGGTGGTGGCGCTCGTCGGTGACTCGCACGCCGCGCACTGGCAGCCTGCACTCGAGGTGCTCGCCGAGGCGAACGGGTGGCGGCTGGAGACGTACACGAAGTCCGGCTGCCTCTTCGGCGACACCACCGTGTGGAACGAGAACAGCGACGAGCCGTACGCGAGCTGCACGGCGTGGCAGGCCACCCTCCTCGACCAGCTGACCACCCAGCTGCCCGACGCCGTCGTCTTCTCCAGCGGCCCCTACCGGGTGCCCGCCGACGGGGCGCCGCTGACCCCGGAGGAGTCCCTGCCCACCGTGACGGAGGCGGTCGCGGCGAACTGGCGGGCGCTCGAGGATGCCGGGGTCGACGTGCTCACCATCGCGGACACGCCGTGGTGGGACGAGGACGTCCCCGAGTGCGTCGCCGAGCACCCCGACGACCTGGGTGAGTGCGCCGTGTCCCGGCAGGACGCGACGGCCCGGTCAGGCGCGGCGATGCAGCGGGCGGCCGCCGCGCTCGTCCCGGAGGCGGACCTCATGGACGTCACCGAGTTCATCTGCCCGCTCGAGGAGTGCGTGCCGGTCGTCGGAGGGGTCCTCACCTACAGCGACTCCCACCACCTCACGGCGACGTACTCACGGACCCTCGCGCCGCGCATCGAGGACGCGGTCGCCCGGCTCCTGCGCTGAGCACGGGTCAGACCCGGCGCGCCTCGTCGGCGAGGAGGACGGGAACGCCGTCCCGCACGGGGTAGGCCAGCGTCGTGTCCGGGTCGGTCGAGACGAGCTCGGGTGACCCGTCCGGCCCGGTGCCCTCGACGAGCTCGGCGCCCGTCACGGGGCACCTCAGGATGTCCCGCACCCAGGGCTCGATCGTCGCCGGGCGGTCCTGCGCAGCGCTCATCCGGTGCTTCCCCTCCCTGCGTGCCTCGTGGCACGCGTGGTCCAGGGTAGTCGGGTCAGTCGGCCTCGCCGCGCAGCACCCTGAGGTGGCCGCGGCGGCCGAGCTCGGGCTCGGGAAGCCGGTGCGTGACCGGGGCGGGCGCCGCGCTGCCCGGCCGGGACGCGGGAACCGCGGGCCCGGGCCGGGACCGGGAGGCCTCACGGACGGCGTCGGCGAGGGCCTCGATGTCGTCGGGGCTGGGCGGCGCGGCGACGAACTCCGTCGCCAGCCGGACGACCTCCCACCCCCGCGGCGCCGTGAGCCGGTGGGCGTGCTCCTCGCACAGGTCGTAGGAGTGCGGCTCGGACTGGGTGGCCAGCGGGCCGAGCACGGCCGTGGAGTCCGCGTAGACGTAGGTGAGGGTGGCCACGGCCGGACGGGCGCAGGCTGCACGCGTGCAGTGGCGGGAGGCTCTCACGCCCCGACCGTACATCCTCGCGCCCACACGGCCCCGCGGGCCACGCCGAACGCCTCACCGCTGCCGCCCGGGCCGCCCGGACCTCCCAGCAGCCGGCCACCGACGCTCGCGCCAGAGGCGCTCCGTCCGGCACCTGCGTCGCCGACGCTCGGTCCCACCCCTCCGGCGCGAGTGGACGCCGTCCGTCCGGGAGGACGCGGCGGCGGGCGCGGGTGCGGGCGCAGGGGCCCGCCGTGCGCTTAGCATCGGGGTGTGCACGACCCCCTCCTCCCGGCGATCCCGCCGCGCCGCGCGGCACGCCGGCGTGACCGGCGCGGGCGCGGCCTCCGCGGCCCGCTGGTGCCTCCGACCCTCCCGGGCTGGCGGACGCGCAGCGAGGAGTTCGACGACGCCGTCCTCGCCGCCGTCGAACGGCTGGAGAAGCGGTGGGGCAGGCGCCTGTCGTCGGTGGAGTTCGGGGTCGAGGAGGTCCCGCCGTCGGACCCGAGCCCGTGGGAGCACGACGCCGTCGCCCTGGGCCGCTACTTCCCGGCCGACCCGCCCGCCGGGCTCGCCGACCGCATCGTCCTGTACCGGCGGCCGATCCAGTCACGCTGCGAGGACTCGGCCGAGGTCGCCCTGCTGGTCGAGGAGGTCGTCCGCGAGCAGGTCGCCCACCTCCTCGGCCGCGACCCAGAGGACCTCTGACTACTCCCGGCGCCTCCCGACGACGACCAGTGCACCAGCACCGGCCGCGCCGGCCAGCACCACGACACTGGTGACGACAAGGGCGGCCGGCACGCCGTCGTCCTCCTCGGCCACCGGCGGAACCTGTCCCTGTCCGCGTGTTCGCCGCTCGAGCTGGTCGAGGTACAGGGAGCGCGGCTCGAGGTGCTCGCCGTCGCCCACGTGCTCGACCCAGTCGCGGGGCTCGGTGCCGTCGCCACCGGGGTTCTCCACGCTCGCGCAGGCCCCCGACCCGCTCGTGCCGATGACGTAGCCACAGCCGAGCTGCTGGGTGCGCGCGAGCCGGCCGCGCGTGCAGTCCTCGCCCGAGACGTTCCACATGACGCTCTCGGTGCCGCTGTGGGCGTGGTCGCTCGCCTCCCGGTAGACCATCTCGAGCGTGTCCCCGTCCACCACGACGTTGTCGAAGAGGTTGGCCGCACTGAGGTGACGGTGGAGCTCGGTGGCCTTGTCGCCGTCGACGGACCGGCTGTCGAGCACGACGTTGCCGGTGGCCTGGACCGCCTGGACGAGGTAGTTGTGCCGTCCGCCCTCCGCGGAGGAGTCGCGTACCAAGGTGTCGCTGCCCATGAGGTGGACGAGGTAGCCGTTGCCACCGGCGCCGCGGTACTGGGGGTGGCGCAGGTCGACCTCCTGAATCGTGATGTTCCTCGAGTAGCGCACGTAGATGCCGACCGAGAGGAGGTGGACGTCGTCGTCGTTCTCCGGCGGACGGAAGGAGCGGACACCGTCGACCCACCCGTCCACGACGTCGTTGAACGCGATGGCACTGGCCTGGTGCGCCTGGTGGCCGCTCGTCCCGCGACGCCCGTGATCGTCCTCGGCGTCCTCCTCCGGCCGGTCGCTCTGCCGCATGCCGATGGCAAGGTCCGCCACACCGCTGCCGGTCACCGGCTCGCGGACGTGGTGCAGTCGCAGCCCGTCCCGGCGCAGCATGGGGTAGCGCGTGGGGATGTCGACCTCCACGGTCCTGGCCGCCTCGTCCGCCGCGGTGACCCGGCGGTGGTAGACGAGGCCGACGAGCGTGTCGGGCTTCCACCGCTGGTCGGCGGCCACCGGGTGCTCCTCGAGCCAGGCCTCGGTGGTGTCGGCTCGCAGGACGACCCAGTCGCCGACGGAGAAGCCGGCCGCGTCGGTGACGTGCAGGGTGCGGGTGGGCTCGCGGACGTCCTGGGTGAGCGCGACCGCGCCCGTCGTGGCGTCGTCGTGCCAGCTGCGCCAGTCGGACCGGTCCGGCCCGACGAGGACGACCGCCCGTTGGCGCATGTCACCAGCCTCCGCGTTGTACAGGCGGGTGCGTCCGGGTCCGTCACCGCGGAGCAGGACGCCGTCGTACGGGATGTGCAGGACGGCGCGGGAGCCGTCCGGTGGTTCCACCCGGTAGGTGCCCTTCGGCAGATGGACGGTACCGCCGCCGGCGGCACCGACGTCGTCGATCGCCGCCTGGATCGCCACCGTCGCGTCCTCGTCACCGCTCGGGTCGGCCCCGTACGGCGGCCGCGTCACGTCGAGCACCGGTCCGGTGACGGTGGCCGGGACGTCTTCTCCGTACCGGTACCCGGCGTAGGAGAAGTCGTGGAGGAAGCGGCCCTCGTCATCGGCCCTGCCGGGCACCCAGTCGGGCGGGTAGAGCTCACTGCGCACCGCGTCGTCGGCCGTCACCGGCGGCGCAGCCAGCAGCACCAGCAGCAGCCAGGCTCCTGCAGCGGCTCGCGTCGTGACCCGCCAGGCGGCAGCTCCAGCCATCGCATCCCCCGTCGCCGTCGCCCCTCAGCGTAGGACGCGCGCTCGGCGACAGCCCGCCGGACCGCGTGCTCAGCCCAGGGGCGCGGGGGCGGGCGCCAGGGTGACGGCGCGAGCGGCGTGCGGGTCCTCGGTCAACGGCACGGCGGACATGAGCCCGCCGTCGGGCACCGTCGCCGTGAGCATCAGCGTCGCGTGCACGGCGCCCTCCCGGGCCTGCACCTCGACGGCGGCCACGTCCTCGGCGAGGGCCGACACGTCCTCCAGCAGGCTCGTGCGCGCCCCGAGGGTCCTGCTGACGGGCTCGGCCCGGGTGCCGTCGCGCAGGACCGGCACGAGCTCGACCTCGACGGTGGACGACGAGGGGTTGGCGACGACGAGGTTCGCCCGAGTGACGAGCTCCGCGGGAACCGCGACGAGCCCGGAGGAGACGCCGGCCGTTGCGGGCACCCACGCACGGTCGACCGGCGCGGTCCCGGGGTCGTCCTCCCCCGGCCGACCGACCGTGGTGACGACGGCCGCGCCGGTGACGGGACCGTCGGCACTCACCACGGCGGTCCACGCTCCCAGGGGCATTCCTTCGAGGGAGACGTCGACGACGGCGCCCGGGTCGACGACGAGCGCGTCCGCGCCCGGGACGGGCGTGACCCCGTCCGCGCCGAGCAGCTCGAGCCGGGCGGTCACGGGCTCCTCGCCGGGGTTGACGATGCGCACCGCGGGGGCGTCGGCCCCCTCGCCGGACGTCTCGCCGAGGAAGATGCCGGGCAGCACGACGGTCCGTGCCGGCGCGGTCCCGGGGCTGATGAGGTCGGTCCCGGCAGGGACGAGGCCGCGGAGCCTGCTGTCCTGCACGACGGCGGTCACCTCGCCGCCGGTGACCTCGACGTGCACCGCGGGCCGCGGGTCCGCGGACAGGGACTCGAGCAGCACCACCCGCTGGCCGCCCGGCGGGACGAGCACGGCGCCGGCCGTGGACAGGTCGAGGGGGCCGGTGCTGCCCCACCCGGTGAGCGTGGCGCTCGCCGGGGTGTCACCGGCGTTGGACAGCACGAGCTGGGCGCTGTTGCCCGGCTCGGTGGACCCGCCGACGAGCCACGCGGAGGTCGCCGGAGGCTGGCAGGAGGCAGCGGTCAGGCCGCGGAGATCGCCCGTCTCGGTGAGGGCGACGCTCGTCCCCGCCGCGAACGCGACGGTGCCGTCGCTCGGCTCGGCCCTCAGCACGGCCGCCTCGCCGACGTCGTCGCGGTGCGCGAGACGTGCCGCGCCGCTGAGCGTGACGTCCTCCGCCTCGGCCGCCGCGAGGGTGGGCAGCAGCTGGAGCCCACCCGGTGGCTGATCCTCCCGGCCCAGGGTGAGGACGTCGAGAGCCGACCTCGTGCCCGAGCCCTCGGGGTCGAACTCGTCGTAGCCCAGGTCCTCACCGGCCACCGCCGTCGCGAGCCTGGGCGGGCCGGGGCACACCTGGGCCACGGCGGTCGCCGCGACCGGGACCTCGGTCGCGTCCACGGCCGTCTGCTCGACGGGCCACACCTCACCGGCAAGGGCGGCGCCGGCCGCCGCGGCGAGCAGCACACCACCGGAGAGGGCGGCCGCGAGGCGGCGGACGAGGGGGCGGGTCACGGTGGTCATGATGCCTCCCGCCGGCGGCGGACCGGCACCGCGAGCAGCACGACGAGACCGAGCCCGACGACCTGCGCCACCCGCCAGGGCAGCTGCCAGGCCGGCTCGTAGCTGATGTCGACACGGCCGGTGTGCGCGGGGAGCTCGAAGGCCTGCCGCCAGCCCTCCGTCGTCGCCCGCAGCGGACGGCCGTTGTAGGTCGCCCGCCAGCCGCTGTCGGCGCGCTCGGCGAGCACGACCCGCCGCCCCTCGCCGCCGGCGGGCACACGTGCCTCCACCCCGACCGCGCGGGAGGGCAGGTGCTCGACCACCGACCCGTCGGCGGCGACCACCCGCGCCCGGGCGACGGACTGGGCCGCCCCTGCCTGGTCCGCGGACCGCGAGGTGCGCCAGATGACGCCGGAGGCGTTCTCCGTCACGCGCTCGAGCCCCGCGGTCGAGTCGAGCCGCGCGACGAGGTCCTGCCGCATCGCGACCGCCGCGGGGTCGGTGACGGGCGGGACGAGGACGACACCCACGGCGAGCCGCCCGAGCTGCTCGCCGGCGTCCGGCGCGCTGCCGGTCGCGAGCTGTGCGACGAGCGCAGCGAGCTCGGTGCCGGCCTCGTCGCGGGGGACGGGACTGCCGGCGACGGTGAGCGCACGCGCCGCGACCACCGCGGAGGTCTCGGTGAGCTGGTGCCCGGCGTGCCTCCACACCTCCGCGCGGACCGCCTCGTCCGCCGCGTGCAGGGCCAGCACACGCGACCGCTCGGGACCGGTCTGCAGCTCACGGGCGAGCGCGGGGACGGGAGGCGCGTCGCGTCCCTCGAGGGCGAGCAGCGCCGGGTCCTCACCGCGCGCGTCGACGACGGACACGAGCCACACTCCCGCGGTCACAAGAGGGCCGAGCACCATGACGGTGGTGACGATCCCGGCGGACAGCTGCCGCCAGCCGAAGCTGCGGTCCGCGAGCGACTCCCGCAGACCGTCGCCGGCCGCGGTCACGGCCACGAGCACGCCGAGCAGCGCGAGCGACACCCCTGCCCCGCCCCACCCGTGGACCACCTCGCCGCTGCCGCCGAGGTCGCTCCCGACGGCGACGGGCGTGCGGGTGGACAGCAGCGCCGTCGCGAGACCCGCGACGATGGCGAGCCAGCCGGCACGGACGGCACGCGCCCTGCCGGTCCCCCTGAGGAGCGCGAGGACGGCGGCCACGAGCACGCCGACGCCCCCGGCCAGGGCGAGGGCTGTCGACCACGACCCCGCGGCGAGGCCCGGGAGGGCCATCGGCCAGCCGAGAGCGGCGAGCCACGAGCCACCGGGGTCCACTGCCAGGGGGACGCCCGGGTCACCGACGAGGAGGCGCCAGGTCCCGGCGGACGGGTCGGCGAGGGCGGCGGTCAGCAGGGGGCCCAGGAGGAGGACCGGCGGGAGGGCCGCGAGGAGGACCAGCCGCCGCCGTCGAGGGACGACGACCGCGAGTGCGAGGAGCAGGACGACGGCGGCGGGCAGCAGCACGGGGGCGCCGGCACAGGCGACGGCCAGGGCGAGCCCGGCAGCCGCGGCGGCGGAGATCGACCCCGTGGTCGGGCGTCCCGGCGAGAGCGTGGCCGGTCCGGTGGCGACGGCGACCTGCGCTCCGGGGAGGTCGTCGTCCGCCGACCGGTTCGCGTCGGCGAGCCCGGAGAGGATGACGTCGCGGCGGTGGACACCGACCGCACGCGCGATGCCGAGGGCGACCAGCGGCAGGGTGAGGTGGGCGAGCACGGCGCCGAGCCGGCCCTGACCGGTGGCGACGACCAGCGCGGGGGCCAGCGCCCAGACGGCCGCGGCCCAGACGCGCAGCAGCACCGAGCGGGTGGCGGCGCCGGCGGCGAACCACGCGCCGAGGCCGGCGAGCGGGACGGCCAGCACGAGCACCGCCGTCGTGAGCACGTTGCCGCTCCCACCGAACGGGGCCAGCGGCAGCGTGGCCACGGCCAGCACGGAGAGCAGGGGGTCGGCGGGGCCGGCGTGCCCGAGCCCGGCGGACACCCATGCGGACGTGGCGGCGCGCCACAGCTCCTGGAAGGTGGCGTCGAGGGTCGCGAGCGCGCCGCCGCGCAGCGCTCCGGCGGTCAGCAGCGGCCCGAAGGCGACGACCGCGATCGCGGTGAGACCGACGAGGAGCACTCCGAGGGTGCCGCGGCGGCGCCGGGCGAGGGCTGCCCGCTCCCTGATCTCGAGCTCGCTGGGGGCGACCCGGTGGGCGCGGCTCGCAGCAAGGGAGCGGCGCTCGTCGCGCTTGGCCCGGGCGACGTCACGCCACGACGACTGCAGCGGGCGGAGGTAGCGGAGCGGGACCCTCCGGGTGCGGCGGTGGCGGCGTCGCGCGCGCCAGACGGCGGCCGGGCGGACGAGGACCTCGGCGGCTGCCCGCATCTCCGCCCCGACGAGCCCGATCTCCTTGGTGGTCACCCGCCACAGCGCACGGACCGGGGCGAGGGCGAGGATCGCGACGACGACGAGCGGCACCCAGTACGGCGGCGTCGTCGTGAGCCAGAGGAACAGCTGGGACCGCCGTCGGGCCGCGAAGGACCGCCGCGGGTCCGGCGCCGTCTGCGGGTCCGGTCGCGGGGAGGAGAGGTCACGCAGCCCCTGGTAGGAGGCCCGCGCGTGATGGACGACGGCGTCCGGGACGACGACGACGCGGTGGCCGGCCAGCCACGCCCGCTGGGAGAGGTCAAGACCGTCACTGAAGGGCCCGAGCGACGGGTCGGGGCCGCCGAGCTCGTCCCAGACGGTGCGCCGCACGAGGACGCCGGCCGTCCCAACGGCCAGCACGTCCTCGCGGGAGTCGTGCTGACCCTGGTCGATCTCGCCGTTCTCGATGTCGGGGACGCGCCGGCCGGTGGGCGTGGCGCGCACTCCCACCTCGAGCAGGAGGTCGGGCTGAGCCCAGTCACGCTGCTTGGGCCCGGCAAGGGCGACCGAGGGCCCGGACTCCCCTGCCAGGAGCAGCGCCGCGTGGGCGCGCGGCTCCGGTGCGGAGTCGTCGTGCAGCAGCCACAGCCACCGCTCCGGCGAGGCGGGAGACAGCTCCTGCCGACGGGCGTGCTCGGCGAGGTGGGCCTCGTGGTCGGCGAGCGCCGCGCGGACGGCAGCGCCGAACGTGCGCGGTGCCGGGACCCGCAGCACCCGCACCGTGGACACCTCGCGCAGACCGGCCGCGTCGACCGCCGTCTGGACGGGGACGCCGGTGCCCACCTCGCGGCCCGGGGCACTGGTGTCGACGAGGAGCACGGTCCCGACGGGCCGGGTCTGCTCGGCCAGGCCGCGCAGGGTGCGGGAGAGGTACGGGGAGACGCCGGGGCTCACCACGACGGCGAGTGTCGTGGCGGCGCCCGCCTCAGCGTCCGTCATCAAGCATCAGACAGCCCTGCGCTTGAGCTTGCGCCGCTCCCGCTCCGAGAGTCCGCCCCAGATGCCGAACCGTTCGTCGTTGGCCAGGGCGTACTCCAGGCACTCGGCTCGCACCTCGCACACCGTGCACACCCGCTTCGCCTCACGCGTGGACCCGCCCTTCTCCGGGAAGAAGGCCTCCGGGTCCGTCTGGGCGCACAGCGCCCGCTCCTGCCATCCCAGTACTCCCTCGTCACCGAGGTCGTCGAGGACGTAGAGCCCCGGCTGAGCGGCGGTGTCTGCAACGACTCCGGTGCTCAGCGGGCCATCACCGAGAATGTTCCACACTGTTCTTCCCATCGTCGACCTTCGGTTCCCACCTGAATTACACGCGTGTCATACCCGTCCCGTCAAGCGGAACGGTGCTATGAGGGATGGTTCACGGTGTGCTCGTCGCCCCACGGGCACCACTGGCCCCATGGCGGTCCCGTGGTCAGGCACCTGGTGTGCACAGGAGGCCGCCCGCCGGCCGCTAGACCGACTCCTCCCGCTTCTGTCGCGCGAAGCGCGCGGGCAGCTCGGGCCCGTCCCACACCTGCACAGCCCGCCAGATCGACGCCGTGATCGGCACCGCGAGGACGGCACCGGTGATCCCCGCGAGCACGGTGCCCGCGGTCAGGGCGACGAGGATCACCAGCGGGTGCAGCCGCAGCGCCCGGCCCATGACGATCGGCTGCAGGAGGTCCCCCTCGAGCTGGTTCACCACGACGACGATCGCCACCACGACGAGCGCCTCGACCGGGCCGACCGCCACGAGGGCCACGAGCGCGGCGAGGATGCCGGCGAGCGTCGCACCGACGAGCGGGATGAACGCCAGGAGGAACACGAGCACGGCCAGCGGGATCGCCAGCGGCACCCCCACGATCGCCAGGCCGATGCCGATGAAGACGGCGTCGACCGCGGCGATGATCGCGGTGCCCCGCACGTACCCGCCGAGCGTGCTGATCGTCGTGTCACCGACCCGCCGGCCGCGCTCGTAGCGGTGCCCCTCGAACGGGCGCAGGAGGAACTCCCACAGCTTCGGGCCGTCCTTGAGGAAGAAGAACAGCACGACGACCATGATGAAGAACCCGGCCACGAAGTTCGCGGTCTGCGACGCGCCCGCGATCGCGCCCGAGCCCACCGCGTCGGACTGCAGCAGGCCGACGACGGAGTCCTGGAACGACTGGAGCTGCTCCTCGCTGATCTCGAACGGCAGGTTCCGCACGTAGGTCTGCAGCTCCTCGAAGCCCTCGACGGCCTGGTCGCGCAGCTCGTCCCACTGGTTGACGACGGCCAGCGAGACCAGCCACACGATCCCGGACAGCAGCGCCACGATGGTGAGGAGTGCCGCTCCCGTCGCGAGGATGGACGGGACGCCCTTGCGGCGCAGGAAGGACACCAGCGGCGAGATCGCCGCCGCCAGGACCAGCGCGATGAGCACGGGGATGACGACGAGCGTCAGCCGAGTCATGACGAAGACGAACACGGCGAACACGGCAGCGACCGCCAGCACCTGCACGGACCGCGTGCCCGCCCGCCCGAACCCGTCCGACCACAGGCGCGACGCTCCCTCGGGGAGTCGCGCGGGCTCCTCGACGCGACGGACCTCGACCGGCGGGTCGTCACGCACTCGACGACTGAACGGACCCATTGATGCCTCCTCGGTGCTGTGCCGGCAAGCCGCCGAAGGCCTCGGCCCTGGACCGAGCCGCCACCGCCGCTCCACGCGGCGCGGTGACTCGCAGCGAGGCTCCGGCCCGCGCAGCGTAACGGGCACAGGCCGCAGACGCCCTGGCGGGAGAAGCACGGCCCGCGCCCACGAGTACGCTGCCGGTATGAGCATCGCGACCAGGGTGCTGGACCTCCTCACCGGGGAGGAGCCCAACCAGCCCCGCCTCACCTGGTACGGCCCCGACGACGAGCGCGTCGAGCTCTCCGGGCGCGTCCTGGCCAACTGGGTCACCAAGGCCACGAACATGCTCGTCGAGGAGTGCGAGGTCGAGCCCGGCTCCCGGGTCCTCCTCGACGTCCCCGTGCACTGGCGCGCGCTCGTGTGGGCGATGGCCACGTGGTGCGCCGGCGGCGAGCTCGTGCTTCCGCCCGAGGACGCCTTCACGGCCGGCGACGACGAGGACCTCGCCGCCGACGACCCCTACGAGCCCGAACTGACCGACGACGGCGAGGACGAGGACACCGACGACGACGAGTCGGAGTTCGTCCCCGACGAGACCCCCGAGGAGCCCGACGTCGCCGTGACCTCACGAGCGAGCGGAGCCCCGAGCGCCGGCCTCGTGCTCGTCGTCGCCCTGCCGGCGCTCGCCATGCACGTCGAGGACCCGATCCCCAGCGGCGCGCTCGACGCCGCCGCGGCCCTGATGAGCTACGGGGACCACCTGGGGTACGTCCAGGAGCCCACCGACGACGACGCCGCCCTCTCCGGCCCCGAGGTGGCCGGCTCGGACGGCGGTCCCGTGCGGTACGGGGAGCTCGCCGGGTGGTGCCGCGAGCAGACTCCCGCCAGCCACCGCGACGAGGAGCGGCCACGGGTCATGTGCACCCCGGGCAGCCACACCGAGATGCTGGCGCACGCGGTCGCGGCGTGGCGCGCCGGCGGCTCGCTCGTCCTCCTCGGTGAGGATGTCGACTCCGGCCGGTTCACCGCCATCGCCGCGGACGAGCGTGCGTCCGTGCACTGCTGACGCCCGCGCCGAGGCTCGGGGACGCCGGCGCTAGCTCACCGCGACGCGCAGCGTGGTGCCGGGGCCGGTGACCCGCACCGCCCTCAGCGGCGCGACCGCCATGAGCGCCGCACCCGTCATCTCCAGGAGCTCCTCGAGGTGGTACACCGCCACCGCGGCGGGACTCTGGACGCCGCCGTCGCCGTGGAGCTGGCTGCCCACCAGCTCCAGGCCGACGGCACCGGTGAAGAAGACCGCCAGGCCGCCGAGCAGCAGAGGCCGCACCGCGGCGGGCACCCGACGGGCGAGGAGCACCGCAACGACGCCCACCCCCAAGGCCAACGGGATTCCGACCGCCAGCCAGACGAAGGGCAGCGTCTCCGCCGAGACGAGTAGCCGCCCGACCCGGTGCAGGTGCTCGTGCAGCGCGACGAGCTCGTCGAGGGAGAACGCGAGCAGGAGGGCCGCGATGGCCGCGGTCGGCCAGACACCGGCCAGCCGCTGGGAGCGCAGCAACCAGGCGAGCATGACCGTCACGGTGGCCCCGGCCACGAGCACGGAGGCGGACCACCAGGTCGGGATGTTGCCCTCCACCCCCACGTTGAGGTACGCGTGGCCGCCACCGCCGACCTGGAAGAAGCGGTGGTCGACGAGCTCCAGGGTGACGTAGCTGGTCAGCGTCAGCGCGGCGGAGACCGCGACGAGCGCCGCGAGGAGCTGCCGCCACGGCAGCACACGGCCGTCTCCGGCCGGGGAGACTGCGGGACCGTCCATCCGCAGGACTCTAGTGGTGCGCGTCCCGGCTCCGGCCGACGGCAGGCCGCCGACCACCGAGTTCCATCGGAGAGGTCCGTGCGCCAGACTGTGCCCCATGCGAGGAATCATTCTGGCCGGTGGATCCGGCACGCGGTTGCACCCGATCACCCAGGGCGTGAGCAAGCAGCTCGTACCGGTCTACGACAAGCCGATGGTCTACTACCCGCTGACCACGCTCATGCTCGCCGGCATCCGCGACGTGCTCGTCATCACCACCCCCCACGACGCCGAGTCCTTCCACCGCCTGCTCGGCGACGGCTCGCAGTTCGGCATCTCCATCAGCTACGCCGTCCAGGCCGAGCCCAACGGCCTCGCCCAGGCCTTCGTCCTCGGCGCGGACTTCATCGGCGACGACGACGCCGCTCTCGTGCTGGGCGACAACATCTTCTACGGCCCCGGCATGGGCAGCACGCTGAGCCGCTTCGAGAAGATCGACGGCGGGGCCGTCTTCGCCTACCACGTGGCCGAGCCGACCGCGTACGGCGTCGTCGAGTTCGACGAGAACTTCACCGCCGTCTCCATCGAGGAGAAGCCGGCCCACCCGAAGAGCTCCTACGCGGTGCCCGGCCTGTACTTCTACGACAACGACGTCGTGGGCATCGCCCGGGACCTGAAGCCGTCGGCCCGCGGGGAGTACGAGATCACCGACGTCAACCGGGCCTACCTCGAGGCCGGCCGGCTGAAGGTGGAGGTGCTGCCGCGGGGTACCGCCTGGCTCGACACCGGCACCTTCGACTCCCTGGCCGACGCCACCGCCTTCGTGCGCACCGTGGAGGCCCGCCAGGGCCTGAAGATCGGCTGCCCGGAGGAGGTCGCCTGGCGCCGAGGCTTCCTGTCCGACGACGAGCTGCGCGAGCGCGCCGAGCCGCTGCGCAAGTCCGGCTACGGCGAGT
This sequence comes from Georgenia sp. H159, assembly GCF_035607575.1. NCBI lineage: Bacteria > Bacillati > Actinomycetota > Actinomycetes > Allobogoriellales > Allobogoriellaceae > Georgenia > Georgenia sp. H159. The sequence goes on along the minus strand of NZ_JAYDZY010000005.1, from coordinate 132,837 downwards.
ACCTGCTCGGCCTGCTCCTCCACGAACGCTGAGCGGATCGCGGGCCGGGTGAGGGCCGGCTATCGGGTGGAAGTGACCGACGGCGTGGGAGTGGGCTCGGCGGTGGGCTCTTCCACCGGCCCCTCCTGCTCGGCCACCGGCCCCTCCTGCTCGGCCACCGGCGGCGGGGGGTCGTCCGCGGGGGTCGTGGGCTCACCGTGCGCGGGCGGCGTCGATTCCTCGACAGGCGGAGTCGGTTCCGCACCGACCGGCGGCGACGTGGGCTCCTCGACCTCCGTGGGCAGGGTGGGACGGAGCGCCACGAGCCCGGGTGAGACCTGCAGCACGTACACGTACTGCGGCGGGTGGCTGGCCAGGCCCTCACCGTCGATCTGCCTGACGTTCTGGACGAAGACGTCGAGGATTCCCCGCGACCGCCACAGGTCCAGGTCGTAGCCGGGCTCCCACTCACCCAGGGGCGAGGTCGTGAGGTCCCGCACCTCCCACGTCTGCTCGGCCCAGTCGGTGAGCGTGGCGAGCGTCGCCACGGAGCCGCGGTCGACGTCCCGGATAAGGAGGTGTGCCTGCGCCGCCTCCCCGGAGCCGGTGACGAGGATCTGGGGCCGCGCGATCGGCACGGACTTGGTGCCACCGCCGCTGAGTGAGAAGTCGGTGACCCGGAAGTCCGACTCGCGGCGCTCCCAGACCCCCGGCTCGACCGAGCGCAGCACCTGGTACTGCACCCCATGGCCCGAGTCCCAGTAGGAGGCGACGTACGGGTTGCCCTCCGCGTCGACGGTCATCGACGTCTGGTTCATGAGGTCGCTGCCCTCGGGCACGATCTCCGCGTACTCGGCGTCGGTCTTGCGGATCGGGACCGTGTACCGCTCGCCGCTCGTCCGTTCCCACTGCCGTCCAGTGGCGTCCGTCGATCGGGCATACGCGACGTCGTGGTTCGTCGCGACGTCGGCGGTCCGGCGCCACGTCCATGACAGGTGCAGCCGCCCCTCGGAGTCGACGGCCGCCTGCCAGTAGGCCGAGCGCTTGGCCTCACCGGCGATGAGGTTGTCGTGCACACGCTCCCACCGCTGCTCCCTGGTGACGTAGCGGTTGAGGACGACGTTGCCGTCACCCGAGCTGCCGTGGCGATATAGGAAGAACAGGTTCCCGTCGGGGAGCCGGAAGAACTCCGGGTAGGTCACCACTCCTTCGAGGCCCCTCCGCGGCACCATCGTCCGGGTCGGTCCGAGGTCCAGCGAGAACGGCTCGACGGACCGCGCGTACGTCAACCGGGAGTTGTGCTGCCCCCACGAGACGTGGAGGTAGCCGTCCCCGTCCACGGTCAGGCTGATCGAGTTGTGCGCGTCGGTGACGTTGCCGGTGTACTGCGACCAGCTGTACTCCCACGCCCCGCCGTCACGGTCGCGGTGCGCGAGGACCAGGGTGCCGATGGCGTCGAAGTACGCCGTGTACTGCCGGCACGTGCCGTCCGGCGCCTCCGCCGTCACGAGCGAGCTCTTGCGGAACGCCGTCGTGTTCACCGAGTTGTTCGCCCAGGCGGCGGTCAGGGGCACGAGCGTCCCGGCGTCCTGTGCGGCGACGACGGGGGTGGCTCGTCCCGGGCGGTGGGCGAGGGTGCGGGCGCGGCCGTCCCAGTCCCCGACGAGGACGTGGTCCGTGGCACGGCCGTAGTCGGTCACCAGATCGGCAGGGCCACCGCCGAGGGAGTTCTTCACGTGGTACGTCGAGCCGCGACGGACGGTCACCGTGTCGGTGCCGTCCGCGTCCCAGTCGCCCACGAGCACGACGTCGGCGGGTCGTCCGTACGAGGTGACGACGTCGGCCGGCCCGCCGGTGACTGTCCGCTTGAAGTGGAACTCGCTGCCGCGACGGATCGCGATGGTGTCGGCGCCGGTGCCGAACCAGTCACCCGGGTAGGCCTCGTCGTCCGGCCGGCCGTAGACGACGACCCGGTCCGCGACGCCTGCGGTGATGGAGTTCTTCACGTGGTACTCGCTGCCGCGGCGGACCGCGAGGGTGTCCACGCCGTCCCCGTCCCAGTCCCCCACGAGCACAGTGTCCTGCGGCCGGCCGTAGACGACGACCTCGTCCGCCGCACCGTCACTGATCGAGTTCTTGAAGTAGTAGACGTTGCCCCTGCGCACGGCCAGGGTGTCGACGCCGTCGCCGTCCCAGTCCCCCACGAGCACCGTGTCCTGCGCCCGCCCGTAGGCGACGACGCCGTGCGCCTCGCCCGGGGAGATCTCGTTCTTGAGGTAGTACGTGCTGCCGCGCCGCACACCCAGGGAGTCCTGCCCGTTGCCTACGGACACTGAGAGGGTCTCCCGGTCGAAACGCTGGGTGCGCCGTGTCCCCTCGATGCTCTCCGGGCCGATGGGCACACCGAGGCCGTCGACCCCGCCGCGTGCGACGAAGGCCGCGTACAGCGGCCCCTTGACGGAGAACTCCCCCGCGGCGGAGATGTACAGGGCACCGAACTCGAACGACTGGTGCCCGACGCCTCCCGTGGTCTCCAGCGCGGACGTCGGGTAGCCGAGCTCACCGTGTCCGCCGTCGCGGAGGAACGCCTCGAGCATCCGGCCCGTGACGGCGTGCACTCCGGCCGGGGTCGCGTAGAGGCGCCCGTTCGCGTAGTCGCGAGCGACGGCGTTGAAACCGACCTGGTACTGCGCGGAGGTCGTCCGGCCCACCGAGTCCGAGCCGTTGTTGAAGACCCACGACTCGATCGGTCCGACGGGCTCGGACACATCCGCGGCGGCGGGGGGCAGCGCAGCGGGTGCGACCGCGAGCGCAGCCACGACCGCCGCGACGCGCACCACGGTTCTCAGGAGCGTACGGTCCAGCGTCACAGTCGACAATCCTCGGTTCTTCGGACGACTCGACCGCCAATATCGGTCCTTCCAGCCGGAAGCATCGGTCCTCGCAGCCGCGCTCTGAGCGTTTCGCAGCTGTGACCTTCGTCGCCGCGGGCGCCTGAGCGACGCGGGCTACCATCTGCAGGTCGGACCACCCGTTCGGAGGGGGAACCATGCACAGACGACGCAACGCGGCGTCCGTCGGCTCGCTGCTCGCACTGCTGCTGAGCACGCTCGTCGTCACGGCCGCACCGGCGAGCGCAGCCGAGGAGCACTACCCGGTGCCGGCCAGCGGTTCCTGGGAGGTCGACGGCCGCGGCTGGGGTCACGGCATCGGGCTGTCCCAGTGGGGCGCGAAGGGTGCGGCCGAGCAGGGCCTGAGCTACCGGCAGATCCTCGGGTTCTACTACCCGGGCACCACGGTGGGACAGGTGCCCAACAGCACCATCCCGGTCGCACTGACGGCCCTGGTCCCGACGAACACCGTCACGCTGTGGAACCCACCCACCAGTGACCGGCTCTTCGTCGGTGCGCCCGGCAGCGCGCAGGTCGAGTGGGGCACCGGCTACATCACCGTGAGCCGCACGGCCGACGGCTACCTCGCCGAGCTCCGCGAGGTGCGCGGCGGACCGGTCGTCCAGGACAAGCACGTCGCCGGGACCCAGCTCGAGATCCGCAGCGGCGGGCGCGGCACCCCTGGCGAGCAGGGGCTCGTCGTCACGCGCGACCAGAACGCGACGAGCGGTACCTGGTACCGCGGCACCATCCAGCTCCGCCCGAGCACGACCGCGACCACCTTCGACGTCCGCAACCATGTGCGGCTCGAGGACTACCTCCTCGGCGTGGTGCCTCGCGAGTCGCCCTCCTACTTCCCCACGCACGCCCTTCGGTCGCAGGCTGTCGCGGCACGCAGCTACGTGCTCGCCGAGGGGCGCAGCGTCACCTGCGACACGACCGCCTGCCAGGTCTACGGCGGCGCCGCAGTCGTCGACCGCAACCGTGGGATCGTCGAGCAGCGGGAGTGGCCCACGACGACCCAGGCGGTGCGGGACACAGCCGGCGAGGTCCGCTCCTACGACGGCCAGGTCGCCTTCACCCAGTTCTCCGCGACCAACGGCGGGTACTCGGTGCGCGGCAGCAAGCCCTATCTCGTGGCCAAGCCCGATCCCTACTCCGGCACCGCCAGCGGGGACACCCGCTCCCGGTGGACCGGCACGCTGCCCGTCTCGCGCGTGCAGCAGCACTGCCCCGACGGTGGCACGCTGCGCACGCTCGTCGTCACCGGCCGGGACGGCAACGGCGAGTGGGGCGGGCGGATCACCTCCGCGCGCGTCGAGTGCACCACCGGGTCGGCGACCATCACGAACGCCACGTCGCTGCGGTTCGGCATGTTCTCCCCCTGGTGGCGACCGACCAGCGGTCCGGTCCAGCAGTACGGCTTCTTCCTCAACGACACGTGGGGCGGGGAGGCCAACCACGTCTTCGCCTACGGTCGGGACGACGACGAGGTGTTCGTCGGCGACTGGGACGGTGACGGTGTCGACACCATCGCCCTGCGCCGCGGCAACGTCTTCTACATCTCCAACCGGCAGGGTGGCGGGGAGGCGGATGTGGTCCTCGGCTACGGGCGCCCGGGCGACGTCGTCCTCGTCGGGGACTGGGACGGCGACGGCAAGGACACCTTCGCGGTGCGCCGGGGCAAGGAGTACCACATCCGCAACTCGCTCTCCTCCGGGCCCGCCCACACCGTCGTCGCCTACGGGCGGTCGACCGACAGCGTGCTCGTCGGGGACTGGGACGGTAACGGCACCGACACCCTCGCCGTGCGCCGCGGGGCCCAGTACTTCGTGAAGAACGCGATCGCCGGCGGCAACGCGGACGTCGTCGCCGTCTACGGCCGGCCCGACGACGCCGTCCTCGTCGGAGACTGGGACGCCGATGCGCGCGACACCCTCGCGGTGCGTCGCGGCAACGCCTACTACATGAAGAACGTCATCAGCGCCGGCCCCGCAGACCGGGTCCAGGTGTTCGGCCGGGCCACTGACGAGGTGCTCGTCGGTGACTGGGACGGCAACGGCACCGATACCCTCGGGGTGCGCCGCACCCCGTGACGAGCGTGCTGCGGCGCGGCCAGTGCCGCGGCACCCGCTCGGGCCGGCACCGCAAGGACAGCGACCTCGTGCAGACCTGCGCGAGGAGGAACCGGAGGAGTCCACCGTGCAGTTCCGTGAGTTGAGCATCGCCGGAGCCTGGGAGATCACCCCGCGGCTCCACGGCGACGACCGAGGAGTGTTCCTCGAGGTCTTCAAGGAGCAGGCGTTCGTCGAGGCCGTCGGCCACCCCTTCACGCTCAAGCAGGCCAACTCCTCCGTCTCCGCCGCCGGAGTGGTCCGCGGCGTCCACTTCGCCCAGCTCCCGCCGTCCCAGGCGAAGTACGTCAGCTGCCCACGCGGAGCGGTGCTGGACGTCGTCGTGGACATCCGGGTGGGCTCGCCCACTTTCGGGCAGTGGGACAGCGTGCTGCTCGACGACGTGGACCGTCGCTCCATCTACATCTCCGAGGGGCTCGGGCACGCCTTCTGCTCCCTTGAGGACGACTCGACCGTGGTCTACCTCTGCTCCGAGCCGTACGCGCCCGGGCGGGAGCACGGGATCAACCCGCTGAGCGACGAGGTCGGCATCGAGTGGCCCACCACCGCCCGGGACGGGCGCCCGCTGCAGCTGCAGCTCTCGGACAAGGACGAGGCAGCTCCCGGCCTCACCGCGGCCCAGGACCAGGGCCTGCTGCCGCAGTACGACGAGGTGCTGGAGTTCCTGGCCTCGTTGCGCGCGTGAGCGGCACCGCACCGGCACGCGTGGACGGCGTGGTCGCCGTCGTCGTCACCTACGAGCCCGACCTCGCCGTCACCGGGCCCCTCCTCACGGCTCTCGCCGCGCAGTGCCAGGCGGTGGTGGTCGTGGACAACGGCTCCGCGGCGCAGCTGCGTGCGGACCTGCGGGAGGAGTGCACCCGGCTGGGCGCCGAGCTCGTGGAGCTGCCGACCAACCGGGGCATCGCCGCGGCCCAGAACGTGGGCATCGGCCGCGCCACCGACGCCCGGTACGTGCTGCTCATGGATCAGGACTCCCTGCCTGCTCCCGACATGGTGGCCCGGCTGGCGACCGGCGCGCGCCAGGCCGCAGCCGACGGCGCACCGGTCGGAGCGGTCGGGCCGGTCTCGGCCGACACCCGCTCCACCACCGAGCAGATGGTCTACGTCTCGCGGACGTGGGGGCCGCGTCGTGCTCGCGAGGAGGAGATGCACGCCGAGCGGGTGGAGACGGCGTTCCTCATCGCCTCCGGCTGCCTCGTGCCCGTGCCGGTGCTGCAGGACGTAGGGGCGATGAACGAGGCGTGGTTCATCGACCACGTCGACCTCGAGTGGGGGCTGCGGGCGCGCCGCGCCGGGTACCACCTGTACGCGATCCCCGGCGCGCACCTGGCCCACAGCCTGGGTGACCGCCTGACCAAGCTCCCCGGCCGGGCCCAGGAGGTGCACGTGCACTCCCCCGTGCGCACCTACTACCTGGCGCGCAACACGGTGCTGCTCGTGCGCTCCGGCCTGCTCGGGTGGCGCTGGACCGTGGGCTATCTCGTCTGGCTGGGCAAGTACGTGGCCTTCAACGCGCTGCTGGCCGCGCCGCGCCGCCAGCGGGTGCGGCGGATGGCGCAGGGACTGCGGGACGGCGTGCTGGGACGCACCGGGCCGGCGCCGCGATAGCCAGGGCGCCCGGCCGAGCAGGCCCCGGTCAGCGCCGGTAGTCGAAGTGCCAGGCCTCGGGGTTGGAGCCGCCCTCGCGGTTCCACGGCATGTTGTGCCAGCCGAAGCGCGGGCCGTTGTCCCGGAGCCACAGGTAGGGCTGGGTCCCGAACTCGATCTCGATGCGCCCTCCGAAGTCGATCGCCAGGCCGTAGCCGTGCGGGGACCGGCCCGGACGCGCGGCGGTCGGCGGCCCGGTCTCCTCCCAGATGTACTGCTGGTCCTCGTAGCTGCGGTACGTCGTGAACGGCGCGTGGTTGATCGGCAGCGGCGCTCCGAAGCGGGCCCGGTACGCACGGTCGAAGGCGACCAGGTCGGTGACGGCGCGGCAGCTGACCGCGTGCGTCGGCAGGAACGGGACCGGGCACAGCGCGGAGTGGCTCAGCCGCCCGTTGCGCGCGTCGTACCGGCCGGAGGTGGCGTCCACCCCGGCGAGCCGGGACGGCGTGACCCAGCCGTCGGCGTGCCGCTCCAGCGCGGGGCGCAGACGGTGCAGGCCCAGGGAGTCCACGCCGTCGCCGTTCCAGTCGCCCACGAGCGCGCCGTCCGTCTCGCGACCGTAGACGACGACGCGGTCGGCCGGCCCGACGCGGATCGCGTCGGCCACGTAGTAGGTCCGTCCGCGGCGCACCGTGAAGGTGTCCTCGCCGTCACCGTCCCAGTCCCCCACGAGGACGTCGTCGTCGGGACGGCCGTAGACGACGACCTCGTCCGCCGGGCCGGCGTGCAGCGAGTTCTTCACCAGGTACTGGGCCCCACGACGCACCCCGAGCGTGTCGACGCCGTCACCGTCCCAGTCCCCGACGAGCACCTCGTCCTCCGCCTTGCCGTACCCGAAGACGACGTCCGCGGGACCGGCCGTCAGGGAGTTCTTCACGTGATAGACGTTCCCGCGGCGCACGGCCAGCGTGTCGACGCCGTCACCGTCCCAGTCACCGACGAGGGCGACGTCCCAGGGCCGGCCGTAGCCGAACTGCCGGTGGGGGCCGCCGGAGGTGTTGGTGTTGCGGACCGAGAAGACGTTGGTGAGGTTCCGCGCGCCGAGGGTGTCGGTCCCGTTGCCGTCCCAGTCGCCCACCCAGTAGCGGTCGGTCTGGACGCCGTAGGTGAACACGGTGCTCGCCTCGGAGCTGAAGCTGTCGGACAGGTAGAAGTCGTTGCCCCAGCCCTCGCTCTGGCCGCCCTTGGCCGCGGCACCGGTGGCCCCTGTCACCCCCGCCGTCATCGCCAGAAGTCCTGCCACCGCACCCGTGATCCACCGTCGCCCTCGCACCCGGTCAGGCTAGCCAGCACCGCCGCGGACCGGCCGGAGACGCGCGGTGCAGTATGCCACAGGTGATGAACACTCCGGGGGTGCCTACGACCGGGGCAGCGTGCCCTGCCTGCTCCGACGGCGGAGCACCGACATGGCACCGAGGCCCAGGAGGAGGTCGGCGACCGTGAGGACGACCCTCGCGAGCAGCACCGTGACGACGACCGCCCCGGCGCCGAGCTGCCCCGTGAGCAGCGCACCGAGCACCGCCTCACGCACCCCGACCCCCGCCGGGACGACGATCGCGAGGAAGCCGACGATCCAGGCCAGGGCGTAGCCGCCGACGGCGAGGGCCAGCGTCGCCACCGTCACGTCCATGCCGAGGCTGGTGCCGATGACCCATACCTGCACGCCTGCCACGATCCAGCCTGCCAGCGCCCAGCCGGCCGAGCGCGTGATGCCACCGAGGGACAGCGGCTTCTCGAGCGGTGGCCTGCGGACGAGCGAGAGCGCCAGCCCGAGGACGCGGTTGAGCACCGGGGGCGCGAGCAGGACGACGAACAGCGGCAGGCTCCAGACCACCCACCCGTAGGTGTCGCGGATGTCGCTGGGGCCGAGGAGCACGGCGACGACGGCGAGGAGCAGGCCGGTGACGATGGAGACGAGGATCGACACGGCCATCGCGGAGACCGACCGCCTGCGCGGGATCCGGTGGTCCGCCCCCATCTCCGCGGCGGCGACGATGTTCCACACCCCGCCCGGCAGGTACTTGCCGACCTGGGACACGAAGAACACGCGGCTCGAGTCCGTCACCGCGAGCGGGGATCCGAGGTCCGTCATCACGGCGCGCCACGAGAGCATGGTGAGGCAGACGTACACGAGGCTGATGCCGAGGACGGCGACGATGCCCGCCGGGGAGAGCGACGCGAGGGCTGCGGAGACGTCGCTCCACTGGCTGCTCACCGCCCACACCCCGAAGGCCAGGGCGGCGAGCAGGAAGAGCCCGCGCGCCCAGCGCGAGCGGAGCGCCTCCAGGATGCGCCTCACCGGCGTAGCGCCCGGTCCAGCGCGACGGTGACCGCCTCGGGGGTGAACCGTTCGGTGCCCCACGCTCGGGCGCGGGTCCCGAGCGTCGTGAGGCGGTCGGGGTCCGCGGCCACGGTGGTGAGGGCCTGCGCAAGGGCGTCGGCGTCCCCGGCCGGGACGAGCAGTGCGGACTCACCGAGCACCCGGCGCTGCGGGGGTGTGTCGCTCGTGACGACGGCGCACCCTGCCGCGATGCCCTGGTACACCTTGTTGGGCACGACGCGCTGCGCCTTCTCGGTCGTGCCGAAGATGCCGAGGCACACGTCGTGAGCGGCGACGAGCGCGGGGAGGTCCGCGCCGTCGACCCACTCGTGCCAGCTGATCCCCGGGAGGTCGCCCACCAGCCCGCGGACCTCGTCGGCGTCCTGGCCGGTGCCCACGAGCGTCGCTCGCACCGGTACGCCACGCTCGTGCAGCAGGCGAAGCGCCCGCCCGACCGTCGCGGTCCCCTGCAGGGGCGTGAACAGGCCGAAGAAGATCACGCGCAGCGGCTGGTCCGCCGCCCGCTCGGGCGCGTCCTGCGCCGCCCGGAACCACGATCCGGTCGCGCCGACCGCCACGACGACCGCCCGGTCGCGGTGGCGGGGCGGCACGAGGTCCCGGTGCTCCTCGGTGTCGACGACGACGACGTCCGCTACCCGCAGGGCCACGTCGTCCAACGTCCCGAGCAGCCGGGTGCGCAGCCCGGCCGGTGTCCCGCGGTCACGAGCGGTGTCGGCGGCGAAGATGAGGTGGTCGAGCACGATGGTCGCCCGCGGGAACAGCACGCGAGCGAGGAGCACGTCGAAGTGTCCCAGGTAGCCGACGAGCACCGCCTGGGGACGGTTCCTGCCGGTGTAGCGGCGCGCTCCCGCCACGAGGGACGCCCACCGCCGACCGAGCCGCAGTGCGTGGAGGGGCAGCACCCGGGGGTCGCGCAGCGCCTTGACCTTGTCCGCGGTGGAAAGTCCGAGCGGCCGGTTGAGCTCGCGCACGTCGTGACCGTGCCGCCGCAGACCGTCCACGAGCACCTGGACGCGCGGGTGCTTGGCGGCGTCGTAGGTGCCGAAGGCCAGGATCCTCACTGCTCGACGGTCTCGCCAGTGGCAAGCGTCGTGGGGTGCTGCTCGTTCTCGGGCGGCGCCACGAGCCCGAGCCGGCCGTCGTGTGCCGGGAGCGAGCCGTTGCTGTGCCCGTGCTGCCCGTCGACCAGGACCGGCGGCCGGTACTGCATGACCTTGATCCGCTCCAGGCTCTCCTCGAGCAGGACGCGGTTGGTGCGCTGCAGGTCCGCGATGACCAGCAACGCATAGCTCAGCAGTGCGCCGACCAGCATCGCGGTACCGAGGATGAGGGACTGGATGTGCCCCGCGCCGTCACCCTGGAGCCAGAAGACGAGGAACCGCACGAACGGGACGAGGGCGGCCACGAGCATGAGCGTGCCCAGCGTCCCGAGGACGAGGTGCGGCTTGAACATGAGGAAGGACCGCGTGATCGCACCGGCGGACTTGAACATGTGGTGCCAGATGTTCTTGAACAGCCGGGACTCACGGGTCTTGGGGTTCGTCTCGATCGGCAGCGACGCGATCCGCAGCCGCTTGTTGCCGGCCTGGATGATCGTCTCCATGCAGTAGGAGAACTGCGTGATGACGTTGAGGCGCAGCAGGGCGTTCTTGGAGTAGGCGCGGAAGCCGGAGGCGGCATCGGGCAGCGCGGTCCCGGCGGCCTTGTTGACCACACCCGACCCCACCTGCTGCATCGCCTTCTTGAACGGCGAGAAGTGGGCGATCGTGCTCGTCTGCCGGTCGGCGATGACGATGTCCGCCGCGCCGTGCACGATCGGCTGGACGAGATCGGTGATCCGCTCCTGCGGGTACTGGTTGTCGCCGTCGGTGTTGACGACGATGTCCGCGCCGTGGGCGAGGGCGTAGTCGACGCCGTCCCGGAAGGAGCGGGCCAGTCCCATGTTCCGCGCGTGCTTGACGAAGTGCCGCACGCCGTGCTCCTGCGCGACCTCGATGGTGCGGTCCGTGGACCCGTCGTCGACGACGAGGATCTCGATCTCGTCGACCCCCGGGATGCTGCGGGGGATGGTCTCCAGGACGAGCGGGAGGGTCTCCTCCTCGTTCAGGCACGGCACTTGGACGAACAGTTTCATGGCTCCCCGGTTCACCGGTGATCTACGACAGCCGCGCGATACGGCGCGAACAGCATAGTCTAGCGGGCGTGTCTCCGGGCGCCGTGGCGTGCCTGACCGGAGGTGCCCGTCGGCGCGCCACGCACGGCACTCCAGGCGGCGACGCCGACAGCCGCGAGCGCGGCCAGCGCGAGCGCGACGAGAGTCACGCCCAGGAGCTCGGAGCTCGCGGGGCTCCACCCCGCCCATCGAGCGAGGGCCGCTTCCCAGGGCTCGCCCGGTGCGAGGTAGAAGCCCCGGAGCGCGACGGTCAACGCGTATGCCGCCACCGCCACTGCGAGCACGACGACGACGGGCACGGCAATGGTGGCGACGGTCTCGGACCTGCGGAGCACGGACCAGACGCCACCCGCTGTCAGCACGGCGAGCCCGAGGAGCGCCACGTAGAAGTAGCGGCCCTGGAGGCCGGCGAAGACCCCGAACTCGACGTAGAAGTTGTACTGCCGGACGACGACCGCACCGATGACGAGCACGACGAACGCGCTGAGGGCCACGACCTCACGCCACGCCGTACGGGCTGTGGCGGCTCCCAGCACGATCAGGGTCAGCGCGGCAGCGGTCGCGACCGCCACGAAGCCGGGCGCGACGTTGAGCTCGTTCCAGGAGAAGCTCCCCCAGAAGGTCTGCGTGAGGGTGCCCCAGGCCCGGTCCAGGTAGGCCGCGACGCTCCGGTCGGCCGCCTCGTTGACGGTCGGGGCGGTCTGGCCCGCCGGCTGAAGGGAGCCGTGCACCACGAGGTTGCGCAACCACCACCAGCCGCCGACGACGAACGCGACGACGAGTGCTGTGAGTCCGCGCCAGAGCCGGTGGGTCAGGGGGCCGCGCGCGAGCAGGTAGGCCATGGCCACGAGCGGGATGGCGGCGAGCAGGAAGCCCTTGGTCAGCAGGCCGCACCCCAGTGCCACACCGACGAGCACCGAGCGGCGATATCGGAGGTCGCCCGAGATGACGCCGAGGCACGCGAGGGTCGTCAGGGCACCAGTGAGCGTCGCCATCACGTCGTTGCTCACGGAGCCGGCGATGTGTCCGACCTCTGGCACGAGGAGCGGGACGCAGGCCGCGGACGCAGCGAGGGGACGGGATCGGTAGACGCGGCGAACGGCGCTGGCGATGAGCGCCGGGAGCGGCGTCATGAGGGCAGCACTGACCAGTCTCATCCCGGCGAGCTGGACGTCCCACCTCGCCTCTGCCAGACCGGCGACCTTGAGCACGGCCGCCACGACGGCGTAGTAGAGCGGTGGATGCTGTGTCATCTGGTCGGGAACCCGCGACGAGGGCCGCTGGAGAGCGTTGTCGTCCGTGATGGCCGAACGCTCGGTGTCCGGCACCGGCGTCCTGTCCACGAGCTCCGGCGTCGTGGGCCCCGGCACGCTCCGGGAGCTTCCGGGCAGGCGCGTGCTGTAGGAGCTCTCGTGCAGGGCGATCTCCACGCCGGGGCCGAACCTCGCCTCCCCGGGCGCGGGCCAGCCACCACCGTGGAGGAGTCGGATCACGCTGTTGGAGTGGTGCGGCTCGTCGGGTGCCCGGTAGGGGTGTGCAAGCACCGCCCAGGTCGCGAAGTACAGCGCCGTCAGGAGTGTGATCAGTGACAGGCACAGGAGGTACTGCCGGTGCGTGAGCGACCGTTGTGCCCTCATGGCCGTCCGCCCATGCCGCTCTCCCGGCGATCGCTTCCGGGCAGTCCGCGCACGAGCACGGCCGCGAGCGCGCCCGCGTGCCGGCACGGAGCCTGGACGAACGACTTCACTGGTCCAACCATTTCTCGCGCGGCTGATGATGTCATCGACCCACCAGGGCCTGTTCGGTGGCACCGCCCGACCGGGACGCCACGCCTCCGACACGATACGCGACCGGTGTCGACGACCTCGAGCGTGCCTCGTGTCCACGCCGCGCCGGCCGGGCCGGCAGCACGCGGCCGAGCCCTATGCTGGAGCGCGTGTCGCCTGTGACCTATCGCCGCTCCGTGGTGGCGATCACGGCCCTCTTCGGCTCACTGCTCGTCCTCTGGGCGGTACTCACCCCGGCATTCCGGGCACCGGACGAGCCGCAGCACTTCAACTCCGTCATTCGTCTTCTCGAGGGCGGGGGTTGGCCGGAGCCCCAGGCTGCGGTGATCTCAGACGGTGTCCGGGTGGCGGTCGACGAGGCCGGTTGGGCACCCGTCGACGAACCGTTCATCCGCCAGTCGGCGGCGATCCTCCCGGGTGAGAAGACCCGTACCGGGCAGCCGCTCTTCGTCGAGCTCGACCCGGGCGACCCGGCCGATCGCGCGGTCATCGGCGAGGTCGAGCTCCCTGTGGGGAGCAGCTCACCCGCGGTCGACCAGATGACCCAGCACCCGCCGGCCTACTACGCCCTCGGTGCCGGCGTCCTCAAGCTGCTTGGCGGCGAGGGGTGGCGGTGGGACCAGCAGCTGCTGGCCGTGCGGCTCCTCAGCGCCCTGCTCGTCGTCTGGCTGGTGCCGCTCGCGGCGGCCACGACCCGCAACCTCGGTGGATCGTCCCGGGCGGCCCTCGTTGCCGCCGTCTCGCTCACCGGGGTGAGCCAGCTGGCACACATCAACAGCGCGGTGACGAACGACGCCCTCACCAACCTCTCGGCGGGCGCCGTGCTGTGGCTGGCATCGCTCGCGCTGACGCGACGTCACACGTGGCCCCTCGTCATCGGCACCGGCCTCGTCCTCGGCGTCGGACTGCTGACCAAGGGCTTCCTGCTCGCCGCGATCCCGGTGGTCGCGGTCTCCTTCGTCCTCGGTCACCGGGAGAACCCGCGGCCGCCGCGTCGCTGGGGGGCCGCGTTCGTGGCGCTGGCGGTCGCCTTCGCCGTCGGCGGCTGGTGGTGGCTGCGCAACCTCATCCGCTACGGCGTCGTCCAGCCGGCCGGGATGCCGCCACGGCCCTACCTCGACACCGGCGTGGAGCCGAACGTCACGGCGCTCCTCGTCGGCGCGAGGAGAGGCATCGTCTCCAGCGCCTGGGGCAACTACGGGTGGATGGAGCTGTCCATCCCCCTCTGGCTGTCCTACGTCGCGAGCGTCATGCTCCTTCTCGCCGTCGTCGTGACACTGGTCATGCACCGGGCCGGGCGGCTGCCGCTCGCGATCCTGCTCCTGCTGCCCTTCTTCACGCTGCTCATCCTCCTGTACGGCGCGTGGCAGGCCTTCGTCAACGGCGGGTACCTCGCGGGCCTTCAGGGCCGCTACCTCTTCATCGGGGCGACGGCCTTCGCGGCCTGCGTCGGTATCGCGACGGATGCGGTGAGCTCGCGGCTGCCTGCCGGTCTGCGGTCGGCGCTGCTGCTCGCGGTGCCGGTCGGCTCCGTGGCCCTGGGTGCCTACGGGCTCGCCGTCGCGTTCCAGGGCTTCTACCACCAGGCCGGTGAGCCGGTCCGCGACGCCCTGGGCCGATGGGAGGTGTGGAGCGCGCTGGGCACCTCTGGCATCGCGCTGATCCTTCTCCTGCCCTGCGCGACCGGCCTCCTCGCCCTCGCCCTGGTGGGTCGAGCGGTGACCACGCCCGAGCCGGCTCAGCCTGCGGGTCCCCGGCACTCACGTCGATGACCACCCCGAGGCCGGTGGTGACCGGACGCTCGGCGTCCCGACTCAGCGGCGGCGTCCGCGCTGGGCGATGAGCACCCACAGGACGACGAGCCCCCCGGCCGTCACCACGGCCACCCACGGGAGCACCGACCAGCCCACGGGCTCGTAGGACAGCTCGACGACGTGCTCGCCCGCGGGCACGGCCACCCCCGTGAGGGCGTGGTCCGCGCGGAGCAGGTCGACGGGCTCCCCGTCGACGTAGGCGTGCCAGCCGTCCTGGAAGGCGTCGGCCACGACGAGCATCCCCGCCCCGTCGGCAGCGACCCGCACCCGCTTGTGGTCGGCGGTGTCGGCCTCGACGTCGACGACGGCAGGGAGCCCGTCGAACGCCACCCGCGCGGCGTCCTGCTCCGGGAGGAGCGCGACCTGATCCGGCAGCCCCGCGAGCACGTCCGCGCACTCCTCGTCGCAGGCACGCACCTCCTCGGCCCACCGGAACCGTGGCATCGGGGCGGACCGCTCGTAGACCTGCGCGTCCTGCGTCAGCACCAGGTCCAGGCCGTCGTCGGTCGCCGTGACGGCCCCCACCCAGGGACCGTCGGCACCCGCCACGACGACGAGCTCGGGGCTGCCGACGGCACTGACCTCGACGGTGAGCGGACCGGTGGCCGTCGCGAGGTGCTCGCCGTCGACCGGGATCGTGACCAGCCCGGCGAGGTTGTCGCGCACCCGCCGCTCGGCCGTCGCCACCACCTCACCGGTGCCGTCGCGCACCTCGACCAGGAGCTGCGCCGGGTCCGCCGACTCGGCCACGTCCCCGAGCGGCTCGGCGACCTCCACGGCGACGCCTCGCAGCCCCACGGGCGCGAGCTCGCGGGTGGCCGGCCGGTCCTGCAGCACGACCGTCCGTGACGGGTCCTGCTCGCCGTCGCCCTGCAGCTCCCCCACCGGGGGTGCGGTGAGGTCGACGACGCCGTAGCGCACCGCGAACCGGTCCAGGAGGGGGTCGGTGAGTGCGGGCAGGCTCGAGAGCGTGTGGTTCGTCGGCGTGAGGAACATGTTCTCGTCCATCGCCTCGAGCAGCTCCTGCCACTCCGGGGGGACGAAGGTGTGGCCCGAGAGGGAGCGGACCCCGGCCACCTTGTTGGCGCCGTTCCAGTAGGCGTAGCCCACGCCGACCATCCGGTCGTGGCCCAGGTTCTCGCGCAGGAACCGGTCGGTGACCGTGTCCCGGTAGAGGAGGTCCGGCTCGGTGCGTGGCCAGAAGGCGTCGGTGAAGAGCAGCGCGTCCGCCGCGAGGGCGAGCGGGATCAGCACCACGGCGACCGCCCGTCCCCGCAGACCCGACATCACCCAGGCCCACGCGAGCGCCACCACGAGACCGGCGGCCAGTCCCAGGAGCACCGACGTGCGCACCTGCGCCCACGCTGCCGGCTCGGGAGCGAGCCGGTACGCCGCGTAGGCCGCGGCGGCCAGCAGGAGGGGTGCGGCGACGACACCGAGCCAGGGCAGCACCCGGCGGGTGCGCGCGGAGCGCCGCACCGCCTCGAAGCCGGCAGCCGCGAGCATCGCGAACATGAGCCCGCCGATGCCGCGCATCCGGTGCATCGGGGAGTTGTCCATGAGCGGCAGCAGGCTGAGCACCTGGTTGAGGGCACCTCCGAGGAACGTCACCGCGAACGTGAGGCCACCGGCGAGCAGCCAGAAGGGCCGCACACCGGTCATCCTGCTGCCCGCGCTCGGCAGGACGAGCGCGGCGACGCACAGCACGAGGGCACCGGCGCCGATGAACGAGACCCCCTCCACGGGGATGACGCTCCCCCACCGGAGCGCGTCGCTCGCACACGTCCCCAGCGCCTGGGGGTAGGCCGCGGTGAGCATCTCCCGCACGCCGAACGTGAAGGCCCACATGTTCTCGCGGTAGCCCAGGTCCGTCGCGCTGAGCTGCTCGAGCCACGGCAGCAGCTGGAAGGCCACGAGCACGGCGCCGAGAGCGGCCCCCGCTGCGGCGAGCACGGGCGCCTTGCCCCACCGGCGCCAGGCCCCCGGGGTGCCGTCGGCGCGGTTGGCGACGACGAGGCGCAGCACCGCGTAGGCCGCCCCCAGGTAGACGGCGTGGACGGCGACAGCCGGGAAGCCGCCCAGCGCGAGGCCGGCCACGACGAACGGCAGTGGCAGTGCCGAGCGCACCGTGCGGTCCTGGACGATGCGTTCCAGCGCCCAGAACAGCAGCGGGAAGAACACCGCGGTGCGCGTCTGCGGCCAGTTGGTCCACATGACCATGAAGCCGCTGGTCGCGAACACCAGCCCGCCGACGGCTCCGGCCGCGGTCGACAGGCCGAGGCGACGGGCCCAGAGCACCACCCCGGTGACCGCCGTGACGATCTCCAGGAGCTTGAGCCAGCCGGTGAAGGAGGCATCGGAGAACGGCAGGGTCGCCAGGAAGAGCGGGGAGGCGACCCCCTGCGGCGGGGCCGCGCCGAGCATCGCGCCGGCCGACGCGCCGTCGTCCCACAGCGGTGCGCGGTCGCCGTCAGCCACCCGCTGCCGGAACTCCAGCGCGGACGGGATGACCGAGTCCACGGTGTCGGAGACGCAGACGTTGCGGACCTCCTCCACCGTGGTGCTCTCCACCCACGGCGCGGCACGGCTGTCGATGAGGTCCCCGGCGGCGAAGAGACGCAGCCCGAACAGGGAGGGCCCGACCATGACGAGGACGATGAGGAGGGGGGCGAGCCACGCCACCAGGGTCCCGGCGTCGGGCCGGCGTCGCGGGCTCATCGACGCCCCCGCCGCAGCCGGGAGGCCACCCGGGCCGCGACGGCGAGGGCGCCGCCGGCGCGATAGACCCGCTGCACGGCGCGCGCGGCGCGCACGGGCGCCGCCCCCGCCAGGCGCCGCAGTGCCCGGCCGCGGCGCGCGGGGAGGGCGTAGGGCTCGACGTAGGCGTCGGCCGCGGACAGCGGCTCGTCGTCGGCGACGGGCTCCCAGCCCGTCGGCCGGCGGGGACCGTGGACCGCGACCTGCTCGGCCGCCGCCTTCACGGCGTCCAGGTAGGCCCGTCCCTGGAGGTGCGGAGCCCAGCGCAGCAGCGCCTCGCGGCGCGCCCGCGTGCCGAGCCGACGCCGCAGCACCGCGTCGTCCAGCAGCGCCCCGAGGGCCTGGACCCACTGCTCGTGCCCCTCGGCGAGGTAACCCGTCCGTCCGTCCTCCACCGCCTCACGGAAGGGCTCCGTGGGCGTGGCGACCATCGGTGTCTCGACGAGTGCGGCCTCCAGCCACTTGATGGCCGACTTGGCCTCGTTGAAGCGGGAGCCGGTCAGGGGGGCCAGGGCCACGTCGACGTCCCGCAGCAGCCGGGGCAGCTCGTGCCACGGCACGAACGGCAGGCGGCGGACCCGTGGGGCGACGGACTCCAGGGCCGGGGTGGACCGCAGGTGCCCGCCGAGCCAGAGCTCGACGTCCGGCCGGGCCCGCATCACCGCGAGCACGGCGGGCTCCACCAGGGCCCAGTCCGCGTCGTGCGTCGTCGTGCCGGAGAAGTAGCCGAGGCGGGGCGGGCCGGGCGTGCGCGGGCGCTGCACGGCGTCGTCGCTCACCTGTGCCAGCAGCGCGCCGACGCCGTTGGCGACGTGCCGGGCGGGAAGGCCGGTGACGGCCGTGGCCTGACGGCACAGCTCGGGTGTGCTGCCGATGTACAGGTCGGCCCGCTCCATGGTGGTGCGGTACCGCGCCACCCCGCGCCACCACAGCTCCTCCTCGTCCGGCGACAGGCCCGAGAGCCCGTCGACCTGCCCACGCAGGCCGGGGTCGAAGATGAGGTCGTCGATGTCGAAGACGACCGGCACTGCCGGGCGCCGTGCCCGCAGCCGGTCGAGGAGGTCGAGCACCTGGTGGGTGGCCGGCACCCGGTACAGGACGACGGCGTCGGCCGAGGCCATCTCCTGCCACAGGTCCGGGTCCCGGTAGTGGCGGGTGACGGACTCGACCCCGAGCAGCCGCAGGCCCTCGGCCGGCAGGTGGACGCGGTAGCGGAGCGGGGCGCCCTGGATCCCGACGACGAAGAGTACCCGCCGGACGGGGCCGGGCTCGGCGGGACCGTCGACCGTCCCGGCCTGCGGGCGCGTGAGCTCCGCGTACAGGTCGAGCAGCCCCGCTGCCTGGTCGGCGAAGTCGCGCGGCGGCGCGACGGGGCCGGCGCCGATCACCCGGTCCGCGAGCGCGTCGTCGGTGACGACCCGGCGCATGGCGTCGGCCAGTGCCGCGGCGTCGGCTGCGGGCACGACCATCCCGTTGACGCCGTCGGCGACGGCCTCCTCGGGACCCAGGGTGTCGGTGCAGATGACGGCCAGGCCCGCGCTGAGTGCCTCACGCGTGAGGATGGAGTGCGACTCGCGCATGATCGAGGGCAGCACGAGCACGTCGTGCTCGGCGAGGATCGTCGCGAGCTCGGACGGGTCGTAGGCGGCGCGGGACCGCGCTGCGGGCGGCAGGCTCCCGTCGTCCGGGACGCCGTAGAGGTCGATCGTCCAGCCGGGCAGGTCCCCCAGCGACCGCAGCGCCTCGCGCAGGACGGTGACCCCCTTCATGGGGTCGGCCCCGCCGGCGAAGAGGAACCGCACCGCGGCGTCGCGCCGCCGCGCGCCGGGTGGCTCCGGAAGGGCGGGGAGCCCGTTCTCGTCGACCCGGACGCGGCCCGGGTCGACGCCGTTCGCGACGAGGACCCGCGCGGCACTGGCCGACGGCGCGAGGACGACGTCGGCCGCGTCGAGGTGGCGGGCGAGGGCCTCGTCCCGCTCGACGAGCCAGTCGTGGTCCACCGCGCACGGGCACGTGCCGCACCCGACGACGAGGGAGCACGGCCGCAGGTCCGTGGTGACGAGGAACTGACGGGCGCAGAACCACCAGAAGTCGTGCATCGTCACGACGACGACGGCGCCCGCGTCCTTGGCCGCCCGCACGAGCGAGCCACCGAGGGTCTGCACCGAGTGGACGTGGACGACGTCCGGCCGGACCTCCTCGAGCCACCCCCGGAAGTCGGCCTCGACCTCGGGGTTGTGGCTGTTGCGCGGGTCGGACCACCCGGTCCACGGCGTCGTCGAGACCCAGCGGACCGTGACGCCGTCGTCGTCCTCGGTCCAGGTGCTCAACGGCTCCCGGTGCTCGTCGAGGTGCCCGGCGTAGACGTAGGACTCGTGCCCGGCCTCGGCGACCGCGCGGGCCACCCGGTGCGGGACCAGGGTTCCGCCGCTGACGAAGTTCGGCGGGAAGTGGGCAGACACCTGGACGACACGCACCGGCCGATCGTAGCCGTCAGCCACGGCGGTCCTTACCGTCCCAGGCGGGCACGGACCTTGCGGACCACGGCGGCCGGTCCCTCGTCGCGCAGCAGCCGCACGGCCGCGGTCGCGTCCTCCCGCACCCGGGTGAGCGGGCCGGCGTCCTGGAAGGTGGCCGCGCGGAGTGGCCGGTCGGCGTCGGCGGCACGGCGCGGGTCGGCGCAGAACCGTGCCAGCGGCTCCAGGACGACGGGCCAGCGGTACCGCTCGGCGGCGTGCCGGACGTTCTCGGCGACGGCGGCACGCTCGGCGGGGTCGGTGAGCAGCTCCTCCAGCACGGCGGCCAGGGCCGCGGGGTCCTCCGGCGGTACGGCCCGGCCGAGGTTCTCGGCCGCGACGAGGTCACCGAAGGCGTCCCCCGCCGTGCACACGACCGGCAGGCCCGCCCAGAGGTAGTCCAGGATCCGGGTCCGGAAGCTGAACGCGGTCTCGACGTGGTCGAAGTGGGCGCTGACCCCGATGTCGGCGTCCAGGAGGTAGTCGGCGCGGCGGTCGTAGGGCACCCAGTCGTCGTTGAAGAAGACGAACCGCCCGGTGAGGCCGAGCTCGTCCGCCAGGGCACGGGCACCGCGTGCGGCGACGGTCTCCGGCACGTCGGGGTTGGGGTGCTTCATCCCGAGGAAGTACAGCCGCACCGAGGGCACGGTCACGCGCAGCCGGTCGACGGCCCGGATGACGGTCGCCGGGTCGAACCAGTTGTAGACGCCGCCACCCCACACGATGACGTGGTCGTCGACGCCGATCCCGGGGACGACACCCTTGAGCGCCCCGGCGGCGCGGACGGGCGCCTCGGACGTGATCCCGAACGGCACGACGTCGAGCAGCCGGCGCAGCGAGGGGTCGTCGTCGTAGGTGGCGGGGTTGACGCGGCCGGTCGCGGCGAGGTGCCCGAGCCAGAAGTCGCGCTGCTTGGCGGAGGCGCACAGGAAGAAGTCGCCGCGGCGGGCCTGCGCGGTCAGCTCGGCCAGTGCCTTCTCGGTCGAGGAGGCCCGCTGGTCGTGGCTCTTGCCCCGTTCCACCTCCAGCGACTCGAGGTGGAACGGGTCGTAGAGGTCGACGACGAGCGCCTGCGACGCGGCGCGCAACCACGGGAAGGCGCGCATGAGGTAGCCCTGGACGATGACGACGTCGGCCCGCCCGACGTCGTCCCGGAACTGCGACGGGGTGGTGCGGCGTGCGGTGAAGGTGGCGGCCGACCGCTCGCAGGCACCGAAGGTGACGAGCTCGACCTCGTGGTGCGCCCCGAGGAAGGAGGCGATCTCCCACGCCCGGATGGCGGGTCCCGCCATCCGCTGCGCCACCGTGTCGAGGGTGACGACCAGGACCCGGCTCACGGCCGCGCCTGAGGGCGCCAGGGCGCCGTGTGCTCGACGGGCATGTAGGGGTCGTTCCCCGAGAAGTCCCACCGGGTGGTGATGAACTGGTACTCCCACTCGTGCACCGTGGGCTTCCGGGTGCGGGACTCGAAGTGGTAGGCCGAGGCGCCGGCGACCCACACGGTCCGGTACCCGAGGTGGCCGATCTTCCACGACAGGTCGACGTCGTTGAAGTTCCCCGGCAGCGCCTCGCAGAACCCGCCGATGTCCTCGAAGACCTCCCTGCGCACCGCCGCTGCGGCCGCGGTCTGGCCCGAGCACTCGCGGTTGATCGTCAGCTCGGAGAACGGGCCGCCCCAGGTGCCGTCGACGCCGAGGAACGCGTGGGTGATGTCCCCGCGGGCGTACTGGTGCCCGCCGTGCTGGAGGGTGCCGTCGGCGAAGAGCAGCCGGGCGCCGGTCAGTCCGACGTCGGGCTCGCTCAGCGGCCCGACAAGGGTGGCGAGGAAGTCGTCGGAGGAGATGCGGATGTCGTCGTTGAGGAAGACGAGGATGCTCCCGCTGGCGGCCAGGTAGCCGACGTTGCACTTCTCGGAGAAGTTGAACGGGCTGCTGAACGGCGCGAGCACGAGCCGGTCGCCGGCGATCCGGTGCAGGTCGGCGAGCACCTCGGGTGGGGTGTCGTCGTCGTGGACGACGACGATCTCGACGGACAGCTCCTCACCGGTCCGCTCGAGCAGGGACCTGACGCACTCGGTGACGAACACGCCGCGCTCGCCCCAGACGAGCCCGGCGGAGCCCTTGGTCGGGATGATGACGCTGACGGTCGTGCCCTCGGGCACGGTCCGCTCGAGGCGGTAGGTGCCCGGCAGCGCGCCGAGCTCGGCGCGTCCGTCGATCCCGACCCGGTCGAGGTGGTCCTGGACGGCTCGGCGCCCGGCCTCCCACGCGTGAAACTTGACCCCGTAGTCGCTGGCCGTCGACCCGGAGTGCGCGCGCCAGTGGTAGAGCACCTCGGGCAGGTGGAGCACCTGCCGGGCGCGCTCGGTCACCCGCAGGACGAGGTCGTGGTCCTGCGAGCCCTCGAAGCCGGCGCGGAAGCCACCGACCTCACGGACGAGCGACGTGCGGAGCACGGAGAGGTGGGAGGTGTACATCTGGCCGCGGAGCCGCTCGGGCGACCAGTCGGGCTTGCGGAAGACGTCGTAGTGCCGGCCCGTCTCGTCGATCTTGTCCTCGTCGCTGTAGAGGTAGTCGGCCTCGGGGTGGGCCGAGAGCATCGCGACGACGCGGTCGAAAGCGTGCTCGACGAGGAGGTCGTCGTGGTCGAGGAGCGCGACGAACTCGCCGCGCGCCTTGTCCAGCGCCGAGTTCGACGCCGCGACGATCCCCCCGTTGTGCTCCCGCTCGACGACGACGACGCGCGGGTCGCCCTCGGCCTCGCTGCGCAGCACCTCCCGCACCCGGGGGTCGGTGGAGCGGTCGTCGGCCAGGATGAGCTCCCAGGAGGAGAACGTCTGCTCCCGGACCGAGGCGATCATCTGCCGGAGCGCGTCGAGCGGCGGGTCGTAGACCGGGGTGAGGACGGAGAGGAGTGGGTGGCCCATCAGCCGCGCCCCGCGATGCGGCGCCGCGCCCAGGAGGCGGGTGCCACGGCGAGCCGGCCCGCGCGCCAGGTGGCGGACGCGGCCATCTCCTCGAGCTGCTGCTGGGCCTCGCGCTGGGCTCGGGCCGCCTGGGCCCGGGCCGTGGCGGTCGTCGCCTCCAGGCCGATGACGTGGTCGCGCAGGGTGAGCAGGCGGTGCTTGAGCTCGGCGACCTCGTCGTCGTCTCCCGCGGCAGCACCCTGCGGGGCCACGGTGCCTCCGTCCGCGCGCGCCAGCCGGACCGGTCCGTCGGGGGCCTGGACGACGACCGTCCCGCCCGGGCGCAGCCGTGACGCAGCGGCTGCCAGCGCCGGGGTCGCGTCACCGGGACCGGACAGCGCGCCGTCGTCGAGGACGACGACGTCGAACGTGCAGGCCCCCAGCTCGCTCGCCCAGTCCGCGCCGCCTCCGACGGCAGCCTCGGCGTCGTCGTGCTGGGGTGTCGGACGGCGCTCGAGGACCGTGACGTCGCTGCCGCGTCCGCGCAGCTCCTCGGCGAGCGCGGCCGGGGCCGTGCCCACGACGAGGACCGTCGTGCCGGTCCCGACGAGTGCGGCCAGCCCGTTCGCGGCCGTGCCGGTCGCGGCGTCGTCCTCCGTCGCGTCGTTCCTGCCCATCTCCTACCTCCCGCTCCGCGGCGGTCCCGGCCATGACACCGGACCGTGCCCCGGGGAGTCTAGCCGCCGGGTCCCGGCTGCTGCGGTGGCTCCCTCCCCCGCCCCGGCGAGCTCACCGTGCGCGGAGCGCC
Source organism: Georgenia sp. H159 (assembly GCF_035607575.1). Taxonomy (NCBI): domain Bacteria; kingdom Bacillati; phylum Actinomycetota; class Actinomycetes; order Allobogoriellales; family Allobogoriellaceae; genus Georgenia; species Georgenia sp. H159. The sequence continues at coordinate 109,081 of NZ_JAYDZY010000005.1, read as the reverse complement.
CGTGGCTGCGTCGCGGGCAGGGCCGGGTGGGGGCGGACCGGACGTGGCCGGGACCGCTCCTCGACCCGGCCACTAGAGTGATGTCCGCCCGCGCACCGGCGCAGGGCAGGAGGAAAGGTGGCGTCAGCAGTGGTGCGCTCGCTCTACGACTCGATCAGCCCGAACACCGGCGACTGGGCGATCGGCATCGCGGTCGCGCAGGAGCTCGCCCGCCACGGGGTGGCCCGACCGGAGGTGCTCAGCCCCTTCGAACCCGTCGACGCGCACGACCAGCTCGTCGTCGTCGGCGGCGGAGATCTCATCCGCCCCGCCGGTGACCCGTTCTACGACCGGTTCCGCGTGCAGGGACCGGCCGTCCTCAACGCGGCGGGCGTGTGGCCCGACGCCGACGAGCTCGACTACCTCAAGGAGTACCGCCTCGTCAGCGCCCGGACCTCCGCCGAGGTCGAGCACCTGCGGTCGGTCGTCCCCGACGCCGAGCTGCTGCCCGACGCGACGATCACCCTGGAGTCCGAGCACGTGGAGATCGACGGTCTCCCCCGCGACGAGCCCGTCGTCGGGATCCACGTGGTCCCCCACGCCCTGCAGCTGTGCCCCGAGCTCGTCGAGGCGGTCGACGCGATCGACCACCCGAAGGTCTTCATCCCCTTCACGCACTACAACTACGACGACTCCTTCATGGCGGCCCTGCCCTTCGACAGGTCGCGTGCGATCGACCTCCCTCGGCTGTCACCGCTGGAGCTGCACTCCGTCATCGGGCAGCTGTCCTACGTCGTCGTCTCCTCCCTGCACGCGACGTTCTTCGCCTACGCACAGGGCGTGCCGTTCGTCACCGCCGACCAGCGCAAGGTCCGCGACTTCCTCGCCGACCGGGGTCTCACCGACTGGCTCTTCTCCGACGACCACTCGCTGCGCGACGCGCTCGCCCGGGTGGAGCAGGAGCCGCCGGCGCTCTCCGAGCTGGTCGCCGCCGACCGCGCCGCGGTCCACGACGCCTTCTCCCGCATCGCCTCCCTCGCGGGTGAGGAGGACGCCGAGGAGCGCTCCGACGCAACCACGACCCCGTCGCCGCCGTCGCCCACGGACCCGGCCAGCCCGCGCCAGGTCGTCGTCCTCGCGGCCGAGCAGCGCGAGGAGGCCCTGCGCAACCGCGACCACCTCATCGCCGCGAACGCCCGCGTGGCGGCGTCGCTCCGGACCGCCAACGCCGAGCTCCGGAGCGAGCTGGACTCCCACAGCACGCACCTGCGACGTGCGCAGGAGCACATCGGGGGGCTGGAGAACCACATCCAGGGCCTGCAGAGCGAGACGGCCGTGCTGCGGGCCGCCCTGGAGCGCACGCTCGACCGCCGTCTGCGGCGACTCGTGCGTCGTGGTCGCGGCATCACTCGGTCTATCGTGGGCCGCTGGAAGACGGACGACCGCTGAGGACCGTCGTGCTGCGGGCGTCGCGCCAGGGTGCCCGGCCACCACGGGCATGCCGATGTCGCCCGTCCCGGTGGACCCAGTGGAGGAACGAGACGTGAACGAAGAAGCCGAGGCCCGGGCGGCAGCGCTCGCGCAGGAGCCGTTGCGTCCCGCCAGCCCGCAGAACGGCTTCGTCAGCGGCGCCCGCGAGTCGCTCGCCGCGATCTGGCAGCGCCGTGAGCTCCTCGACATGCTCGTCCGGCGCGAGCTCCGCGCGCGGTACAAGGACTCCTCGCTCGGGCTGCTGTGGTCGCTGGCACGCCCCCTCGTCCAGCTCGCGATCTACTACCTGGCCATCGGGCGGGTGCTGGGCGCGGACCGGGCCATCCCGGACTTCGCGATCTACGTCTTCGCGGGGATCACGGCCTGGACGCTGTTCGCGGAGATCGTCCAGGGCGGCACCGCGTCCATCCTCGCCAACTCGGGCATCGTCAAGAAGATCTACCTGCCGCGCGAGATCTTCCCCCTGAGCGTCGTCGGCTCCGCGGTCTTCAACTTCCTCATCCAGCTCGGGATCCTCGTCGTCGCCGCCGCGCTCGTCCGGGGCCTCGTCCTCGACGAACGCCTGCTCTACCTCCCGCTGGCGCTGCTCGTCATCCTCGCCTGGGGCACCGCCTTCGCGCTCGTCCTCTCGGCCGCCAACGTCTACCTCCGGGACATCCAGTACCTCGTCGAGGTCGCGGTCATGGTCGGCTTCTGGCTCTCCCCGATCGTCTACTCGTGGGCGATGGTCGCGGACGCGATCCCCGACACCCTCGCCAACATCTACCTGCTCAACCCGATCACCCTCGCCACCCTCGGGTTCCAGCGCTCGGTGTGGATCAGCGGCCCGGCGACCGCGTTCCCCCCGGACCACGCCCTCCGGCTGCTGGTGGCGCTCGCCGTCGGCGCCGTCCTCCTCATCCTCGCGCAGCGGCTCTTCGCCCGGATGCAGCGCGACTTCGCCCAGGAGCTGTGACGTGAGCACCACTGTCGTCGACGTCCGTGACGTCTCCAAGCGCTTCGTCATCCGCAAGGAGAAGTCCCTCAAGGAACGCATCGTCAACGCCGGCCGGTCCGCCAAGCACAAGGAGGACTTCTGGGCGCTGCGCGGGGTGGACCTCGCGATCGAGGCCGGGACCAGCATCGGCCTGGTCGGACCCAACGGCTCGGGCAAGTCCACGCTGCTCAAGACCATCGGCGGGATCATCCAGCCCACCACCGGTCAGGTCCTGCTCCGCGGCAGGCTGGCGGCGCTGCTCGAGCTGGGCGCCGGCTTCCACCCGGACCTCACCGGCAGGGAGAACGTCCACCTCAACGCCTCGATCCTCGGGCTCACCTCGCGGGAGACCGACCGGCACTTCGACGAGATCGTCGAGTTCTCGGGCATCGAGCAGTTCATCGACACCCAGGTGAAGTTCTACAGCTCGGGCATGTACGTCCGGCTGGCCTTCGCCGTCGCGGTGCACGTGGACCCGGACGTGCTCCTCGTCGACGAGGTCCTCGCGGTGGGCGACGAGCCGTTCCAGCGCAAGTGCATGGACAAGATCCGGCAGTTCCAGGCCGAGGGCCGCACCATCGTGCTCGTGAGCCACTCGGCCGAACAGGTCACCGAGCTGTGCACGCGGGCGGTCGTCCTCGAGCACGGGCAGGTCGTCGAGGACGGCTCCCCGCGGGAGGCGCTGCGCCGGCTGCGGCACGACTACGAGGAGCGCATCGACCAGGACATCGCCGACCGGGAGGCCCGCGAGGCCGAGACCGATGCCGAGCACGGCGTCACCGCGGGGACGCGGCGCAGCCGGCTCCACTCGGTGACCCTGTCCGCTCCCGGCCGGGACGGCGCCCCGCTCTCGCTGCGCCCGGGTGACGACCTCAGCATCACCGGCTCGATCTCCGTGCCCGAGCCGCTGGCCGGGTGGACGCTGGGCGCCTCCATCGAGACACCCCTGGGGCAGGTCATCTTCGCCACGGACACCCGGCTGCTCGAGCAGGACCTGCCCACCGTGGACGGCACCGCGACCTTCACGATCACACTGCCGGCGCTGCAGATCGCCCAGGGCGACTACTCCGTCAACGTCGCGCTGCGCGACGCCTCCGGACGCGACGTCGACAGGGCCGCGCGGGCGGCGCACTTCACCGTCGTCACCGAGGGCCGCACGGTGGGCTACCTCCACACCGAGCCGCAGGTCGACGTCCGTCCCAGCACGGTTCCCTGAGTCAGCCGCAGGCCACGATCCGGTAGACCTCGGCGCTTCCGGAGGAGGCGAGCAGCTCGAACCCGGACGTGACGTCGACGTCGTACAGGCCCGGGCGCATGTCCGCGAGACTGCGCCGTCCGTACGGCACGGACTCGTCCCGGTAGAAGTACTCGACGCCGCCGTCCCGCAGGATCTCGCACACGCGTGGGTCGCTGCCGATGTCGTGGAAGTTCTCCTGGAGGTACCGCTGGTCCGTCGACAACGCGGACTCGCCGAGGATGGGCAGGTAAGCCCGGCTGTCGGTGAGCGCCTGGACCAGGGAGGCGCCGTTCATCGGGTCGCCCACGACGACCGCGTCCTCCGGCAGGACGTCGTCGAGCTCCCTGATGAAGTCGAGCTCGTCCTGCGTCGCCCACGGCGGGTGGACCATCTCCTCGGGCCGGTAGGCGCTCGCGGTCGTCCCCGCCCGCTCCTGCGCGCTGAAGGTGCCCGAGCTCAGCGCAGCGACCAGCACGACCACGACCGCCACCGCTCCGGCGAGCACACCGGCACCCACCGGACCGCGGTCCCCGGTGCGCCGGTTCGGCACGGCCACCAGGACGGCCCTGCCGACGGCCACGGCGCCCCACGCGCCGAGGACCGCTGAGACGGTCACGAGGAGTGACTCAAGACGGTCGGGCGACTTGTACCAGAAGCCCGTGAGCGTGCGCAGCGCGCCGTCCGGGCCGGAGGCGGCGACGAAGAGGAGGAGGGCGACGAGCCACGCCCAGGCGAGCCAGCGGGCGTTGAGCCAGGCCGTCACGAGACCGACGAGCACGAGGAGCGCCACGGCAAGGTTGCCGGCCGTCTCCTGCGGGGTGGAGCCGAGCAGCACGTGCAGGAGCGCGTCGACACGCGACCCCTCGGGGCTCGAGAAGCCCGCCATCGCCTGGAGCTTGGGGACCGTGAAGACCGCGGCCACGAGGAGCCCGAGGACGACGACCGGGGCGAGTGCGAGGACCCACCCCAGGAGCTGCTGCCCAGCCCGCCGTCGTTGTCTGCCGGCGCGCCAGCATGCGACGACGACGAGGGGGGCCCCGAGGAAGCCGAGGGCGGCGAGGCCGCTGCTGTGCGCGAGGACGACGCCCCCCGCGGCCAGGGCCAGCGCCAGCCACGGCCCGAGCCGACCCCGTCGGCGCGCCTCGACCGCTGTCCATCCGCCCCGGTGCAGCTGCGGGAGGACGGCCGCGGCGAGGGCGAGGGTGGCCGGGGTGAGCGCGACTCCCAGCCCGAACGGGTACATCCCCTTGAACATCACCGCCACCGTCGGGAAGACGACCGACGACGCAGCCACCACGGGAGCCAGGGAGGCGACGAGAGGGTGCCGCGGGGCCGCGACGTGGGCGAGCGCCGCGACACCGAGCATCCAGGGGAGGACGACGCCCACGACGATCAGGACGTTCGTGGCCGGCACGACGCCGCTCACGCTCGCGCCGAGCGCCACGAGCGCGTGCCACAGCGTCGGGTAGAACCCGCCGCCGCGGCCCTGCCCGTACAGGCCCTGCATCGAGCCCAGCGGCGACGCGTCGCCGGTCCGGGTGACGAGCTCCGCGCCGTTGAGGTGGAAGAGCGAGTCGTGCATCTGCGGGACGGCGTCGGGGGTGACGACGGCGTCCGCGAACGCGACCGTGACGAGCGCGGTCCCCGCAGCGACACCGGCCGCGACGAGCCCCGCTGGTCCCGGGCCCAGCCGCGGCCGCCCCGACGCACGCGAGCCCCTCAGCAGGATCCGGCCGCCGACGGTCAGCACGACACCGACGAGCACCAGGGCCGTCACCACGACCGGCAGGGACCAGGCGAGGCCCACCGCACCCAGGGCCACCGTGAGCACGCCCAGGACACCTGCCGTGGCGGCCGGTGCGGCCGCCAGCGCGACGAGCCCCCGCACGCCGAGCGCGTGGACGTAGACCCACCCGGGGACGACGAGCACCACGAGGAGGAGCGCAGCCGTGGGCACGGTCTCAACCCACGTCATGACGTCCCTTCCCGCTGCCTCTGCACCCCCGCACTGCGAGCCAGCCTACCGACCGTCGCAGCACCCACCGCGGCGGGGCGCTCACGGGACCGGTCGGTGCCCGGCGGTGCCCGGCCTCGCACTCGGTGGCCCGCCGGGCCGTCACGGGCCTGGTGCTGGGCGGCACCGGTCCGGGGCATAATTCGGGGTTGGACCGTGTGGAGACAACAGGAGGAGAGCCGGCGTGCGCGCACTCATCACAGGCGGAGCGGGGTTCATCGGCGCGAACTTCGTCCATCAGACCCTGCAGGACCGTCCCGACGTCGCCGTCACCGTGCTCGACAAGCTCACCTACGCCGGGAGCAGGGACTCCCTGGCGGACGTGGCCGACCGGATCACGTTCGTCGAGGGTGACATCGCCGACGCGGACGTCGTCGACCCGCTGGTGGCGGAGTCCGACGTCGTCGTCCACTTCGCTGCGGAGTCGCACAACGACAACTCCCTCAACGACCCCTCGCCGTTCCTCCACACCAACATCACCGGCACGTTCGCGCTGCTGGAGGCCGTGCGCCGGCACGGGACCCGGCTGCACCACATCTCCACCGACGAGGTCTACGGCGACCTCGAGCTGGACGACCCGGCGAAGTTCACCGAGCAGACCCCGTACAACCCCTCGAGCCCGTACTCGGCGACCAAGGCCGGCTCGGACCTGCTCGTGCGGGCCTGGGTCCGCTCCTTCGGCGTCGCGGCCACGATCTCCAACTGCTCGAACAACTATGGCCCCTACCAGCACATCGAGAAGTTCATCCCCCGGCAGATCACCAACCTCATCGACGGTGTCAAGCCGAAGCTCTACGGCGCAGGCCAGAACGTGCGCGACTGGATCCACGTGCGCGACCACAACCGGGCGGTGTGGGACATCATCGACCGCGGCCGGATCGGGCAGACCTACCTCATCGGCGCCGACGGGGAGAAGAACAACAAGGAGGTCATCGAGCTCATCCTCGAGCTCATGGGCCACGAGCCCGGTGACTACGAGCACGTCGCCGACCGTCCCGGCCACGACCTGCGGTACGCGATCGACAACACCGTCCTGCGCGAGGAGCTCGGCTGGCAGCCGCAGTTCCCCGACTTCCGCTCCGGGCTGGCGGACACCATCGAGTGGTACCGGGAGAACGAGTCCTGGTGGCGCCCGCGCAAGGCGGAGGTCGAGGCGAAGTACGCCAAGCAGGGCCAGTAGCACCCCGGAGGCGCGCCGGTGTCACCGGGAGCCGCGCGTCTCCAGCCACGCCCGTCCGCGTAGACCCACCGAGATCGCCGCACGCAGGGGCAGCCGGTACCACCCGGGGTAGCGCCGGTGCAGGTACTGCTCCGCGCTGCGGTGGTGCGCCCGGATCATCGCCGCGGGCCGCTCGCGCCAGCTCGCGCCCTGGTCGTGCACGACCCGCGCCGTCGGCACGAAGACGTTGTGCCAGCCGGTTCGCCCGAGCCGTTCCCCCAGGTCGACGTCCTCGAAGAACATGAAGTAGGTCTCGTCGAAGCCGCCCACCTCGTCCAGCGCTGCTCGGCGCAGCAGCAGGCACGCCCCGGACAGCCAGCCGACGGCGTGCTCGCTGAGCTGCACCTGCTCCTGGCGCTGGTGGTAGCGCCTGGTCCAGGGGTTCCCGGGCCACAGCCGCACGAACAGGGCGTGCCCGGCTCCCTGGGTCAGCGACGGGATCGCCCGGGCGGAGGGGTACACCGTGCCATCGGTGTTGAGGATCCGCGGGCCGAGCGACCCTGCGCGCGGGTGGCGGGTGGCGGCGTCGAGCAGGGCGTCGAGGGCGTGCGGCTCCCACACGATGTCCGGGTTGGAAACCACCACCCAGGGCTCCTCGCCGTCCCGCAGGCCCAGGTTGGCGGCGGCGCCGTACCCCAGGTTGGCACCGGGCCGCACCACCTGGGCGTCGAAGCGACGGGCGACGTCGTCGACGACGTCGTGCTCCGAGCCGTTGTCGACGATGACGAGGGTGACCTCGCCGGCCGTGGCCTCCCGCAACGAGGAGGCGAAGGACTCCAGCTCGCGGCCCGGGTTGAAGGCCACCGTCACCACACGCACCGCCGCTGTATTCATCGCCGCCCAGAATATGCTGTCCGGGCGCCGCTCAGTCGCACACCTCGATGCGGTAGATGGCGGCCGTGCCGGCGGACTCGACCTCGACGAACCCCGTGCTGACGTCGACGTCCTCCATGGCCCTGGTGGGCGGACCGCGCTTGGCGCCGTCGGCCTCCAGCGCCGTGTCCTGGTACAGGTGCGTGGCACCCACATCGGCGAGGGCGGCACACACCGCAGGGTCGTCGTGCACGTCCGACAGTCCCTCCCGCAGCACGACCTGGGCGTCGGACATGCCGCTCGGCCCGAGCTGGGGGAAGACGACGTCCACGCCAGCCACTGCCGGCAGCAGCGCGGAACCGTTGAACGGGTCGCCGACGACGACGGCGTCTGCCGGCAGGACCCGGGCGGCGCGCCGCATCATCGCGAGCTCCTCGTCCGTGGCCATCGTCCCCCAGGCGAGCTCGCTCGGGGCGTACGCACTGGCGGCGACGCCGTGCTGCAGCGGCAGCCGCACCGCCACGGACACCGCGACGAGGGCGAGAACTGCCGCCAGGGCGACCCCGGCCGCCGACCTGGCACGGGCCCACCGGACGAGGGCGGCGAGCGCCACGGCCGCCAGCAGGACCGCGGGCACGACAGCCACCGGCGCGATGCGTCCCGCCTGCGTGTACCAGAAGCCCGCGAGCCACCTCAGCGGGTGGTCCTCGGGTCCGGACGCGAGCACCGCGAGGCCCACCGCGAGCACGAAGGCCACCACCAGCCACCGGTGGCGTCGCCGCAGGAGCAGCAGCACGCCTCCGGCCAGCGTGGCCGCCGTGATCGCCAGGTGCTGCCAGACACCGTCGTGGGCGTAGTCGAAGGTCAGGGTCTGGTCGAACAGCACCTCGCGCAGCGCCGCGGCATGGGTGCGGCCGCTGGCCCGCTCGAAGCCCACGACGACGGACAGCGCGTCCAGGTTCGCCGCCACCACGGGCCCCGCCACGACGACGCCGGTCAGCGCGACGACGGCGCCGACGCCGAGCACCCTGCGCCCGCCGCGCACCCGCCGGACCGCCCAGGCGAGGACCGCGCCGGCCACCACCGGTCCCGCGAGCACCGCGAGGGAGAAGATCCCGCTGGCGTGGGCCACCACGACGCCCCCGACGGCGACGACCGCCGCCACCGCGTGACACGCGACGGGCCCCCAGCCCGCCCGGCACTCCGCGGCGCGCACCGCTCGCACCACCAGCAGCAGCGCACCGGGCAGCAGCGCGGTGGACAGGCCGTGGGCGAGCTGGCCCAGCACGCCGAGCTGGACCGCCGGGAAGGCGACGAAGCTCGCCGCCAGCAGCGGGGCCAGGACGGCGGGGAGGGCCTGCCTGGCGAAGACCTCTCGCGCCAGGCCGGCCAGGCCCACCAGCCACACGCCGACACCGAGCACGAGGATTCCGACGTTGGTCGCCGCGGGCACCGAGGCCAGGCCGGGGGCCACCGCCATGAGGGCGTGCCAGCCGGTCGGGTAGTAGGGCGCCAGCGTGCCGTCACCGTAGAGCGGGGCCAGCCCGCCCAGTGGCGTGGCGGTCGCGGTGTCCCGGACCGTGACCAGGGCGTTGAGGTGGAAGACGCCGTCCCACTGCTGCAGCGGGGCGTCGGGGGACGGCAGCGCGGCGACGAACGGTGCGGCGAGGAGCAGGAAGCCGGCGAGGACGGCCGCTGCGACGGCGGCGGCGCTGCGGGTGCCGAGCGGTCCGGGCCGCCAGGTGACGTCGTCGAGGCCGGTGGGAGGTGCCGCGGATCGCGCTCCGTCGTCGGGGACCGCGGACGGTGCGGTGAGGCGGGTAGCGCCGTCCGCTCGTCCCACCAGCCGACCGAGCGCCCACGCCGCAGCGAGGAGGGCTGCGAGCCCCACCAGCACGGCGGGCAGCCGCCACGGGACGCCGAGCGGCGCGTAGGCGATGCTGAGCACGCCGAGCCCGGCGACGGTCACCGGCACGCCGCCGGCGAGGGCGGCGAGGCCGCGCACCCCGAGCACCCGCAGCGCGAGCACCCCGGGCACCGCGGCGAGTGCCGCCAGCGCGGCTGCGCCCGGCAGCAGCGCCCACCAGCTCATCGGGCGCCCGTCAGCTGCCGGCGCCGATGGCGATGCGTGGGGTGCCGGTCCAGGTGGCGGGGTCGGTGACCTGGCGGCCGTCGACGAGCAGCCGCACCCCGGGCAGGTCGGCGGGGGTCAGGTCGCGGTAGGCGCCGTGGTCGGCCTGGACCACGGCCAGGTCGACGGGCTGGCCCAGGTGGTAGGGCTCCCAGCCGAAGGCGGCCAGCTCGGCGTCGTCGTACATGGGGTCGTGCACCAGCACCCGGGCCCCGCGCTCACGCAACGCCTCCACGGTGGCGAAGACCCCGGAGAACGCGGTCTCCTTGACCCCGCCGCGGTAGGCCGCGCCCAGCACCACGGCCCGCAGCCCATCCAGGTCACCGAGCAGCTCGGCGGCCCGGCCCACGGCGTAGGCCGGCATCCCCGCGTTGTGCGCCCGCGCGGTGCGCACGATCGTGGCGTCGGGGTCGGTGGACAGGTACAGCCGCGGGTAGACCGGGATGCAGTGCCCACCCACCGCGATCCCCGGCCGGTGGATGTGGGAGTAGGGCTGGGAGTTGCACGCCTCGATCACCGCGTACACATCGATCCCGACCGTGTCGGCGAACACCGCGAACTGGTTGGCCAGCCCGATGTTGACGTCCCGGTAGGTCGTCTCGGCGAGCTTGGCCATCTCCGCGGCCTCGGCGCTGCCCATGTCCCACACCCCGTTGGGGCGCGCCAGGTCCGGGCGCTCGTCGAAGCTCAGCACCGCCTCGTAGAACTCCCGTGCCCGCACCGCGCCCCGCTCGTCCAGCCCACCGACGAGCTTGGGGTAGCGACGCAGGTCGGCGAACACCCGCCCGGTCAGCACCCGCTCCGGGGAGAACACCAGGTGGAAGTCACGGCCCTCGACCAGACCCGAGATCTCCTCGATCATCGGCTTCCAGCGCCCCCGCGTGGTCCCCACCGGCAACGTCGTCTCATACGACACCAGCGTCCCCGGGGTCAGGTGCTCGGCCAGCGACCGCGTCGCGCCGTCCATCCACCCGAAGTCCGGCTCGCCCGTGGTCTCGTCCACGAACAGCGGGACCACCACCACGACCGCGTCGGCACCCGGTACCGCCTGCCCGTAGTCCGTCGTCGCCCGCAACCGCCCCGCCGGGACCAGCTCGGCGAGCTTGTCCGCCAGGTGCGCCTCACCGGGGAAGGGTTCGGTGCCCGCGTTGACCAGGTCCACCACCGACTGCGCCACGTCCACACCGACCACGTCGTGACCGGCATCGGCGAACTGCACCGCCAACGGCAGACCGATCTTCCCCAGGGCGACGACCGCAATACGCATGGTGCTCCTCAGCTTCGGCCCGGCAGGTCCGGGTCCCGGGGGCCACGATATCGACCAGCCGCGGGGTCGCGGGTGAGCGTCGGGCGCGAGTGCGGTGAGGGCCCACCGGCGCGCCCCGCACGGTCGACGTCGTGGCGAGCGCTCAGGGCAGCACGCTGCGGCCGATCGGGTCGGGGTTGTACGCGACCTCCCACCGGAAGCCGTCGGGGTCGGCGAAGTAGCCCGTGTACCCGCCCCACTCGCGGCGGGTCGGCACGCCGACGGCGGACGCCCCCGCCGCGCGGGCGGTCGCGAGCACGTCCTCGACCGCCTCCTCCGTGGCCACGTTGTGCGCCAGCGTGACCGGCGGGACACCGCTGCCGCGCGCGACCGGGCCGACCTCCGCCTCGAAGGCCTGCTCGTCCCACAGGGAGAGCACCACCCGCTCACCGACGCTGATCATCACCACCTCACCCGGGACGTCGACGGCCGCCGTCCGCCCCAGGCCGTCGAGGTAGAAGCGGCGGCTCGCGTCGAGGTCACGCACTGCCAGGGTGATGAAGCTGACCCGCTGGTCCATCGTCGGCCTCCCGGTGTGTCGCACGTCATCCGGCCCCATCGTGGCACCGCGTGGACGGGCGACGCACTAGCCTTCTCGAACGCCCGCGGCTCCCACCGGACGTCCGCCTACGACCGCAGGGCGCCGGTCAGGGCCTCCACCACGCGGACGGCCGCGTCACCGCGGCCGTAGGGTGCGGCGTCCGTCGCGGGCGGCGTGGGACGCTGCGCGTGCGCGGCGACGTCCGTGAGATCACCGTCGAGCACGTTCCAGCCCAGCTCGACGGTCTCCACCCACTCCGTCTCGTGGCGCAGCGTGGTGCACGGGACCCGCAGCAGGAAGGCCTCCTTCTGCAGTCCCCCGGAGTCGGTGACCACACCGGCGGACCGGGCGACGAGGTCGACCAGGCGCGGGTACGGCTGCGGCTCCAGCACCGTGATCGCCCCGGCGTCCAGCGCGATACCCGCAGCGGCGGCGCGGTCACGCAGGCGGGGGTGAGCGAGGAGGAGAACCGGTCGGGAGAGCCCCGCGAGCGCATCGACGATCGCCGAGAGGCGACCTGCGTCATCGGTGTTCTCCGCGCGGTGGATCGTCGCGACGAGATAGTCGCCGGCGCCCACGCCCCTCGCGAGCGGCACCGGTCCGTGGGCAAGGCCGGCGTCCCGGACGCGGTAGAGGACGTCAGCCATGACGTCACCGACGTGCACGGTCCGCTCACCCAGCCCCTCCGAGCGCAGGTGCTCGACGGCCACAGCCGTCGGTGCCAGCAGCAGGTCCGCGGCGTGGTCCGTCATCACACGGTTGTGCTCCTCGGGCATCCGCCGGTTGAAGGACCGCAGGCCCGCCTCGAGGTGGGCCACCGGCTGGTGGATCTTCACTGCCGCCAGCGCGGCGGCCACGGTCGAGTTCGTGTCCCCGTAGACGAGGACCCAGTCCGGACGGTGCTCGAGCATCGCGCGCTCGAGACCGGGCAGCATCGCCCCGGTCTGCTCCGCGTGGGAGCCGGACCCGACGTGGAGGTTGAGGTCCGGGGGTCGGATGCCGAGGTCGCTGAAGAAGACGTCGGACAGGGCGGCGTCGTAGTGCTGGCCCGTGTGGACGATGACGTGCTCGTGGCCTGCCGCCTCGAGCGCGTGGGCGACGGGTGAGAGCTTGACGAACTGGGGACGCGCTCCGACGACGCTGAGAATCTTCACGGGGGCACCCTACCGATGGTGGTCAGCCGGGTGAGGCGTCCCCGGCTGACCGGGAGAGCCCGGCGAGGGCAGCCTGCTCGGCGAAGTCGGGGACCTGGCGCACGACGTCGTCAAAGCTGCCCTGCGCGATCAGCCGTCCGTCGCGGAGGAAGAAGACGATGTCGGAGTTCCTGATCGTGGACAGTCGGTGAGCGACGGTGATGACGGTGACCTCACCGTGCAGGTCGCTGACGGCGCGGGTGACCGCGGCCTCGGTCGCGGTGTCGAGGGCGCTCGTCGCCTCGTCCATCACCAGGACGCGGGGGTCGTTGTACAACGCCCGGGCGATGCCCAGCCGCTGACGCTGGCCACCCGACAGGGCGAGCCCGCGCTCCCCCACCGGGGCGTCGATCCCTCCCGGGCGCCCCTCGATGATGCGGAGCAGCTGCGCGCGCTCGAGCGCGCGGCGCACGCGGTGCTCGTCGACCGAATGGCGGTCCCAGGTCAGCGCGACGTTCTCGGCGACCGTCGAGTCGAAGAGGGCCACGTCCTGCGGGACGTACCCGATCCGGCGTCGCCAGGAGTCGAGCACCAGCTCGAGCGGCTGCCCACCGACCGTCACCTGACCCTCGGTGGGCTCGAGCAGGCCGAGAAGGATGTCGACCATGGTGGACTTACCGGCGCCGGAGGCACCGACGAACGCCACGTGTGATCCCGCCGGGATCGTCAGGCTCACCGTGTCCAGTGCCGGCCCGTCGGCGCCCGGGTAGTGGAAGGTCACGCTGTCGAGCACGATGTCAGCGACGTCGTCGTCGAGCTCGTGCTGCGGCCGGTCACGGCTGCGGCGCTCGAAGACCTCCTCTGCCTCCTCGATGTCGCGCACCACCTGCTTGGCGAACGCGGCGGCACCGTTGACCTGGGACTGGACGGCCTGGAAGCGCGTGAGTGCGGGCACCATCCGGAACCCGGCGACGCCGAACATGCCCAGGGCGGCCACCGCTCCCTCGACGCCGCCGGTGAGGTACCCGACCCCGGCGATGAGGACGAATCCGACGATGAGCGCGGCCTCGAGGACGTAGCGCGGAACCTGCCCGAGGAAGATCGTGTTGGACCGGGCGCGCGAGCTGTGGACGCGGGTGCCGTGCACGCGCGCCTGCACGTCCTGGGAGCGCCCGGCGAGCGTGACCTCCTTGAGCGCACCCAGCGCCTCGCTGAGGATCCGTACGGTCCGCTGGGACCAGGTGCGGTTGACCCGTCCGGCGGCGACCGCACGCGGAGAGATCACCGTGGCGAGGAGCAGGGCGACGAGCCCGAGGTACACGACCGTGACCCCCGCGATGAGGGGGTCGAAGACCACCAGGGCGACGACGATCGCCAGCAGCGTGCCCACCTCACCGAACAGCGTCATGCTCGGCATGAGCACCCCGGAGACGGACGTGCCGACCCCGACGTCCACCGAGCGGACGAGCTCGGCGGTGTTCTTGCTGAGCCGGTCCTCCCAGGACGAGCGCATGTAGGCCGCGAAGAGGCGGTCGCCGATCGCGACCTCGTGGGCGGCGAACCTGCGCGTGGCGGCCCAGAGGAGGGCCACCGCCAGCACTCCCTTGAGGACGATGAGCGTGCACACCGCGGAGAGCGCGACGACGCGGCTCTGCGTCGAGGCCAGGTCGCCCACGAGCGGGATGCTCACCGCCGAGTCGTTGAGAACCGACTGCAGGAGCGTCCCGACCATCCCGAGCGCCACGAGGTCGAGCAGTGCCAGCGAGGCGGTGAGGAACCCGTACGTCAGCAGGAAGCGGCGGCTGCCTGCAGGCAGGACCTTGAGCAGCGGGCGCAGGGTGGTCCAGATGTTCCTCATCGATCGAGGCGCCAGTCGTCGTCGGAGGCGGTTCGTCGTGCGTGAGGAGTCCGACCGGGGAAGGCGTCACGCGTCGTCATGTGGCGACTCTATTCCTTCCCCATTCTCTCCTCGCTGAGGGGCACTGGGGTACGGCAGGACGACAGACACCGTCCCGAGTCTCGTAGGATGGGTCGCCAGCCCGGTAGGTCCGGGCCGGGGAGTACACAGGAGGACAGGCGTGGCGCGCACGACACTCCTCGTCCTGTCCTTCTCGGACATCGCACGAGACCCGCGTGTGCTGCGCCAGGTCCACCTGTTCCGTGACGACTACGACGTCGTCACGTGCGGGTTCGGACCCGCCCCGCCCGGCGTCGTCGACCACATCGAGATACCCGACGAGCTGCGGTCATGGCGCCCCAGCTACAAGCCGGTTGCCCTCATGCTCGAGGCGCACCGCCATCGTCGGCTGTACTTCGGCTCGCCGCGGATCCGCTTCGTCCGGGCCGAGGTCGAGCGCCGAGGGGGCGTGGACATCGTCGTCGCCAACGACGTCCTCGCCGTTCCCGTCGCCCTGGAGCTGCGCCCGCGACGCGGTGTGCACGCAGACCTGCACGAGTACGCTCCCGGGCAGGGCTCGACCCGCACGTGGCGCAGACGCCTGCGCCCCTTCGCGGTCTGGGCGTGCCGGACCGCACTGCCACGGGTGGCGTCCGTCACGACGGTCAACCGCGGCATCGCGGAGGAGTACGGCAAGAACTTCGGCGTTACGGCCGACGTCGTCCCCAACGCGGCACCGTACTGGCCCGACCTCCACCCGACCCCGACCGCGGACCCGATCCGGCTGGTCCACGCAGGAGCGGCGACCCGAGGTCGGCGGCTCGAGGTGATGATCGACGCCGTGACGCAGGTCAACACCCGCACGCCCGGTCGGTTGGCGTTCGACCTCTACCTCGTCCCCGGCGACGAGCGGTACATCCGCGAGCTGGCCGCCCGTGCCGGCGACGAGGCGGTCACGGGTGTCGCGGTGCGTGAGCCGGTCGGTTTCACCGAGCTCGTGCCGACGATGCACTCCTACGACGTCGGTATGCACGTCCTGCCGCCGGTGAGCTTCAACAACTACTGGGCACTTCCCAACAAGGTGTTCGAGTTCGTCCAGGCGCGGCTCATGCTCGTGGTGAGCCCGTCCCCGGCGATGGCGTCACTCGTGCGCGAGCACGGCGTCGGCGCGGTGACCGACGGGTACGGGACAGATGACCTCGTCCACGCGCTCGAGGAGCTCACTCCCACAGCCGTCGACGTGCACAAGGCGGCGTCCCATGCGGCAGCCGATGCGCTGTCCGCCGAGCGGCTCTCGGCGCCGTGGGCCGCAGCCGTCTCCGCCCTTGCCTCGGCTGGGACCGCTCGCCCGTGACACCGACACGCACTCGACGGATGGTGACATGACCAAGAGCAGGGTGCTCATCCTCTCGTTCTCCGAGCTGACCAGGGACCCTCGCGTGCTGCGGCAGATCGAGATCTTCGCCGAGCGCTACGAGGTGGTCACGTGCGGATACGGAGCGGCACCGGCGGGGGCAGCGGACCACATCGAGATCCCGGTGCACCTGGCCCGGTGGCGCAAGAGCACCGCGGCGCTCGCCGGACTCCTCGGGGCGCGGCAGTACCACCGGCTGTACTTCGGCTCGGAACGCATCGCGCTCGTCCGCCGCGAGGTGCTGCGCCGGCCGCCGATGGACGTGGTCCTCGCCAACGACGTCCTCGCCGTCCCGGTGGCCGTCGAGCTGGCGCCGCGGGCCGGGGTACACGCCGACCTGCACGAGTTCTCCCCGAAACAGGGCGAGAAGGCGGTGTGGAAAGCGACCATCGCGCCTCTCATGCGGTGGGCCGTCCGCAGGTACGTCACCCGTGCCGCCTCGGTGACGACGGTCGCCCGCGGCATCGCGGAGGAGTACCGCAGGACCTTCGGTGTCGCAGCGGACGTCGTGCCGAACGCCACCCCGTACCGCCCGGACCTCTCGCCGACCCCGACGTCGGAGCCGCTCCGCCTCGTCCACGCCGGCGCGGCGGGCCGAGGTCGGCGCCTCGAGGCGATGATCGATGCCGTGACGAGGGTCAACGCCCGCACGCCCGGACGCCTGACGTTCGACCTCTACCTGGTTGCCGGCGATGTCAGGTACATCCGTGAGCTCGTCGAGCGGGCGGGTGACGAGTCCGTCACGGGGGTCGCGGTGCGCGAGCCGGTCGCCTTCACCGAGCTCGTCCCGACGATGCACCGGTATGACATCGGCATCTTCGTCTGTCCCCCGACGACGTTCAATCTCCGGCACGCCCTGCCGAACAAGATGTTCGAGTTCGTCCAGGCCCGCCTTGCTCTCGTCGTCGGGCCCTCGCCGGAGATGGTCGACCTCGTCCGGGCACATGACGTCGGCCTGGTGACCGACGGGTTCAGTGCCGAGGAGATCGCCGCCGCGCTGACGGCCCTGACTCCCGAGGCGGTGGACGCCTACAAGGCGGCGTCCCACCGAGCAGCGGAGCAGCTGGATGCCCGCAGGCTGTCCGAGCCGTGGGTGCGGGCCATCGACGCGCTCCTCGCCGGCGACTGAACGGTTCGGGATCTCCGGCTGCTACCCGGCGGACAGCAGCGTCCGCACGACGCCGTCGGCGACCTCCGCGTCGGACTCGAAGCTCAGCGGGCGGGACGCCGCGTGCGCGTTGCTCTTGAACCTGGCGATGTCGTCGCGCGTCATCGCGGCGACCGAGCGGACGCAGCTCGCGACGTCGAAGTCCTCGCTCACCACACCGAGGTCGTGCTCGCGGACGACGCTCTCCATCTCCTGGGAGGGCCCCACCGCGATGGCCAGGCGGCCCTGGACGAAGTCGAAGAGCTTGTTCGGCAGCGCGAGCCGTGCGTTCCGGGAGTACGGCGGTATCCAGTAGACGCCCAGGTCGAAGCGGTTGAGTGTCGCGGGGAGCTCCGTGGCGGGGACGGGTGGGTGGAAGGTGACCCTGGGGTTGGACGACGCACGCTCCCGCAGCCCTTCGAGATAGGCCTCCCCGTCCTTCGCCGGTACGAGAAAGAGGTCGAGGCTGTACCCCTCGCCGAGCCGGTCCGCGACGTCGATGATGGTCTCCAGCCGCCGTCCGGGCACCGCCCCACCGGAGTGGACCAGCCGGATCGTGTCGCCGTCGACGGGCGTAGGAGCAAGGTCGGTCCACGGGGCCGTGTTGCGCATGACCGCTGGACGGACCCCGTAGCGCTCCTCGTAGAGCTCGGAGATCGCCAGACCCACGGTGGTCGTCGCTGCGCACCGCGGCAGGTACGTGCGGCACAGGTGATCCATCAGCGGCGCGACGAGGATCTTCCACACCGGTACGTGGCTGCGCTCCTCCGGAGCCCACTCGTGCAGGTCGGCCCACACCGGCGCGCCGTCGGCGAGCCGGAACGCAACGGGCAGGGCCCGCGCGTCGTTCGCGACGACCATGTCCCAGCGCCGGCCCGCCACGAGCTCGAGGCTGAGCCTCGCCGCCGGCGAGGCCAGCTCGGCAGCCCTCCAGCGACGGGCGATCAGGGTGAGCACCCCGCGCACCGTCTGCGGGAGCGACGCAGCGTCGTCGGGAATGCGCAGGTGCTCCTCGGAGCCGGCTGGTGCGGGGCCGTAGCCGATCGTCGTGACCCTGGCGTGCCGGGCGACCACCGAGAGCTGGCGCAGCACGCGCGCGTCGCGGTGGATCGGGGAGAAGGAGACGATGAGCGCGCGAGGTCGGTCGGACACGTGGCCATCGTACGGTCCGGGCCTTGCGGGCCCGGCGCACCGCTGACGAGCCATGTCGACAGGTGGGTCCGGGCGGGTGAGCGGCCGCGTGAGCCGTAGTCTGGGCTCGGCGATCGGACCCGCGGGATGTCGGAGGAGGGTGCATGGCGAAGGTTCATGGCGGGGTTCGTGTGCTCGTGGCGACGCGGATCTTCGCCCCGGAGCCTGCGGCGGCCTCCTTCCGCCTCGCCGCGCTCACCCGCGGACTGGCGGGCGTCGGGGCCCGTGTCCGGGTGCTCACGACCACCGTTCCCGGCGGGCTGCCCGAACCCACCGACGTCGGTGCACGGGTCGAGCGCTGGCCGGTCCTCCGCGACTCCGAGGGCTACGTCCGCGGGTACCTCCAGTACCTCAGCTTCGACCTGCCGCTGTTCCTGCGGCTGCTGCGTGCACCGCGCCCGGACGTCGTGGTCTGCGAGCCGCCCCCGACCACCGGTGTCGTGGTCCGCGTCGCAGCGGCGCTACGCCGGGTGCCGTACGTCTACTACGCCGCCGACGTGTGGGCGGACGCTGCCGAGTCCGCTCGCATGCCGGGGGTGGTCGTCCGGACGCTGCGGGCCGTCGAGCGCTGGGCGATGGGCGCGGCTGAGGGTGTCATCGCCGTGTCGGCCCCGGTGGCGACACGGCTGGCCGAGCTCGGTGTGAGGAACGTCCACGTCGTGCCCAACGGCGTCGACACCGACGTCTTCACACCGGACGGCCCGGCCGTCGACGACGGGGGACGTCCGTATCTGCTGTACGCCGGAACCGCGTCGGAGTGGCAGGGGGCCGACGTCTTCATCCGTGCGCTCCCCCGCGTCCTGGAAGCGGTGCCCGAGGCCCGCCTGGTCTATCTCGGGCAGGGAACCGACTGGCAGCGGCTGAAGGCCCTCGCCGACGACCTGCCCCCGGGGTCCGTGACGTTCCACGCGCGAGGGCCGGCAGAGGACGCCGCCAGGTGGCAGCGCGGCGCGTCCGCCTGCCTGGCGAGCATCATCCCCGGTCGTGGGTACGACCTCGCCTTCCCGACCAAGATCCACGCCGCGCTCGCGTGCGGCGCTCCCATCATCTTCGCCGGGGTGGGCGCGGCCGCGGAGCAGATCACGGAGGAGCGGCTGGGCTGGGCTGTCGAGCACGACGCCGACGCTGCGGCGGGTGCGATGATCGCTGCGCTGCAGGCTCCGCGGTCTCCCGCGGGGAGCCGTCGCCGTGCGCATTGGGTGCGCCGGCACCGATCGGCCGCCGCGACCGGACGCGAGGCTGCCGACATCGTCGTGGCCGCTGCCGGGTAGCCAGCAGCAGTCGGCCGGTCAGCTGGACGCCGTCAGGAGCAGTTCCGCACGAACCGCTGGGTGTTGTAGACCATGTCGCCGGACTGGACGGTGCCGACGGCCACGTGCGTGTTGTTCGGGTTGAGGATGCCGGTGCGGTGGTCCGTGGAGTTCATGTACCAGTTCATCGCGTCCCGGGGGTCGGGCGCCGTCCCGCGCTGGTAGGTCCGCACGATGTGCTCGCCGCCGCGGGTGCAGCCGACCGCCTGCGCGTCCGAGGCGATCGTGGCACTCGTCGCGTGCTGGATGATGCTCTTGCCGGCCATCCACGAGGAGTGGCGCACGGCTGCCGGCCGCAGCTCGGGCACGGCGCGCACCGGGGCGGTACCGCGGGCCGCGCGCTCGGCGTTGATCATCTCGATCATCCGCTCGTCGTACTCGTGCATGCTGCCGACGCGCGGGGGCACGGGGTGGTTCACCGCGTTGCGCAGGCCGATCGTGTCGGCACCGTTGCCGTCCCAGTCGCCGACCAGGACACCGTCGGTGGTGGCGCCGTAGGGCATGACGATGTCGGCGTTGCCACCGCTGATCGAGTTCTTCATGTGGAACACGTCGCCGCGCCGCACCCCGAGGCTGTCACCGTTGCGACCGTCCCAGTCGCCGACGAGGACGTCGTCGTTCGGACGGCCGTAGGCGATGACGGAGTCCGCCTCGCCGCCGCTGATGGAGTTCTTCAGGTAGTAGAAGCTTCCCCGCCGCACGCCGAGGGAGTCGGAGCCGTCGCCGTCCCAGTCCCCGACGACGACGACGTCTCCCGGACGCCCGTAGGCGATGACCTTGTCCGCGTCGCCCCCGCTCAGGGTGTTCTTCACGAAGTAGTGCGACCGGCGGCGGACGGCCGGGGTGTCGACGCCGTCGCCGTCCCAGTCACCCATGAGGACGACGTCGTCAGGCCTGCCGTAGGTGACGACGCGGTCCGCCACGCCGCTGGAGAGACTGTTGCGGAAGTGGTAGGTCGCACCACGGCGCACGGCCAGGGTGTCGGTGCCCTCCCCGTCCCAGTTCCCGACGTAGACGATGTCGTCCGAGTGCCCGTAAGCGAGAGACAGGTGCGTGATCCCCGCCCACGTGTTCGTCAGGTGGTAGCGGGGTCCCTCACCGTCGGTCTCCGCGCCCTTGCCGGCGGCCGGAGCCGCGACGGCGAGGAGCCCGAGGGTCAGGCCCGCGGCGAGCAGGCGGCGTCGTGTCGTCATGTGTGCGTTCCTCGAGTTCCGTGTGACAGCCATCCACAGCACGCATCGGCAGCCGGTCGACGGACTTGAGAGGTCGGAGGGCCCGACCGCCGATGAGAGGCGTGGGTCAGGAGCAGCTGCGGGCGAAGCGCATCGTGTTGTAGGCGTAGCTGCCGGCCTCGACGGACCCGGCGGCGAGGTAGCGGTAGTCCGGGTTGAGGATGGCGTCGCGGTGGACCGCTGAGTTCATGTACCAGTCGATCGCGGCGCGCGGCTCGGGCGCCGTGTCGCGCTGCCAGGTCCGGACGATGAGCTCGGAGGCCGCCGTGCACCCGATGGCGCCGGCGTCACTGCTGATCGTCGACCACGCGGCGTGCTCGATCCGGCCCTGGTCCGCCATCCAGGTGGAGTGGCGCACGGCGGCGTCGCGCAGTGCCGGGACCGCACGCACCGGCGCGATGCCGCGGGCGGCACGTTCGGCGTTGACCAGCTCGATCATCCGATCGTCGTACGCGTGCATGCCGTCGACCGTCTGGGCTGCGGACGTGACCTCGGGGCTGCGCAGGCCGATCGTGTCGCTCCCGTCGCCGTCCCAGTCGCCGACGAGGACGCCGTCGGTCGCCTGCCCGTACGCCATGACGATGTCGGCGTTCCCGCCGCTGATGGAGTTCTTCATGTGGAAGACGTCACCGCGGCGCACGCCCAGGGTGTCCCCGCCCTGGCCGCTCCAGTTGCCGACGAGGACCACGTCCTCGGCCCTGCCGTACCCGACCACGACGTCGGCGTCGCCGCCGGCGATGGAGTTCTTCAGGTGGTAGACGTTCCCGCGGCGCACGCCCAGCGTGTCGACACCGTCGCCGTCCCAGTCCCCGATGAGGACGACGTCGCCAGGTCGGCCGTAGGCGATGACCACGTCCGCGTCGCCGCCGGTCAGGCTGTTCTTGACGTGGTACTCGCTCCCGCGCCGGACGACCGGGGTGTCGACACCGTCGCCGTCCCAGTCACCCATGTACACGACGTCGTCGGAGCGACCGTAGGTGGCGACGACGTCGGCCGCACCGCCGGAGAGACTGTTGCGGAAGTGGTAGGTCGCGCCGCGTCGCACGGCGAGCGTGTCGAAGCCGCTCCCGTCCCAGTCGCCGGCATAGACGCTGTCGTCGCCGCGCCCGTAGGCGAAGGTCACGTCGCTGTCCCCTGCCCAGCCGTTTGTCAGGCGGTAGCGCTCGCCCTCACCGTCGACGTCTCCCCCCTTGGCGGCGGCCGGTGCAGCCACCATGAGAAGCCCTACGGTCAGGCCCGCGCCCAGCGTGCGTCGCACAGTCATTGTCGAGATCCCCTCGGTGTCGTCCGTCCTCGGCGTCTTCGCCTCCGGCGGCCCACGCTAGGGGGCGTTACCGAACCGTGACAATCGGACCTTCGTCACACACGGCGGCGCCGACAGCACAGCTCCTGCCGAAGCGGATCGGCAGGAGCTGTGGTGTCGGCGGTCTCGGGGGTCCCGCGACCGGCGGGTCAGCGCGTGGAGAACGCGGCGTCGAATGCCGCCTCGGAGGGCTTGAAGGACAGCTTCCGGACGAACTCCAGCGCCTCGGGGGCACCGACGAGCCGGTCCATGCCGGCGTCCTCCCACTCGACCGACAGCGGGCCGTCGTAGCCGATGTGGTTGAGCATCCGGATGGCGTCCTCCCACGGCACGTCGCCGTGGCCGGTGCTGATGAAGTCCCAGCCACGGCGCGGGTCGGCCCACGGCAGGTGCGAGCCGAGGCGGCCGTTGCGCCCGTTGAGGCGACGCTTGGAGTCCTTGCAGTGGACGTGGAGGATCTTGTCCCGGAAGTCCAGCAGGAAGGCGACCGGGTCGAGGTCCTGCCACATGAAGTGCGAGGGGTCCCAGTTCAGGCCGAAGGCCTCCCGGTGGCCGATGGCTTCCAGCGTGCGGTGCGTCGTCCAGTAGTCGTAGGCGATCTCCGAGGGGTGGACCTCGTGGGCGAAGCGCACGCCGACCTCGTCGAACACGTCGAGGATGGGGTTCCAGCGGTCGGCGAAGTCCCGGTAGCCGGCCTCGACGAGCTCGTCGGAGGCGGGCGGGAACATCGCGACGTACTTCCAGATCGAGCTGCCGGTGAAGCCGGTGACGGTCTTGACCCCCAGCCGGGCGGCCGCACGAGCGGTCACCTTCATCTCCTCCGCGGCGCGCTGACGCACGCCCTCGGGATCGCCGTCGCCCCAGATCCTGTCCGAGAGGATGTCACGGTGCCGCTGGTCGATGGGGTCGTCGCAGACGGCCTGACCCTTGAGGTGGTTGGCGATCGTGAAGACCTTGAGGCCGTTCTTCTCCAGGATGTCGAGCCTGTTCTGGACGTAGGCGTCGTCCTCGGCGGCCAGCCACGGGTCGAGGTGGTCACCCCAGCAGGCGATCTCCAGCCCGTCGTAGCCCCACTCGCCGGCGAGCCGGGCCACCTCCTCGAAGGGAAGGTCCGCCCACTGGCCGGTGAAGAGCGTGATCGGTCGAGCCATTGTCAGTCTCCAATCTGGGTGAAGGTGCTGTGCTGCGCGCTCGACCTCTCGACCGCGTCGAGCACGCGCTGGACGTGCAGCCCGTCCTCGAAGGACGGTGCCGGGTCCTCGTCGGCGGCTAGGGCGCGCACGAGGTCGACGACCTGGTGGACGAAGCCGTGCTCGTACCCCAGGCCATGACCCGGGGGCCACCAGCCTTCGATGTAGGGGTGGACCGGCTCAGTGACCAGGATGCGCCGGAAACCGGAGGTCACCGCGGGCTCTGTCGCGTCGTAGAAGTTGAGGACGTTCATCTCCTCGAAGTCGAAGGCGATCGAGCCCGTCGAGCCGTTGACCTCGATACGCATCGCGTTCTTGCGGCCCCACGCGAAGCGGGTCGCCTCGAGGATCGCCGGCGCACCACTGTCGAGGCGCGCGGTGAACAGGGCTGCGTCGTCGACGGTGACGGGACCGCGCTCGGTGCCGGCGGTCCCGTGCAGGCCGCTGAAGCTCTCGGCCACGGGCCGTTCCGTGACGAACGTGTCGAGCATGCCGGAGACGCCGGTGAGGCGCTGCCCGGTGATGAACTGCGTGAGGTCGACGATGTGGGCGCCGATGTCCCCCAGGGCGCCCGAGCCGGCCTTCTCCTTGTCCAGCCGCCACGACAGCGGTGCGTCCGCGTCGGCGAGCCAGTCCTGGAGGTACTGCGCGCGGACCTGCCTGACCTCGCCGATGCGACCGTCGGCGATGAGCTGGCGGGCCAGCTGGATGGCCGGCACGCGCCGGTAGGTGAAGCCGACCATCGAGCGCACGCCCGAGGCGCGAGCCGTCGCTGCCGCCGCGGCCATCGCCTCCGCCTCGGCGACCGTGTTGGCCATCGGCTTCTCGACGAGGACGTGCTTGCCGGCCTCGAGCGCCGCGATGGCGATCTCGGCGTGCGTGTCCCCCGGTGTGCAGATGTCGACGACGTCGACGTCGTCACGCGCGATGGCCCGGCGCCAGTCGGTCTCGACGGCGCCCCACCCGAGCTGGCCGGCCGCCGCCGTCGCACGCTGCTCGTCGCGTCCCACGAGGACCGCCATGTGCGGCTCGAGCGGGAGGTCGAAGAACCGGTGCGCGTTGCGCCACGCCTGGGAGTGGGCCCGCCCCATGAAGGCGTACCCGATCATCGCCACGCCGATCCGCGGCTTGTCCTCAGTCATCGGAATTGGCTCCTTCGTGTGTCGTGCGCGAAACCGGGGGTGCCGGCGAACCGGCACCCCCGGATTCACGGGCTGCTCAGGACTCGAACGCCGAGTCGATGTACTGGTCGACGTTGTCCGCGGTCACGACCGGGGCGTAGAGCTGGATGAGGCGCGGGACCTCGACCTCGACGAGGTCGGACATGGCCTTGCCCTGCGCGAGCAGGCGGGCGAGCCGGATGCCGTCCGCAGCCTGCGTGGACGGGTAGACGACGGTGGCCTCGACGAGGGAGTCGCCCGACTGGATGTCTCGCATGACGTTGGCCGAGCCGGCGCCACCGACGACGAAGAACTCGTCACGGCCGGCGTTCTCGATGGCCTGCATGACGCCGACACCCTGGTCGTCGTCGTGGTTCCAGATGGCGTCGATCTGCGGGGCCGCCTGGAGCAGGTTGGCCGTCGCGGACTCCCCGCCCTGGACGGTGAAGTCGGCGGCGACGCGGTTGGAGACCTCGAGGCCGCACTCGCCCAGCGCGTCGGCGAAGCCCTGGCTGCGGTCCTGGGTCAGCGGCAGGTTGTCGATGCCGGCGATCTCGGCGATGACGGCGTCGGGCTGGTCACCGAGGCGCTCGCACATGTACTCGCCGGCGCTGACACCCATGCCGTAGTTGTCGCCCAGGATGGTGACGCGGGCGGCGTTGGGGTCGGAGAACTCGCGGTCGACGTTGACGACCGGGATGCCGGCCTCCATGGCGTCGAGCGCGACCCCGGTGAGCGCGGCGCCGTCGAAGGGCAGCATGACGATCGCGTCGACGCCCTCGTTGATGAAGGTCTCCACCTGGCTGATCTGGAGGTTGACGTCGTTGGTGCCCTCGGCGACGCGCAGGTCGACGTCCTCGAACTCCGCAGCCTCCTCCTGGGCCGCTGTGGTGATCGCCGCCATCCAGCCGTGGTCGGCGGCGGGTGCGGAGAAGCCGATGGTCACCGTCTCACCGGTCTCGTCGTTGCTCGAGCCGGCCTGCTCGTTGGTGGAGCCGTTGCCGTTGTCGCCGTTGTCACCCTCCACCTCCTCGGGAGTGTTGCCGGTGCATCCGGCGAGGAGCAGGGCGGCCGAGACGCCGGCCGCGACGGCGAACCGACGGCGCGTGGTACGTGCGGACATGAGGGGTTCCTCCTTGAACGGGATAACAGGACGTACTGACGGGGGTAGGGGACGGGACGAGAGGGTTAGCTGGTACCGCGAGCGGCGAACCGCTGCTGGAGCATGACGGCGAGGACGATGATTGCGCCCTGCGCCAGTGCCTGCACCGAGGTGGACAGGTTGTTGAGGACGAAGATGTTCTTGAGCGTGGCGAAGATGAGTACGCCGAGGACGGTGCCGACGATGGTGCCGCGACCGCCGACGAGCAGCGTGCCACCGACGACGACGGCGGCGATGACGTCCAGCTCCAGGAGCAGGCCGTGCGTCGAGGTGCCGGCGCCCGTCCGACCCATCAGGGTCACGGCGGCGATCCCGGCGGTGAGGCCGGAGAGCGCGAAGAGGTACATCGTGTGGCGCTGGACCTTGATGCCGGCCAGCCGGGCGGCCTCCGGGTTGCCACCCACGGCGACGGTGCGCCGGCCGAACGTCGTCCGGTTGAGGAGCACCCAGCCGAGCGCGGCGACCAGGAGGAACATCCACACGATCATCGGCAGGCCCAGGACGTCCGCGCCGAAGAAGTCCTTGAACGCGCTGACGTCGATGATCTGGGTCTGCCGGCCGGAGATGATCTCGGCGAGGCCGCGGGCACCGACGAGCATGGCGAGGGTGGCGATGAAGGACACCACCCGCCCGTAGGCGACGATCACCCCGTTGATGAGTCCCGCGACGGTTCCGACGGCGAGGGCGGCGAAGACCATGACGATCCAGTGCATGTCCGCCGCCATGGTCTGCGTCGCGAGGGTCGTGGCCCACACCGAGGCCAGGCCCAGCACCGACCCGACGGAGAGGTCGATGCCCCCGCCGGTGATGACGAAGGTCATCCCGACGCTGACGATGCCGACGGTCGCCGCGAAGGCCACGATCGTCGTGAAGTTGTTGGCGTCGAGGAACCGCTCCCCCGCGGTGATGAACCCGACGATGCACAGCAGGGCGAGCGCGATGATCAGGCCGAGGTTGCGGGCCAGGCCCGAGCCCCCGAACCGCCGGCCGCCTGCGTCCTTCGTCGTCTCCGCCTCCGGAGCGGCGTCGCGGTTCGTGGGCGGCAGGGCCGGGGAGCCGGCCGCGGAGGTGTCTGCCGCGGTGTTCTCACTCATGCGTGAGTTCCTTCCATGACGAGGTCGAGCACCTTGTGCTCGTCGATCTGGTCAGCGGGTCCGTCGTGGACCACGTGGCCTTCGGCGATGACGAGGACCTCGTCGGCCAGGCCGAGGACCTCCTCGATCTCGCTCGAGACCATGAGCACCGCTGCCCCCGAGGCGGCAAGGCGGCGGATGAGGGCGTAGATCTCGGCGCGGGCGCCGACGTCCACTCCTCGGGTCGGTTCGTCGAGCAGCAGGATGTCGCACCCGTGGACGAGCCAGCGGGCGAGCATCGCCTTCTGCTGGTTCCCGCCGGAGAGCGTGCGGATGTTGCGGGCACCGTCGTTGGGAGCGACCTGCAACGACGTGATCTGCTCGTCAGCCGCCTTGCGCTCGGCCCGCTCGTCGAGGAAGCCGGACCGGGCGAACCGGGCGAACGTGGACAGCGTGATGTTGCGGTAGACCGGCTCGTCCAGCAGGAGACCCTGGCTCTTGCGCTCCTCCGGAGCCAGGCCGATGCCCGCGTCCACGGCCGCCGGCACGGAACCGGGCCGCAGCTTCTCGCCCTTGACGCGGATGGACCCGCCCGTCGCCCGGCGGGCCCCGTAGATGGTTTCGAGGATCTCCGAGCGTCCGGCGCCCACGAGACCGGCAAGGCCGACGATCTGTCCGGCGCGGACGGTGAACGACACGTCCTCGAAGACGCCGGCCAGCGCGAGGTTCTCGACCTCGAGCACGGGCTCGCCCCGCTCGTGCGTGCCCCGGCCACCGCCGAAGTCGCCCTCGACGGTGCGGCCGGTCATGAGGCGGATGAGGTCCGCAGTGGGCGTGTCGGCGACCGCGAGGTTCTCGGCGACGGTCCGGCCGTCCTTGAGGACGGTGATCCGGTCACCGATCTCACGGATCTCTTCCAGCCGGTGGGAGATGTAGATGACCGCGACGCCCTCGGAGGAGAGGGAACGCACGATGCGGTAGAGGTTCGCCACCTCCTCCGGGTCGAGCACCGCGGACGGCTCGTCCATGACGATGACGCGCGCGTCGTGGGAGAGCGCACGTGCCATCGACACGATCTGCTTGCCGGCCGCCGACAGGCGCCCGACCTCACGGCCGGGAGAGATCTCGCTGTGGCCCAGTCGCGCGAGCAGCTCGCGGGTGCGACTGTGTGCCTCGGACCGCCGGAGCAGGCCGCCGCGCGAGAGCTCGTGGCCGAGGAAGATGTTCTCCGCCACGCTGAGACCGTCGACGACGTCGAGCTCCTGGTACATCGTGGCGATGCCGAGCTCGAGGGCGGCGGTGGGTGACCCGATGGTCACGACCTCGCCGTTCCACCGGATCTCCCCGGAGTTGGGCTGGTGCGCGCCCGCGAGCACCTTGATGAGGGTCGACTTTCCGGCGCCGTTCTGGCCCAGGAGGCAGTGGACCTCACCGGCGTGGACCTCGAGGTCCACGCCGTCCAGGGCCTTGGCGCCCGGGAAGTGCTTGACGATGTCGGTGATGTGGAGGAGGGGACGGGGGTCTGCTGTGACCATGGCGACACTGTAAGGGGGCATTCTGACGTCCGTCAATCAAAAGTTGGGAAGAAAAAAGATAGTTACGTTAGCGTGACCTGTTGAAGCATCGGTGGTTTACTCTGTGCATGGTCACACTTTCGACAGGCCTGGAGGCGCGAGGTGAGGTGCGCCGTGAGGCCGACCCGCGGTCGGCCGGCACGCTTTTTCAGCTCATCCGCGACGGGCGGCCCCGGACCCGCGCGGACCTTGCCGCCGTCACCGGCTTCGCGCGCCCGACGGTGGCGGCGCGGATCGACGAGCTGCTTGCCTCGGGCCTGATCGTCCCGGCCGGCGAGGCCTCGTCCACCGGAGGACGCCCGCCCGCGACGTTCGCGTTCAACCCCGGCGCGCGCATCATCCTCGCCGCTGACCTGGGCGTGAGCCACGGCCGCCTGGCCGTGACCGACCTCGCCTCGACGGTGCTGAGCGAGCGGTCGCTGGAGCTGACCATCGCGGACGGTCCGGAGGTCGTGCTCGACGCCGTCACGACGGTGCTGTGCGAGATGGTCGAGGAGCTCGGGCGCCCGGTGTCCGACGTCGCAGGGGTCGGGATCGGTCTTCCGGGTCCCGTCGAGCACAAGCTCGGTCGGGCGATCAGCCCACCGATCATGCCCGGCTGGGACGGCTTCGACGTGCCTCGACACGTGAGCCGGACGCTGCCGACCCCGGTGCTCGTCGACAACGACGTCAACATCATGGCCATCGGCGAGCACGCGGCGCGGTGGCACGAGGTCAAGGACCTCGTCTTCATCAAGATCGCCACCGGCATCGGCGCCGGCATCATCTCCGACGGCGAGCTGCGGCGCGGGGCGCTGGGCGCCGCGGGGGACCTCGGTCACATCGCGGTGCCCCGCGGACGTCAGGTGCCGTGCCGCTGCGGCAACGTCGGGTGCCTCGAGGCGCTGGCGAGCGGCCAGGCCGTCGTCGAGTCCTTGCGCTCGCAGGGCGTCGACATCCAGCGCACCGCGCAGATCGTCGAGCTCGTGCGGGCAGGCAACACCACCGCGAGCCAGACGGTGCGCCAGGCCGGGCGGGACATCGGTGACGTCGTTGCCGGCGTCGTCAACCTGCTCAACCCGTCGGTCATCGTCATCGGCGGGATCGTGTCCGAGGTCGGTGAGCACCTGCTCGCGGGTATCCGTGAGGTCGTGTACAGCCGCTCGCTGCCACTCGCCACCCAGCACCTGCGCATCGTCGCCTCCCAGACCGAGGGGCGCGCCGGAGTCCTCGGAGCCTCGCAGATGGTCGCTCAGCAGGTCCTGTCGGCGCCGGCCATCGACCGACTGCTCGTCGGGGCCTGACGCGGCACCGGCCGGATGGCCGGCATACCGGCGCCCCGGTCGCGGCGACGCGCACGTCGCGGTCGTCCACCTCATCGTCGTCACCGTGTCCTGGAGGCCGACGCTGACCACGAGGTCATCGTCGGAGCGGTCTGAGAAGGGTCCTGCTGGTCGTTCGCCCACCGGGCGTTCCGCCTCGTGCGGACGGTGGTGGTGACCAGGGGCCCGCAGCACCGCGGCTGCGGGCCCCTGGTCACATGAGGCCGCTGATCAGAGAGCGATCAGCTGACCGACTGCTGCCAGCACGGTGTTCACCGCAGGCTGGGGCAGTCGCCTCAGGCCCAGGGTGTCGGTGCCGTTGCCGTCCCAGTCGCCGACGAACGCCTGGTCACCCACGCGTCCGTAGTGGACCACGACGTCGGCGTCGCCACCGGAGAGCGAGTTCTTCGCGAAGTACACGTTCCCGCGACGGACCAGCAGCGTGTCACGGCTGTCGCCGTCCCAGTCACCGGCCATCGTGACGTCACCCGCACGCCCGTAGTGGAAGACCTCGTCGGCCATCCCGCCGGCGATCGAGTTCTTCACGAAGTACTGGCTGCCGCGACGCACGGCGAGGCTGTCACGGCTGTCGCCGTCCCAGTCGCCCACGAGCACCGCGTCACCCACGCGACCGTAGGCGACCACCGCGTCGGCCGCTCCCCCGGTGAGGGAGTTCTTGACGAAGTACACGTTGCCCCGGCGCACCGCGAAGGTGTCCGTGCCGTCACCGTCCCAGTCACCGACGAGCACGCGGTCACCGGGCCGGCCGTAGGCGAAGACCTCATCGGCCACGCCGCCCCGGGGAGCGTTGCTCACGTAGAACACACCGTCCCGTCGCACCGCGATCGAGTCGGTCCCGTCCCCGTCCCAGTCACCGATGAACACCTCGTCGGTGAACCGGCCGTAGTGGAACGCGTGAGCGGTCGTGCCCTTCCAGTCGTTGGACAGGAAGAACCCGTGCTCCATGTTCGGCACCGGCTGCGAGCCGCCACCCGTCGTGAAGGTGAGGCTCCACTCGGCCGTCGCGCCCTCGGCGAGCACGTAGCCCTCCGTCGCACGCGCCGTCACGGTCACGGTCCCGGAACCCGGGTACGTCCCGGCCTCCACGACCTCACCGTCGACCACGTACTCCACCCCGTCGACCGCCGGAACGGTGTAGGTGTCGTTCGCGGTCCCAGCCTCGTCGGTGAACGTCACCGCAGCAGGCGTGACCTCCAGCGGCTCGGGGTCGGTGCCCTCGGTGGAGAACGTCGTGCTCCACTCGGCCGTCGCGCCCTCGGCGAGCACGTAGCCCTCCGTCGCACGCGCCGTCACGGTCACGGTCCCGGAACCCGGGTACGTCCCGGCCTCCACGACCTCACCGTCGACCACGTACTCCACCCCGTCGACCGCCGGAACGGTGTAGGTGTCGTTCGCGGTCCCAGCCTCGTCGGTGAACGTCACCGCAGCAGGCGTGACCTCCACCGGCTCTTCGACGTCGTCCTCGACCACCCGGAAGTAGTCGAACGTCGCCGTCCGGTTCGCGGTCGAGGCGGTGCCGATCGCGTAGAGACCGATCCGTCCGGTCTCGGCGACGGCCGCGTTCGTCAACGACTCGAACGCCGTCCAGCTCTCACCATCGGCCGAGTAGGACCCGGTGAAGGTGTCGCCTTCCTTCTGCAGCCGCAGGTACCAGACGCCCTGATCGAGGTTGCTGGCGGAGGGCTGCGGGTTCTGGACGGTTCCGTCGATCTCGCTGCGGAACTCCAGGCCACGGGCCAGCGTGCTGCCGGCGGCGTTCGTCGTCAGCATGTCGAGCTTGACGTAGTTGTCGTCGTCGGCGTAGGCGATGAGCCCGGCCTGCTCGTACTGCTCGGCGAGCTCGCCGGCGTCGACGAGCGTCTCGACCGTCCAGTCCCCCTCGAGGTCCTGAAGGACGAAGTTGCTCGGCGTGCCGTTGTCACCGCCGTAGATGTCGCCGGTGGTGGCGTCCAGCTCGAGGTGACCGTCCACGACCCGCATGTGCGCCGGGTCCGGACGGACGACGTCCCAGCGGCAGCCGTCGAGGCCGGTCCCGTCGAACTCGTCGTCGGGGTCGACCGGCGGCACGGTGTCGTCGGGCGTGATCGTGAAGTAGTCGAACGCAGCGTCGACCGGTGCCTGCGGACGACCGTTGCCCTGCAGCGAGAGCAGACCGATCCTCGGGTTGTCGATGCCCTCGAGCGACTTCGTCTCGGGCATGTCGGTGAACTCGACGCCGTCCGCGCTGTAGGACGAGACGAGGTTCTCCCCGTCGCTGGTGAAGCGCACCCAGACCGTGCTGGGGTAGTCCGCACCCACCGGGGCTGTGAGGGAGTCGCCCACCTCGTTCGGGGTGGCGTTCTCCTCACGGATCAGCTGGAACACCCGGGAGGCCGGGTCCGGCCCGGAGGTGCTGCGTCCCGAGAAGACCATCTTGGCGTAGTTGTCGTCGTCGCCGTAGATGATCAGGCCGGCCTGCTGGTACGCCTCGGCACCGGGCATGGTCACCTTGGCGGTGGCCGTGAACGGTCCCTCGGGCAGGTCCTGCAGGACGATGTTCGGCGCCCCGGCGTTGTCCGTGCCGTAGATGTCGGACGAGACGGTCGGGATGATCAGGTGACCGTCCTCGACCCGCAGGTCCTGGTTGGCCCTGACGACGCCGTCCCACCGCTCGGTGTCGAGGGTGTCGCCGGTGAAGTCGTCCGAGCGGCCGGCGAAGCACTTCATCGCCTGGGCGGTGACAGTGATCTCCACGCTCTGCGACGTGACCGCACCGCGGGCGTCGGTCACCGTGACGGTGGCGACGTACTCCCCCGGGTCGGTGTAGGTGTGGGTCCCGTCGGCCGTGTCGGCCGTGGTGCCGTCACCGAAGTCCCACGCGTAGGTGAGCGGGGTGTCGCCGTCGGGGTCGGTCGCCGTCGTCGTGAAGCTGACGGTGAGCGGTGCGGGACCCGAGGTCTCGGACGCCGTGACCTCGACGACGGGGCTGGCGTTGTCCGTCACGCCCTGGCCGATGAACTCGACCCAGTTGACGTTGGCCTGCCCCTCGGTGGTGACGAAGTAGAGCGGTCCGCTCTCCGTCGTCACGTCCTCGGACAGCTCGACGTCGTAGTTGCCCCACGACTGCCACCCACCGGCCGGCACGGTCACCGACCCGATCGACGGGCCGTCCGGCGCACCGGTGCGGATGTCGAGGACACCGCCCGGCTCGGAGGCGCCGCGTACGCGGATGGTGTCGATGTTGGTGAGGTTGGTCGGGTCGAAGGCGAACCAGTCGTCGACCTCGGCGAAGCCGACGTTCTGGCCGCCGCCGACGTCCGTGGTGTCCTCGAGCTGGACGCCCGGGTCACCCGTGCTCGTCGAGCCCTCGAGCCGTCCGGTGTCGGAGAAGTACTCCGCCTCCTTGTGCTTGGGCTGCAGGACGATGATCTCCTGCGTGGTGAGCGGGTCGACGCCCTCGGCTCCCTTGTCCGTGTAGGTGACCGTGAGGACGCCGAAGATGTTCGCGCCGATGTGGCCCGTGTCTCCGTTGACGGGGATCTCTCCCTCGCAGCCGAAGTACTGGTCGTACGGGTGGGCGTGGACGTCGTGGCCGAGTGCGGGCTGGACGATGACGTCCTGGCAGTCGATCTCGCCGTCCTCGGGGTCGGTCACCGTCACCGAGTACTTGATGACGTCACCGAAGTTGAAGAACCCACCGTTCGGCGGGGTGTCGACGGTGACCGTCGGCGCGGTGTTGCCGGCCGTGATCGGCACGGTCGCCAGGGACGACAGCTCGCCGTCACTGGTCACCGTGAGACTGGCCGTGTAGTTCCCCGGTGTGGTGTAGGTGTGCGTGGGGTTGGCCTCCGTGGAGGTCTCGCCGTCACCGAAGTCCCAGGCGAGGGTCACCTCGCCGCCCTCCGGGTCACGCGACCCGGCGGAGCTGAACTGCACTGTGAGCGGGACCGGGCCGGACGTCACGTCGGCCTCGGCCCGGGCGATGGGCGCCCGCGAGCCGGAGACGTAGTCGATCCGGTAGACGCCCGAGTCGGCGTTGTTGCCGCCGAAGCCCGAGCCCCACTCGATGATGTACAGCGCGCCGTCGGCGCCCCACTCCAGGGCGTGCGGACGGGCGAAGGACATCGTCGACAGGATCTGGTTGATGTCGACGACGGTGCTCGTGTCGTCGGACAGCTGGAAGGAGAACAGCTTGCCGGTGTTCCACTCCGCGAACGCGGCCTTGCCGTCGAAGTAGGCGGGCCACTTGCGGTCCGAGGCCAGGGCCTCGTCGTAGACGTAGACGCCACCGGCCATCGGCGCACCGCCGTTGCCGATCTCCGGAGCGTTGCTCCGCTGACCGTTGTTCTGGTACCAGACGGTCGCCGGGACAGCCGGCGGCAGCGTGGTCAGCCCGGTGTTGTTTGGGGAGTTGTTCGTCGGTCCGTTCGCGCAGTCGTACGGGTCACCGGAGGTCTCGGTGGCGAAGTCGTACTCGACGTACGGCTCGTTGTCCCCGACGCAGAGCGGCCAGCCGTAGTTGCCGGGCTCGGTCAGGGCGTTCCACTCGACGATGGCGGCCGGGCCGCGGTCGGGGTCAGCCGTGCCGGCGTCCGGACCGTAGTCGGCGACCAGAAGCGTGTCGGTGCGCGGGTCGATCCCGATCTTGAACGGGTTGCGGAAGCCCATGCCGAAGATCTCCGGCTTGGTCAGCTCGGTCCCGGGAGCGAAGAGGTTGCCCTCGGGGATCGTGTAGGTGCCGTCGTCCTGCGGGGTGATCCGCAGGACCTTGCCGCGCAGGTCGTTGGTGTTGGCCGAGGTGCGCTGGGCGTCCCACGCCGACCGGCCGTCGCGCTCGTCGATCGGCGAGTAGCCGCCCGAGGCGAAGGGGTTGGTGTTGTCACCGGTGGCGATGTACAGGTTGCCCTCGCCGTCGAACTCGAGGGCGCCACCGGCGTGGCAGCACTCCTCGCGCTGGACCGGCACCTCGAGCAGCACCTGCTCGCTGGCCAGGTCGAGCGTGTCACCGGTGAGGGTGAACCGGGAGACGTGGTCCGTCGCGGAGCCCTGCGGCGAGTAGTAGAGGTAGACCCACCCGTTGTCCGCGAAGTCCGGGTCCAGCTCGAGACCGAGCAGGCCGAACTCCTGCACCTGGGTGACCGGGAGCGTTCCGGCGGTCGTCGTGCCGCCGTTGGGCTGGACGATCTGCACCCGGCCGTCCCGCTCGAGGTAGATGGTCCGGCCGTCCGGCGTGGGCGCCAGGTCCATCGGGTTCTGGGTGTTGAGGTCGAGGGCGACCTTGTCGAAGCTCTCGTCGAGGGTGGCGTTGCAGTCGGCGTCGACGACCCCGGCCGCGGTCTGCAGCCCCTTGAGGATGTGGGTGAGGAACTCCGGCTCCGCGTAGGAGGCGTCGGTGTGACCGCCACCCGTGTACCAGGAGCGGCCGCCGTCGTAGTCCTGGCACCAAGCGATGGGGTGGTCCTCACCCATGGCGTTGTTACCGGCGTCGTAGGTGGTCTCGTCCAGGGAGGCGAGCACGTGGACGTCACCGCGCGGGTTGTCCCGGAACGAGTACCACTCGTCGGTCCGGTCCCAGCGAGCGGGCAGGTGCTCAGTGGACGGGTGGGCGGGGTCCTCGACGACGACGGTGCCGTCGGGCGTGCCCGGAGGGTGACCGGCGAAGTAGGCACCGACGAGGTCGCCGTACCACTCCCAGTCGTACTCGGTGTCGCTCGCGGCGTGGATGCCTGCGTAGCCGCCACCGCCCTGGATGTACTGCTCGAAGGCGGTCTGCTGCTCGGCGTTGAGGACGTCACCGGTCGTGGACAGCCAGACGACGACGTCGTACTGGGCCAGGTTCTCGGTGGTGAAGGCGGCGGCGTCCTCGGTGGCGGTCACCTCGAAGCCGTGGTCGTCGCCGAGCGTCTCGATCGCCGCGATGCCCGCGGGGATCGAGGAGTGCCGGAAGCCGGCGGTCTTGCTGAAGACGAGCGCGTTGAACGCCGCGTCGTCCTCGGTTGAGTGTCCGGGATGGGCGTTGGCGCCGCTCATCGCGAGCGGGACCACCAGGGCGCCGGCGAGTACGGCGCTCGCGCCCCTCGCCCACCACCGTCTGGCCATAGGTCTGCTGACCACAATTCCTCCTCGAATCGTGCACGTGGTTCACGGTCGTTGCTGACCGCGGGTGCTGGCCTACCTGGCGCGCGGGATCGCCTCGCTACCACGTCGGCAGGGGACCTCCCAGCGGCTGCGCCGGCTTCGGAACCCCACATCACTGTGCAGTCCGCAGCGTATTAAGTCTTTTGGGTATCCGTCAACCAAAATGAGGATCCCGTGCACACTCGGGCCATCGGGTGGCCGCAGCGGCGCCCGGCGTTCCGGGCAGGCCAAGGGCCCGCAGCCATGACGGCTGCGGGCCCTTGGCTGGCGTCAGGTCAGACCGCGATCACCTGACCCATCGGGGCCATCGCGGTGCCCGCCGGTGCGGGCGGACGCCGCAGACCCAGGGTGTCGGTGCCGTTGCCGTCCCAGTCACCCACGAAGGCCTCGTCCGTGGCTCGCCCGTAGGCCACCGTCAGGTCGGCCGGACCACCGGTGAGGGAGTTCTTCGCGAAGTAGACCGAGCCGCGCCGCACGAGCAGCGTGTCGGTCCCGTCGCCGTCCCAGTCACCGGCCATCGTCGTGTCGCCGGACCGGCCGTAGTGGAACACCACGTCGGCCTGCCCGCCGGTGAGCGAGTTCTTCACGAAGTACTCGGTCCCGCGCCGCACCGCCAGCGTGTCGGTGCCGTCGCCGTCCCAGTCACCGACCAGGACCGTGTCGTCGGGCCGGCCGTAGTGGACCACCACGTCAGCCGGACCACCGGACAGCGAGTTCTTGATGAAGTACTGGTTGCCGCGACGCACCGCCAGCGTGTCGGTGCCGTCGCCGTCCCAGTCGCCGACCAGGACCGTGTCGTCGGGGCGGCCGTAGTCGAAGACGACGTCCGCCTCTCCACCGCGCG
Organism: Georgenia sp. H159; assembly: GCF_035607575.1. Taxonomy (NCBI): domain Bacteria; kingdom Bacillati; phylum Actinomycetota; class Actinomycetes; order Allobogoriellales; family Allobogoriellaceae; genus Georgenia; species Georgenia sp. H159. The sequence continues at coordinate 72,305 of NZ_JAYDZY010000005.1, read as the reverse complement.
GGGCGTTGGAGACGTAGTACCGGTTGCCGCGACGAACCGCGATGGAGTCCACCCCGTCGCCGTCCCAGTCACCGATGAGGACCTGGTCGGAGCTCCGTCCGTACACGAAGGCGTGGTGCGTCGTCCCCTTCCAGTCGTTGCTCAGGTAGAAGCCCTCACCTCCCGGCAGCGGGCCCGGACCCGGGCCAGGACCAGCGGTGGAGAAGGTGTGCGACCACTCCGTGGTCGCTCCCGCCGCCAGCGCGAAGCCCTGCAGGGCCTGGGCCGTGACGGTCACGGTGCCCTCACCCTCGTAGGTGCCGGGCTCGACGACCTCGCCGTCGACCAGGTACTCCACGCCCACGTCCCGCGGGACCGTGTACGTGTCGTCGTCGGTGCCGTGCTCGTCGGAGAACGTCACCGCGGACGGGGTGACCTCGACCGGGCGCGAGCCCTCCTCGCCGGCCGGCTGGCCGGTGAGGTACTCGAAGCCGGTCTCCACGAAGTCCTCGCCGTCGGGTGCGACGTCGTACTCGAGGACGTAGTACGCGATGTTCGCGTGGTCGCGGGCCGCGGCCAGGATGTCCTGGAGCGGGACGTCACCCTCACCGAGGTTGGTGAAGGTCGGACGCTCCCCACCGAGGTTGGTGGCGTCCTTGATGTGGAGCAGCTCGATGCGGTCGCCGTACTCCTCGATCAGAGCCGGGACGTCGACCCCCGCGTGCGCGGCCCAGGCCACGTCGAGCTGGAACGTCACGTACTCGGGGTCGGTCTCCTCGACGAGGATCTCCCACGCCGACATCTCCTCACCGCCGTGGTTGTACACGGTGGTGAACTCCCCGTCGTGGTTGTGACCGAAGAACTTCCCGATCCCGGCCTCCACGGAGCGCTCACCCAGCCGGTTCATCGCCTGAGCCGTCAGCAGCGTGCGGCCGTAGGTGCTGATCCCGGGCTGCGCGAAGCCACCCGAACCGACGTACTCCTGACCGACGGTCTCGACGAACGCGAGCGTCTCGTCGAAGGTCGCCTCGTTGGTGCTGTAGTGCGAGGAGGGCACGCTCAGGCCGATCTCGTCGACCATCGCGCGGAACTCCTCGGCCGTGTAGCCGCCGAAGGTGCCACCGAACGGCTCGATGTTCTCCAGCCCGATCTCCGCCAGCCGAGCGAGCACCGGCTGGAGGCCGGCCTCCTCGACCCACGGGATGAGGGAGAACATCTGCACCGAGACCTTGTCCACGGGGACGTGGATCGGGTCGGTCGGCATGTCCTCGCCCACCACTCGGAAGTAGTCGAAGGCGAGGGTCGTCGGCGCGGCCTGCTGGGCACCGAGGGCGAAGAGTCCCGGCCCCGCGTCCCCGACGGCGCCGTTGGTCACGGCACTGGGGAGGTCGGTCCAGGTCTCACCGTCCGGGGAGTAGGCACCGGTGAAGGTGTCCCCGTCCCGGGTCAGGCGCAGGTGGAACGCGTGGTCCTCGGACTGCGTGAGGTCGTTGATGTCGTCCTGCGGGTTCTGGATCTCCCCGCCGACCTCGCTGCGCAGCTCCACGCGGAACCCGTCCCCACCCGTGGAGACGGCGTCGAGCTTGACGTAGTTGTCCGCGTCGCCGTAGACGATGAGCCCGCCCTGCTGGTAGGTGCTCTCCAGCGCGCCGGTGAACCTCGTCTCGACCGTCCACTGGTCACCCTCGGCCTGCACGGAGCGCAGGATGTTGGGGACGGTGGTGTTGTCCGTGCCGTAGATGTCGTTGTTGGTGGTGGTGAGGTGCACCGCACCGTCGCTGACGTCGAGCAGGTCGTTGTTGCGGTCGATGACCTCCCAGCGGCAGGGGTCGACGTCGTCGCCGTCGAACTCGTCGCTGGCCGGGATCTCGGCGGTCGGGTCCTCACAGACCGGGTCCTCCGGGTCCGGGTCGGGCTCCTCGGCGGACATGCCCAGGCCGTGGAACTGGATCTCGTCGATGTCGAAGAGAGCCTCCTCGCCCGCGCCCTCGTTGAGGAACACGAAGTACACCGGGTCCGGGCCCCCGACCGGGGTCAGCGCGGCCAGGTCGGTGTTGTCCCAGGTCTCCCAGCTCCCGGTGGAGCCCACCGTGGCGGTGGCCATGAGGTCACCGTCGACGGCTCCCTTGCGGACCTCGACGGTGCCACCGGCACCGGCGGAGCTGAACCGGAAGGAGACCTCGTCGATGTTCGTGAGGTCCATCGGCTCGAAGGCGATCCAGTCACCGTGGTGGATGTCGCCCACCTGGGAACCACCGCGTGAGCCGTCCTTGGCGAAGATGTTGACGCCCTCGGAGTCGGTGTAGAACTCCGCCTGCTGGTGACGCAGCCGCAGGACGGCCTCGTCGTCGGCAGAGAGGGCCGGCAGGCCCTCGGCACCCTCGTCGGTGTAGGACGCGTTGATGACGCCGAACACGTTGGCGTCCAGGCCGTGGCCCTCGTCCTGCGGGGTCACGATCGTGCCCTCGCAGCCGGTCGACGAGCTGAGCGGGTGCCCGTGCTCGTCGTGGCCGAGGATGTACTCGACCTGCACGCTGGAGCAGTCGATCTCGCCGTCCTCGGCGTCGGTGACGGTCACCCGGTAGGGCACCTCGTCGCCGAAGCTGAAGATACCGCCGTCGACCGGGAGCTCGAGGGTGACCTCGGGCGCCGTGTTGCCGACGGTGATGTTGACGGTTGACGTCCCGGTGCGCACGTCCTCACCCTCGCCTGCGGAGACGAAGAGGCGGGCGGTGTACTGCCCGTTCTCGGTGTAGGTGTGGCTCGCGGTCGCGCCGGTGGCGTCGATCTCGCCGTCGTTGTCGAAGTCCCACTCGTAGGACAGCGGCATGCTCTCGGGGTCCGTGGACCCGGAGGCGTCGAACTCGACGGTCAGGGGTGCCTGGCCGTTCGTCGGCGTGGCGACGATGCTCGGGACCGGGTTGCGGCTGCCGGCGACGTAGTCGATGCGGTAGACCGCGGAGTCCGGAGCGCCGGAGAAGAACCCGCCGCTGCCGTAGTCGAGCAGGTAGAGCGAGCCGTCCGGTCCGAACTCCAGCGCCATCGGGTTGGACGTCTCGATCCAGTCCATCGGCAGGATGTCGACGAGGTTGCCCTCGTCGTCGATGACGAACTCCTTGATCCAGTCCCGGCCCCACTCGTAGTGCAGTGTCTTGCCGTCGTAGTACTCGGGCCACTTGGTGTCCGAGTCCAGCTCCGGGTCGTACCGGTAGGTCGGGCCACCCATCGGGGACTCGCTGCCGGAGCCGAGCTCGGGCACCGACCCGCCGTCGTACGGCAGCCACGCCGGCACGGCCGGCGGCAGTTCGGTCAGCCCGGTGTTGTTCGGGCTCTCGTTGACCGGGTTGGCGCAGTCGAACGCCGCACCGGACTCGCCGGTGGCGAAGCTGTAGTCGATGTAGGCGTCGTTGTCACCGTGGCAGTACGGCCAGCCGTAGTTGCCCGGCTCCTTGATGAGGTTGAACTCGACCTGGCCACCGGGGCCACGGTCGGGGTTGGGGCCACCGGCGTCCGGGCCGTAGTCACCGAGGTGGACCCATCCGGTCTCATCGTCGACGGAGAACCGGAACGGGTTGCGGAAGCCCATCGCGTAGATCTCGGGACGGGTGAGCTCCGTCCCGGGCGCGAAGAGGTTGCCCTCGGGGATGTCGTACGAGCCGTCCTCGTTGACCGAGATGCGCAGCAGCTTGCCGCGCAGGTCGTTCGTGTTCGCCGAGCTGCGCTGGGCGTCGAAGGCGGGGTTGCGGTCCTCGCGCTCGTCGATCGGGGTGTACCCGTTCGAGGCGAAGGGGTTGGTGTCGTCGCCGGTGGACAGCCAGAGGTTGCCCTGGGCGTCGAAGTCGATCTCGCCGCCGGCGTGGCAGCAGATGCCACGGTCGGCCTCGACCTCGAGGATCTCCTGCTCGGACGCAAGGTCCAGGGTGAAGTCCTCGTTCAGCTTGAACCGGGACAGCTGGTTGTAGCCGTCGAAGGCCGCGAAGTCCTCGGCCGTCCCGGTCTCCGGAGCGTCACCCGGCGGGGTGTCCAGCGGCGGCGCGTAGTACGCGTAGACCCACCGGTTCTCCTCGAAGTTCGGGTCGACGGCGATGCCCTGCAGGCCGTCCTCGTCGTGGCTGTACACCGGGATGGTGGCGGCCACGCTGGTCTGCCCGGTGGCGGTGGTGTGGAACAGCCGTCCGTCGCGGGCGGAGTGCAGCACGTCCCCGTTGGGCAGCACGGCGAGCGCCATCGGCTCACCGGTGTTCTCCTCCCCCATCACGAGGGTCACCTGCTCGAACGCGTCGCCGACGGTGGCGGAGCAGTCCGCGTCGACCACGCCGGCAGCGGTCTGGATGCCGCCGAGCATGTGCTGGACGAATGCCGGCTCGGTGAACGAGGCCTCGGTGTGCCCACCGCCGGTGTACCAGGCGCGGCCACCGTCGAAGTCCTGGCACCAGGCGATCGGGTGGTCGTCACCCATCGCGAGGTTGCCCGCGTCGTAGCTGGTCTCGTCCAGCGCCGCCAGCACGTGCACCTCTCCGCGCACGTTGGTGTCGTAGGTGTACCACTCGTCGGTGCGGGCCCACTCGTAGGGCAGGTGCTCGGTCGAGGGGTGGACCCGGTCGGCGACCTGGACGGTGCCGTCGGGGGTGCCCGGCGGGTGGCCGGCGAAGTAGGCACCGACGAGCTCGCCGTACCAGGGCCAGTCGTACTCGGTGTCGCTCGCGGCGTGGATGCCGGCGTAGCCCCCACCGTTCTGGATGTACTGCTCGAAGGCTGCCTGCTGCTCGTCGTTGAGCACGTCACCGGTCGTGGAGAGCCAGACGACGACGTCGTAGTCGGCGAGGTTCTCCTCGGTGAAGTCCGCTGCGTCCTCGGTGTGGTCCACCGAGAAGTTGTTCTCCGCCCCCAGCTGCTGGATGGCGGCGACGCCCTCCTCGATCGAGCCGTGCCGGAAGCCGGCCGTCTTGGAGAAGACGAGGGCGTTGAACGCCGCGTCCTCCGGTGGGGGGTCGATCTGTGCGCTTGCTCCGCTCACAGCGAGCGGTAGTACGAGGGTGGAGGCGAGCAGTGCGCCCGCACCACGAGCCCACCCCCGCGAACCCATCGGTCGTCTGACCACGGTTCCTCCTTGAGTCGTGTTCACGTCCGGGCCGCCACCTGCCGGCGCGGCCGGTAGTGCGGGCGCCGAGGCCGGGGATCACCGACGTTGGCGTCCAGCTGGACGTCACTTCCTGCACCTGCACAGACCAGCGACGCCCACGCGGCACACGATGTGTGCCAGATCACTGCATTGCGAGCGTATGACCGGTTTTGCGTACCCGTCAACCAAAAGTTGCGATATCCAGGCCAAGAACTGAGACACTCCTACTTGCGGAGGAACAGCACATGAACCGAAGTAGCAGGCGGCTCAGTCTGCGGGCTCGGTGAGGCGCACGTTGCGGAAGAACACCTCGTCACCGTCCGCGTGGTTCTGCAGCCCGATGTAGCCCCCGCCCGGCAGTCGAGCGGGGTCCGGGCTGACGAAGTCGTTGACGAGCACGTCGTTGAGGTACACCACGAGGCGTGGGCCCTCGACCACCAGCTCGTAGCTGTTCCACTCCCCAGGCGGGTTGAGCGCTTCGTCGCGCGCCTCCAGGTCCGCGCCCTGGACGGAGTAGATGGCGCCCGTCGTGCTGTCGGGCTGGTCAGTGGGGTCGATCTGCACCTCGTAGCCTTCCGTGACGGCGAGCCACGGATCGTCGCCGGGGTCGGGGAAGCCGACGAAGACGCCGGAGTTGTCGTCACCCTCCATCCGCCAGTCCAGCCGCAGGCGATAGCTGTCGAACGTCTCGGGGAACCAGAGCAGGCCCATCCCGCCGACCGTCACCATCGAGCAGTCCTCCCGGAGCTCGAAGCCTCCGGGGCCGGCCATCCGCCAGGCGTCGAGGCTGTCCTCGGTGCCGTCGAAGAGCGAGCGGTAGCCGTCCTCGACGGACGGACAGGCATCGGTGTCCGCGTCGGTCGGCGGAGGCGCCGCGGGAGGCTCGCCCCCGCAGCCCGCCGCGACTGCGGCGCAGGCGAGCGCGGTTGCGACGGTGCGACGCGACTGCCTCGACACTGGCCACTCCCTCGTCCGGTGCGTCCCTCACCGTACGCGGTGACGAGGGGTAGCCCCCAGTCGTGTCGGCTGAGGCCTCGTTACTCGGAGGCGGCGCCCCGGGCGGCGGCGACGAAGCGCTCGGCATCGGCCAGGCTGCGGCTCACCATGGTCGAGACGGACGCGATGACCGGTGCGGCCGGAGCCAGCGCGCCGGCCTCCTCCAGCAGCCGCGACGCGGTCTCGAGCTCGTCCCGGGCCTGGCGGCTCACCCGCGCCGGCGCCTCGGACCGGGCGAGCTCGCGCCGCAGCCCCCCTGCCGTCGCCTCGTCGAGGTCGGCCCTGCCGACGTGGTCACCGATCCGCGCCCAGACGGGCAGCGTCCGCGCGTGGAGGACGAGCGTCGTCGCCTTCCCCTCCCGGAGGTCGGACAGGGAGCTCTTGCCGGTCACCGACTCCGGCGCGAAGACGCCGAGAAGGTCGTCGACCAGCTGGAAGGCCTTGCCGAGGGCGAGTCCGATCCCCTCGATCCGACCGCGCAGCTCGACCGGCGCGTCGGCGAGGATGGCACCGGCGCGCAGCGGAGCCTGGAACGAGTACAGCGCGGTCTTAGACTCGGCGATGCGCAACGCGTCGTCGAGGGACAGGTCCTGGAGTCCGAGGGCGGCGGCGACGTCACCCATCTCACCGGCCACGCTGACGAACACGGTGTCCCACAGGAGCTCCTGGAGGCGGGCGCGGACAGGCTCCGGCGCCTCCACCGTGGCGACCAGGCGGTGCGCGAGGGCGAGCGCGAGGTCGCCCGCGAGGACGGCAGCGGCCTCGGCAAGCTCCTGGGACGCGGCGTGCGAGGCGCCTGCGGCACGCGCAGCGGCGCCCATCCGAGCAGCGAGGTTGGGCTCCCCACGCCGCATGGTGTCGTGGTCGATGAGGTCGTCGTGGACGAGGAAGCCCACGTGCAGCAGCTCGAAGGCGGCACCGACCTGAGCGGCAGCCTCCGGGCGTCGCCCTCCGAGGGCGTCGTGCAGCGCCACCACGAGCCTGCCGCGGAACCGCTTGCCTCCGCTGGCGGCGCGACCGAGCTCGTCCCAGAGCCGCTGGTACACGGGCCCGTGCCCTGCAGCCGCCGGCGCGGTCTCGGCCATGAGCCTCGCCAGGACCGCACCGACCTCGGCGGGTGCCGGTGCTCCGACCGGTCCCCGCGCCCCGTCACCATTCACTCGGGCCGGTGCCGCCGCACCGTCAGCCTCCACTCCCGCACTGCCAACGGCGCCGTCACCGTCCACTGCGGCCTCCTTCCACCGGCCGTACGCCGGTCCCGTCTCCAACACCTCCACGTTGCCGCACTCCCCCGGATAGGCTTTTGGCGGGGACACGATGTGTTAGCGTCTTTTGTCAACAGGTGCTTGGCTAAACTGCCATTGCTTTACTTAACACCGCGGAGTTCGGGAACCACAGGCGGTTCCGGCGGTGCGCATACAACGAGGTGATGTGATGACCCAGCGTAGTGCCGTCGACGAGCAGTCCCCGCCCTCCCGGACCGGAGTGTGGTTCGTCGGCGCGCGAGGCTCGGTGGCGACCACCGCCACGGTCGGGGCGGCCGCGATGACGGCAGGTCTCGCCGCGCGCACCGGGCTGGTCAGCGAGCTGGCGGAGGTCTCCGTCGCCGGCTTGCCGCCACTGGAAGGCCTGATCACCGGCGGCCACGATGTCATCGACACCCCTCTCGCGCAGCGCGCCCAGCTCCTCGCCGAGGGAGGCGTCTTCCCCACCACGCTCGTGTCGGCCCTCACCGACGAGCTCTCCCGTGCCGACTCCCGCATCCGCCTCGCACCCCGGGGCGCGACCCAGCGCGAGACCGCCCGTTCCATCGAGGAGGACATCCGCGCCTTCCGCGACGAGAACGCCCTGGAGCGCGTCGTCGTCGTCGACGTCTCCAACACCGAGCCGCCCGCACCGCCGAGCCCAGAGCTCGAGAGCCTCGGCGCGCTGGAGGAGGCGCTGGACGCCGGCCGGTCCCCGCTCCCCCAGAGCTCGCTCTACGCCTACGCGGCGTTCCGGGCACAGTGCCCACTCGTGTCCTTCACCCCGAGTCCCGGGGCGACGCTCGGTGCCCTCACCGAGCTGGCCAAGGAGCAGGACGTGCCGTGGTCCGGGCGGGACGGCAAGACCGGCGAGACGCTGGTGAAGTCGGCGCTTGCCCCCATGTTCGGCACCCGTGCGCTCCAGGTGAGGTCCTGGGCCTCGTACAACATGCTCGGTGGCGGCGACGGACGCACGCTCGCCGACCCGAAGGCCGCCGTGAGCAAGACGACGACGAAGGGCGCCGGGCTGGACGCCATGCTCGGGTACCACGTCCAGGGACCGATGCACATCGACTACGTCGAGGACCTCGGCGACTGGAAGACCGCCTGGGACCACGTGTCCTTCGAGGGCTTCCTCGGCACCCGGATGACGATGCAGTTCACCTGGCAGGGCTGCGACTCGGCCCTCGCCGCGCCGCTCGTCATCGACCTCGTCCGCCTCACCGCCCGTGCCCACGAGCGCGGCGAGCGCGGCGTCCTGGGGCCGCTGGCCTTCTTCTTCAAGGACCCTCTCGGCGGGATCGACCACTCCCTCGCCGGGCAGTGGCGTGCCCTGACCGAGTGGTGCGAGCAGCTGGGTGCGTCGGTATGACCACCGCAGCCGACATCGCCGAGCTCGTGCGCCTCCCGGCCGCTCTCTCCGTCCCCGGCGACGCGCTCACCGGTGCCGTGGCCGCGGGCCGGCTCGGGTGGCCCACCGCCGCCCTCGCGGCGTCGTCGTGCTGCCTGTACTGGGCGGGCATGGCGCTGAACGACTACGCGGACCGCGAGCTGGACGCGGTCGAGCGCCCCGAGCGCCCCATCCCGTCCGGGCGGGTGAGCCCGACGACGGCGCTCGGGATCGCGAGCGGGCTCACGCTGGCCGGGATCGGGCTCGCGTCCGTCGCCGGACGGCGTGCCGTCGCCGTCGCGGTCCCGCTCGCCGGCGCCGTCTGGGTCTACGACCTCCTCGCCAAGCCCACGGCGCTGGGCCCGGCCGTCATGGCCTCGACGCGGACCCTCGACGTCCTGCTGGGCGGCTCGGCCGCGCCGCGCCGCGCCCTGCCGGCCGCGCTCGCGCTGGGCGCCCACACCGCCTCCGTCACGGTGCTCAGCCGCGGGGAGGTGCACGGCTCGAGCCCGACGGTCGCCCGCGCCGCTCTCGCGACGACCGCGGGGGTCGCCTCCGCCGTCGTCGCGAGCAACCTGCGCGGTGGTGGCCGTCGCCGCGGGCTGTCCCGCCTCGCGTCGGTCGCGCTGGCGGGCAGCTACGCCGCCACGGTCGGCCGGGCGCAGGTCGCCGCGGTCCGCACCCCGGACGCCCCCACCGTACGCAGGGCCACCGGCACCGGTATCCGCGGCATGGTGCCCCTCCAGGCAGCACTTGTCGCCGGAGGTGGTGCCGTGGCGGCGGCCGCCGGCCTGATGGCCGCGGTCCCCGCGCTGCGGGCCGCAGCGAAGGGAATCTCACCGACATGAGTCTGCGTCTGTCCTACGGGACGAACGGCTTCACCGACCACCGCCTGCCCGACGCGCTCGCGATCATCGCCGAGCTCGGGTACGACGGCGTCGCGCTCACCCTGGACCACCAGCACCTCGACCCGTTCGCGCCGGGCCTGCCGGGGCGGGTGGCCGAGACAGCGGCCGTGCTCAGCCGTCTCGGCCTCGCGGTCGCCGTCGAGACCGGGGCACGGTACGTCCTGGACCCGTTGCGCAAGCACGAGCCGACCTTCCTCTCCGACGAGGGAGCGGACCTGCGGGCGCGGCACATCCACGACGCGATCGACATCGCCGTCGACCTCGGCGGCGACGTCGTCCACCTGTGGTCGGGTGCACTGCCGCCGGGCACACCGGCGGACGTGGCCTGGGAGCGGCTCGTGTCCCGGATCGCGCCGGTCCTCGCGCACGCCGAGGACGCCGGCGTCGTGCTCGCCTTCGAGCCGGAGCCCGGCATGTTCGTCAACCGGCTCGCCGGGGTGCGGGAGCTGCGCTCCCGGCTCGGCGACCCCGCCGCCCTCCGGGCGACCGTGGACGTCGGCCACGCGCTGGTCAACGAGGAGCTCAGCCCCGACGAGTGCGTCCGCTCGCACCCCGACCTCGTCGCCCACGTCCAGATCGAGGACATGCGCCGCGGAGTTCACGACCACCTGGAGTTCGGGGAGGGCGACCTCGACCTCCCCGCCACCGTGGGTGCGCTCGTCGACATCGGCTACAGCGGGCTCGTCTCCGTCGAGCTGAGCCGGCACAGCCACGACGCACCCGCCGTCGCCGCACGGTCCCTCGCGGCACTGCGCGCGGCGCTCGACGCCGCACGCCCGTCCCACACCCCCGTGAGGAGCTGACATGAGCAGGGCCCACCAGCTGCGTGCCGTCATCGAGGAGCACCTCTCCCCGGCCGCCACCGAACGGCTGACGCAGATGGTCACCGAGATCACCGCCGAGCCGACGGCCATCGGTCGGCTCTTCCCCGCGGCAGCGCGCGAGGTGGCCCGCGGCCCGCTCGACCCGTCCGACCCGAGCGGGGTCCACGGTCCCACCCTCGACGACGCGGTCCGCGGCGTGCTCATCGCGGCCATGGCGGAGGCCGAGCCCGACCCGGCACGGACGGTCGCCGAGGTCACAGCCCTGTACCGCTACGGCGACGCCGACGAGAAGCGCGCGGTGCTGCGCGCCCTCGACGGCCTCGGGCCCGAGGTCCAGCCGCTCGTCGAGGATGCGCTGCGCACCAACGACATCCGGCTCGTCTCGGCCGCCATGGGCTCCTGGTCCGGCTCGCACCTCGACGACGCCACCTGGCGCCAGGGCGTGCTCAAGTGCCTGTTCGTCGGTGTCCCGCTGCGCGCGGTCCACCGCCTCGCCGAGCGGGCCGACGGGGAGCTGGGCCGCATGGTCGCCGCCTACGTCCACGAGCGCCTCGCCGCCGGTCGTAGCGTGCCCGACGACGCCCACCTCGTCCTCGACCGGACCCCCCAGGCCGTGGACCAGTACCCCGACGTCGCCGCAGCGCTGCGGACGTCCTAGCCATCCCCTCCCTCCCTCCCGACCTGGAGCTCGCCATGCGCATCTTCGACCCGCACATCCACATGACGTCTCGCACGACCGACGACTACGAGGCCATGTACGCGGCCGGTGTCCGCGCGCTCGTCGAGCCGGCGTTCTGGCTCGGGCAGCCGCGGACGAGCGTCGAGTCCTTCGTCGACTACTTCGACGCCCTCGTCGGTTGGGAGCGGTTCCGCGCCTCCCAGTTCGGCATCGCGCACCACGCGACCATCGCGCTCAACCCCAAGGAGGCCAACGACCCGCGCTGTGTCGGCATCCTCGACCTCCTCCCCCGCTACCTCGCCAAGGACGGCGTCGTCGCCGTCGGCGAGGTCGGGTTCGACTCGATGACGCAGGCCGAGGAGGAGGTCTTCGTCCGGCAGCTCGAGCTGGCCGGCGAGCACGGGCTCCCGGCCATGGTCCACACCCCGCACCGCGACAAGGTCGTGGGCACCCAGCGCACCCTCGACCTCGTCCGCCAGGTAGGAGTAGAGCCGGGGATGATCGTCGTCGACCACCTCAACGAGACGACGGTCGACATCGTCGACGACGCCGGGGCGTGGATGGGTTTCTCCGTCTACCCGGACACGAAGATGGACGAGCACCGCATGGTCGCGATCCTCCAGCAGCGCGGACCCGAGCGCGTGCTGGTCAACTCCGCCGCCGACTGGGGCCGCAGCGACCCGCTCAAGACCTACAAGACCGGGCAGGCGATGCTCGCCGCCGGCTTCTCCGACGACGACGTCGACCGCGTGCTGTGGCGCAACCCCGTGGAGTTCTTCGGGCAGAGCGGACGCCTCATGCTCGGGGACGCCACGACGGACGCTCCGGCCGCCACCTTCGAGGGCAACTCCATCCTCCGCGGTGAGCGCCCGGCCGTCACGGAGGCCTGATGCGGCTGCGTCACCCCGACGGCACCGTCGTCCACCTCGCCTACTGCAGCAACGTCCACCCCGCCGAGGACCTCGCCGGCATCCACGACCAGCTGCGCCGCTTCGCCGGCCCGGTGCGGGCCGAGCTCGGCGCCGACCGCCTGGGGCTGGGTCTGTGGCTCCCGGCGGAGGCCGCGGCCCGGCTCGCCGCCGACGGAACCGAGCTCGACGCGCTGCGCGCGGTGCTCGACGAGCAGGGGCTGGAGGTCGTCACCCTCAACGCCTTCCCCTACGGCGGGTTCCACGCGCCCGTCGTCAAGCACCGCGTCTACCGCCCGGACTGGACCGAGCGGCAGCGCCTGCGGTACACGCTGGACGCCGCCGAGGTCCTCGCACGGCTGCTTCCCGATGACGCCGCGCGCGGCAGCATCAGCACGTTGCCGCTGGCGTGGCACACCCCGTGGTCGTCCGAGGCCGCGGGGGCGGCACGGGCGAACCTCGACGAGCTCGCCTCGGGGCTGGCCGAGCTGCACGAGCGGACCGGGCGCCTGGTCCGCGTGGGCTTCGAGCCCGAGCCCGGCTGCGTCGTCGAGACCACCACCGACGCCGTCCGTGAGCTCGCCGGCATCGACACCGAGCACCTCGGGGTGTGCGTCGACACCTGCCACCTCGCCACCGCCTTCGAGGACCCGGGCGAGGCGATGACCCGCCTCGGCGCCGCCGGGCTGCCGGTCGTCAAGGCCCAGGTCTCCGCGGCGCTGCACGTCGCGGACCCGCTGTCGGCCGAGGCGCGGGCCCTGCTCGCGGACTTCGTCGAGGACCGGTTCCTCCACCAGGTGCGCGAGCCCTCCGCGGCCGGCGTGGTCGGACGCGACGACCTCCCCGACGCGCTCACCACGGACCCACTGCCGGGCAGCGACCCGTGGCGGATCCACTTCCACCTGCCGCTGCACTCGGCGCCGACGGCGCCGCTCGCCGGCACGGGAGCCGAGCTGACGGAGTCGCTGCGCGCGCTCGTCGGCGGTGAGCGGCCGCTCACCGACCACCTCGAGGTGGAGACCTACACGTGGACGGTGCTGCCGCCGGACCAGCGACCCACGGACGACGCCGGCCTCGTCACCGGTATCGCTGCCGAGCTGCGGCACGCGCAGGACCAGCTTCACTCCCTCGGACTGGAGGACGCATGACCAAGCTGTTGGTGCTCAACGTCGTCGCGCTGACCCCGCGGCTGCTCGAGCACATGCCACGGCTCAAGCGAGTGGCCCAGCAGGGCTACCGCGCGACGCTCGACACCGTCCTGCCGGCGGTGACCTGCACGGCGCAGTCCACCTACCTCACGGGCACGCTGCCCAGTGAGCACGGGATCGTCGCCAACGGCTGGTGGTTCCGGGACCTCGGCGACATCCTCCTGTGGCGCCAGCACAGCGGGCTGGTCGAGGGCGAGCGGGTGTGGGAGACGATCCGCCGCCACCGCCCCGACTACCGGGTGGCCAACGTGTGCTGGTGGTACGCGATGGGCGCGGACGTCGACACGACGATCACCCCGCGCCCCGAGTACCACGCGGACGGGCGCAAGGAGCCGGACTGCTGGACCTGGCCTCCGTCGCTGCACGACCAGCTCGTCGCCGAGCTGGGGCCCTTCCCGCTGTTCACCTTCTGGGGGCCGGGCGCGAACATCGAGTCCTCGAAGTGGATCATCGGTGCGACCCGGCGGGTCATGCCGGACCACGACCTCACCCTCGCCTACATCCCGCACCTCGACTACGACCTCCAGCGCTTCGGCCCCTCCGGGCCCGAGGCCGTGCGCGCGGCCAAGGAGGTGGACGAGGCCCTGGCCCCGCTGCTCGACGACGCCGAGCGGCTGGGCGCGACCGTCGTCGTCCTCAGCGAGTACGGCATCACCGACGTCGACCGGCCGGTCGACGTCAACCGTGCGCTCCGGCGTGCCGGGCTGCTGCACGTCCACCGCAACTCCACCGGCGAGCTCCTCGACACCTGGACCTCCCGGGCCTTCGCCGTCGCCGACCACCAGGTCGCCCACGTCTACGTGCGCGACCCCGACGACGTCCCCGCGGTGCGCGACCTCCTTGCCGGGCTGCCGGGTGTGGAGGCCGTCCTCGACGAGGAGGGCAAGCGGGCCAACGGGCTGGACCACCCCAGGTCCGGTGAGCTGGTGCTCGTCGCGGAGCCCGGCGCCTGGTTCACCTACTACTACTGGCTCGACGACGCGAACGCCCCCGACTTCGCCAAGCTCGTGGAGATCCACAAGAAGCCGGGCTACGACCCCGTCGAGCTGTTCATGGACCCGAAGGACCGGTGGGTCAAGCTGCGTGCCGGCACGGCACTGGCCCGCAAGAAGCTCGGGATGCGGTACACGATGGACGTCGTGCCGCTGGACCCGGCGCCTCTGCGCGGGAGCCACGGCCGGCTGCCCGAGTCGCCGGAGGAGGGCCCGGTGCTCCTGTGCTCCGACGCCGCCACGGCCACCGACCACGTCCGGGCGACCGACGTCCGTGACCTCCTCCTCACCCTCGCCGACGTCCCCGTCCCGGCCGGAACCTCCTAGGACCGGGTCACGGGACGTCGGCCTGGACGAGGGTGCCCGTCCCGCGGATGGCGAGCGGTCCGTCGTCGGCACGGACGAAGGCGGCCTCCCCGCGACGGAGGGTCAGCTCCTCGCGGGCGGTGAAGACCTCGAGCTCCCCGTCCAGGGACAGGAGCACCCGCGGGCCGCGGCCGGGCAGCGGCCGCGAGCCGGCGGCGCAGTCCCCGTCGGTCAGGGTGGTGACGGACAGCTCGAAGTCGTCGACCGGGGCGTAGTAGACGCGTGTCGCGCCGTGGAAGACCTCCGGGGCGATGCGGATCGGTGGTGCCGCGACGTAGTCGACGCAGTCGAGCACCTCGGCCACGTCGACGTGCTTGCTCGTCAGGCCGGCACGCAGCACGTTGTCCGAGGAGGCCATGATCTCCACCCCGAACCCCGAGAGGTAGGCGTGCACCCCTCCGGCGGGCACGAACAGCGAGTCCCCGGGCCGCAGCGTGACCGGGTTGAGCAGCAGGGAGGCCACGACGCCGGGGTCCGTGGGGTAGTCCTCCGCCAGCCGCACGACGATGCTGTCGGCCCGCGGCGAGGGCGACCCGCGGTCCACGCGCTCCCGGCACGCGGCCACCACCTGCGCCACACCCTCGGGGGAGGGTCGGGTGCCCTCGGCGAGGAGTGAGGTGAAGGCCGTGCGCATGCCGCTCGCCGTCGGGTCCGCCGCCAGCACCCCGTGGAGCGAGCGGGCCACGGGCGCGTCGAGGTCGGCGAGCAGCTCGGCGGCACGCCGCGGCGCTCGGAAGCCGCACACGGCCTCGAAGGTCGTCAGCGCGAAGACGAGCTCGGGCTTGTGGTTGGGGTCACGGTAGTTGCGCCACGGCGCGTCGAGCGGCACCCCGGCGTCGTTCTCCGCGGCGAAGCGCTCGCGGGCGCGGCGCAGGTCGGGGTGGACCTGGAGGGACAGCGGCCGGCGCGGGGCGATGAGCTTGAGCAGGTACGGCAGCTGGGGTCCGAACCGGCTCACGACGTCGCGGCCGAGTGTGCCCTCCGGCTCGGCCGCGATGAGCGCCCGCAGGTCGGTCGCACGGTCCTCGGTCAGGGCAGGACCCGTCGGGTGCGCGCCGAACCACAGCTCCGCCAGGGGTGCGCCGTCCGGCTCGCTGCCCACCAGCCGGTGGATGGCCGAGGACGAGCCCCACGCGTAGTCGCGGGGGACCCCAAGCACTCGGCGCATGTCCACCTCTCACCCACGGCAGGCCCAGACGCTGCCGGTCGGCCTACCGTATCGGGCGCCGCGGCACGCGTTCGGGCGACCCACCGCGCTGCCGCGAGCGTGCCGGTCGGTGCGGTCGGTCAGGAGCAGTCGGCGGCGAAGCGCTGGGTGTTGTAGATCCTGCCGTTGTCGGCCTGGACCGTGCCGACGGCGACGAAGGCGCTCCGCGGGTCGAGGATGTTGGCCCGGTGGCCAGGAGAGCTCATGTACTCGCGCAGCACGGCGGCGGGGTCCTCGGCGAAGCCCCGGCTGCCCCAGAAGATGTTCTCCGCGGTCGCCCGGCACCCGGCCGCGCGACCGTCCGCCGCGATGGTCGAGGAGCTGGCGTGCTCGAAGCTGCCCGTTCCGGCCATCCAGCCGGAGTGCCGCAGCGCGCCCGCGCGCAGGTCCGGCCGGGCCTCCAGGGCCGGGACCTTGCCTCGCGCCCGCTCGGCGTTGATGAGCTCGACCATCCGCGTGTCGAAGGCGCTGAGACCCTCCGCGGCGGCCTCGGCGGGGCGGTGGGCCCGTACCCCGACCGTGTCCCTGCCGTCGCCCGTCCAGTCCCCGACGAGCACGGCGTCGTCCGCCCGGCCGAACGCCATGACGAGCTCGGCCGGCCCGGCGGAGATGGTGTTGCGGGCGTGGACGACCGTGCCGCGGCGGACGGCCAGCGAGTCGTGGCCGTCGCCGTCCCAGTCACCGACGACCACCTCGTCACGCTCGCGTCCGTAGCCGACGACGACGTCGGCGGGCCCTCCGCTCAGCGAGTTGCTGAGGTAGTAGGTCGCCCCCCGGCGCACGCCCAGGGTGTCGCGTCCGTCCCCGTCCCAGTCCCCGACGACGACGACGTCATCGGGTCTGCCGTAGCCCACCACGACGTCCGCGTGACCACCGGTGAGGCTGTTCGTCACCAGGTAGGTGGAGCCGCGGCGCACGGCCGGGGTGTCGACGCCGTCAGCGTCCCAGTCACCCATGAGCACCGTGTCGCCCGGGCGGCCGTAGGTGAGGACTCTGTCGGCGGCCCCACCGGTGAGGCTGTCGCTCACGTGGTAGGTCGCGCCGCGTCGCACGGCGAGGGTGTCGACGCCGTCGCCGTCCCAGTCGCCCACGTGGACGACGTCGTCCGCCCGGCCGTAGGCGAAGGAGCGCGCTGCCTGCCCGTCCCAGCCGTCGGTGAGGTAGTAGTGGCTCCCGGTCCCGGCGACCTCACCGGCTGCCGGAGCGCCGATGGTCAGCAGTGAGGCGGTGATGGCGGCCGCCATGGCCGCCGCTCGTCGTGTCGTCATGCTTCTCCCCCGAACCAGCCGCGTCACGCGGCACGACAGTCGTGTGACCGTTCCACTCTAGGTCGCCACGGACGATCGGGCACACCTGTCGTACTGGCGGGCCGGCCGCTCACGGCTGCCCGGGGGTACCGGTCCGGCGTGGTCAGCTGCCCTCGAGCACGACGGGGGCCGCCGCGGTCCAGCGCTCGGCCCAGTGGCCGATCGGCTCCACGCCCACCGCCGCCAGTGCGTCGTGGCCCAGCACCGAGTAGGCCGGGCGCGGCGCAGGCCGCCGGAAGGCCTCAGCCGTCGTGGGCAGCACCATGCCCGGGTCGCGGCCGAGCGTGCGGACGATCTCCTGGGTGAACCCGTGCCAGGACACCTCACCGGTGGACGTGCCGTGGTACGTGCCGGCCGGGGCGTCGGCAGCGACGAGGCGCAGCACGAGGTCGGCGAGGTCCACCGTCCACGTCGGCTGCCCGACCTGGTCGGCGACGACGGTCAGCTCCTCGCGCTCGGCGGCGAGGCGCGCCATCGTCTTGGGGAAGCAGGGGCCGTGGGCCCCGTAGAGCCACGCCGTCCGCACGACGAGGTGGTCGGGGCACTCCGCGCGCACCGCCCACTCCCCGGCACCCTTGGTCCGCCCGTACGCGGAGCGCGGCGCGAGTGCCGCCGCCTCCGGGTAGGGGCGGGTCGCGTCGCCCGCGAAAACGTAGTCGGTGGAGATCTGCACCATCCGTGCCCCGGCCAGACGGGCGGCGCGGGCGAGCAGCTGCGGGCCGACGGCGTTGAGCGTGAAGGCCTCGGCCTCCTGCTCCTCGGCGTCGTCGACCGCGGTCCAGGCCGCGCAGTTGACGACGACGTCGACGTCACGCACCTGCTCGGCCACCTGGGACTCGTCGGTGACGTCCAGCGCGTCGCGCGCGGGCGCCACCACGTCAGCCCCTCGTCGTCTCAGCTCGTCACACAGGTCGGTGCCGAGCATGCCCGCGGCACCGGCCACCAGCCAGCGCGAATCCTTGATCATCACCCGCCCAGGGTAGTCGGCAGCCGCGGATGGCTCGCAGCGGGTGACCACCCATCGGCTCACCCGAGCCGGCGCACGCCCACGCCGTCGGTCCCGTCCCCGTCCCAGTCCCCGACCAGCGCCGCGTCCTCCACCCGCCCGAAGGCGAAGACGCTCTCGGCCTCGCCCCCGGCCAGCGCGTTGTTCACGTAGTAGGTGGAGCCGCGGCGCACGATCATGGTGTCGCTGCCGTCGCCGTCCCAGTCGCCGACGAGCACGAGGTCCGAGTCACGGCCGTAGTGGAAGACACGGTCGGCCGTGCCTCCGGCCATCGAGTTCTTCACGAGGTACTCGCTGTACCGGCGCACCGCGAAGGTGTCCCTTCCGTCCCCGTCCCAGTCGCCGACCAGGACCCGGTCCCACTCGCGGCCGTAGGCGATGACGCGGTCGGCGTTCCCACCGGTGACGGAGTTCTTCACGTAGTACTCCTTGCCGCGGCGCACGGCGAGGGTGTCGGTGCCGTCACCGTCCCAGTCGCCCACGAGCACGATGTCGGTCGCGCGGCCGTAGTGGACCACCCGGTCCGGGGTGCCCGACCCCAGCGAGTTGTAGAACTCGTACCGGTTGCCGCGGCGCAGCGCGGGCGTGTCGACGCCGTCGCCGTCCCAGTCGCCGACGAGGACGCTGTCGGCGGACCTGCCGAGCGTGAAGGACACGTCCGGCGCGCCCCCGCTCGGGACGTTCCTCAGGTGGAGCTCGCTCGGACGCCCGCCGAGGGCGTCGACCCGGCTCGCGACGTCGCTGAGGAGCCCAGGGACGCGCGCGGTGATGTTGTCGCCCGGGCAGGTCGTGTCCGCGACGTCGCGGTGCACGAACACCCGCGCGAGCTGCTGCCCCGCCGGGCGGGTGGCCGACCCGGGCGAGACGTAGCCGCTCACGGTCGTGGCGTCGATCCCGGCGTCGGCGAACTTCCAGGCGATGACCTCCGCCATCCGCGTGAGGACGAGCTGCGGCGCGTGGAGTCTCGTGTAGTCACCGAGGACGGCGATGCCGAGGGTGCCGGAGTTGAAGCCGGCTGCGTGCCCACCCTCCGACATCCAGCCGTACGGCGCGGCGAGCGAGCCGTTGCGCCCCTCGAAGACCTGGCCGTACTTGTCGACGAGGAAGTTGTAGCCGATGTCGCCCCAGCCCCGCGTCGTGGAGTGGTAGTGGTAGATCCCCCTGACGATGCCCGGCGACTGCGCCCGGGAGTAGTCGTTCGTGCCGGCCGTGTGGTGGACGACGGCGGCACGGAGCTCGTAGAAGTCCGGCGTCCAGTGCGGGGTGGAGGCGCTCGCCCCCCACCCGGCCCGCGGGACGACGCTCGGCGCGCCCGTCGTCGCGGCAGCGGACACCCCGAACGACTCGCCGCCGGACGCTCGTGCGGCGACTGACGAGGTGTCGGCCTGCACGCGGTCGACCGGCGGGGCGGCCGACACGGACGAGGTGTCGACGCGCTCGGCCAGCGTCGCGACGGTGTCCGGCGTGGTCGCCTCGGCCTCTCCCTCGTGCGGCACGGCCGGGATGAGGTTCAGCCGGAGGCCATCGGGCAGGTCGCCGTCGCCGCCCGCGACCCGGACCTGGGCGCCGGTGGCGCCGCCGACGACGTACGGCTCGGTCCCCCCGACGCCGCCGGCCTCCGTCGCCTCGACCTCGAGCGGCGCCCACGCGGTCCAGCGACCGGCACTGCGGACGCGGATCGAGATGTCCTCGTCGGGGACCTCGGTCCCGCGCCAGGTGACGCCCGCGACGTAGAACTCCGGGACGTCGAGCTCGGGGGTGACGATGACCGTGCTCAGGCGCGGGTCGGCCAGTGCCGAGGTGAGGTCCGTCGGGTCGCCGGCGTCGTCGGTGAGGACGAGGACGGCGACGGCCCTGGCCTCGTCGACGGACGCCGCCTCGGCGTCGTCGTGCTCACCCCCGGCGGCCGCTGGTGTCGGTGCGACCGCGCCGGCAAGGACCAGGCCCACGGCCGCACAGGTGACGGTATGACGCACTCCCCCAGGTGTCATGACGGCGAACATACCGGGCGAGCGTCACCTGACGACACCTGACGATCTTCGTGTCGCCGAGACACCCCTGACCGAGGTCTCATCATTCTCCAATGCGCCATGGCTAGTGTGTGCCCCATGCAGATCTCGGTGATTGGTTGTGGGTACCTGGGCGCGGTGCACGCGGCGTCGATGGCGGAGCTGGGTCATGACGTGGTGGGCATCGACGTGGACGAGGCCAAGGTGGCGGTGCTGTCGGCGGGCAGGGCGCCGTTCCACGAGCCGGGCTTCGACGAGCTGCTGGAGCGCAACGTGAGCGCGGGCCGGCTGCGGTTCTCCACCGACTTCGCCGACGTGGCCGGTGCCCGGGTCCACTTCATCGGGGTCGGCACCCCTCAGCAGGCCGGCTCCTACGCCGCGGACCTGTCCCAGGTCAACGGGGCGGTCGCCTCCCTGCTGCCCCACCTGGCCCCCACCGCCGACGGGCCGGCGGTCGTGGTGGGCAAGTCCACCGTGCCGGTGGGCACCGCCGCGGGTATCGCCGCCCAGGTCGAGGCGCGCGGCGGGGTGCTGGTGTGGAACCCGGAGTTCCTGCGCGAGGGCTTCGCCGTGCAGGACACCATCTCCCCCGACCGCATGGTCTACGGCCTGCCCACCGACCCCGACGCCGCCGAGACCGCACGCGCGGCCCTGGACGAGGTGTATGACAACCTCATCAACGACCAGGCCATCCCCCGCCTGCTCACCGACTACGCCACCGCCGAGCTGGTCAAGGTCGCGGCCAACTCCTTCCTGGCCACCAAGATCTCCTTCATCAACGCGATGGCCGAGCTGTGCGAGGCCACCGGCGCCGACGTCACCCAGCTCGCCGCCGCCATCGGCCACGACGACCGCATCGGGCACAAGTTCCTGCGCGCCGGCGTCGGCTTCGGCGGGGGCTGCCTGCCCAAGGACATCCGCGCCTTCATGGCACGCGCCGAGGAGCTCGGCGTGGACGAGGCCCTGGGCTTCCTGCGCGAGGTCGACTCCATCAACGACCGCCGCCGCGACCACGTCATCACCCTGGCCACCGACCTCCTCGGCGGGCAGCCCGCCGGCAAGAAGGTCGCCGTCCTGGGCGCCTCCTTCAAGCCCGACACCGACGACATGCGCAACTCCCCCGCCCTGGACATCGCCCACCGCCTCAACGCCGCCGGCGCCCACGTCGTGGTCACCGACCCCCAGGCCGGCCCCATCCTGGCAACCCAGAACCACCACGACTTCACCATCGCCGACACCCCCGAACAGGCCATCACCGGCGCCGACCTCACCCTCCTGCTCACCGAGTGGCGCCACTTCCGCGACCTCGACCCCGCCGCCATCGCCGACCTGCCCCACCAGCGCGCCATCATCGACGGCCGCAACGTCCTCGACCCCCAGCAATGGCGCACCGCCGGCTGGACCTACCACGCCATGGGCCGCCCCTGACCGACCCACCTCCCCCCCGCCGGACCCGACGCGCCCCCTCTCGCCGACAGCGGAGTTGTTGCGTCCGCCCCAGCACCCACCCCCGCGCTCCCTTCGCCGACAGCGGAGTTGTTGCGTCCACCCCAGCCTCGGTGCTCCGCTCGCCGACAGCAGGGTTGTTGTGTCCACCCGCAGCCCCGGACGGTCTGACGAGGCGCACTATCCCGCCACCTGACAGCGTCGGCTCATCTCTGCCAGACTGAGCGCCGTGCCCGAGCTGCCGGAGGTGCAGGCCCTGGTGCAGGTGCTCGCCACCCACACCACCGGCCGGCTGGTGCGCGCCGTCCACGTCACCTCCTTTCCGTCGTTGAAGACCTACGACCCGCCCCCCGCCGCACTCGTCGGTGGCACCGTCACGGGCGTGCACCGGCACGGGAAGTGGCTCGACGTCAGCACGGAGGGCGACGACGGCGAGCTGCACCTGGTCGTCCACCTGGCCCGGGCGGGCTGGGTGCGCTGGCACGACATCGCCCCGACAGGTCTGCCCCGGGCCGGCAGATCCGGGCTGGCTGCCCGCGTGGTGCTCGACGACGGCGCCTTCGATCTCACCGAGGCCGGGACGAAGAAGAGCCTCGCGATCCACGTCGTGCGACAGGCGGTGGACGTGGAACGGATCGCTTCGCTCGGCGTCGAACCGCTCTCCGCGGCGTTCACCCGAGACCTCCTCGACGAGCTCCTCGACGGCAAGAACCAGCAGATCAAGGGCCTCCTGAGGGACCAGGGGGTGATCGCCGGCATCGGCAACGCCTACTCCGACGAGATCTTGCACGCCGCCCGGCTCAGCCCGTTCACGCTCACGCGCTCGCTCGACGCGGACGCCCGCGACCGACTGTTCCGCAGCATCGGCACGGTCCTCGACGCCGCGATCCGGGCCGCCACGGGCAAGGAAGCCGCCGAGCTCAAGGACGTCAAGCGCTCCCACATGGCCGTGCACGGCAGGGCGGGGCAGCCCTGCCCGGTGTGCGGGGACGTCGTCGCCGAGGTCTCCTTCGCCGACTCCTCACTCCAGTACTGCCCCACCTGCCAGACCGGCGGGAAGCGGCTGGCCGACCGGCGGATGTCGAAGCTCCTCCGCTGACGGCCCCGCCCGCCGCCATCGCCAGGCCGGCTCGCTAACACTCCCGCATGCAACAACTCCGCTGTCGGCGCGTGAGGGGGTGACTCTCACGCGCCGGGGGCCGGATCCTTCGCACACCGCACGCAACAACTCCGCTGTCGGCGCCATGTGGGGGTTAGAGGGTGACGGTGCGGCCTTCCTCGGCGGCTTGGAGGATGGCTTCGATGACGGTGAGGGTGTGGACGCCTTCGTCCATGGTGACGATGGTGGCGCCCTTGCCCTGGACGGCGTCGCGGAAGTTCTCCTGCTCCACGCGCAGTGGTTCGGCCTTGGGTACGGCGTAGCGCACGACGTCGCCCTCGGTGACGCCGCGGAAGTGGGCGACCCTGTCCCAGGTGGTGGGCACGGTGCCGTTGGCGTAGAAGGTCAGGTCCCCGGTCATCGTGTCGGCCACGAACGCCCCGCGCTCGCCGGTGACCACGGTGGTGCGTTCCTTCATCGGGGAGAGCCAGTTGACGACGTGGTTGACGATGACCCCGGACTCCAGCAGGCCGGTGGCCACGACCATGTCCTCGTGCTCGCGTCCCGAGCGGTGGGTGACCTGGGCCGCGACCTGGCGGTAGCGGCTGCCGGCGATGAAGGTCGTGAGGTCCACGTCGTGGGTGGCCAGGTCCTTGACCACGCCCACGTCGGAGATCCGCGCGGGGAACGGGCCCTGGCGGCGGGTCTGGATCTGGTAGACCTGCCCCAGCTCCCCGGCCGCCAGACGCCGCCGCAGCTCCAGGATCGCCGGGTTGCACCGCTCGACGTAGCCCACCGCCCCCACCAGCCCTGCCCGCGAGAACGCGTCGGCGACCCGCTGCCCGGCCGCGGCACTGTGCGCGATGGGCTTCTCGATCATCGTGTGCACCCCGGCCGCGGCCAGCGCCATGCCCACCTGCTCGTGGTGCACCGTGGGCACCGCGACCATCGCCGCGTCCAGCCCCACCTCGATCAGCGCCTCCACGTCCCCCAGCACCGCCAGCTCACCGGCCACCCCGTGCACATCACCACCGGGATCGGCCACTGCCACCAGGTCCATGCCCGGGGTCTGCCGGATCACCCGCGCATGGTGGCGACCCATCGCCCCCAGCCCGATCAGCCCCACCCGCAGGTCACCCATCACGCACCCGCCTTCGCCACCGCGTTGACCCCGGCAACGACCCGCTCCAGGTCCTGCTGGGACAACGAGGGATGCACCGGCAGCGAGATCACCTCAGCCGCCGCCCGCTCGGTCTGAACAAGCTCGTGGTCCGGGGCGTAACGCGCCAGGGACTCCAACCGGTGGTTGGGGATCGGGTAGTACACCCCCGTGCCCACACCGTGCTCCTGCCGCAACGCCGCCACCATCGCGTCCCGCTCAGCCCCGTCCACCCGGATCGTGTACTGGTGGTAGACGTGCACCGCCCCCGGGGCCACCGGCGGGGTACGCACACCGGCCAGGTTCGCGTCGAAGAACGCCGCGTTCGCCTGCCGCTGCGCCGTCCACCCGGCCAGCTTGCCCAGCTGCACCCGCCCGATCGCCGCGTGGATGTCGGTCATCCGCACGTTCAGGCCCACCACCTCGTTCGCGTACTGCCGCTCCATGCCCTGGTTGCGCAGCAACCGCACCGCCCGGGCGACCTCCTCATCGGCGCACGCCACCATCCCGCCCTCACCCGAGGTCATGTTCTTCGTCGGGTACAGCGAGAACATCGCAAACCGGCCCCACGTGCCCACCATCCGCCCGTTCAGGCTCGCCCCGTGAGCCTGGGCCGCGTCCTCATAGATCTCCAGGCCGTGCTCGCCCGCCACCGCACCGATCGAGTCCATGTCCGCCGGGTGCCCGTACAGGTGCACCGGCATGATCCCGCGCGTGCGCTCACTCACCGCCGCCCGCACCGAGGCCGCGTCCAGGCAGAACGAGTCCGGGTCGATGTCCGCGAACACCGGCCTCGCGCCCGTCAACGCCACCGAGTTCGCCGTCGCCGCGAACGTGAACGACGGCACGATCACCTCATCACCCGGACCCACCCCGGCCGCCAGCAGACCCACATGCAGACCCGCCGTGCCCGAGCTCACCGCCTGACACCGCCGACCCGCCACCAGCGCCGCGCCGAACTCCTCCTCGAACGCCGCCACCTGCGGCCCCTGAGCCACCATCCCCGACCGCAGCACCGCATCAACAGCAGCCCGCTCCTCCTCACCGATCAACGGCCTAGCAGCAGGGATCAAGGACTGGTTCATGCGGTGACCTCGCGTAGTTCGTCGTCGTGGATCTGGTAGGTCCGGCCGGTGGCCGGGCAGCGGAGGTGGTCGCCGTCGGGCTCGAGGCGCCGGCCGGCGTGGCCCACCCAGCCGATCTGGCGGGCGGGGACCCCGGCGACCAGGGCGTGGGCGGGCACGTCGCGGGTGACGACGGCGCCGGCCGCCACGGTGGCCCAGGCGCCGATGGTCACGGGTGCGACGCACACGGCGCGCGCGCCGATCGCGGCTCCCCGCTCGATGACCACCCCGACCGGCTCCCAGTCCGCTGCGGACTTCACCGACCCGTCGGGGTTGATCGCACGGGGATGGGTGTCGTTGGTGAGCACGGCGGCGGGGCCGATGAAGACGCCGTCGGCGAGCTGCGCCGGCTCGTAGACCAGGGCGTAGTTCTGCACCTTGCAGTGCCGGCCGAGGTGCACGCCGCTGCCGATGTAGGCCCCGCGGCCGATGACGCACCCCTCCCCGATGTCCGCACCCTCGCGGACCTGGGCAAGGTGCCACACCGTGGTGCCGTCGCCGATCCGGGCGTCGTCGGAGACGTCCGCGCTGTCGGTGATGCGTGCGGTCATGCGTCCCTCTCGTCGGCCGGCGCGATGTGCCAGCGTCCAGGCTAGCCGACGGCCACCGGCGCGCACTGGGCACGAGGGCCCACCCGACGAGGTGCGCCCGACCACACCCCGTGGCCGGCGACCCACGCCGCCCCCTGGGAGCCGGACTGCCACAATGGCCGCCATGAGCTCGTCCTCGCTGCAGCCCCGCGACGCCGCCGCCGTCGACGGCACGGTGCAGCAGCGCCCCGTCACCGACGCCTGGCTCGTCGTGCCGCTGTTCCAGGAGGCCTCCGTCATCGGTGACGTCGTCGAGCAGGTCCTGCCGACCTTTCCCCACGTCGTGTGCGTCGACGACGGCAGCACCGACCGCTCGGCGGAGCGGGCGCGCGCGGCGGGCGCCGTCGTCGTGCGCCACCCGGTCAACCTGGGCCAGGGCGCCGCGCTGCAGACGGGCATCGAGTGGGTGCTCTCCCGCACCGACGCCGACTACATCGTGACCTTCGACGCGGACGGCCAGCACCAGACGACGGATGCGGCAGCGATGGTGGCCCGTGCGCGGGACGAGGGGCTCGCCGTCGTCTTCGGCTCCCGCTTCCTGGACCGACGCACCCGTCCCGGTCTGCTCAAGCGTCTGGTGCTCAAGACCGCCGTGCTGGTGAGCAACCGGACCACCGGGCTGCGGCTCACCGACGCCCACAACGGGCTCCGGGTGATCCGGCGCGACGCGGCCCAGCGGCTGGATCTGCGCCAGGACCGCATGGCCCACGCCACCGAGATCGTCGCCCAGCTCGGCCGCACCGGACTACCGTGGGCCGAGCACCCGGTCCACCTGCTGTACACCGACTACTCACGGGCGAAGGGCCAGTCCCTGCTCAACTCGGTGAACATCCTCGTCGACCTCATCTTCCGCTGACCGCTGGAGCCCCATGCCCGACCAGATCGTCATCCAGGTCCTGCTGCTCGTCGGCGTGGTCGTGGTCACCGTCCTGCTCACCCGCTCCACGGCCAACGCCCGGCACCAGGCGATCCGCCGGATCCTGCTGACGGGGTTCGTCGTCGGAGCGGCACTCTCGGTGCTCTTCCCCAACTGGCTGACCTACCTCGCCCGGCTGGTGGGTGTCGGCCGTGGCACCGACCTCCTGCTGTACGCGCTGATCATCGCCTTCCTCTCCTACATCGCGATGAGCTACCGGCGCCTGGGGGATCTCGAGCGCAAGATCACGGTGCTCACCCGCGAGGTCGCGCTCACCCGGCAGCGCCTCGAGGCCGCGGACGGGGCCGAGGGCCCGCCGACCGGCCGCCCCGCCGAGTGACGACCGTGCGCCGCCGCACCGGCGACCTGCACAAACCCTCCACGTCCGCACCACCGACCTGGCGCCAGCAACGCCCGGTGCGGGCCTAAGATCGACAGTTGTGTCTGCCCGAACCCCTCGCCACGCGGCGTCGCAGCATCGTCCGTCGTCGTTGGCCCGTCGCGCCGCCCTCGGCGCGCTGAGTCTCGTGCTCTTCGGCACGAGCACGTTCGCGATCGCGTACAACGACATCCAGTCGAACATCGACAGGCATGACATCGGCGACCTGCTCGGCGACCGCCCCACCACGGACGGTGAGCCCCCGGCGCCGCTGGACCCCGCGGCAGGTGAGCCGATCAACATCGTCGTGCTCGGCTCGGACACCCGCGCCGGTGACGTCAACGCCGCGTACGGCATGACACCGGAAGGCGGGCAGCGCTCCGACACGACGATGCTCGCGCACATCTCCGCGGACCGGCAGCGGGTGGAGGTCGTGTCCATCCCCCGCGACTCCCTCGTCACCATCCCCGCCTGCCGGATGGCGGACGGCACGTGGACCGAGCCGCGCGAGGACGCCATGTTCAACACCGCGTTCTCCACCGGGGCCGACGGCGGTGACCTGGGGACCGCCGCGGCCTGCACCATCCGCACGATCGAGGAGCTGAGCGGCGTCCTCGTCGACGACTTCGTGATCGTCGACTTTGCCGGGTTCATCAACGTCGTCGACGCCCTCGGCGGGGTGCCGATGTGCCTCGAGGAGCCGATGCAGGACGACCGCGCGCACGCCGACCTGCCCGCCGGGCCGCAGGTGCTCGACGGCCGTGGGGCCCTGGCCTTCGCCCGCGCCCGCTACTCCCTCGGTGACGGGTCGGACATCAGCCGGATCGGCCGGCAGCAGGAGCTGGTCGCCGCGATCGCCCGCGAGGCGCTGTCGAAGAACCTCCTCACCGACATGCCCAAGCTCTACCGCTTCCTCGACGCCGCGACCGCCACCCTCACGACCGGCTCCGAGCTGGGCTCCATCCCCACGCTCTCCGGGCTCGCCTACTCGCTGCGCGGGATCGACCTGGAGAGCATCGTCTTCGAGACCATGCCCTTCGAGTGGGCAGGTGACCGGGTGCGGCCCGCCGCGGAGGCCGAGGAGCTGTGGGAGGCGCTGCGCGCCGACCAGCCGATCGACGGCGCCCTCGACGCGTCGGGTGAGGAGCCCACGGAGGACCCGACGGACGGCACCGAGGAGCCCACCACGGAGGAGCCCCCCGTCACCGCCGGCCCCGAGCCCACCGAGACGCCCCTGTGCCCCTGAGCGCCTCCTTCGCCCACGGCGGCGGGCGCACTACATTGACCGAGCACACAGAGTCGGGAGAGAGATGAGCCGCGAGGACCGCCGGGGGCGCGCAGGCCGGCAGGAGCCGGACGAGTCGGGTATGCCACCGGCCTTCGCGCCGGGGGCCGCTGCCCCGCGCCCGGACGCCCGCGGCGCCCGTCCCGTC
The DNA here is from genome assembly GCF_035607575.1 of Georgenia sp. H159. Classification (NCBI taxonomy): domain Bacteria; kingdom Bacillati; phylum Actinomycetota; class Actinomycetes; order Allobogoriellales; family Allobogoriellaceae; genus Georgenia; species Georgenia sp. H159. The sequence goes on along the minus strand of NZ_JAYDZY010000005.1, from coordinate 44,014 downwards.
GGCAACGGCGCGACCCGGCCGCTGCCGACCACCCGCCCGGGCGCCCCCGAGCGTCGGTCCATCCACCCTCCGGAGCAGGCGCAGCGCCCGGCGTCGCCGCAGCAGCGTGCCGAGCCGGCTGCCTATGCCCCCCGTGCGGCGACCCCGGCCGAGGCCGGCAGGCCGACGGGCACCGGCCGTCCTGATCAGCGGCCCGCGGCCCGACCCGCCCCACCCAGGCGGCGCCGTCGCGGACGAGGGGTGCTCGCCGTCGTCGTCGTCCTGCTCGTCCTCGTGGTCGCCTGGCCCGTCGGGCTGCTCATCTGGGCCAACGGACGCATCGAGCACATCCCTGCGCTGTCGGGCGCGGCGAACACCCCGGGGACCACCTACCTGCTCGCGGGGTCCGACTCGCGAGCGGACGGCGTCACGGACGACGGCACCGAGGGGCAGCGCTCCGACACGATCATGGTGCTCCACAAGCCCGACTCCGGTCCGTCGGCGCTCGTCTCGCTCCCCCGTGACACCTTCACCGAGATCCCCGGCTACGGGAGCAACAAGCTCAACGCCGCCTACTCCTACGGCGGCCCCGAGCTGCTCGTCCAGACCGTCGAGGGCCTCACCGGGCTCACCGTCGACCACTACGTGGAGATCGGGATGGCCGGGGTGCGGGACGTCGTCGACGCCGTCGGGGGCGTGGAGCTGTGCCTGGACTACGACGTCAACGACTCGCTCAGCACCCTGGTGTGGGAGGCCGGGTGCCGGCAGGCCGACGGTGACACCGCGCTCGCCTTCGCCCGGATGCGCTACTCCGACCCGCAGGGCGACATCGGTCGCACCGAGCGACAGCGCCAGCTCGTCGCCTCGATCATCTCCGAGGTCGCCACGCCCTCCACCCTCCTCGACCCGCGGGGGCACGTCGAGCTCGTCGACTCGGCGCTCAGCGCGATCGTCGTCGACGAGGACACCGGCATCGTCGACCTCGCCCGGATGGCCCTGGCCTTCCGGTCCGCGACGGGCACCGACGGTCTCGTCGGGCCGCCGCCGATCGCCGACCTCAACTACCAGCCCGGCGGCGTCGGGTCCACGGTGCTCCTCGACCCCGACCGCGCTCCCGGCTTCTTCGAGCGCCTGCGCGACGGCGAGCTCACCGCCGCCGACTTCGAGTAGCGGCCCCGTCGCGGCCCGGGCACCCTCCGTCCACGCGATCTCGGCGGCCCAGGGCAGGGCCGCCCGCGTGCGCCGGGGAGCATGATGGGCAGGTGACCGCGACCTCGCCGATCCTCGACCTGGACCCCACCACGACCGACGCCGACGCCGTCGCCCGGCAGCTCGGGACGGACCCCGCCACGGGCCTCAGCAGCGAGGAGGCCGCTCGCCGGCTCGCGGCGGACGGCCCCAACGAGCTGCGCAGTGCGCCTCCCGTCCCACTGTGGCGGCGCGCGCTGGCACAGTTCCAGGACCCGCTCATCTACCTGCTGCTCGTGGCCGTCGTGATCTCGCTCGTCGCGTGGCTGGTCGAGGGTGGCGAGGGGCTCCCGGTCGACGCGGTCGTCATCCTCGCCGTCGTCGTCCTCAACGCCGTCATCGGGCTCGTCGAGGAGTCCAAGGCGCAGGACGCCGTCGCCGCGCTGAGCACGATGACGGCCGCGTCGTCGACGGTCGTGCGCGACGGGCAGCTGCGCACCCTCCCCTCGGCCGAGCTGGTCCGCGGTGACGTCCTCGTGCTGTCCGAGGGCGACGCCGTCGGTGCCGACGCCCGCGTCCTGTCGGCTAGCAACCTCCGGGTCCAGGAGTCGTCGCTCACCGGGGAGAGTGAGGCCGTGGTGAAGACCCCGGCCACCCTGCCGGAGGCCGTGCAGCTGGGGGACCGCACGAACATGGTCCACAAGGGCACCGCCGTGCCGCAGGGCGTGGGCCGTGCCGTCGTCACGGCGACCGGAATGGCGACCGAGATGGGTGCCATCGCCGAGATGCTCGAGGAGACTCGGGAGGACCCCACCCCCCTGGACCGGGAGATCGCCCAGATCTCCAGGATGCTCGGTGTCACGGTCGTCGCCATCACGATCGTCGTCATGGCCGTCACGGCCCTGGTCAACGACGTGTCCTCGGCGAGCGACGTCGTCACCGTGCTCCTCCTCGGTGTCTCCCTGGCGGTGGCGGCCGTCCCGGAGGGGCTGCCCGCGATCCTGTCGATGGTGCTGGCGATCGGCGTCCAGCGGATGGCGAGGCACCGCGCCGTCGTCAAGCAGCTGGGCGCGGTCGAGACCCTCGGCTCCGCGTCGGTCATCTGCACGGACAAGACCGGCACGCTCACGCGCAACGAGATGACCGTCGAACGCGTGCTCACGGCATCCGGCGAGGCGGTGGTCACCGGGATCGGCTACGCGCCCGACGGGACCGTGCTCTCCGGCGACCACCCGCTCACCGACGGTGACCTCCGCGCGGAGGTGCTCCTCACCCTGGCCGGCGGCTCGCTGGCCAACAACGCCGAGCTCACCGAGCGGGACGGCACCTGGTCCATCGAGGGTGACCCGACCGAGGCCGCGTTCCTCGTGGCCGCCCGCAAGCTCGACGGCACGCAGACCCTCCTCGGCCGCTACACCCGGGAGGGCGAGGTCCCGTTCTCCTCCGAGCGCAAGATGATGTCGGTGATCGCCCACGACGACGGCGGTCGCCGCCTCCTCGTGGCCAAGGGCGCCCCCGACGTCCTGCTCGAGCGGTGCACGCACGTGCGTCGCGGGACCGAGGCCGTCGAGCTCACCGCCACCGGCAGGGAGCGGCTGCTCGCCGGCGTCGGCTCCTTCACCGACCGCGCCCTGCGCACCCTCGCCGTCGCCTACCGCCCGCTCGCCGAGGACGAACGGCTCACGGACGACGACGACGGCACCCGGCTCGAGCGCGACCTCGTCCTCGTCGGCGTGGTCGGGATCATCGACCCGCCCCGTGAGGAGGCAGCCGTCGCCGTCGCCGACGCCCGCCGGGCCGGGGTGCGCACGGTGATGATCACCGGCGACCACCCCGGCACTGCCGCCCGCATCGCGGCCGACCTCGGCATCGTCGAGCCGGGTGGTCGGGCGCTCACCGGCGCCGACCTCGACGCGCTCGACGACGTCGCCCTGGCCCGCGCCGTCGAGGAGGTCAGCGTCTACGCCCGCGTCTCGCCGCAGCACAAGAACCGGATCGTCGACGCCCTCCAGGCCGACGGCAAGGTCGTGGCGATGACCGGTGACGGCGTCAACGACGCCCCGGCCCTGAAGTCCGCGGACATCGGCGTGGCCATGGGCGTCACCGGCACCGAGGTGACCAAGCAGGCCGGGAACATGATCCTCGGCGACGACAACTTCGCCACGATCGTCGTCGCGGTCCGGCTGGGTCGGGTCATCTTCGACAACATCAAGAAGTTCCTGCGCTACCTGCTGTCCTCGAACATGGGTGAGGTCTTCACCGTGTTCTTCGGGGTGGTCCTCGCCGGCGCCATCGGGCTCACCGGTGCGGCGGAGGGCGGGGAGGTCGTCGTCCCGCTGCTCGCCGTGCAGATCCTGTGGATCAACCTCGTCACCGACTCGCTGCCCGCGCTCGCGATGGGCGTGGACCCGGAGATCGACGACGTCATGGCGCGGCGCCCGCGCGGCCTCAGCGAGCGGGTGGTGGACCGCCGGATGTGGGGCGGGATCCTGTTCATCGGTCTGGTCATGGCCGCGGCGACGCTGCTGACCATGGACATCTTCCTGCCCGGTGGGCTCGTCGAGGGCAGCGACTCCCTCGACGTGGCCCGGACCGCGGGCTTCACCACCCTGGTGGTCGCCCAGCTCTTCAACGCGCTGAACTCCCGCTCGGAGACGACGAGCGCGTTCCACCGGCTCTTCGTCAACGGCTGGCTGTGGGCGGCGCTCGCCGCGGCGTTCCTGCTCCAGGTCGCCGTCGTGGAGGTCCCGGTGCTCCAGACGGCCTTCGGGACGACGTCGCTCGACCTCGCCCACTGGCTGGTGGCGGTGGCGATGGCGTCCGCGGTGCTGTGGCTGGACGAGCTGCGCAAGGTCCTCCTGCGCCGCCACCTGCGCTGACCGGCGTGTGCCGCACGTCCCTCCGGGCCGGGGAGGCGGTGGTCAGCCGACGTGGAGCCGGGGCGCCTCGATGGCGGGGCAGGTGTCCATGACGACGTCGAGCCCGGCCGCTCGCGCCCGCTCCGCCGCGGTCTCGTCGACGACGCCGAGCTGCAGCCACACGGCCTTCGCGCCCGCCGCGATCGCCTCGTCGACGACGCCGCCCGCGAGCGAGGAGTTGACGAAGACGTCGACGACGTCGATCGTCCCCGGCACCTCGGCGAGCGTGGCGTAGCCGCGCGCCCCGTGGACGGTCTCGGCCTTCGGGTGCACGGGCACGATCTCCATCCCGAGCTCCTGGACGTACGAGGCGATGTCGTACGCGGTGCGGGCCGGGTTGCTCGACAGGCCGACGACCGCCCACCGCCCGGGCGCGGTGAGGAGGCGTTCGATGACGGCGGGGTCGTTGCGATGGGTCATGCGGGCGCAACACCCGTCGCCGCGGGGGCATTCCGTCCCCGCAGGCCCTGCTCGATGGCGCGCCGCATGCGTGGGCCGACATGCTTCTCGACGCCGTGGTAGAGCGCCCACGCCGCGAGCAGGGCGACGGCGCAGGTGACGGCGAGCGTCGGCCAGCGGCCCAGGTGCGGGTAGAGCAGCTGGATGAGCCACCAGCCCCAGTGCTCGTGGGTGAGGTAGAGCGGGTAGGTCAGCACTCCCGCCTTCGCCAGCCAGACCCACCGGAGGTGGCGGAGCGGGGTGAGGGTCACGGCGGCGACGGCACCGAAGCACAGCAGCAGGGCGAGGGTCAGCACCGTCGTCGAGGGTTCGTGGGCCGTGTTGCGGGTGATGCTCTCGAGCTGGGCCGGGACGACGTCGCGGTGGGCGAGCAGGACGTTCCCCGCGAGCAGGAGCCACGGCAGCCAGGCGTGCCCGTCGCGGTAGATGACGTACAGCAGCATCCCGCCGGCGAACAGCGGGGCGTACCCGGAGATGAGGACCATCGCGAGGTACTGCGTCCCCTCCGCCGCGGCCGCCGCCAGGGGCCACACCGCGCAGAACGCGAGGACGCGACGTCGGGTGGTGCCGACGGCGACGAGCAGCAGGACGAGGAGGTAGAACCTCAGCTCTGTCCACAGCGTCCAGTACACGCCGTCGATGTTGGGCACCTCGACCAGCGCCTGGACCATCGTCAGGTTGACCACCGCCTGGCCGACGGTGATGTCCTTGCCGTCCGGCCAGATCCACAGCAGGAGGACGCTCGTCGCGACGACGGCCACCCAGTAGGAGGGGTAGAGCCGTGCCGCGCGGGAGGCGACGACGTACGGGACGTCCTTGCCCCATGCGGTCATCAGGATGACGAAGCCGGAGATGACGAAGAACAGCTCGGGTCCCAGGGCCGCGTAGATGACGCTGCGGCCGAGCTCGGGAAAGACGTCGCCGGGCAGCTGCTCACCCCAGGAGGAGTGCTCGCGGGCGACGTAGTGGTAGAGCATGACGCCCACCGCGGCGAGGAAGCGAAGGCCGTCGAGGCCGTAGAGACGCGGGCGCACCCCGCGACCGTCGGCCGGCGGCGGGGACGGGGCGTGCGGGGTGCGGGGCGCCTGGCCCACCGCACGGGTCTGTTCGGCCACGACCAGACGGTAGGCACGGCCCCCGTCCGGCGCGACCGGAGTATCACGATTCGATAACGACGGCTCGGGGCGCACGCCGGCCGCACGCGCCACCGCGGCCGCGCAGGCGGAGAGCCGCGGCGGACGGCTCTGATCGATTCTGCGCGACATTGTCGGAACCGCCGGCACCCTCCGGTAGCCTGTGCCGCATGAGCATCATGGTCACCGGCGGCGCCGGGTACATCGGGGCACACGTCGTGCGGCTGCTCCAGCAGCGGGACCAGGACGTCGTCGTCGTCGACGACCTCTCCACGGGGCGCGCCGACCGCGTCGGTGACGCGACGCTCGTCGAGCTCGACGTCGCCGCGGGTGACGCCCAGCAGCGGCTGGAGCTGGTCATGGAGGAGCGAGGCGTCACCGGGGTCATCCACTTCGCGGCGCGCAAGCAGGTCGGAGAGTCCGTCCAGCGCCCGGCCTGGTACTACCAGCAGAACGTCACCGGCCTGGCGAACGTCGTCGCCGCGATGGAGACCGTCGGGGCCGACCGTCTCATCTTCTCCTCCTCGGCCGCCGTCTACGGCATGCCCGACGTCGAGGTCGTCACCGAGGACGTCCCGCCCCAGCCGATCAACCCCTACGGGGAGACCAAGCTCGTCGGTGAGTGGCTCATCGCCGACGCGCAGCGGGCCTGGGGCCTGCGCGCCGCCAGCCTGCGGTACTTCAACGTCGCCGGAGCCGGCTGGCCCGAGCTCGGTGACCCCGCCGTCCTCAACCTCGTGCCGATGGTCCTGGACAAGCTCGAGCTCGGCGAGCGCCCGATGATCTTCGGCGACGACTACCCGACGCCGGACGGCACCTGCGTCCGCGACTACATCCACGTCCTCGACCTCGCCGCGGCCCACCTCGCCGCGCTCGACTACCTGGACGCGGAGGACCGCCCCGAGTCGGTGTTCAACGTGGGCACCGGCCGCGGCGGCTCCGTGCGGGAGGTCGTGGACGAGATCGGGCGCGTATCGGGACTCGACGTCACCCCGCGGGTCGCCGAGCGCCGGGCGGGCGACCCGCCGCGGCTCGTCGCCTCCGCGGACCGGATCGCCGACGTCCTGGGCTGGACGGCGCGGCAGGGGCTGCCCGAGATCATCGCCAGCGCCTGGGAGGCGTGGCAGGCGGGGCCCCGCCGCATCGGCTGACCCGAGCCGCCCCGGGTCACCGGGCTCCTCAGACCGAGAAGCCCGGGGTGTGGTTCCGGGCGGCGCGCAGCCGCGTGCCCTTGTCCTGGGCCTCGCGACGCAGCGTCTCCTGGAAGGCGACCATGCGCTCCCGCAGCTGCAGGTCCGCCTCCGAGGTCCCGGCAGCCAGGATCCGGGCGGCGAGCAGGCCGGCGTTCCGGGCGCCGCCGACCGACACCGTCGCCACCGGCACGCCCGCCGGCATCTGGACGATCGAGAGCAGGGAGTCCATCCCGTCGAGGTACCGGAGCGGGACCGGGACCCCGATCACCGGCAGCGGCGTCAGGGCCGCGAGCATCCCGGGCAGGTGCGCCGCTCCCCCGGCTCCGGCGATGACGACGCGCAGCCCGCGCTCGGCCGCCCCGCGGCCGTAGGCCACCATCTCCTCGGGCATGCGGTGCGCCGAGACGACGTCGACCTCGTGCGTGACGCCCAGCTCGGTGAGGGCGTGGGCGGCAGCCTCCATGACCGGCCAGTCCGAGTCCGATCCCATGACGATCCCGACATCCATCTGCGGTCCTCTCCTCGCTGCCTCACCCGACGTGCTCACTGTGCCGCACCACGGGGTGCCGGCGCGACCGTCCGCGGGCCGTCGCTACGTGGCGTGACCGTGGAGGATCGCGACAGCTGCGCGGGCCTCAGCACGCACGTCCTCGAGGTCGTCGCCGTAGACCGTGACGTGCCCGAGCTTCCGGCCGGGCCGGACCTCCTTGCCGTACAGCTCGACGCGCGCCCGCGGGCAGCGCGCGAAGACCTCACCGAGCACGCCCGCGGGGTCCCCGAGGTGGCTGCCGAGGAGGTTGACCATGACGCTCACCGGCGCGCGTGGGTCGGTCGGCCCGAGTGGCAGGTCGAGGACCGCCCGCAGGTGCTGCTCGAACTGGCTGGTGACCGCCCCGTCGATGGTCCAGTGGCCCGAGTTGTGCGGCCGCATGGCCAGCTCGTTGACGGCGATCCGCGACGACGACGCGACCGAGGCCGCGTCGTCGTACTCGAACATCTCGACGGCGAGGACCCCGGTGACGTCGAGCCCCTCCGCGATGCGCGTGGCGACGTCGACGGCCTCGGCGGCGAGGGCAGGGTGCAGCCCGGGTGCCGGCGCCAGGACCTCGGCGCACACGCCGTCGCGCTGGATCGTCTCCACGACGGGCCAGGCGCGGATCTGGCCGCTGGGGCGCCGCGCGACGAGGACGGCGAGCTCGCGGGTGAAGGGCACGCGCTCCTCGGCGAGCAGGGCGTCACCGGGAGCGAGGCCGTCGAGCCAGTCCGCGGCCTGCTCGGCGTCCGCCACCACTCGCACGCCCTTGCCGTCGTAGCCGCCGCGCGCGGTCTTGACGACGACGGGCCAGCCGGTCGCGTCCCCGAAGGCGGTGAGCTCCTCACGGCTGCGCACCGCCGCCCAACGAGGGCAGGGCACGCCCAGCTCGGTGAGGGCCGTGCGCATGACGATCTTGTCCTGCGCGTGGCGCAGCGCGTCGGCGCCCGGACGGACCGCCACGCCCTCGGACTCGAGCTGAAGCAGGAGCGCCGTGGGCACGTGCTCGTGCTCGAAGGTCAGGACGTCGGCGCCGGCCAGGGTCGCGCGCACGGCCTCGGCGTCATCGGCCCGGCCCACGGGCGCGTCGGGCACCACCTGAGCGGTCGACCCGTCGGGCGCCTCGACCAGCGCACGCAGCCGAACGTCCAGCCCGATCGCCGCCTGCTGCATCATGCGGGCGAGCTGCCCGCCTCCCACGACCGCCACCAGTGCTCCCACGGTCCGCGAGCCTACTGCCCGGTACGCTCGGGACGTGACGTCGTCCCACGCCGCGGCGGACCTGCCCCCTCGGGGTGGCGACGCTCCTGGCTCCCCGCACACCGCGCGGGTGGATGCGCCGGTGGCGCCGGCCGCCACCACGCGGGTCGACCCCGCGGGCACCACTGGTGAGCGGGCCGTCGTCGGCGCGCTCGCCGACGCGGGTGGCCGCTGGCTGCGGTGGCGCCAGCAGGCGATCGAGCTCCTCAAGTTCGGCACCGTCGGCGGGGTCGCGTTCGTCGTCGACGTCGGGCTGATGAACCTCCTGCGCTTCGGGCCGGGCGAGGTGCTCGGCGACAGGCCATTGACCGCGAAGGTGCTCTCGGTCGTCGTCGCCACGCTCGTGGCGTGGCTCGGCAACCGCTACTGGGCGTTCTCCGGGACACGGCGCGAGGAGCGGGGCCGCGAGCTCGTGTGGTTCCTCCTCGTCAACGCCGGCGGCATGCTCATCGCCGTGGGCACGCTCGGCGTCTCGCACTACGTCCTGGGCTTCACCTCCCCGCTCGCGGACAACATCTCGGCGAACGGTGTGGGCCTCGTCCTCGGGACCGCGTTCCGGTACTTCTGCTACCGGTACCTCGTGTTCACCGGGTCCTCCGTCCCGCGCTGACCGCACGACGAACGGGCGCCCGCCTACCAGCGCCTGCGGCGCCGCCCCATGGACACGAGGGACCCCTGCGGCAGCACGACCGCCGGGTCGAAGGTCTTCGGCACGGCGGAGAGGAAGATCGCGAACACCGGTGGGCGCCGCGAGGCGAGCTCCAGCCGCCCGCCGTCCGCGGCGACGAGGTCCCGGGCGAGCGCGAGGCCCCGGCCGGTGCCCTTGCCCGCGGTGACGTAGCGCTCGAAGATGTCCGGCGCCAGGTCGTCCGAGACCCCGGGCCCCTCGTCGCGGACCTCGATGACCACCCCGTGCTCGGAGGCGGAGGACCGCGCACTGACGGTCGTCACCCCCTCGCCGTACTTCAGCGAGTTCTCCAGGAGGGTGGAGAGCACCTGTGCAAGCGCCCCCGGGGTGGCGAGCACCGCGAGGTCCGAGGTCTCGGGCAGCGTGAGGTCACGGCCGGCCGCAGCGAAGGTGGGCGCCCACTCCTCGGCCTGCTGGGCGAAGACGTCCTCCAGCCGCAGCGCCTCGGTCGTCCCGCCACTGCCCTGGCGGGAGTTGCGCAGGAGGTCCTCGACGACACCGGTCAGCCGCTCGACCAGCTCGAGGCTGATCCGTGCCTCGTCCGCGACGTCGTCGTCCTTGGTGATCGCCTGGATCTCCTCCAGCCGCATCGACAGCGCGGCCAGCGGTGTGCGCAGCTGGTGGGAGGCGTCCGCCGCGAACTGCCGCTCCGCCGCGAGCCGGCCCGCGAGCCGGTCACCGGTCCGGGTGAGCTCGGCGGCGACGAGGTCGATCTCCTCGATGCCGGAGGTCCGGAGGTGGGGGCGGACCTGCCCCGAACCGATCTGCTCCGCACTGGCCGCGAGGTAGATGAGCGGGGCGGCGAGCTTGCGGGCCTGACGGCGCGCGACGAGGACGCTGACCCCGAGCGCGAGCGTGGCTGCCACCGCGACGAGCGCGATGACGCGGACCACCATCCACTGCACCTCGGCCGCCCGGACCTCCATCCTCACCGTGGCCCCGCTGGGGGTGACCTCCACGGAGCGGATGACGTCGTCCTCGATCACCGAGCCGGCGACGAACCGCCGCCCCAGCGCGTCCTGGACGACGATCCGGGCCTCGAGGTTGACGTCGCCCCCCACCCACGGGGACAGCATCGCGTCGTCGAGCTCCTCCTCGTTGGCGATGCGCCGCTCGACGGACCTCGCCAGGGAGGAGGTCCGCAGGTCCAGCGTCGAGCGCTCGGAGTCCCAGATCATCAGCCCCCCGAAGACGGCCAGGGGCACCCCGAGGAGCAGGACCGCGACGGTGACCGCCACGAGCGTCATCGTCACCGCACGACGACGCACGTCGGCCTCAGCTCTCTCCGGTCGTCTCGAAGCGGAACCCCATGCCTCGGACGGTGGTGACGTAGCGCGGGTCGTTGGCGTCGTCGCCGAGCTTGCGACGCAGCCAGGACACGTGCATGTCGAGCGTCTTGGTGGAGCCGGTCGGGTCGGAGCCCCAGACCTCGCGCATGAGGGCGTCGCGCGCGACGACGGAGCCCGCCTCGCGCACGAGCACGCGCAGCAGCTCGAACTCCTTGGCCGTCAGCTGGAGCTCACGAGCTCCCTGGAAGGCGCGGTGGGCGGCGACGTCGACGCGCACGTCCTGGGCGGTGAGCTCGTCCTCGTCGGTGAGCTCCCCACCTGCCCGGCGCAGCAGCGCCCGCACCCGGGCGAGCAGCTCGGCGAGGCGGAAGGGCTTGGTCACGTAGTCGTCGGCACCGGCGTCCAGACCGACGACGAGGTCGACCTCGTCGGCCCGCGCGGTGAGCACGAGGATGGGGGTGGTCATGCCCTGGCTGCGGATCCACCGGGCGACGTCGAGGCCGTCCATGTCCGGCAGCCCGAGGTCCAGCACGATGAGGTCCACGCCGGCAGAGTTGTCGATCGCCCCCTGCCCGGTGCCGAAGGCACGCACGTCGTAGCCCTCGCGGGTGAGTGCGCGCGCGAGCGGCTCAGCGATCGCCGGGTCGTCCTCGACAAGAAGTACGTTGGTCACGCCGCCATCGTAAAGGGTTCTTCGGGAACGCGGGCCCGAGCACACCGTCGTTTTACCCGTCGCGGACATTTCTCCGCCAAAGGGAGCACCGACCTGCGCCGAACGGCGGAGAAGACACCAGCCGAGTGTGACGTCCTCCTCACGACGCGTGCGCGAACCGATGTGCCGAGACGACAGGTCCCCGCAGCCCGTGCGGCTGCGGGGACCTGTCGCTCCTGGCTGAGGTCAGCCGATGGGGCGGCGGACGCCGAGGGTGTCGACGCCGTCGCCGTTCCAGTCACCGACGTACACCTCGTCACCGGCGCGGCCGAAGCCCACGACGAAGTCGGCGGTGCCGCCACGCAGGGAGTTGTTCACGTGGTAGCTGGCCCCGCGGCGTACCGCGAAGGTGTCGCGCCCGTCGTCGTCCCAGTCCCCGACCAGGACCTGGTCGGCGGGCCGGCCGTAGGCGAAGACCACGTCGGCGTCGCCGCCGGCGAGGGTGTTCTTCACGTAGTAGGTCGACGCCCGGCGCACCGCGAAGGTGTCCACGGCGTCCCCGTCCCAGTCGCCGACCAGCACCTGGTCGGTGGGCCGGCCGTAGGCGAAGACCACGTCGGCGTCGCCGCCGGCGAGGGTGTTCTTCACGTAGTAGGTCGACGCCCGGCGCACCGCGAAGGTGTCACGGCCGTCCCCGTCCCAGTCGCCCACCAGGATGACGTCACCGGGACGTCCGTAGGCGAAGACCGAGTCGGCCTGGCCCCCGGCGAAGGAGTTGGCCACGTAGAACGTCGTGCCGCGGCGCACCGCGACCGTGTCGTCCCCGTCCCCGTCCCAGTCACCGATGAACACCTCATCGGCCCACCGGCCGTAGGCGAAGCGCACATCGGTGGTCCCACGCCAGGTGTTCGACAGGTGGAACTCCGCCGTCCGACCACCCGGCTGCGGCTCCCCGCCGCCGGCGGTGGAGAAGGTGTGGCTCCACTCGGCCACCGCCCCCTCGGTGAGCACGTACCCCTCGAGGGCTCGCGCCGTCACGGTCACCGTGCCCGAGCCCGGGTGCGTCCCGGCCTGGACCACCTCGCCGTCGACGACGTACTCCACGCCGTCGACCGCGGGGACCGTGAACGAGTCCTCGCTCGTACCCGCCCTGTCCGCGAAGGTGACCTCCGAGGGCGTCACCTCCACCGGGCTGGGCTCCAGGTCGGCGAGGTTGGCGACCTGGATGTTGCGGTAGAAGACCGTCTCCCCACCGCCGTGGTTCTGCACGCCGATGAACCCGGAGCTGAGGTCACGCGCGGGGTCGGTGCTCGTGAAGTCGTTGACGAGGACGTCGTTGAGGTAGACCTTGATCGAGTCCTCACCCTCGACGACGATCTCGTAGCTGTTCCACGTCCCCACCGGGTTGAGCGCCTCCTCGACGGCGTCGGGGTCCGCGCCCTGGAAGGTGTAGATCGCACCGGTGGTGCGGTCGGCCTCGTCGGTGGCGTCGACCTGGATCTCGTAGCCCTGGTTGACCGCGACCCACGGGTCGTCGCCCGGGTCGGGGAACCCGACGAAGATGCCGCCGTTGTCGTCCTTCACCAGCTTCCAGTCGAGCGTGAGGCTGTAGTCGCCGAACTCCTGCCCGGGGTACCACAGCAGGCCCATCCCGCCGCTGGTGCGCAGCGAGCAGTCGTCGTACCGGCCGAAGGACCCGGCGCCGGCGAGACGCCAGTCGGCGAAGCTCTCCAGGGTGCCGTCGAACAGTGCGGTGTATCCGTCCTCGGGGGCGACGGGCTCACAGATGTCGGGAGCCCCGACGGACAGCACGTCGAAGTTGACGTTGCCGTCGTCGCCCTCGTCGTAGCGCAGGGAGATGGTGTTGCTCCCGGCGTCGAGCTCGACGTCGCGGGAGACGGTGCCCCACGTCTTCCAGTCACCGGTGCTCGGCAGCTCCCACGGGCCGACCTTCTCCCCGTTGACGTACAGCGAGACGGTCTTGGTGCCCTCGAACGGGTGCGGGCCGTTCGCGTAGCGCAGGTTGACCGGGTGCGTCCCGGCCTCGTCGACCGTGGCCGTGAAGCGGACCTCGGCGCCGACGTTCTGGATGCCCTGGGCGAACCCGGTGCCGGAGTAGCCGTTGTGCTCGTCGTGGGGGTTGGCCCCACCGAGCATCGTGGCCTCCTCCGCCTCGTAGTAGCCCCGGTCCTCGGGCCCGACGTAGCCGGGCAGCGAGTTGAGCGTGTACCAGGCCTCGGTGCTCCACAGCTCCTGCCCGGAGCTGTCCGTGAACGGGCGCGGGGAGCGCAGGTGCACGACGTGCCCCGGCTCGAGGCCGTCGATGGCGAGCGTGACGGTCGTGCCGTCCTCCGACACCTCCGCGGAGGTGACGGGCAGCGTCTCCTCACCGACCTTCGGGCCGCCGTAGTCCGACGTCGGCACGTAGCGCCACTGGGTCACCTGGTAGGCCTCGGCGATGCCCTGGGCCGTCTCCTCGGACAGCGGCTGGGTGTACTCGATCTCGAAGCCGCCCTCGACGACGCGGACCTCGTGCATGTCGAAGGTGCTGGTGCCGACACGGTCGAGCTTCTGCAGGCCGTACCGCAGCTTGCCGGACTCGCCCCAGTTGCCGGCCTCGCCGATGCCGCCGACGTAGATGGCGCCGTCGGGGCCGATGATCGTGCGGTTGACACCGGCCTCCAGGCCGGCGGTGTGTCGGAAGACGGCCCCCTGGTACTCGCCCTCGACCTCCTCGAGGAAGACGCGCTGCAGGCCGCCGTAGGTGACGTCACCGAAGAGCATCTGCCCGGCGAAGGGTCCCTCGGTCAGCTGCACCGGGTTGCTCGGGGAGTTGCCGATCTCGTTCTGCGGGATCCACACGACCGGCGGCGTCACCGGCTGGTCGTCGAAGGGCCCGGGCGGGTTGGTGTAGTGGTTGAAGAACCGGCCCTCCTTGACGTGGACGAGCTTCGAGCTGGGCAACCAGTCACCCTGGTTGTCCATGACGAACAGGTCGTCCCCGTCGGTCCCGCCCCACCCGATGCCGTTGGGGGTGCGCAGGCCACCGGCGATGGGCTCGACCTCACCGGTCTCGCGGTCCACGGCGATGGTCGTCCCACGGCCCTGGGCGGGCTGCGGGTCGGTCGAGGCGCCACCCGGGTCGATGGCCACGGACAGGCTGAGGTAGAAGTTCTCCTCGTCGTGCACCAGCCCGAAGGCGAACTCGTGGAAGTTGTCGCCGTCCGGCCAGGTCGCGAACTTGCCGTCCTCCCCGTGCTCCGGGTTGCGCACGTACGCGGGGTTCTCCGGGTCCTCCGGGTTCGCCTCGGGGACGAGCTCGGTGAGCCCGTCGCGCTCGGAGACGAAGATCGAGTCGCCGATGACGTCCACGCCCATGGGGTTGAACAGCCCCTCGTGGACGAGGCGGTAGCTGACGTCCTCCGGGCCGTCGGCCTCCTGGGCGCCCTCGACGATGTACACCTCACCGGTGTGCGGGTCGGGCTGCCAGCCGCCGGGGCTCACCTGGCCGGAGGTCACGACGACGAGGTCGCCGTCCTCGGTGAAGTCCAGGGCCGACACCGGGGGCTCGAAGCCCTCGGGGCGCAGGCTGGTGAGCTCGTAGTCGGGGTTGACGTCGTAGAGGCGCAGGCCGTCACCGGGGGTGTCGGTCGCGCCCTCGCAGAACTTCACACCCGGCGAGGTCACGCGGACGACGCCCGCCTCCGTGCTCAGCGCGTCGGTGGGGACGACCTCGAAGGCCTCGCTGCCCGGGGGCTGCCACTCGAGGGTGAGCCGCTGGTTGTACCCGCCCTCGTAGTGCTCGATGCGCAGCGTGTGGACACCCGCAGTGAGCGGCACCGTGGTCTCGACCGACGTCGAGTCGTTCGGGCCGTCGTTCTCCAGGATGAGCTGGTCGTCGAGGTAGACGAGCGCGCCGTCGTCGTTCGTGACGCGGAAGCCGTACGCGCCGTCCTCGGGGACCGTGAGGTTGGCAAGCGCGTGGGTGATGAAGTTGTCGGCGGCGCCGAACTCCTCGTCCGTCCGCCAGTCGATCGTCGGCATGACCTTGTCGACGTTGGGCGTCGTGGCGGACCGCAGCGTGCACACGGCACCGGGGTCCCCCGGGAGCTGGAAGGTCCGGAGCGTGACTCCGGGGGTCTGTTCCGGCAGGTCGGCACCGGCGGGCACGGCCAGTCCCGCGCTGACGACGGCACCGACGCCGACGACGGCGGCGGCGCGGCCCACTCTCGATCTGGTTGCCGAGCCCCTGCGGGGCACGGCGGTGCGTACGAGCATCCTCACTCCTTCGGTCGACACGAGACCGACGACGAGCGTCCCTGCTTCGCCGCCGGGCAAGGGTGGACGCTATCCACCCTTACGGCACCTGTCAATCAACTTCCGAACAGTGAGAGATAAAAGTGTCGGCGCCTGCTCAGACCGCCGCTACGGCGTCGCCGGAGTCCCTTCCGGCGACGCGAGCCGGAGCTCGACGGGCGCCATCTGACCGATGCCGGGCATGTCCGCCGGCGGTCGCTGGACGAAGCTGAACGCCCCTGCGGCCGACGACGTGGCGAGCCGCTCGCTCGTCGCCGGGTCCATGATCACCGTCTCGGGTGGGGCGACGTCCACCAGCCGTGAGGCGAGGTTGACGACGGGTCCGAACACGTCGCCGGACCGGGAGATCACCCGGCCCCACACGAGGGAGCCCCGGACCGGGAGCAGGTCGGGGCGGGCCTTGATCGCGGCGACGAGGTCCACGGCGACGTGGGCCGCCGTCGGGAGGTCGTCGGCGATGAACATGACGGCGTCGCCGATCGTCTTGACCACGCGCGCCCCGTGCGAGGTGATGACGTCCCGGACGGTGAACTCGAAGCCCTGGACCAGGGCCGCAAGCTCCCGCGAGCCCAGGCGCGCGGAGCTGGACGTGA
The DNA here is from genome assembly GCF_035607575.1 of Georgenia sp. H159. Lineage (NCBI taxonomy): Bacteria > Bacillati > Actinomycetota > Actinomycetes > Allobogoriellales > Allobogoriellaceae > Georgenia > Georgenia sp. H159. The sequence continues at coordinate 27,813 of NZ_JAYDZY010000005.1, read as the reverse complement.
AGGACACCATATCCACGAAGCCAAGGGCGCGGGGCAGCGGCAGGGAGTCGCTCCCCGACTCCTCGACGGACCGGCCGGAGACCTCCATGTCCATCCGCTCGGCCAGCGCGGCCAGCTGCCGGCGCCACGCGTAGACGAGCTGGCCCTCGAGGACCCCGGCGATCTCGGCGATGCGGTCGAGCACGACGAGGCGCGCCCCCGTGTCGTCGAGCTTGTGGCGCCGGCTCGCGTCCTCGACGAGTGCCTCGATCTGCCACAGCACGAGCCGGTCGGCGAGGTAGCTCTGCGCCCGCAGCAGGGAGACGGCGGTGGTCCGGTCGACGTGCACGCCCCCGACTAAGCCACCGATCGCCCTGAGCGCCTCGACGTCGAGGGGCGTGAAGGTGACCGCGTCGTCCGGGACGTTGGGGAAGCCCATGGCACGCCAGAACAGCCGGGCCGCCGTGAGGTCGACGCCGGCGTGCTCGGCGAGCTGGACCATGGTGAGGGTCGGCTCACCACCGATGAGCTCGGCCACACGGTCGGCGACCGTGGAGCGTGGTGGTGTCTCAGGGGGTGGACTCGCTGAAGCGATGGTCCTCACCCCTCCCGGAGTCTTGCGGCGCCCGTCACAGTTCAAGGTTATCGCCCCGGCCCACGACCAGGGTCGACCGTCATGCCTGACGGCGCACGTGGAGCACGTCCCCGGCGAGGACACGGTGCCGCTCACCGCCGGGGTCGCGGACGACGAGCCCGCCGCCGTCGTCGATCTCCTCGGCGGTCCCGAGCAGCGGAGCGGCCGCCGGCCGTTCGACCCGCACGGCCCGACCGATGCTGAGGCAGACCTCGCTCACCTCGTCGAGCAGCCCGGCCGCGCGCGGGTCGCCACCGGACGCCTCCCAGCGCGTGACGAGGTCACCCAGCTCACGACCGACGGCGACGAGCAGCTCCTCCGCGGGCGGGACCGGCAGTCCCGCGAGCGCCAGCGAGGTCGCCGACGCGACGGGGAGCTCGGAGTGGTCCTGGGAGAGGTTGAGCCCGATGCCGACGACGGCTGCCGGCCGGCCCGTCGTCGTCGGGAGCAGCTCGGTGAGGATGCCGCCGAGCTTGCGCGCCGTCCCCCAGCCGGCCAGCTCGGGTCCGGCGTCGGGGACGAGGACGTCGTTGGGCCACTTGAGCCCGACCGCAGAGGTGGAGGCCGGGGCGAGGGCGCGGACGGCGCGCACCACCGCCAGGCCGCTGAGAAGCGTGAGCCAGGCAGCCCGTTCCGGTGGGACGTGCGGACGGAGGAGCAGCGAGGCGGTGAGCGCGGCACCGGGCGGGGTAACCCACCCGCGCCCGGCCCGCCCGCGCCCCGCCGTCTGGTGCTCGGCGAGAACGGCGGACAGGTGCGGCCACCGGTCCGGCTCCGCGGCGGCGGCGTCACGCAGCACGGTGTTCGTGGACGCGGCCTGCGGCAGCCGCTCGAGGCGCGCGAAGGGTGAAGCGGTCATGAGCCCAGCAAACCACCTGCCGCGGCACACTCCCAGGACTCCTCCGCCCGAGGCCGCGGCATAGCATGGCGGCACCGCCGACCCAGGAGAGCTCCGCCATGCCGACGTCCCGCAACCGCATCATCGTTCCGGCGCTGCTGCTCCTCCTCCTCGCCGTGGTGATCGCCGGGCTCCTCGTCGGTGGACGGGACACGCCCGACGGCGGAGCCGCACCTGAGCCGTCCGCGAGCGCCACGGTTGGCGGTGGCGGCGACGTCGGGGCCGCGCCGTCCGCGGACAGCCCGGGCTCCCCGGCGCCGGAGGATGCCGAGGCACCGGACCTGCTGCGCCGCATCGAGGGCGACCCGATGGCGGCCGGGCCCCACGACGCCCCGGTGGGCGTCGTCGTCTACTCCGACTTCAGCTGCCCGTACTGCCGGCAGTGGGCCCAGGAGACCCAGCCCGCGCTCCTCGACTACGCCGCCGAGGGCCGGGTGCGGATCGAGTGGCGTGACGTGAGCATCCTCGGCGAGGACTCCACGCGGGCCGCCATGGCGGCCGCGGCCGCCGCCCAGCAGGGCCGGTACACCGAGTACCAGGAGCTGCTCTTCGCCGACATGGATGCCCGGTCCCCCGAGCAGCTGACGGCGCTGGCCGAGCAGGTGGGCCTCGACGTCGAGCAGTTCACCACCGACCTCGACGCACCCGAGGTCGTGTCGGTCGTCCGGGGCAACATGCAGGAGGCGCAGGCGGTCTCCCTGCAGTCCACCCCCAGCTTCATCGTGGACGGGACCCCGGTCGTCGGCGCCCAGCCGACCGAGGTGTTCGTCGAGCTCATCGAGTCCGCCCTGGCCGGCGCCACCTGAGCCCCACGGCGCCCCGGTTGTGACCTCACCACAACTCCGCCGCCCCGAAACGCCCGGACCGGGCAGCGAGGAGGTCGGCGCGCCACAAGTACGCTCGCCGGGTGACCACGCAACAGACCTCCTCGGGCACCGCCGCCAAGCTCGCCGACCTCGCCGCCCGGAACGGCGAGCTCGAGCGCGCCGAGACCGTGGCGCAGGACAAGCAGCACGGCCGCGGGAAGCAGACTGCCCGCGAGCGCATCGACGCACTGCTCGACGAGGGCAGCTTCGTCGAGCTCGACGCCTTCGCGACGCACCGTTCGACGAACTTCGGGCTGGAGAAGCGCAAGCCCGCCGGGGACGGCGTCGTCGTCGGCTACGGGACGATCGACGGCCGCCAGGTGTGCATCTACTCCCAGGACTTCTCCGTCTTCGGGGGCAGCCTCGGGGAGGTCCACGGCCAGAAGATCACCAAGGTCATGGACCTGGCGCTGCGCACCGGCGTCCCGCTCATCGGGATCTCCGACGGCGGCGGCGCCCGGATCCAGGAGGGGGTCGCCGCGCTCACCCAGTTCGCTGAGATCTTCCGCCGCAACGTGGCGGCCTCCGGGGTGGTCCCGCAGATCTCCCTCATCATGGGCCCGAGCGCCGGTGGCGCCGTCTACTCCCCCGCCCTCACCGACTTCATCGTCATGGTCGACAAGACGTCGAACATGTTCATCACCGGTCCCGACGTCATCAAGGCGGTCACCGGTGAGGAGGTCGGCTTCGAGGAGCTCGGTGGCGCCGCGACGCACAACGAGCGCTCCGGCGTCGCGCACTACCTGGCGGAGGACGAGGACGACGCCCTCGACTTCGTCCGGGCGCTGCTCGCCTTCCTGCCGCAGAACAACCTCACCGACCCGCCGACGTGGCCGGCCGAGGACGAGCCCCTCGAGGTGAGCGACGCGGACCACGAGCTCGACACCCTCGTCCCGGACTCCGACAACCAGCCCTACGACATGCGCACCGTCGTCGAGCACGTCGTCGACGACGGCGAGATCCTCGAGGTCCAGCCGCTCTACGCGAAGAACATCCTCACCGCCTTCGGGCACGTCGAGGGCCGCCCCGTGGGCATCATCGCCAACCAGCCGCTGCAGATGGCCGGGACGCTGGACATCGCCGCCTCGGAGAAGGCGGCGCGCTTCGTGCGGACCTGTGACGCCTTCAACGTCCCGGTCCTCACCTTCGTCGACGTCCCGGGCTTCCTGCCGGGCACCGACCAGGAGTGGAACGGCATCATCCGCCGCGGGGCCAAGCTCATCTACGCGTACGCCGAGGCCACCGTCCCGCTCGTCACGCTCATCACGCGCAAGGCCTACGGCGGGGCGTACATCGTCATGGGCTCCAAGCAGCTCGGCGCCGACGTCAACCTCGCCTGGCCGACGGCGCAGATCGCCGTCATGGGCTCGGGCGGTGCCGTGAACATCCTGCAGCGGGCAGCCCTCAAGCAGGTCGCCGACGACGGCGGGGACGTCGAGGCCGAGCGGGCGCGGCTCGTCGCCGAGTACGAGGACGCGATCGTCAACCCGTGGGACGCCGCGGCCCGCGGTTACGTCGACGCCGTCATCGAGCCGTCGCAGACCCGCGTCCAGGTGGTGCGGGCACTGCGGGCGCTGCGCACCAAGCGCGCGTCGCTCCCGCCGAAGAAGCACGGGAACATCCCGCTGTGAGCAGCGCGAGCGGCGAGTCCGGCGACCTCACCGCCGCCGAGCTGCGCGTCGTGCGCGGCGAGCCCGACGACGTCGAGCTCGCCGCGCTGGTCGCGGGCATCGTCGCGGCGCGGGTGGCTGCCGACGCCGACGGCGGTGCGCCCCGCGGGGCCACGGCCGCCCCGTGGTCCGACCGCGGCCGGCTCCTCGCGCGACCGGCACCGGGACCGCACACCTGGCGCTGGTCCCTGCACCCCTGAACGGACGGGCTCAGAAGCCCGCGCCGGATGCCACGCCCTTGCCGCCCCGCTCCGGCGCCTGCTTCGCGCCGTCGACGTGGTGGAAGATCGTCCAGTACAGGACGCCGATCATCACCCCGCCGCCGACGATGTTGCCCAGGGTCACGGGCAGCAGGTTGTCCGCGAGGAACGCCTCGACGGTCAGACCCGCGTAGTCGCCCTCGACGAGACCCGCGCCGCTCCAGAAGTCGGCACCGGCGGTCGTCTTGATGAGCAGACCGAGGGGGACCATGAACATGTTGGCGACCGAGTGCTCGAAACCGGCGGCGACGAACAGGGCGATCGGCATTGTCACGGCGAAGATCTTGTCGGTGGTGGTCCGGCCGGAGTATGCCGCCCAGATGGCCAGGCACACCATGAGGTTGCACAGCACCCCGAGGACGAACGCCTCGAGGAACCCGTGGCTCACCTTGCTCAGCGACGTGGTGAGCACGACGGCGCCCCAGCCGCCGTCCGCGTTGCGCCAGGTGCCACCGAGGTAGACCAGGGCGACGATCGTCAGTGCACCGAGGAAGTTGGCGACGTAGACGACACCCCAGTTGCGCAGCAGCTGACCCCAGGTGATCCGCCCGCTGGCCCGTGCGGTGAGCGTCAGCGTCGAGGACGTGAACAGCTCGGCGCCGGTGAGGACCACGAGCACGAGCCCCGTGGCGAAGACGACGCCACCCAGCACCTTCGCCACGCCGTACGGCAGGTCCGCCGCACCGACCTGGCTGGTCGTGAAGAACACGAAGCCCAGAGCGATGTACCCGCCCGCGGTCAGACCGAGCAGGAAGGACTTCAGCGGTCTGCCGGTGGCCTTGGCGTAGGCGGCGTCCTCGGCCGTCTTGGCCATTTGAGCCGGAGTGAGGATTGCGTGCGCGTCCGAGTCAGGCATGGTGCTCCCGTCGTGCTCAACGATGTCGTGGGCGGACGCGGCCGCTCAGGCGAGCCGGTAGTCCCCGGCCGCCCGCAGCACTTCCTCGATCAGCGCGCGGTCGAGGGTGATCTCGGCCTTGTGCTTGATGTGGATACGCGACTGTCCGCCGGGGACGATCTCGGTCGCCACGCCGCCCAGACCACCCATGCGGTAGAGCCGGTCCTTGACGATACGGGCGTCGTCGGCGGTGTCCATGCCGAGGATGACGAAAGTGGTGTTCACGATCTCCGACATCGGGAGCTCCTCAGATCCGGCCGTTGAAGGCCTGCATGGCACTGTCCTCGCGGGTCCCACCACGGCCGTCGCCGTACGTGGCGTAGTCGTCGATCCACTCGATCGACTTCACCCACTTGACCATCTTGTACCCGTGGTTGGACTCCACGCGCAGCCGGGCCGGTGCGCCAAGGTGCAGCTCGAGCGGCTTGCCGTTGCGCTCGTAGGCCAGGATGGTGTCCTCCTCCTCGATCATGTCCAGGTCCAGAACAGCGTAGAAGGGCTCGCGGGGGCGGTGGTCGAACATCTCCTGGGCCAGCCCGTGGGACGAGACCATGACGTAGTTGGCGCCCTCGGGCCGCGGCCCGAGCACCTCGAGCAGGTCCTTGAGGCGGACGCCGGCCCACTTCGACGTGGCCGACCAGCCCTGCATGCAGGTGTGCACGGCGATGTACTCGGCCTTGGGCAGCGCGCGCACCTCGTCCAGGGTGAGGTGGCGCGAGCGGCCGCTGAGCCTGTCCCCGATCTCCAGGGACCAGCCCGCCCAGTCACTGTCCCGGTACTCGAGCCACTCGAGGGACTCGTCCTCCGTGGGCGGCAGTCCGTTGGTCCAGTGGAACTCGGAGATGTCCTTCTCCGTGTAGGCGCTCTGCCGGCTCATGCCCGGCTTCATCCAGTTGAGGGTGACCTTGCGGACCGGCTCCGTCAGGGCCACGAGGATGCGCTGGGACCGCGGACGATCGCGCAGGGTGAGGTAGCTCAGCGCGATCCAGAAGGCGAAGACGACCGCGATGGTGAGGATCGCGACGGTGAAGGCCTGGGCGTAACGGGAGGTGTCGGAGACCCCGAAGACCATGTGCGGCAGGTTGTACTCGGGGTGCACGAGGAACACCAGGCCCACGTGCATGATGATGAACAGCGTCATGAACACCATGGCGATGAAGTGCAGCGAGCGCGCCCCCTGGTGCCCGCCCCAGAACTTCACGTACCGCGGGAACCGGGAGCGCACGGCGGGGGCCATCGCGATGCCGGTGAGGATCATGAACGGTGCGAGGACGAAGATGACGAAGGTGTAGCCCAGCATCTGCAGCGCGTCGTAGGGCTGGAAGTGCTCGATCCCTGGGGCCTCGAAGCTGAAGTAGACCTTGAGCGAGTCCCAGGCGTCAGGGACCACGTCCCACGAGGTCGGGATGATCCGTTGCCACAGCCCGGTGGCGAACAGCAGCACGACGTACACCGCTCCGTTGAGGAGCCAGAGCGTGGCGCTCAGGCCGTGCCAGTGGCGGCCCAGGCCGATGTTCTTCCTGCCCGGCAGGGTGAACACCGGGTGGGCGGAGCGCTCGTCCATGAGCGAGGTGTAGACGCCCTCCTCCTTGGGCAGCTCGCGCCGGGTGAACTTCAGCCACTCCTTGCCCGGCGCACTGTCGTTGCTCCACCACAGGCGCGGCAGCGACGCGAGGATCTCCCAGCCACTCCGCAGCAGCATGCCGATGAGGACGAAGTTGAGCAGGTGGGTGGCGCGCAGCCACACCGGGAAGTCGGGGTCCATCAGCGGGCCTCCAGTCGGCATCATCTGTCGATCGTGCTCTGGCTCACCCTAGGGGGTGAGTCGCGCGGCCGCCGCACGTGCGCCCGACTCACCCGTTGCCGGTTGCACACCGTGCACCGCGGCTTCGATAAGGTCGACGACGTGACAAAACAGGGCCGTGCCGCCTCACCCATCGACGCCGTCGCCGAGCAGTACGTCGCCCACCTCGCCGAGCTCGACCCCGTCGCCGCGACGGGGATGGGACTGCCCGGCCACGACGACGAGCTGCCGGACCTCTCCCCCCGCGGCCACCTGGCGCGGGCGGAGGCCGCCATGCAGGCGGTCGCCGGGGTCGCGGCGGAGGACCCGGTCGACGAGGTCGACGCCACGACGAAGGCCGCGATGACCGAGCGCCTGGGCCTGGACGTCGAGCTGTACATGGCCGGCGAGCTCACCCGGGAGCTCAACGTCATCAGCTCACCGGTGCAGGACCTCCGCGAGGTCTTCGACCTCATGAGTACCGACACCTCCGAGGACTGGGAGTGCATCGCCCGGCGGATGGCGGCCCTGCCGGACGCCCTGTCCGGGTACCAGGAGTCCCTGCGCGTCTCGGCCGTGGACGGCAAGGTCGCCGCCCTGCGCCAGGTCGAGGCGTGCATCGCCCAGGCGGAGGAGCTCGCAGCCGCGCGCACCTCCTTCTTCGACACCTTCGTCGCCGGTGCGCGACCCGACGGCGCAGAGCCCGCGGGTGCGCTGGCCGCGGACCTCCGTGCCGGCGCACAGGCCGCACGACGCGCCTACGGCGAGCTCGCGCAGATGCTGCGCTCGGAGCTGGCCCCGCAGGCCGGCACCGAGGACGCCGTCGGCCGCGAGCGCTACGAGCTGTGGTCACGCCACTTCCTGGGCGCCGCCGTCGACCTCGACGAGACCTACGAGTGGGGCCTGGAGGAGCTGGCGCGGGTCACCGCCGAGCAGGAGGTCGTCGCCGCCCGGCTCTACGGCCCCGGCACCAGTCCGGCCGAGGCGATGGCACGGCTCGACGCCGACCCCAGCCGCCAGCTGCACGGCACCGAGGCCCTCCGGGCGTGGATGCAGGAGACGTCCGACCGGGCGGTCAGCGAGCTCGCCGGGACCCAGTTCGACATCCCCGAGCCGGTGCGCCGCCTCGAGTGCCGCATCGCGCCGACCCAGACGGGTGGCATCTACTACACCGGGCCCAGCGCCGACTTCTCCCGGCCGGGCCGGATGTGGTGGTCGGTGCCCGCAGGCGTCACCGAGTTCAGCACCTGGCGCGAGCTCACGACCGTCTACCACGAGGGCGTCCCCGGCCACCACCTGCAGATCGGGCAGACGGCCTACCGCTCCGAGCTGCTCAACACGTGGCGTCGGCTGGCCTGCTGGGTGAGCGGCCACGGCGAGGGCTGGGCGCTGTACGCCGAACGGCTGATGGCCGACCTCGGCTACCTCGAGGACCCGGCGGACTACCTCGGCATGCTCGACGGCCAGCGACTGCGGGCGGCGCGCGTCGTGCTGGACATCGGCGTGCACCTGGGCAAGCCGGCACCGGCGCAGTGGGGCGGGGGCATCTGGGACGCCGCCAGCGCGTGGGAGTTCCTCAAGGCCAACGCGAACATGGCCGAGGGATTCCTCGCGTTCGAGCTCGACCGGTACCTCGGCTGGCCCGCCCAGGCGCCGTCGTACAAGGTCGGGCAGCGCCTGTGGGAGCAGATCCGCGACTCCGCTCAGCAGGACGCGGCGGCCAGGGGCGAGCAGCTCGATCTCAAGGCCTTCCACCGCCGGGCCCTGGACGTGGGCTCGGTCGGGCTGGACGTCCTACGCTCCTCCGTGCTCGGGCGCCCCGAGGAGTCCGTCCGGGTGTGAGCGTCAGTCGGTGACGGCCTGCCGGACGAGGCCTGCCGTCTCTCCGTGGTCGGAGCCCTCGACGAGCGCGTCGTCGACCCACACCTGCGGGATGTAGGTGACCCCTGCTGCCGCCGCCTCCGCCGTGGCGGCGGCGACCCAGTCGGCGTAGGCGAGCTGTTCGACGGCGGCGACGTCGGCCTCGTCGAGGTCCGCTCCGGCCCCGCGCGCCGCGGCGACCAGCTCCTCGTCGGTGACCTCCGCCGTCGTCGAGGTCGGCTGCATGTCGAGCAGCGCCTGCTGGACGGCGGGCCAGGCCTCCGGGTCGACGTCCGCGACGAGCGCCAGCAGGTTCGCGCCCCGGGTGGAGAACGCGTGCGTCGTGCGCGGGCCGAGGTAGTCGACCACCGTGAACTCCGCCGCGACGTCCGGGCCCTGCGCCCACGTCGTGAGGTCCCCGCCCATCTCCCCGTGGAGCTGCTTGCAGTGCGGGCAGTTGAGGTCCTGGTAGACGTGCAGCCGCTCCGGGGCCCTCGGGTCGCCGACGACCACCGAGGTCGCGGTCACCGTGACGTTCCCGGTGGTGCCGGTCTCCGGAGCGCGCTGGGCGCTCGCCGGACCGGTCACCTCCGCCGCGCCGGGGTCCTCCGTGCCGCACCCGGTGAGGAGCGTGGCCACGAGGGCGAGTCCGGCAAGGGCGGCGGGTCGGCGACGCATGAGCCGATCGTGCCACCCGGGCCGCCGGCTTCCCCGGGACGTTCCGCTCATGCGCCGCACCCGGCACTGGGCCCGCGCGCCACCGCACCGGCGCCCGGGTCCGTCCTCCCGTAGTCTCACTGCCCGTGACGCTCGTCCTCGCCTCCGCCTCCCCCGCCCGCCTCGCGACCCTGCGCACCGCGGGCTTCGCCCCGGAGGTCCAGGTGTCCTCCGTCGACGAGCCCGCGCTGCTGCGGGACGCCGGTCCGGACGCCACCCCGGCGGACCAGGTGCTGCTCCTCGCGCGCGCCAAGGCCCGGGACGTCGCGGCGACGAGGCAGGGCGCGCTGGTCATCGGGTGCGACTCGATGCTCGAGCTCGACGGCGAGGTCCACGGCAAGCCCACCGACGCGCGCGAGGCCGTCGCGCGCTGGCACCGCATGCGCGGCCGGTCCGGCGTGCTCCACACCGGCCACTGGCTGGTCGATACTCGTGGCGGCGCTACTCGTGGCGGCGTCACCCGGTCCCGCGCCGCTCGTGCAGGCGCCTCCCGTGCGGGCGCGCAGGCCGGCGGGGTCTCCTCCACGACGGTGCACTTCGCCGACCTCAGCGACGCCGAGGTCGAGGCCTACGTCGCCACGGGCGAGCCGCTCGCCGTCGCCGGTGCCTTCACCGTCGACGGGCTCGGGGGCCCCTTCGTCACGCGGATCGAGGGCGACCACCACGGCGTCGTCGGCCTGAGCCTCCCGCTGCTGCGCACCCTGCTGGCCGAGCTCGGCGTCGCGGTCACCGACCTCTGGGCCCGCTGACGGCCGGCCACCGGTCCCACCGACGGCCGTCGGCGTCGATCTCGACGACGACGCCGCGCGCCGCCCCCGGCAGCACGAGCGCCGCGAGGGCGGTGAACGCGGCGTCAGTGACGGCGACGACGACGCACTCGCCCCGGTACTCGTCGGCCACCGCGTCGAGCGCTGCAGTGAGGTCGCCCGACACGCCGTCGCGCAGCCGACGGCAGGGCACCTCCAGGGCGCCGGCGAGCCCGGTGGCGCGGTCCTCGGCACCGGGAGCCGCGTGCACCGCGGCCGGCCGCTCGCTCCGCAGCGCCTCGAGGTCGGCGTCGTCGTGGACGACGACGACGGTCGCCGCGCACTGCAGGTCGCTCACCGGACGCCTCCTCCCGCCCTGGCCGTCCGCTGCCCCACGGCCGTCCCACGACAGTACCGATGGTGGCCCGCCGCACCGCGTGTCTCACCCCGGCGTTCGCACGGGCCTTCCGCGGACCGTGCACCCGTCCCTCTCGGGTTGTGCACCCGTCCCCTCCCAGACTGTGCACCCGTCCCCTCCCCGACCGTGCACCCGTCCCCTCCCGGACCGTGCGTCCGCTCGTGCCACCGTGCGCCCGCTCTACCGGGCGCACAGTTCTGAAGCGGGCGCACGGTTCTGAAGCAGGCGCACGGTCCCGCGGCGGGGCGGGCGCACGGTTCCACGGCGGGGCAGGCGCCCGGCGGGTGTGCGCGGCGGGCCTGTGCTGTGGCGACAACCACGCCCGGGCATGGTCGGGCGCCGCTCCGTCGCTCTTGTAGGGTCGGCACAAGCGTCCCGGTGGCAACGTGCGCCTGCCGACAGACTTGCCCGACGCGACGCCCGGCGGATAGGTGTGTCGCCGCGGGACGGCTACCGTGGATCGGTCCGGGCCCACCCCGGGCAGCGAGCACCCGACCGGAACGGAGCATCCATGACGAGCACCTCTGGGGCGACGCCCACCCGCCGCCCACTGACGAAGGTGCTCATCGCCAACCGCGGCGAGATCGCGGTACGCGTCGTCCGCGCCTGCATCGACGCCGGCATCTCGACCGTCGCCGTCTACGCCGACCCGGACCGCGACGCCCTCCACGTGCGCCTGAGCGACGAGGCCTTCGGGCTGGGTGGCTCCCGGGCCGCCGAGACCTACCTCGACGCCGCCAAGCTGCTCGACGTCGCCCGCCGCAGCGGCGCCGACGCCGTCCACCCGGGATACGGCTTCCTCTCCGAGAACGCGGAGTTCGCCCAGCAGGTCCTGGACGCCGGTCTGGTGTGGATCGGTCCGCCTCCGGACGCCATCCGCGCCCTCGGCGACAAGGTCAGTGCCCGCCACATCGCCAGCGCCGCGGGCGCACCGCTCGTCGCGGGCACTCCCGACCCGGTCGACAGCGCGGACGAGGTCCTCGCCTTCGCCGACGAGCACGGCCTGCCGGTGGCCATCAAGGCCGCACACGGTGGCGGCGGACGTGGGCTCAAGGTCGCCCGCACCCGCGACGAGGTCCCCGAGCTTTTCGACTCGGCGGTCCGCGAGGCCAAGGCCGCGTTCGGCCGCGGCGAGTGCTTCGTCGAGCGGTTCCTCGACCGTCCCCGCCACGTGGAGACCCAGTGCCTCGCCGACGAGCACGGCACCGTCGTCGTCGTCTCGACCCGCGACTGCTCCCTGCAGCGCCGCCACCAGAAGCTCGTCGAGGAGGCGCCCGCGCCCTTCCTCACCCCCGAGCAGGACGGCCTCCTGCGTGAGGCCTCGGTCGCAATCATGCGCGAGGCGGGGTACGTCGGTGCGGGCACCTGCGAGTTCCTCATCGGCTCCGACGGCACCGTCTCCTTCCTCGAGGTCAACACCCGTCTCCAGGTCGAGCACCCGGTGACCGAGGAGGTCAGCGGGATCGACCTCGTCCGCGAGCAGCTCCGCATCGCGGCCGGTGAGCCGCTCGGCTACACCGACGTCCCCGTCCGGGGCCACAGCATCGAGTTCCGGATCAACGGGGAGAACCCGGCGGCCGGGTTCCTCCCCTCCCCCGGGACGATCTCCGCGCTCACCTGGCCGGGCGGCCCGGGCGTGCGCGTCGACACCGGGGTCTCGGCCGGGGACACCGTCTCCGGTGCCTTCGACTCGATGCTCGCCAAGCTCATCGTCACCGGCGCCGACCGCCGGCAGACGCTCCAGCGGGCGCGGCGCGCGCTGCGCGAGCTGGAGATCACCGGGATCCCCACCGTGCTGCCCTTCGCCCGGGCCGTGCTCGACGCCCCCGAGTTCGCGGCCGCGGACGACGCCGCCTCCTTCGCCGTCCACACGACGTGGATCGAGACCGACTTCGCCCAGCGGCTCACCGAGCTCACCGCGCCGGCCGTCCCCGTGACCGCGACTCCCGACGGTGACGACGACGCCACCGAGCGCGTCGTCGTCGAGGTCGGTGGCAAGCGGCTCGAGGTCGTGCTCCCGGCTGGGCTGGGCATCGGTGCGGGCCGCGGCGGCCGCGGGGCGCTGCGCCGTCCCAGCCGGCGCAGCTCCACCCGTGTCGCGGCGTCGAACAACGGCTCCCTCACCTCACCGATGCAGGGCACCATCGTCAAGGTCGCCGTCGACGACGGCGCGACGGTCGAGGCCGGGGACCTCGTCGTCGTCCTCGAGGCGATGAAGATGGAGCAGCCGCTCGTGGCCCACCGCACCGGGCGGGTGCGCGGGCTGCGGGCAGCGGTCGGGGAGAACGTCTCGGCCGGCACCGTCATCTGCGACATCGACGCGGACGCCTAGCGCAGCACCAGGCCGGGTCCGGCGGTCGCGGCGCCCAGCGCCTCCACCCGCCGCCGCAGCTCACGGTCGGCGGTGACGACGACGACGTCGGCCCCCGCGGTCACGTGGCGCTCGGCCTGCGCGACGATCTCGTCGTCGCCCGGCCCCGGCGCGCCGACGACGGCGACCCCGCCCACGCCGTCGGCCCCGGCGACGCCGACCGGCCCGCGGCCGCGTCCCTCGGTGACGAGCACGACGTCGGGGTACCACCTGTGGCCGGGCAGCCCGAGCCGCTCGGCCGCCAGCCCGTCGGTGGCGCGCACCGCCAGCTCGTCCCGCAGCCGCTCGCTCGCGGCGGCGCGGTCCCGCCACCACCCGTCGGGGCGCGAGCCCATGGTGTTCGCGCCGTCGACGACGAGGACGAGCCGCCGGCCCAGCAGCGCCCGGAGCCCGGGCAGGGCGTCGGCGAAGGCGGGCAGCAACTGCCGCTCGGTGACGGCGCTGCCCTCCACCCACGCCACGCCCACGCTCTCGGCGTCGCTGACCCGCGGCTCCACCTGCGCGACGGCCTCCGCGACGACGGTCGCGTAGGACCAGTCGCCGTGGTCGAGGAGGTAGCTGGTGCGCACCCGCAGACCCGACGGCGGCAGGTCGGCCTCCTCCTGTGCCTCCCGCAGCGCTCCCTGGACCGCCGTCTCGCCGGGGTCGACCGCGCCGCCCGGAAGCCCCCAGGTCCCGCCGTGGTGACTCCACAGGGCACGGTGCTGGAGGACGACGGCGTAGCGGCTCGGGTCGGTCGCGTCGGCCGCCAGGGGTGTGCCGGTCCCGTCGGGCGCCTGGGGGCTCCGGCGCCACAGCAGCAGCCCGGCCGCGCCGTACCGGCCCCAGTGGCGCTGCCCGCACCGGCACTCGACCCACCCGTCGCCCGGCCGCCGGGGCGGTCGCGGGTCGGGTGGGAGGACGTCGGCCACCAGCCCAGCGTCGCACAGGCCCGTGGGTGACGCCGCGCACACTCGGCGGGTGCTGCGCCGTCGGGAGGCGGCAACGCTCGTAGGCTGGCCACATGACTGCACGCCTTGCGCACGGCGCCGGACTTGCCACCGTGACCGATGACGGCACCGTCCTGGACGTCTGGTACCCGAGCCCCGTCGTCGACGGCGCCGAGCACGACGGCTCCCCGGCGGAGACCGCCCTGCCCGTCGCCGAGCGCCACGACGAGGCGCGCGGCGTCCACAGCAGGGTCATCACCGCGGAGATCGACCTCGACGCGGCCCCGACCAGCACGGTCGACGCCTACCTGCGCCTCCACCTGCTCTCCCACCGGGCGGTGCGGCCGAACACGATCAACCTCGACGGCATCTTCGCCGTCCTGCCGAACGTCGTGTGGACCTCCGCCGGACCGTGCGCCGTCGACGGGTTCGACCAGACCCGCGTGCGGCTGCGGGCGCGCAACGGCCACCTCACCGTCCACGGGGTCGACAAGTTCCCGCGGATGACCGACTACGTCGTGCCCGCCGGCGTCCGCATCGCCGACGCCTCCCGGGTGCGGCTCGGCGCCCACCTCGCCCCCGGCACGACCGTGATGCACGAGGGTTTCGTCAACTACAACGCCGGCACCCTGGGCCGCTCGATGGTCGAGGGCCGCATCTCCCAGGGTGTCGTCGTCGGGGACGGCACCGACGTCGGTGGCGGCGCCTCGGTCATGGGGACGCTGTCCGGTGGTGGCGCGCAACGCATCACCATCGGCGAGCGCTGCCTGCTCGGCGCCAACAGCGGCATCGGCATCTCCCTGGGCGACGACTGCGTCGTCGAGGCCGGGCTCTACGTCACGGCCGGCACCAAGGTGACGGTGCTGACCGCGCCCGGCTCGGCGGCCGCGAGCCCGACCGTCGTCGCCGCCCGCGAGCTCTCCGGCCGGGACCGGCTGCTGTTCCGCCGCCACTCGGTCACCGGCGCCGTCGAGGCGGTCGCACGCGAGGGGACGGGCATCACGCTCAACGACGCGCTCCATGCGTAGCAGCCTCGTCCGCGGCACCGTCGCCACCCTCGCGCTCGTCCTCCTCGCCGTCGGGGGCGTCGCGGCCCTGCTCACCTGGGGGGTGCCCGACCGCATCAGCGAGACCTGTGCCGTCGTCCTCGATGACGGCACCAGCCAGACGCTGGACGCCGACCAGGCCGACAACGCCGCCCTCATCACCGCCGTGACCGTGCGCCGCGGGCTGCCGGCCCGCGCGGCGACGATCGCCCTGGCGACGGCCGTGCAGGAGTCCAAGCTGCGCAACATCGACTACGGCGACCGCGACTCCCTCGGCCTGTTCCAGCAGCGCCCCTCGCAGGGCTGGGGCACGCCGGAGCAGGTGACCGACCCCGTCTACGCGACCAACGCCTTCCTCGACGGCCTCGTCGCCGTCCCGGGCTACGCCGAGCTGCCCGTCACCGAGGCCGCCCAGCGCGTGCAGCGCTCCGGGTTCCCCGACGCCTACGCCGACCACGAGCCCGAGGGCCGCGCCTTCGCCTCGGCGCTCACCGGCCACTCCCCCGCGTCGCTCACCTGCCGGCTGCCCATGCCGGACGACGGCGCGGTCCCTGCCGCCGTCGCCGCCCGCCTCGAGCAGGACTTCGGGCTCGCGGCGGCGACCGACGGGGACACCGTCGTCGTCGACCCCAGCGCGTTCCCCGGGGAGGACACGGAGCGGATGGCCTGGGTGGTCGCGCACTGGGCGGTGGCGACGGCGGTGAGCACCGGGGCGACGACCGTCGAGGTCGACGGCCAGGTGTGGGACAGGTCGGCCGGCAACGACGCCCGCTGGCAGCCGTCCACCACCGACGGCGACCGCACCGTCCGCATCACCTGAGCGCCCCTACCCCAACCCCCGCCCCCCAACCCCGCCGACAGCGGAGTTGTTGCCAGCCCCACCCAGCCGACGCCCCCCAACCCCGCCGACAGCGGAGTTGTTGCCCGCCCCATCCAGCCGACGCCCCCAAACCCGCGCCGACAGCGGAGTTGTTGCCAGCCCCCCGCCCGGCCGACGCCCCCAAACCCGCGCCGACAGCGGAGTTGTTGCCAGCCCCACACCCAGCCGACGGCCGGGTCGCACAAACCGTCGGTGGACGCAGCAGCGCCCCGGTGCCCGACCCGGCGGTGCCGGGAGGGACGCCGGGGCGGCGGTGCTGGGTCAGCGCTTGGCGAGCTCGACGTAGTCGCGCTCGGTCTCCCCGATGTAGACCTGGCGCGGGCGGCCGATCTTCGTCGCGGGGTCGGCGATCATCTCGCGGTACTGGGCGATCCAGCCGGGCAGGCGCCCGAGCGCGAAGAGCGGGGTGAACATCTGGGTCGGGAAGCCCATCGCCTTGTAGATGAGACCGGTGTAGAAGTCCACGTTCGGGTAGAGCTTGCGCTCGATGAAGTACTCGTCGTTGAGCGCGATCTCCTCCAGGCCCATGGCGATCTCGAGCAGCTCGTCGGACTTGCCGAGCTTGCCGAGGACCTCGTGCGCGGCGTCCTTGACGATGGCGGCGCGCGGGTCGTAGTTCTTGTAGACCCGGTGGCCGAAGCCCATGAGGCGGACGCCGTCCTCCTTGTTCTTCACCTTGGTCATGAAGTCCTCGACGCCGCCGCCGGCCTGCTGGATCTGGCCGAGCATGTCGAGCACGGCCTCGTTGGCGCCGCCGTGCAGCGGGCCGGAGAGCGCGCCGACGCCGGCGGCGATCGAGGCGTAGATGTTGGCGTGCGAGGACCCGACCATCCGCACCGTCGACGTCGAGCAGTTCTGCTCGTGGTCGGCGTGGAGGATGAGGAGCATGTCCAGCGCCTTGACCAGCGTCGGGTCGATGTCCTCGTCCTGGTAGGGCAGCGCGAACGTCATGCGCAGGAAGTCCTCGACGTAGCTCTTCGAGGAGTCCGGGTACAGCAGCGGCAGGCCGTTGGCGCGCTTGGCGATGTAGGCGATCATCGTCGGCACCTTGGCCATGAGCAGGACCGTCGACAGCTCGCGCTGGTAGGGGTCCTTCGGGTCGAGCGTCTGCTGGTAGTACGTGGCGAGCGCGGCGATGCCGGCCTGGAGCACGGCCATCGGGTGCCCGTTGCGCGGGAAGGCGGTGAAGAACGCCTTGAAGTCCTCGTGCAGGATCGTGTGGCGCTTGATCCGGCGGGTCACGGCCTCGAGCGTCTCCGCGTCGGGCAGCTCCCCGTAGATGAGCAGGTAGGACGTCTCGATGAAGGAGGAGTTCTTGGCCAGCTGCTCGATCGGGTAGCCGCGGTACCGCAGGATGCCCTCGTCGCCGTCGATGTAGGTGATCGCCGACTCGGTCGCAGCGGTGTTCATGAAGCCGGAGTCGAGCGTGACCAGCCCGGTGTCCTTGAGCAGCGAGGAGATCTTGACGCCGTCGTTGCCCTCCCGCGCCGGGACCCGCTCGAACTCGATCTTCTTGCCATCGACCTCGAACGTCGCCGGGGTGAGAGTGGCCTCGGACATGGGACTGCCTCCTCAGGTTCAGGGTGCCGGGCGCGCGTGGCACCGGCGACCGCCCGCACCGTCGAGGGCGTCACCCCCATCGGTTCGCACGGCATCGTCGTGGTGATTCCACAAGAAGGGTAAGCCATCACGCCGAACAGTCCGGCCGGAGAGGCCCGCCGACCGGCGCGCATGACGCGCGCCACAGCTCTGCGACCGCTGCTCAGACGGTGAGCGGTCCCGCCGCCAGCCGCTCGGCCGCCGCCGCGACACGCTCGTCGCTGGCGGTGAGGGCGATGCGCACGTGCCGGGCGCCGGCCGGCCCGTAGAACTCCCCGGGCGCCACGAGGATCCCCCGCTCGGCGAGCGCGGCCACGATCGCGCGGCAGTCGGCGTCCTGGCCCGCGAGGGTCGCCCACAGGTACAGGCCGGCCTCGCTCGCCGGGTCGACGGTGAGCCCGGCGTCCTCGCAGGCCCCGAGCAGCAGCTCGCGCCGCGCCCGGTAGCGCTCACGCTGGGCCGCGACGTGCTCGTCGTCGTCGAGCGCGGCCGCCAGGGCGGCCTGGACCGGCGCGGGCATCATCATGCCGGCGTGCTTCCGGACCTCGAGCAGCCGCCCGACGAGGGCGGGGTCGCCGGCCGCGAAGGCCGCGCGGTAGCCGGCGAGGTTGGACTGCTTGCTCACCGAGTACAGGACGAGCAGCCCGTCGTGGCTGTCCCCGCAGACCCGCGGGTCGAGGAGGCTGGGCACTCCCTCGCTCGCCCACGGCTCCGCCCAGCCGAGCTCGGCGTAGCACTCGTCGCTCGCGACGACGACGCCCCGCGCCCGGGCCCACTCCACGACCTTGCGCAGGTGCTCCACGCCCAGCACCCGTCCGGTGGGGTTGGACGGGGAGTTGAGCCACATGAGCCGCACCCGTCCCGGCCCGACGGCGGTGGTTGCGTCGGCCGCGAAGGGCTCGGCCCCGGCCAGCCGGGCTCCGACGTCGTAGGTCGGGTAGGCGATCTGCGGGTGCACGACGACGTCCCCCTCGCCGAGACCGAGCAGCGCCGGCAGGAGGGCGACGAGCTCCTTGGAGCCGATCGTGGGCAGCACCTGGTCAGGGGTCAGCCCCGGGACGCCACGACGGCGGGCGAACCAGCCGATGACGGACTCCCGCAGGCGGTCGGTGCCCTGCGTCGTCGGGTAGCCGGGTGAGTCGGCCGCCGCCACGAGAGCGTCCCTGACCACCCGCGGGGTCGGGTCCACGGGGGTCCCCACTGACAGGTCGACGATGCCGCCCGGGTGCGCCGCCGCCCGCTGCCGGGCGCCGGTGAGACTGTCCCAGGGGAAGCTCGGCAGCGCGTCGCCGACCAGCGCCACCTCAGGCCTGCGGGGGCAGGGCGGCCACCAGCGGGTGGTCCATGTCGATCTTGCCCATCTTCGCGGCGCCACCGGGGGACCCGATGGTGTCGAAGAAGTTGACGTTCGCGTCGTAGAACTGGGCCCACTGCTCGGGGGTGTCGTCCTCGTAGTAGATGGCCTCGACGGGGCACACCGGTTCGCACGCGCCGCAGTCGACGCACTCGTCGGGGTGGATGTACAGCATCCGCTTGCCCTCGTAGATGCAGTCGACCGGGCACTCGTCGACGCAAGCCAGGTCCTTGACGTCCACGCACGGCTGCGCGATGACGTAGGTCACGGTTTCCCTCCCTCTGCGCGGCCGCGCCGCGCCTGTCGGTGCCCGTCCAGTATCCCTCATCACCCGTGTGCCGCAGTGCGGTCTCACCCCGCGCCGGCCTCCCGCGTGGGGCGATGTCCCCGCCGGGGCACAATGGGCGGGTGAGACCTCTGTGGGCGGACTGGCCGGTGGGGACGCGCGTGGTGATCCGCTACCGGCGGCCCGAGGGCGGGTTCTCCGACGCCCTGGGCGACCTCGTGAGCGCCGACGACGCGGCCGCCGTCGTCCACACCCGCCGCGGCCCGGTCCGCGTGGCCGCCGCCGACGCCGTCGTCGGCAAGCCGGTCCCTCCCCCGCCGCCGCGGCGAGCACCCCGCCGGCCCGAGCCGGACGAGGGGTCCTGACCGCCGCTCAGTCGTCGCTGGGCGGAGGTCCGCACACGACGCGGTCCCACGGGATGTACCGCGTGGTCCAGGACTGACGCTTGACCTCGGCGCCGTCGAGCGAGACCACCCGCGTGTTGGTCACCGTGAACCCGCGCTCCGGCGAGTCGTGCGGGACGCAGGTGGGGGCGGTGTTGTAGACGGTCGTCGGCTCGGTGAAGTCGAAGCGGTCGCTGGTGTGGCTGGTGACCTCGAAGTGCTCGGTCCCCCACAGCCGCACGTGGAGCCTGCCGCCGGCGACCCAGGACTGCACGAGCGCCCCGTAGGGCGTGGTGTTGGTCCACTTGAGGTCGACGTGCGGGGTGAAGAGCGTGGCCTCACGCCCCTCGGGGTAGCGGGCGTAGTGGTGGGAGTGCGTCTGGAACTCGTCGAGGTCCATGCCGGCGAAGTAGGCGGCGTTGAAGACGGTGGTCGACACCTGCGAGAGTCCCCCGCCCATCCCGCTGGACTCCAGGCCATTGACGACGACGCCCGAGGAGACGAAGCCCCGCTCTGCCGTGATGGGGCCGAGTGCCTCGATGAGGCTGAAGGTCTCGCCCGGCTTGATGAGCGTGTTGGTGATCTTCTCCGCCCCCACCACGAGGTTGCGGGTGCGCTGGGGGTCGTTGTGGAAGGGGGTGGAGAACTCGGAGACGACCTCCGTGACCCCGAGCGCCTCGGCGTCGGCGACGGTGAACTCCGGCTCGACCTCCTGGAGCGCACCCTGGGCCGTGCGGTCGGTGTCGGAGACGGCGGCCGCTGCCACGGACTCGACGAGGACCTCCTCGTCGAGGTCCATCCCAGCGGCACCGGGGACGATGGTGGGCACGCCGTCCTGGAGCACGATGCGCGCGTCGCGGGCGGGTGTGCGGACCTCGGGGTCGAGCTCGAGGACGAGGTCGACGAGCGCCTCGCCGTCGAGCCGGAGCACGAGCTCGCTGCCGCTCGGCTCGAGCGTGGCGACCGAGGTGAGGTGTGCGGGGGTGAGCTCGATGAGCCGGTCCTCGAGCTCGACGGCGACCGGCGAGCGGGTGAGCGGCCGGGCGATCTCCGCCATCGCGGTCTCCACCGCATCCGCCGTGATCTCGGGCGCGACCTCCTCGCCGGGAAGCTCGAGGGGCCGTTCGCCGGTGAGCCACTCCTCCTCGACGAGCTCGACCGCGGCGTCGACGTCGACCGCCACGCCGGCGACGGGCTCGGTCGGCCGCGCCTCGCCCTCGGAGAGCTCGATGGCGCCGTCGACGGGATCGCGGTCCAGCGACTCGGCCACCCGTTCGACCTCCGCGCGCAGGGCGGCGTCGTCGACCCGGACGACGGGCTCGTACTCCTCCATGCCGAAGAGGCGGGCCGCGAGGATGCGCGGGTCGAAGGACAGGCCGGTGAGGTCGTCGACGGTGGCGGCGGCGTCCAGCTCGAGGGACGCCGCCCCGGGGTCGAGGGTCGTCTCGGAGTCGGCGAGCGTGACGGGAACCGGGGAGGTCACGAGGTCGGCGAGGGACTCGGAGAGCCGGTCGGTGGCCTGTGCCTCCTGCAGTCCGCCGATGTCGACGCCCGCGACCGTGGCGCCGCGCGGCACCTTGTCACCGAGGTACCACGCACCGGCGGCGTACCCGCCGAGGAGCAGCAGCAGGACCACGACGGCGATGATCCAGCCGCGGCGCCGCCGCGGCTGCTCGTCGGCGAAGTCGACGAGGGGCGACTCGTCGGTCGACGTGTCCGTTCGCATAGTGTGTCCCTCCGGGCTCGCGTCAGGATACCGACGCCCGAGCTCAGGCATCACCGAGCGGCCGCAGCCGCCCGAGGTAGTGGACGAGCGCACCCGTCCCGGTCCGTCCCAGGGTGGCGTCGAGGACCTCCCCGACGACGACGTCGTGGTCCCCCGCGTTGCGCACCCAGTGCGTGCGGCACTCGAGCCAGCCCTGGGCCTGGTCGACGAGCGCGGCACCGCTCAGTGGCCCGGGGGTGTGGTCGACGCCGATGAGCTGACCGAAGGCGGGCCGCCCGGGACTGGCGAGCCTGTCCGCCGCGACCCGGGCACCGCCGTCGAGGATGCTCACCGCCCAGGTGTCCACCTCGTCGAGGGCCTCGCGGATCCGGGCGTCGGTGTGGACGCTGAAGAGCAGCATGGGTGGGCGCAGCGAGACCGAGGCGACGGCGGTCGCCGTCATCGCGAGGTCCGTGCCGCCGTGCCGCACCGAGACCACGGTGACTCCGGCGGCGAGCCGCTGCATGGTGGTCCGGTACCGCTCGACGAGCTCCTCGTCGGTCACGCCCGCCGCCCCCCGCGCGCGCCGTCCGCGAACCACCGGGACGGCAGGAGACCGGAGGCGATGGCGACGAGCGGCGCACCGAACAGCCAGACGTAGCTGATGAGCTCGTTGGTGACGAGCACGTCCCCACCGGGACGCAGGAACGCCATGGCCTGGGTGACGACGATGACCGACAGCGCCGCGAGCAGCAGCCCGCCCCCGCCGGCGATCGCCCGGGCCGCGACCGCGCCCGCGAGCACACCGACCAGGCCCAGGGTGATCCCCACCGGCCAGCCCTCGATGGAGAAGCGGTGGACGACGGTACCGAGCGTGGCCATGACGAGGCCCGCGAGCACGGCGACGACGACGCCGGTCGCCCCGCCCCGGGCGACGAGCCGGGCGAGCGGGCCGCGGGCCCTGCTCGCGGCCCTCGGCGCGTCGGGGGTGGGCGTCGGGTGGCCGACCGAGCGCGTGGCCGCCTCCTGGGCGGCACCGGCACGGGTGGCGGCGGTGTGGAGGGCGGCCGGGGCCGCGGGAGTCGGCGCGCGGCCCCCGGTGCGGGCCGCCGTGGCGTAGGCCGGCTCGCGTCCCTCGGCGGGCTCGGCCGCGGCGGGTTCGGGGGACGCGGCGGCCGGTTGCGCGGTGGCGGCGGACCCCCGGGTGGCGCCCACCCCGAGGGCGGCGGCCAGCTCGGTGGCGTCGGTGCCCGGCGCAGCCCGCAGGTAGGCGCGGTCGAGGACGGGCATGAGGCTGGCGTTGCTGAGCGCGATGTGTCCGACCAGCCGCTGACCATCGATCGGTGCGACCGCCTGCAGCTGGCTGCGGTGCCTGCGCAGCGCCGCCAGCACCCGCTCGGCGACCGGTCGGACGTCGACGGACGCCACGACCTCCTGCGCGGGGACGGCGAGACGGGGCAGCTCGGCGGCCGGGTCGAGGACGGTGAGGGTGGTGCCGTCCGGCGCGCGGCGCGGCTCGTGCCGGGCCAGCGTGTCGGCCAGCTCGGTGAGCGCCGCCCGCAGGTGGGTCTCCTCCTGGGCGACCCACAGCACCGAGCGGACGCGCCACGGCGCCAGTCCCGCGAACGGGTCCGGCCCCTCGGCCGGCACGTCGGCGGCGGCGATCTCGACGGCGCGCGTCGTCACCCGGTGCGCGTGGACGTGGTCCGGATGCCCGTAACCGCCGCCCGGCTCCTCGGTGAGGACCGCCGTCGGGCGGACGTGGCGGATGACGACGGCGAGGAGGCAAGCGGCCACCTCGACGTCCACGGACGTGAAGGCGTCGGGACCGGCGTCCTCCCCCGGCCCCGCCACACCCGGGCGGACCCAGCGCATCCCGGAGTCGCGGAAGCGGGCGGGGCGCTGGTCCGCGAGCCCGGGGACCTGGTCGAGGAAGAGGTGCCGGTGGACGCCGAGCTCGGCAAGTGCGGCGGAGAGCTCGGCCTCGCGGTGCCGGGCCAGCGCGTCCGGGTCGCGGGCGAGGTCCGCGAGGTCGGGTGGGATCACCTCGCCCCGCTCGCCGCGTGTGCAGGTGACGACCGAGACGTCGACGCCCGCGTCGACCGCCAGGGCGAGCAGGCTGCCGGCGCCGATCGTCTCGTCGTCGGGGTGCGCGAAGACGCCCAGGAGGCGCTGCTCAGGACGCGACGTCATCACCCCATTCT
The DNA here is from genome assembly GCF_035607575.1 of Georgenia sp. H159. Lineage (NCBI taxonomy): Bacteria > Bacillati > Actinomycetota > Actinomycetes > Allobogoriellales > Allobogoriellaceae > Georgenia > Georgenia sp. H159. The sequence continues at coordinate 4,330 of NZ_JAYDZY010000005.1, read as the reverse complement.
GCCCAGGCGGGCGCAGTGCCGGCCGCTCAGGCGCGGCGGGCCCGCGCGGTGGCCTTGGCGCGCTCGGTCTGGTCGAGGATCACCTTGCGGATCCGCACCGACTCCGGCGTCACCTCGACGCACTCGTCGTTGCCCGCGAACTCGAGCGACTCCTCCAGGGTGAGGCGGCGCGGCGGCACGAGGTTCTCGAAGGTGTCCGAGGACGCGGCGCGCATGTTCGTCAGCTTCTTCTCCTTCGTGATGTTGACGTCCATGTCGTCCCCGCGGGAGCTCTCCCCGACGACCTGCCCCTCGTAGACCGTGGAGGTGGGCTCGACGAAGAAGGAGCCACGCTCCTGGAGGTTGATCATCGCGAACGGGGTCACCGAGCCGGCGCGGTCGGCGACCATCGAGCCCGTCGAGCGCGGCTCGATCGGGCCGTGCCACGGCTCGTAGCCCTCGGCGATCGACGCCGCGATGCCGGTGCCTCGGGTGTCGGTGAGGAACCGGGTGCGGAAGCCGATGAGGCCACGGGCGGGCACGACGAACTCCATGCGCACCCAGCCGGTGCCGTGGTTCGTCATCGTCTCCATGCGGCCCTTGCGCTGTGCCATCAGCTGGGTGACGGCGCCGAGGTACTCCTCGGGCACGTCGATGGTCATCCGCTCCATCGGCTCGTGGACCTTGCCGTCGACCACCTTGGTCACCACCTGCGGCTTGCCGACGGTGAGCTCGAAGCCCTCCCGGCGCATCTGCTCGACGAGGATGGCCAGGGCGAGCTCGCCGCGGCCCTGGACCTCCCACGCGTCGGGTCGCTCGGTCGGCAGCACCTTGAGGGACACGTTGCCGACGAGCTCGCGGTCGAGGCGGTCCTTGACCTGGCGGGCCGTCACCTTGGCGCCCTTGACCTTGCCGGCCAGGGGGGAGGTGTTGATGCCGATGGTCATCGAGATGGCCGGGTCGTCGACCGTGATGAGCGGCAGCGGACGCGGGTCCTCGAGGTCGACGAGGGACTCGCCGATGGTGATGTCCTCGATGCCCGCGACGGCGACGATGTCGCCCGCGTCGGCGCGCTCCGCCGGGACACGGGTCAGGGCCTCCGTGCGGAGCAGCTCGGAGATGCGGACGGCCTTGAGCGTGCCGTCACGCCGCGCCCAGCCGACCGTCTGGCCCTTGTGCAGCGAACCGTTGAAGACGCGCAGCAGCGCGAGACGCCCGAGGAAGGGCGAGGCGTCGAGGTTGGTGACGTGCGCCTGGAGGGGAGCGCCGTCGTCGTAGGTCGGCGCCGGGATGGTCTCCAGGATCGTCGAGAAGAACGGCTCGAGGTCGGGGCTGTCGGGGAGCTGGCCGTCGAGCGGCTGGTCGAGGGAGGCGCGGCGGGCCTTCGCCGAGGCGTAGACGACGGGCACGTCGAGGATGCTGTCGAGGTCGAGGTCCGGGACCTCGTCGGCGAGGTCGCTGGCGAGACCGAGCAGGAGGTCCGTGGACTCGGCGACGACCTCGGTGATGCGGGCGTCGGGCCGGTCGACCTTGTTGACCACGATGATGACGGGCAGCTTGGCGGCGAGCGCCTTGCGCAGCACGAACCGGGTCTGGGGCAGCGGCCCCTCGCTCGCGTCGACGAGGAGGACGACGCCGTCGACCATCGACAGGCCGCGCTCGACCTCGCCGCCGAAGTCGGCGTGACCGGGCGTGTCGATGACGTTGATCGTCACGCCGTCGGGTGCGCCGGCGGCCGCGGCGGCCGGGCCGGTGTAGTGGACGGTCGTGTTCTTCGCGAGAATGGTGATGCCCTTCTCGCGCTCGAGGTCACCGGAGTCCATCGCCCGCTCGTCGACGTGCTGGTGGTCGCCGAAGGCCCCCGACTGCCAGAGCATGGCGTCGACCATGGTGGTCTTGCCGTGGTCGACGTGGGCGACGATTGCGACATTGCGCAGGTCAGGACGGACGGGCATACGCGGACTCCTCGGTACTGGAACTGCCCGGGCGGGCCGCGGGCAGCGCCCAGCCAGCGCAGGGAAGGCTGGGGGTGCACCGGCCTTGGACGCCGGGCGTGATGGCACCCGAGGTCCGAGTGCCGCCGGTAAATTCTACTCCGCCTCACCGACCCCCGCCCAGCCCCTCCCCCTGTGTCCCACGGCACGCCGGATCCCGGCGCGCGACGGTCCCACCCGGCCGGCCCTCCGCCGCCGACCTCCCTCCCTCCCTCCCCGGGTGGGTCGCCCCTTTCGATCGTCGGCCGCCCCTTTGAACACCTCCGGATGAGCGAAAGGGGCGACTCACCGCACGAGCACGCTGCCCCACCGGGCTCCCCGGCGCACCCGCATCCACCGAGTTCCGCTCGCGGTCTACGGACGCTCGCTCGTGTCGGTCACCGTGGCGCATGGCCGTGACGCTCGGGCGCAGCAGCCCCCTCCCTCGCGTGATCCTCAGCTCGGACCTCGGAGCGAACGCCGTGCGCGAGGCACACGGCGTGGGCCTCGTGCAGGTGTGTCGCGGCGCCTTCGTCGAGCCCCTCGCCGACGCCCCGGACTGGGCGACCGCCGAGCACCTCGCGACCGCCCGCGTGGCAGCGGCGGCACGCCGGCTGCGCAGTGGCACCACCTTCAGCCACGAGTCCGCGGCTCTCGTTCACGGGCTGTGGCTCCTCCACGCCCCGGACGTCGTGCACGTGACACAGCGGTCCAAGCCGCGGCGGCAGAGCGCTGGTCTTCGACGGCACACCGGTGAGCTGGCACCGTCCGACGTCACCGAGGTGAACGGGCTCACGGTGACGACCGTCGAGCGCACCATCGCGGACTGCGCGAAGACCATGCACCCGAGGGACGCGCTCGTCGTCGTCGACAGCGGGATGCGACTCCTCCTCGCTCCGCGGCGCGACCAGCGGGCCTTGACCATGCAACGCGCCGAAGGCCTTCGGGACCGTGTTCTGGGTCTGGTGGAGTCCGGCCCGATCCACGGGCGGCGGCAGGCGCGCGCGGTGGTGGCACACGCCGACCCGTACGCGGAGTCCCCGTACGAGACGGTCATCCGCTGGATCGCCGTCTCCCGCGGGCTCCCGCGGCCGATCCTGCAGGCTCGGTTCCAGGTGCGCGGCCGGACCTACTACACGGACATGTGCTGGCTCTTCGAGCTCCCCGGTGATGGCCTGGACTTCCGGCTACGGCTCCTCGGCGAGTACGACGGCGAGCTGAAGTATCTCGGCGACGCGCCGAGTGCCTCGGTCACGCCCGCGGCGACATCCCGCCGGATGATCGACGAGAAGCGCCGCGAGGACGACCTGCGCAGCATGCCCCGCACCTCGATGGTGCGCTTCGACCGTCGCGACGTCTCACGTGAGGAGCAGGCCTTTCGTAGGCTCTGCGCGGTGCTGCCCGCGCCCTACGTTGCCCGGCTCGAGCCGATCCCCGCCCTGCTCGGCCGCCTCGCTGCCCAGTGAGCGACCGCCTGCTGTGGGTCAGTCGCCCCTTTCGCTCACTCTCGGAGGTGCAGAGGGGCGGCAGATGATCGAAAGGGCCGACCCAGCGAGGTAGGGCCGGCGACTCAGCGCGTGGCGGGGACGGGCTCCGCGAGCCGGCCGTCGTGGAGCTCGACGACGCGGTCGGCGCGCTGCATGAGGACCGGGTCGTGGGTGGAGACGACGGCGGCCAGACCGCGCGCGTGGGTGAGCTCCCGGATGAGCTCCATGATCGTGGCGGCGGTCCTGGAGTCGAGCTGGCCGGTGGGCTCGTCGGCGATGAGGATGTCCGGCTCGGCCACCAGCGCCCGGGCGATACCCACGCGCTGCTGCTGCCCGCCGGACAGCTCGTAGGGCCGCTGCTGCGCGTGGCCCGAGAGCCCGACCAGCTCCAGCGCCTCAGCCACGCGACGCGCCCGGGCCCCCGGGTCCACCTCGAGCAGCCGCAGCGGGATCTCGACGTTCTCCGCTGCCGACAGCACGGGGATGAGCCCGAAGGACTGGAAGACGTACCCGATCCGCGTCCGCCGCACCTCGAGGACCTCCTTCTCGGGCAGCGCGGACAGCTCGCGCCCGTCCCCGAGCACCACGCGCCCGCTCGTCGGCCGGTCCAGCCCACCGAGCAGGTTGAGCAGCGTGGTCTTGCCGGAGCCGGAGGGACCGCGCACGACGACGAGCTCCCCGGGCGCAACGTCCATGGTCACGTCCGTGAGGGCATGGACGTCACCGGCGCCGGTGGCGAATACCCGGCTCACCGCCTCGGCGCTCAGCACGGACTCAGTCATCGTGCCGCCCTTCCCGTTCGCGCAGCTGCCGCCGGCTCGGACGCGTCGACGACGACGGCGTCCCCCGCCCAGGTGCATCGGCTCCCGTCGCGGTGGATCCCGCGCCGCC
>NZ_JAYDZY010000003.1:0-386808 GCF_035607575.1 Georgenia sp. H159 | reverse complement strand
GGCGCGCCCGCAACAACTCCGCTCTCGCCGCGAGAGGGGTGGGGCGTTGCGGGGGTTCTCAGGAAACGTTCAGGGTGGAGGCTCAGACTTGGACCATGACGGAGCCATCTGCGCGGCTGCTCGTGGTCGACGACGAGCCCAACATCCGCGAGCTGCTCACCACCTCCCTGCGGTTCGCGGGCTTCGACGTCGTCGCCGCCGCGGACGGGAACGAGGCGATCCGCCAGGCGGTCGACGCGGAGCCGGACCTCATCGTGCTCGACGTCATGCTGCCGGACATGGACGGCTTCACCGTCACCCGGCGGCTGCGCGAGAGCGGCCACCACACGCCGGTCCTCTTCCTCACCGCGCGCGACGACATGTCCGACAAGGTCACCGGCCTCACCGTCGGCGGCGACGACTACGTGACCAAACCGTTCAGCCTCGAGGAGGTCGTCGCCCGGATCCGCGCGATCCTCCGCCGCACGCAGGCGCAGGACCTCGACGACGCGGTGCTGCGGTACGCCGACCTCGAGCTCGACGAGGACGCGCACGAGGTCCGCCGCGCCGGCCGCGTCATCGAGCTGTCCCCCACCGAGTTCAAGCTGCTGCGCTACCTCATGGTCAACGCCGGCCGGGTGCTGTCCAAGGCACAGATCCTCGACCACGTCTGGGAGTACGACTGGGGCGGTGACGGCGCGATCGTCGAGTCCTACATCTCCTACCTGCGCCGCAAGGTCGACGGTCGCGGCAGCGACGGAGACAAGCCGGCCCCTCTCATCCACACCCGCCGCGGTGTCGGCTACATGCTCCGGGACCCCTCGATCACATGAGCCTGCGCGAACGCTGGGTCGCGGTCCCGCTGCGCGGCCGGCTCGTCCTGCTCTTCGTCGTCCTGCTCGGCCTGGGCCTCACCGTCGCGGGCGCGACGACGGCGACGCTCCTGCGTAGCTACCTCCTGTCCCAGGCCGACGAGCAGATCGCCACGGCGGCCCGGAACATCGACGTCGAGACCCTTCGGCGGCTGGACAGCACCGAGGTGCCGGACGCCGGGATGCCGAGCGACTACTACCTGAGGCTGCGGTTCCCCGGCGGTGAGGCCTTCAACGTCGCGGTCGCGTGGACGGTGCAGAGCTTCGGCACCCCGGCTCTGCCCGCCACGGTCGAACGGCCGGGGGACGGGTACACGGTGGGCAGCGACGTCCCCGGCCAGCGGTGGCGCGCGATCACCTACCGCGTCCAGGACGCCCCCGAGGGGACGACGATGACGGTGGCCCTCCCCCTCGCCGGCGCCGACGAGACGCTCGGGCAGGTGGGGGTCGCCATCGTCGTCAGCGGGATCGCGATCGTCCTCCTCGGTGCCCTCCTCAGCTGGTACGCGGTCCGACGGGCACTGCGGCCGCTGCGGGAGATCGAGGACACCGCCGGCGCGATCGCCGCCGGGGACCTGTCCCGGCGGGTCCCGGCGTCCAGCCCGCACACGGAGGTCGGCCGCCTCTCGCACTCCCTCAACACGATGCTCGCCCAGATCGAGCGGGCCTTCGCCGCGCAGGCAGCCTCGGAGAGCCGCATGCGGCGCTTCGTCTCCGACGCGAGCCACGAGCTACGCACACCGCTCGCCACGGTCCGTGGCTACGGCGAGCTCTACCGCATGGGCGCCATCCCCGACGACGAGCTCCCCACCGCCATGGCCCGCATCGAGGGGGAGGCCCGCCGCATGGGCGGGCTCGTCAGCGACCTGCTCCAGCTCGCCCGGCTCGACGAGGGTCGCCGCCTCGCTCGCGAACCCGTCGACCTCGCCGTTCTCGCCCACGACGCCGTCACCGACCTCCGCGCCCTCGCCCCGCAACGGCCGGCGACGCTCGTCCCGCTGGCCGGTGCCGGTCCGGGCGCGACCACGGTGATCGGCGACGAGAACGCCCTGCGCCAGGTGCTGTCGAACCTCACGGGCAACGTCGTCCAGCACACCCCGGACGGGACCCCCGTGGAGGTGGCCGTCGGACGGGTCGCAGGGGACGTCGTCGTCGAGGTCCGTGACCACGGAGCGGGGATCTCCCCCGAGCACGCCGACCGGGTGTTCGAACGGTTCTACCGGCTCGACGACTCCCGTGCCCGCACCTCGGGTGGCTCCGGGCTCGGCCTGGCGATCGTCGCCGCGCTCGTCGCCGCGCACGGCGGCACGGCCCGGGTCCTCCCGACCCCGGGCGGCGGCACGACGGTCCAGCTCACCCTCCCCGCGGCTCGCTGACCGCGCGCCTCACCGCGACGGCGGCGCCGACCCGCCCTGCGGGGCGCCGGACATCAGCACAGCGAGCTCCTCCTGCTGGGCGGCCGACGGCTGCCCCCACCCGGGCCGGTACCCGACGACGTCGCGCAGCGGGTGACCGAGCTGGTTGCCCTGCATCAGCTCCACGTCGTCGACGTCGATGAGCCCCGGGTGCAGGGTGCCGCACGACTCCGCGATCTTGAGCAGGTCACGCCGCAGCGTGCGGATGTACCCGGCTGCGCGCACCGACTTCACGGCCGGGTCCAGCCCGTGCGCCAGCCACGGGTCCTGCGTCGCCACGCCGACCGGACAGCGGTCGGTGTGGCACTTGAGGGTCTGGATGCAGCCGATGGACAGCATCGCCTCGCGGGCCACGGCGAGCAGGTCGCAGCCAAGGGCGAGGGCGACGACGGCGTTGTCGGCGAGCCCGAGCTTGCCCGAGCCGATGAACACGATCCGGTCGGTGAGACCCGCCTCGGCGAAGATCGAGTACACCCGCGGGAAGCCCACCCGGAACGGCAGCGACACCGAGTCGCTGAACGTCAGCGGGGCGGCACCGGTGCCGCCTTCACCACCGTCGACGGTGATGAAGTCCACCCCGCGCTGGCCGTCGGCCATCGCGGCGGCCAGGTCGCGCCAGAACTGCAGGTCACCCACCGCGGACTTGATCCCCACCGGCAGCCCCGTGGCCTGCGCGAGCAGCTCGACCCAGTCCAGCATGCTGTCGACGTCGTCGAACTCCGCGTGCCGGGACGGGCTGATGCAGTCACGGTCCATGGCCACGCCGCGGATCTCGGCGATCTCGGCGGAGACCTTCGCCGCAGGCAGCACACCGCCGAGGCCGGGCTTGGCGCCCTGGCTCAGCTTGACCTCCAGGGCGCGCACGGGCGCACCGGCCACCAGGTCGGTCAGCCGGGACAGGTCGAAGGCGCCCTCCAGGTCGCGGCACCCGAAGTACGCGGTGCCGATCTGGAACACCAGGTCCCCGCCGTGCCGGTGGTGTCTGGACAGGCCGCCCTCGCCGGTGTTGTGCAGCACCCCGGTGCTCGCGGACGCCTCGTTGAGGGCCCGGACGGCGGGTGCGGACAGGGAACCGAAGCTCATCGCCGAGATGTTCACCAGGGACTCCGGGCGGAAGGCCTTGGCGCGTCCACGAGCGGCACCCATGACCTTCGCGCACGGCATCGTGACGTTCTCCCCCGCCGTCGGGTGCGACGCGGGCGCCACCGTGGCGAAGGTCCGGTGCTTGATGATGGGGTAGCCGTCGGTGTGCTCGACGTCGTTGTCGGTACCGAAGCCGAAGTAGTTGTTCTCGCCCTTCGCCGAGGCGTAGATCCACCGGCGTTGGTCCCGGGTGAACGGCCGCTCCTCGTCGTTGCCCGCGACGATGTACTGCCGCAGCTCGGGGCCGATCGTCTCGATCGCGTACCGGGCGTGCCCGATGACCGGGTAGTTGCGCAGGAGCGTCCGGCGGCGCTGCAGCAGGTCGTGCGCCGCGAGCCCGGCGAGGCCGGCGAGCGGCACCAGCGCCCTCGTCCATCTCATGACCACCAGTGTGCTCCGGTCCGCAGGTGCACGCGCGGGCTGCCGCCCCGGGTCGGCCTCCGGGTCACGTCTCGTAGATGTCCACCTCGGCCGCCTTGACGACGAACAGGACGTCCTGACCCACCGCCACGCCGAGGGCGGCCAGCGACGCCGGTGTCACGTCAGCGGCCAGTCGGGTCCCCGAGGCGGTCGCCGCCCGGACGCGCACGAGTGCCCCCTGCTGCTCGAGACCCGTGACCCGCACCGGGAGCACGTTGCGCGGACTGCCGCCGGGAGCGTCGAGGTGGACGGCGACGGCGCGTGGGGAGAACGTGGCGGCCGCGCGGCCCCTCGTCGCCTCCTCGCCACCCGCCAGGCCGTGGAGGACGTCGGCACCGGCGCGGACACCGTCCGGGCCCTCCCGCTCGCCGAGCACGAGGTTGACACCGGCGAGCCGCGCGCCGAACCCCGACCGCGGCCGGCTGAGCACCTCCGTCGTCGTGCCCTGCTCCACGATCCGGCCCGCCTCGAGGACGACGACGTCGTCGGCCAGGGCGAGCACGTCCAGGAGCTCGTGGGTCACGACGACGGCGGTCCGGCCCGCCTCCCGGAGCGTGGTCCGCAGGACCTGGCGGAGCTCGGCCGCGGCGTCGACGTCGAGCGCCGAGAGCGGCTCGTCGAGCAGCAGCAGGTGCGGGTCCGGGGCCAGCGCCCGGGCGAGCGCCACCCGCTGGGCCTGCCCGCCGGAGAGACGCTGGGGGCGGCGGGCGGCGAGCCCGGCGGCGCCGACCTCCTCGAGCCGGGCCTGCGCGACCTCCTGCGCCGCTCGTCGTCCCGCGCCGCGGGCGCGAGGGCCGAAGGCGACGTTGGCGAGGACGTCGAGGTGCGGCAGGAGGAGCGGCTCCTGCGCGAGCAGGGAGATCCGCCGCTCGTGCGGCGGCACCCAGGCCCCCTCGCCGGCGACCCTCCGCCCGGCGACGTGGACCTGCCCGCTGCCCGGCCGCAGCGTTCCCGCGGCGAGGCCGAGCGCCGTCGACTTGCCCGCTCCGTTCGGCCCGACGAGCGCGACGACGCGCCCCTCCCGGACCTCCAGGTCGAGCTCGACGCCGCGCTGGGGGACGCCCGCGCGCAGGACGAGGGCGCTCATCGTGACGCACCCGCCCGGCGCTGGGTGAGGAGGACGATGACGGCCGCGAGCGCCACGAGCACGAGGGACAGTGCGATGGCGGCGTCCGGGTCGGTCTCCCGCTGGAGGTAGATCTCCAGCGGGAGGGTCCGGGTGACGCCCTGGAGCGACCCGGCGAAGGTCAGCGTGGCGCCGAACTCACCGAGGCAGCGGGCGAAGGCGAGCGCGATCCCCGACCCGAGGGCGGGAGCGAGCAGCGGGAGCGTCACCCGGCGCAGCACCGTCGTCGGCCCGGCGCCGAGCGTCGCGGCGACCACCTCGTGCCGGCGGCCGGCCGTCCGCGCCGCGCCCTCGACCGTCAGGACGAGGAACGGCAGGGCGACGAAGGCCTGGGCGAGCACCACCGCCGTCGTCGTGAAGGCGATGTCGACACCGAGCACGTCGAGGTGCCGGCCGAGGAGCCCGCGACGTCCGAGGGTGGTGAGGAGGGCGAGCCCGGAGACGACGGGCGGCAGCACGAGCGGCAACAGGACGACGGTGCGGACCACCCGCGCACCCGGGACACGGGACCACGCCAGCGCGAGGGCGAGCGGCACCCCCACCACGACCGCGAGCACCGTGGCCGCCACCGAGGTCCGCAGGCTCAGCCCGAGCGCCGCCCGCGAGGCCTCGGAGGTGAGCAGGGCGGGGACCTCGCCCCAGGGCACCCGCAGCACAAGTCCGAGGACCGGGACCGCGACGAGGAGCACCCCGAGGGCGGCCGGCACCAGGACCCACCGCGGCAGACCGGCGAGCCGGTCCTCCGACCGGAGCGTCACGGCGCACCGAACCCGGCCACGCGCAGCACCTGCTGTCCCTCCCGGCTGCCGAGGTGCTCCACCCACGCCCGCGCGAGACCGGGAGAGTCGCCGTCGGTGGTGACCGCGACGGGGTACCGGTTGACGACGTCCTCGGCGCCAGGGACGGCGACGACGTCGACCGCGTCACCGGCCCGGGCGGCGTCGGTCGCGTACACGACACCGGCGTCGGCCTGGCCCGAGGTGACCTTGCCGAGCACGTCGGTGACACTACCCTCCTCGCTCACCGGGGACAGGGTCACGCCCAGCCGCTCGGCCAGCACGGCGGTCGCCGCACCGCACGGCACCTGGGGCGCGCACACGACGAGGGCCGCGCCGTCGAGGCTCTCGTCCAGGCCGGTGACCCCGGCGGGGTTCCCGCGGGGCGTGACGAGGGTGAGGACGTTACGCGCCACCACCTCCGGATTCCCCTTCACGGCGCCCGCCGCCACGGCGTCGGCCATGGTGGTCTCGTCGGCGGTGGCGAGCACGTCGGCCGGGGCGCCGGCCACGACCTGGGCGACGAGGTCGGCGGAGCCCGCGAAGGAGAAGCTCACCTCGGTCCCGGGGTGCTCCTCGACGAAGTCGGCGGCGAGCTGCTCGTACACCTCCCCGAGCGAGGCGGCCGCGAAGACGGTCAGCTCCCCCGCGTCCGCGGAGGCGTCCCCGCCCGTCCCGCACCCACCGACCACGACGGCGAGCAGCAGGCTGCCGACGAGGCGGCGGGTCACGCCGTCTCCCGGGGAGCCTCGACGACGACGGTGGTGGCCTTGACGACGGCGCTCGCCAGCGAGCCGGGCTCGAGCCCGAGATCCTCGACCGCCTCGGCGCTCATGAGCGACACGACACGGAAAGGGCCGCACTGGAGGTCGACCTGCGCCATGACCCCGTCGCGCAGCACCCGGGTGACGAGCCCGGTGAACCGATTGCGCGCCGAGCTGGCGACGCCACCGACCTCGGGCGCATGGTGACGCTCGGCGAGCTCCTGCGCGTAACGGGCGAGGTCGGCACCGTCGAGCACCATGCGGCCGGCGTCGTCCCGCTCGGCGGCCAGGCGACCGTCGTCGACCCACCGGCGCACCGTGTCGTCACTGACGCCGAGCAGCGACGCCGCCTGTCCAATCCGAAAGTGCGGCATGAGAGCGAGATTAGCACCGCATCTGCGGGTACCCGTGGGGTGCGCCCAGGACACAACTCCGCTGTCGGCGAGAGAGGGGGTGGGGTGCGCCCGGGACACAACTCCGCTGTGGGCGCCAGAAGGGGTGGGGTGCGCCCGGGACACAACTCCGCTGTCGGCGCCAGAGGGGGTGGGGGTTACAGCTCGGTGCTGGTGGGGCTGCGGCGGCGCTTGCGCTCCTGCGGGGTACCGGCCGGCTCCCAGCCACGGCCCGGCTCACGGGTGCCCCGCGAGACGGACCCGCGCGACCGGTAGACGACCAGGGGCCGCGTCGAGTAGCCGACGGGCGCGGAGAACGCGTGGACCAGCCGGGTGAAGGGCCACACGAGGAAGAGCAGGAACGCGGCGACGATGTGCAGCTTGAACTGGTAGGGCACGTCGGCCATGAGCTCGGGCTGCGGCTGGAGGTAGAACAGCGAGCGCAGCCAGGGGGAGATCGTCTCGCGGTAGTCGTACCCGTGGCCGCCGGCGATGATCTGGTTCTGCACGGTCGCCCACATGCCCAGCAGGATCGGCAGGCCGAGCAGGACGTACATGAACTTGTCCATGCGGGTCGTCGCGAGGAACACCGGGCCCGTCTTGCGGCGTCGGTAGATGAGGATCGCCAGGCCGACGATCGTCATGAGCCCGGCCAGCGAGCCCATGTACGTCGCGATGAGGTGGTAGAAGTCCTGCCCGATCCCCACGGCCTCGGTCCAGCTCTTCGGGATGAGCAGGCCCATGAAGTGGCCGGCCGCGACGAACAGGATCCCGAAGTGGAACAGCGGGGAGCCCAGCCGCAGCAACGCGTGCTCGTAGAGCTCGGAGGAGCGGGTGGTCCAGCCGAACTTGTCGTACCGGTAGCGCCAGAAGAGTCCGACGACGAACACCGCCATCGACACGTACGGGAAGATGACCCACGCCAGCGTGTCCACCGCGTTCATGCCCTGACCTCCGTCTGTGCCGTGCCGCCGGGTGCGTAGGGCTCCAGCGGCCCCAGGGCGTTGAGCCCGACCATCTCGGTCGGCGGCCCGGCCGTGATGAGCTCGAGGTACCGGTCGCGGACCTCGTCGGTCACGGGCGGCAGGGTGAGGCACACGGCCTCGACGACGCCCGCCCACGGGCTGCCCATCGAGGTGAGCGCGGAGCGCAGCACCTCGATGCCCTGCCGGTGGGAGCCCAGCAGCCCGCCCGCGATCTCGGCGTCCCCCCGGGCGGAGAACTCCAGGACGATCGGCAGGAAGTCGGGCAGCTCGGGGCGGTCCACCTCCCAGCCGGCGGCACGATAGGCCTCGACGAAGCGCACGAGCGCCGTCCCCCGCTTCCGGGTGTCTCCGGTGAGGAAGTAGGACAGGTACATCGAGCACTTGCGCTTGAGGTCGAAGGTCGCGACGTAGTCCTGCGCGAGCGCCTCGTCCCCGACTGCCGCGGCGTGGTCGAGGAAGTCCCACAGCCGCTCCCGGACCGCCCCCGGCAGGTCGGCGACGGCCTCGCGCACGATGCGGTACGCGGCCAGCCGCTCCGCCGTCGGGTAGTCAAGCAGGACCGAGGCCGCCATGTGCGCGACGGCCCGGTCTCGCTCGTGCAGCCGTACGGGGGCGAGCGGGGTGAGCTCCGGTGCCCGGATGAAGCCGCTCATCGTCGGTCCTCCTCCCCCACGGGTGGCTCGTCGCCCGGGGACCGGTCGCGCACCCGGCCGGTGCCGCCGGCCTCCGGGCCGGGGTCGCCCGCCGGGTAGGGGTCGTAGTCGTAGACGGCGGGCCCGGAGTCGATGTCGCCGGAGTGGTACTCCTCGCCGCCCTCGGAGGGAGCGGCGTCGAGGGCGACGGCGACGCCCGCGCTCCCGCTCGCCTCGTCGTCACTCTCGTCGGGGCGCGGTGGGAACAGCCCGCTCGCGCCGCGCCCGTCCCAGTTGAGCAGGTTCGTGCGTCCTGGCGTCGACGGCGAGTACGGCGAGGTCTGGCGGTCCTTGAGCGCGTGGAAGTTCTCCACCGTGGCCGGCACGTCGGGTCCGGAACCGGTGCCGAACGGTCCGCCGCCACCCATCCCGGGGCCGCCGTGGACGTCGAGCGAGCAGGCCATCTCCTCGAGCTCGCGGCTGATCTCGGCGTGGGCCGATGGGATGACGTAACGGTCCTCGTACTTGGCGATCGCCAGCAGCCGGTACATCTCCTCGATCTCCTCCCCCGTCATCCCGACGGCGGCGGCGATCTCCTCCTGCGGCTCCTCCCCCAGGTTGATGTCGCGCATGTAGGAGCGCATGGCCGCCAGGCGGCGGAGCACCCGCTCCACCGGCGCGGTGTCACCGGCCGTGAACAGCTCCGCGAGGTACTCCAGCGGGATCCGCATCGTCGACAGCGCCGTGAGCAGCGTCTTGGCGTCCTCACCGTCGTTCCCGGAGGCGGTGACGGTGTCGACGACGGGGCTCAGCGGCGGGATGTACCAGACCATCGGCAGCGTCCGGTACTCCGGGTGGAGCGGCAGCGCGACCTCGTAGTCGGTGATGAGCTTCCAGATCGGGGAGTTCTGCGCCGCCTCGACCCAGTCCTCCGGCATGCCCTCACGGCGGGCCGCGGCGACGACCTCGGGGTCGAAGGGGTCGAGGAAGACGCTGCGCTGCGCGGCGAGGAGGTCGTGCTCGTTCGGCGTGGCGGCCGCCTCCGCGACGCGGTCGGCGTCGTAGAGGACCAGGCCGATGTACCGCAGCCGCCCCACGCAGGTCTCCGCGCACACGGTCGGCAGCCCGGCCTCGATGCGCGGGTAGCACATCGTGCACTTCTCGGCCTTGCCGGTCTGGTGGTTGAAGTAGACCTTCTTGTACGGGCAGCCGGTCACGCACATGCGCCAGCCGCGGCACTGGTCCTGGTCGACGAGCACGATGCCGTCCTCGGCCCGCTTGTACATCGCACCCGACGGGCAGGAGGCGACGCACGAGGGGTTGAGGCAGTGCTCGCAGATCCGCGGCAGGTAGAACATGAAGGTCTCTTCGAACTCGGCCTTGACCTGCGTGTTCATCTTCCTCAGGACCGGGTCGTCGGCCATCGTCTCGGTCGAGCCACCGAGCATGTCGTCCCAGTTGGCCGACCACTTGATCTGCATGTTCTCGCCGGTGAGCAGCGACTTGGGCCGCGCCACGGGGGTATGACGCTGGTCCGCCGGCGCGTTGAGCAGCATGTCGTACTCGTAGGTCCACGGCTCGTAGTAGTCGTGGATGGTCGGCATCTTCGGGTTGGAGAAGATGGTCGCGAGCTTCTTCGCCCGGCCCCCCGCCTTGAGCTTGAGCTTGCCGCGCCGGTTGAGCGTCCAGCCGCCCTCCCAGACCTCCTGGTCCTCGTACGTGCGCGGGTAGCCGAGCCCCGGCCGGGTCTCGACGTTGTTGAACCACACGTACTCGGTGCCGGTCCGGTTCGTCCACGCCTGCTTGCACGTGACCGAGCACGTGTGGCACCCGATGCACTTGTCGAGGTTCATCACCATCGACATCTGGGCCATGACCCTCATCAGTACTGCACCTCCTGGCTGCGACGGCGGATGACCGTGACTTCGTCCCGTTGGTTCCCGGTGGGTCCGATGTAGTTGAAGGCATAGCTCAGGTGGGCGTAACCACCGACGAGGTGGCTGGGCTTCATCAGCACGCGGGTCAGGGAGTTGTGGATCCCGCCGCGCTGCCCGGACGTCTCCGTGACCGGCACGTCCACCACGCGTTCGGTGGCGTGGTACATGAACACGGTCCCCTCCGGCATGCGGTGGGAGACGATGGCGCGCGCGACGACGACGCCGTTGCGGTTGTAGGCCTCGATCCACTCGTTGTCCCGCACACCGATCTTCGCGGCGTCCTGCGGGGACATCCACACGTTCGACCCGCCCCGGGACAGGGACAGCATGAACAGGTTGTCCTGGTACTCGGAGTGGATCGACCACTTGGAGTGCGGGGTGAGGTAGCGGACGGCGACCTCCGCGTGCCCTGCCGCCGCCGGGTCACCGGTGGGGGTGGTGTCCCCGGGGACCGGGCTCCCGTAGAGCCGGTGCATGTCGAGGGGCGGGCGGTAGACGGGCAGCGTCTCGCCCATCTCCTCCATCCAGTCGTGGTCGAGGTAGAAGTGCATGCGCCCGGTGAGCGTGTGCCACGGCTTGAGCCGCTCGACGTTGGTGGAGAAGGCGGTGTACCGCCGCCCGCCGGTCTCCGAGCCGGACCACTCCGGGGACGTCACCACGCTCGTCGGACGGGACTGGGTGTCGGCGAAGGTCACCCGGACCGACTCCGACTCCGCGGCGAGATCCGCCAGCCGCGTGCCGGTGCGCTCCTCCACGTGCTCGAAGCCCTGCGTGGCCAGGCGCCCGTTCGTCGTACCGGACAGCGCGAGGATCATCTCGATCGCCTTGGTGTCCTTGTCCAGCGACGGCCGGCCCTTGGCGATCCCGGAGACCACCCGTCCGTTGCGGGCGGCCAGCTCGGCGACCTCGCGGTCGGGCATGAAGCTCACGCCCTTGGTCGTCATGCCGAGGGTGTCGGTGAGCGGGCCGAGGGCGTTGAACTTCGCCAGGGTCTTGGTGTAGTCGCGCTCGATGGTGATGAGCTTGGGCATCGTCACCCCCGGGACCAGCGGGGTCTCCTCCAACGGCGCGACGGCACCGTGCGGCGTGGCCAGCGCGTCGGCCGTGTCGTGCTGGAGCGGGCCGGCGATGACGTCGCGCCGCACCCCGAGGTGCCCGATGCTGAGCTCGGAGACCTTGGCGGCGAGGTCCTGGAAGATGCGGAAGTCGGTCCGGGTCTGCCACGGCGGCGGGATCGCCGGGTTGAAGGAGTTGACGAAGGGGTGCATGTCCGTCGTGGAGATGTCGTGCTTCTCGTACCAGGTGGCGGCCGGCAGCACGATGTCGGAGTAGATCGTCGTCGAGGTGTTGCGGAAGTCGATGGTGGTGAGCAGGTCGACCTTCCCCTCCGCGGCCTCCTCCCGCCACACCATCGACCGGGGCCGGCGCTCGGGCGGCGACTCCCCACCCCGGATGGCGGACTCCGTCCCGAGCAGGTGCTTGAGGAAGTACTCGTTGCCCTTGGAGGAGGAGCCGAGGATGTTCGAGCGCCACACGGTGAGCACGCGCGGGAAGTTCTCCGGTGCGCCGGGGTCCTCGACGGCGTACCTCAGCCGGCCCGCCCGCAGCTCGTCGACGATGTGCTCGGCCACCTCCTTCCCGGCGGCCTGCGCCTCGTCGGTGAGGTCGAGCGGGTTGCGGTTGAACGTCGGGAAGCTCGGCATCCATCCGCGCTTGGCGGACTCGACGAGGGTGTCGGCGGTGGTCATCCCGGAGAACTTCCCGGAGGCCAGCGGTGAGGTGAGGGTCTCCGCGGGGAGCCCGTCGTAGCGCCACTGCTCGGTGCCGAGGTACCAGAACGCGGTGGCGATCATCTGGCGGGAGGGCCGCTGCCAGTCGAGGCCGAAGGCGTACTGCTGGAAGCCGGTGATCGGCCGGACCTTCTCCTGCCCGACGTAGTGCGCCCAGCCGCCGCCGTTGACCCCCTGACAGCCGGTGAGCTGGACGAGCGCGATCATCGCGCGGTAGATGGTGTCGGAGTGGAAGTAGTGGTTCGTTCCCGCGCCCATGACGATCATCGAGCGGCCCTTGGAGCGGCGCGCGTTGTCCGCGAACTCCCGGCCGATGCGGATGATCGCGGAGATCGGTACGCCGGAGTGCTCCGCCGCCCACGCCGGCGTGCCGGGATGGCTCGCGTCCTCGTACCCGGCGGGCCACTCACCGGGCAGCCCGGGCCGGGCGACGCCGTACTGGGCGAGCAGGAGGTCGAAGACGGTGGTGACGAGCCGGCCGGCCACCCGGCGGACCGGCACACCGCGGCGCAGCACGCCCGCACCGCCCACGTGCTGACCGACGTCGCCCTCCTCCAGGCCCGGGGTGACGTCGAAACGCGGGAGCAGGACCTCGACCGACTCCTCGCCCGCCACCGTGAGCAGCGGGTCGCGCCCCTGCAGGTCGAGGTTCCAGCGGCCCTTGCCCGCCTCCCCGAAGCGGTCACCCAGGGTGCCGTTCGGGACGAAGGGGGCGCCGTCGTCGTCGAGCATGACCGTCTTGAAGGCGGCGTTCTCGCTGGCTGCGTGCTCGGGAAGGTCGGCGGCGGTGAGGAACTTGCCCGGGACGTAGGCGCCGTCGCGCTCCTCGAGGGAGACGAGGAACGGGGAGTCGGTGTAGCGCTTGACGTAGTCGGTGAAGTACGGCTCGGGCCGGTCGACGTGGAACTCGCGCAGGATCACGTGGCCCATGCCCATCGCCAGCGCCCCGTCGGTGCCGGGGTGCACGGCGAGCCACTCGTCGGCGAACTTCGTGTTGTCCGCGTAGTCGGGGGAGATCCCCACGACCTTCTGGCCCTTGTACCGGGCCTCGACCATGAAGTGGGCGTCCGGGGTGCGGGTCACCGGGATGTTCGAGCCCCACATGATGAGGTAGCCGGCGTTGAACCAGTCGGCGGACTCGGGGACGTCGGTCTGGTCCCCGAAGATCTGCGGGGAGGCCATCGGCAGGTCGGCGTACCAGTCGTAGAAGGACAGCACGTTGCCGCCCATGAGGGACAGGAACCGGGTGCCCGCGCCGTAGGAGACCTGGGACATCGCCGGGATGACGGTGAAGCCGGCCAGCCGGTCGGGACCGTACTGCTTGGTCGTGTACACGTGGGCGGCGGCCATGATCTCCATGACCTCCTCCCACTGCGCGCGGACGAGCCCGCCCTTGCCCCGTGCCCGCTTGTAGTGGCGGGAGCGCTCGGGGTCCTCGACGACGTCGGCCCAGGCCAGCACCGGGTCGCCGAGACGCTGCTTGGCCTCGCGGTACATGCCGAGCAGCGCGCCGCGGACGTAGGGGTAGCGCACTCGGGTCGGTGAGTACGTGTACCAGCTGAAGGCCGCGCCGCGCGGGCAGCCGCGGGGCTCGTACTCCGGGGAGTCCGGGCCGGTCGTGGGGTAGTCGGTCTGCTGGGCCTCCCAGGTGATGATCCCGTCCTTGACGTAGACCTTCCACGAGCAGGAGCCGGTGCAGTTGACGCCGTGGGTGGAGCGGACGACCTTGTCGTGGCTCCAGCGGTCGCGGTAGAACGCGTCGCCCTCCCGGCCGCCGCGCAGGAAGAGCCGGGACAGGTCCTCCGACGCCTCGCCGCGCCGCAGGAACGTCCCGAGCTTGAGGAGCGCGTCCGACGCCGCCGACTGCGACTTCTCCGGCCTCGTCGTCGTCATGGCTGTCCTTTCGCTGTCGGGGCGTGGTCGCGTGATGCCCGGCGCACCGGCCACCAGGTGAAGGCCGCCACCCCGAGCGCGCTGAGCGCGAGGAGGAGGAAGCCGATGGTGTAGGCGCCCGTGGCGCCGTAGACGGCCCCCATGACGAGGGGCGGGAAGAAGCCACCGAGTCCGCCGGCGGCCCCGACGATGCCGGTGACCGAGCCGACGGTGCCGGGCGGCGCCACCCGCGCGACGAGGGCGAAGCAGGCGCCCGAGGCGGCCCCCAGGGTGGCGGCCATGGCCAGGAAGGCGACCGTGCCGGCCGGGAGCAGCTCGAGGCGCAGCGCCGCGAGCACCGCCATCGCGCCGGCGGTGACGAAGCACGCCGTGAGGACGGGGATCGGGTGGAAGCGGTCGGAGAGCCAGCCGCCGACCGGCCGGGCGACGACCGCGAGCACGATGAACCCCGCGGTGCGCAGGGACGCGTCCGTGCGTGTGAGGTCGAAGTCGTTGATGAGGTAGGTCGGCAGGTAGACGCTGAAGGCGACGAAGCCGCCGAACCCCATCGCGTAGATGAGCGACAGCTGCAGCGTCACCGGGATCTTCACCGTCTGCCACGTGCGCTGGAGCATCGACCCGGTGGCGGCCGGTGGCCGGTCGGGCGAGTCACGCAGCGCCACCCAGGCGACGACGGCGTAGATCGCCAGGACCACCGAGACGAGGACGAAGGGTGCCGGACGCCCGTACGCGTCGGCGATCGCGACCGTCGTGAAGGCCGCGACCGCGGTGCCCGCGGTGCCCATCCCGAAGATCCCGAGCGCCAGGCCCCGCCGTGCCGGCGGGTACCAGGCGTTGACGAAGGGAATGCCGACCGCGAAGGTCGTGCCGCCGATCCCCAGGAAGAACCCTCCGATGACGAGGAGCGCGAAGCTGTTGGCGACGAAGCCCACGAAGAGCGTGGGGAGGATCGTGACGACGCTGACCGCCGGGAACATCACCCGTGCGCCCAGCCGGTCGGTGAGCGCGCCGATCGGGATCCGTCCGACCGACCCGACGATGACCGGGACGGCCACCACCGCGGACACCTGGAAGGCGGTGAGATCGAGCTCCGTGCCGTAGGTGCTGCCCAGCGGCGCGACGAGGTTCCACGCCCAGAAGTTGACGAGGAACCCGACGGTGGCGAGCGTGAGCATGAGCCCCGGTGAGCGCGCCGCGCTGCGGTCGGTGTGCTGTCCTGCCTGACTCACGCAACCTCCCCCGCGGGCCCTCGGCGCGGACCCGACACGGCGATTATGCACACGTTGAGGGAATAGCGCAGAACAACACTATTAACGTCACGGGGGAATGGCTTTAATGTTCACGCCGGGGAATTCCGACTGGTATTTGCCCGGTATTTTCACGGTGCGATGGCGTCGCGGTCCTCCCACGTGTCGACGTCCCGCGCCTCCCCGCCCCGGGCGTCGACCGTGCGCAGGTCCAGCGGGCGGACGAGCTCGCGGACCGAGCCTCCGCGCAGGCGGCCGGAGGTGGCGAGCACGTCGATGCGCGACCGGAGCGCACCGCTGGAGTAGACGCCGAGCAGCCACTGCTCCCGTCCCTCCGCGTCCCGCAGGACGACGCCGTCCGCGCCCGTCCCGTCGCGCACCGTCGCGAGCAGCCGGGGCACCGCCGCCGCGGCGCCCGGGAGGTCGCACGCGAGCAGCAGGACCAGCGGGGCCGGCTCCCCCAGCGCCCGCACGCCGGCGGCGATCCCGGCGACCGGTCCACCGTGGGGTGGGTCCTCGAGGGTGCGGATGACACCGTCGGGCACGGGGACCGTCCCCGGGGCGACGACGACGACGCGCCGCGCCCCCGCCGTCGCGTCCAGGACGTGGTCGAGCAGTCGCCGTCCGTGGACAGCGACCTGCGGCTTGAGCACCCCACCCATCCGCCGGCCGGTCCCCCCGGCCAGCACGACGGCGTCGTGGGCTACCACCGGAGCAGCCCCACCTCGTCCCCCGGGGCGACGGCGTCGACGTCCTCGGGGACGACCGCCAGCGCCTGCGCGAGCGCCAGCGAGGCGACGAGGTGAGAGCCGGACCCACCCGCCGAGGCGGGGCGGACCGACGGCAGCGGTGCCCCATCGTCCTCGACGAGGACGGGCAGGTACTGGCGCCGGCCTGGCGGGCAACGCCAGGCGACACCGGCCCGCGCGGCCCCCAGGGGCCGGCGGGCGGGCAGTCCGAGCATCCGGCGCAGGCCCGGCGCCACATGGACGTGGAAGGAGACCATGACGCTCACCGGGTTCCCGGGCAGCGCGAAGACGGGCACGCCGCCGGCGAGCACGCCGAACCCCTGCGGCTTGCCCGGCTGCATCGCCACCGACTCGAACCCGAGCTGCTCGGCGAAGGCGGCCTTGACGACGTCCTTCGTGCCGACGCTCACGCCGCCGGAGGTGACGAGCACGTCGATACGGTCGAGCGCGGAGCCGACGGCGGCCCGCAGCTGGGCCGGGTCGTCGCCGACGGTCCCGAGCGGTACCGGCTCACCGCCCGCCTCCCGGACGAGGGCGACGAGGAGCAGGCTGTTTGAGTCGGGGATGCGACCGGGCCCGGGGTCGGTCCCGGGGGCACACAGCTCGTCACCGGTGGCGAGCACGCCCACCCGTGGCCGCGGATGGACGGGAAGCTCCCCGTGACCGGCGGAGACGGCGGCGGACAGGTGGGTCGCGGCGAGCGTGGTCCCGGCGTGCAGCACGGTGTCGCCGGGCCGGATGTCGTCCCCCTCGCCGCGCACGTGCCGTCCGGCGGGGACGGCCTCGCGGACGACAACGTGCGTCGGCAGCTCGGCCGCACCCGGCGGCTGGTCGGTGAGCTCCACCGGCACGACGGCGTCCGCGCCCGGCGGGAGCGGCCCACCCGTCATCACCCTCACCGCGCTGCCGGGCACGACCGTGGCGGGGTGGCTGGTCCCGGCCGGGACGTCCCCGACGACGGGCAGGGTGAGCGGGGCAGCCGCGGTGGCACCCGCGACGTCGGCGGCACGGACCGCGTAGCCGTCCATCGCAGAGTTCGCGAAGGGCGGCACGGCAAGCACCGCGTGCACGTCCTCGGCCAGTCGCAGGCCGTGGGCCTCGGTGACCTGGACGCGGCGCGTGGGGAGCGGCGCGACGTGCGCGAGGACCGACTC
The DNA here is from genome assembly GCF_035607575.1 of Georgenia sp. H159. Classification (NCBI taxonomy): domain Bacteria; kingdom Bacillati; phylum Actinomycetota; class Actinomycetes; order Allobogoriellales; family Allobogoriellaceae; genus Georgenia; species Georgenia sp. H159. Next base: position 369,533 of record NZ_JAYDZY010000003.1, on the reverse strand, counting down.
CTGGTACTGCTCGACGGTGATCACGGGCTCCCTCTCAGTAGACCGGCAGGCTGGGATCGACGTCGGCCACCCAGGCACGGACGCCGCCGGCGAGGTTCGTGACGTCGCTGTACCCGGCGGCCCGCAGGATCTGCTGGGCCTGGGCCGAGCGTCCCCCGGACAGGCAGTGGACGACGACGGCGGTCCCGGGCTCGGCCCCCGCCTCCACCGCGGCGAGCGGGTCGGCGACGAGTCGCTCGAGCGGCACCGCCCGCGCCCCGGGGATCGCGACGATCGCGCGCTCGGTCGGCTCCCGCACGTCGATGAGCACGAAGGAGTCCTCCCCGCGCTCGCGGGCAGCAAGACGCTCGGCGAGCTCCCGCGCGGTGAGGCTGGGGCCGGCGGGACCGGCGTCCGGGGCTGGATCGTTGGCGAGCACGGCCGCGGCGTTGCGCGTCACCGGGACGCCGAGCGGGTCGTAGCCCAGCTCGGCACGCGAGGTCGGCCTGGCCTGCTCCGGGTTGCGGCGCAGCGGCAGCTCGCTCCACCGGGCGGCGAGCACGTCGAGCACGGCCACCCGCCCGAGGAGGGGCTCCCCGACACCGGTGATGAGCTTGACCGCCTCGGCCGCCATGAGTGAGCCCACCTGCCCGCACATGGCCCCCAGCACACCGGCCTGCCCGCACGAGGGCGTCGCCCCCGGCGGCGGCGGAGCGGGGAAGAGGTCGCGGAGCGTCACGGCCGGGTAGCCGGGTCCGCGGGTGGGCTCCGGGGGTGCCGACCAGAAGACCGCCACCTGGGCGTCGAACCGGAGGATGGAGCCCCACACGAGGGGCAGGCCGAGGTCCGTGCACACGTCGGCGACGAGGTAGCGCGTGGGGAAGTTGTCGGTGCCGTCGAGCACGAGGTCGTAACCGCCGATGATCTCCCGTGCGTTCGTCGCGTCCAGCCGCAGGTGGTGCTGGGTCACCGCCACCTCGTCGTTGAGTGCGGCGACGTGCTCCGCCGCCGACGCGACCTTCGGGCGTCCGACGTCCGCCGTCGTGTGGAGCACCTGCCGCTGGAGGTTGGTGGCCTCCACGACGTCGTCGTCCACGATGCCCACGTGGCCGACGCCCGCCGCGGCCAGGTAGTGAAGGATCGGTGAGCCCAGTCCCCCGGCACCCATGACGAGCACGCGGGCGGCCCGCAGGCGACGCTGACCGAGGTCACCGAGCTGCTCGAGGAGCAGGTGGCGCGAGTAGCGCAGCACCTGGGCGCGGTCCAGCGGTGGTCCGGGGTCGCACAGCGGGGGCAGGGGCATGCGCCCACTGTAGGAGGACGGGCCGGGACGCGGGCCGCCGAACGTCCCGGCCGGGGCCGACCCAGGCCCGTCCCCAGACCATGGTCCGCCCCGCACCCCGCGAACGATGAGACGCTGGGCTCATGAGCTTCACCCACCTCGACCGGCGCGGGCACGCGCGGATGGTCGACGTCACCGAGAAGTCACCGACCGTCCGCAGCGCGACCGCCACCGGCCGCGTGCGCTGCTCCCCCGAGCTCGTCCTCGCCCTGCGTGAGGGCGAGGTCCCCAAGGGCGACGTGCTCGCCGTCGCGCGGGTGGCCGGCATCGCCGCGGCCAAGCGCACGCCGGAGCTGCTGCCGCTGGCGCACGTCATCGGCGTGCACGGGGTGAGCGTCGACGTCGTCGTTGAGGACGACGGCGTGGCCATCACCGCGACCGTCCGCACCGCGGACCGGACCGGGGTGGAGATGGAGGCGTTGACCGCGGTGAGCGTCGCGGCACTCAACGTCGTCGACATGGTCAAGGGCCTGGACCGCTCGGTGACGATCACCGACGTCGAGCTGGTGGCCAAGTCCGGTGGCCGCTCGGGTGAGTGGCGCCGGCCAGGACGGGAGGAGACCCGATGAGCACGGTGCGGTACTTCGCGGCAGCCGCGGAGGCGGCGGGACGCGAGCAGGAGACGGTGACACCGGCAAGCGTGGGCGAGCTGCGTGCCGCCCTCGCCGAGCGGCACGGCGAGCAGCTCGCGCGGGTGCTCCAGCGCTGCTCGGTGCTCGTCAACGGCGTCCGCAGCGAGGACGACGCGCGCGTGGCCGAGGGCGACGTCGTCGACGTCCTCCCTCCCTTCGCCGGCGGCTGAGGCCGGCGCCACGAGCGCACCCGCGCAGACCCCCAGCGGCTGGGCGGCCGGGCGCTGGCGCTAGCCGCCGATGGCGCTCATCGGGCGGTCCGGCTGGAGGAAGCCGGGGTCGTTGATGCCGTGGCCCGGGAGCTTGCCGGCGATGCACCTGTGCAGCACGCGGGCGAGCTCGTCGTCGGTGCCGCCCTCGCGCAGCGGGGTGAGGAGGTCGGACTCCTCTCGGGAGAAGAGGCAGTTGCGCAGCTGCCCGTCCGCGGTGATCCGCACCCGGTCGCACGTGCCGCAGAACGGCTTCGTGACCGACCGGATGACGCCCACCGTCGTGGGGCCGTCGTCCACACGGAAGCGTTCGGCGGGGGCCGAGGCCCGCCCCGGCAACGGCGTGAGGCGGAACTGCTCCCCCAGCTGCTCGAGAATCTCCTCGCCCGTCACCATGCGCACCCGGGACCAGATGTGCCCGGCGTCCAGCGGCATCTGCTCGATGAACCGGACCTCCAGACCTCGGTCGGCGGCGAAGCGGACGAGGTCGACGATCTCGTCGTCGTTGACGTCACGCATCGCCACGACGTTGATCTTGATCGGGGACATGCCCGAGGCCTGCGCGGCCTCGATCCCCGCGAGCACCTCGGCGAACTTGTCCCGCCGCGTCAGCTCCTTGAACCGGTCGGCGCGGAGCGTGTCGAGGCTGATGTTGGCGCGCTGCAGGCCGGCCGCCGCGAGATCGCGGGCCAGCTTGGGCAGGAGGATCCCGTTGGTCGTCATCGAGAGCTCGAGCGGCCCGTCCGGCCCCTCGAGCCGGGACATGCGGGAGACGACGTCGACGACGTCCTTGCGCAGCAGCGGCTCCCCGCCGGTGAGACGCACCGTGGCGATGCCGAGCGCCGCCGCGACCTCCGCGACCCGGACGAGCTCGTCGGTGGTGAGGATCATGTCGCGTTGCAGCCACGGCACGCCCTCGGCGGGCATGCAGTACGTGCAGCGCAGGGAGCACTTGTCGGTGAGCGAGATGCGCAGGTCGGTGTGGACGCGGCCGTACCGGTCGACCAGCGGCCGCCGGAGCTCCGGGGAAAGCGTGACGCTCATGCCGATCCCACCCACGTGTGGCTGCCGTCGGACAGGACCTGCTTCTTCCACACGGGCAGCCGCTCCTTGACCGTCTCGACGAGCTCACGGCACACGGTGAAGGCGAGGTCACGGTGCGCACTGCCGGCGCAGGCGACGATCGCGACGTCCCCGATGTCCAGGACCCCGACCCGGTGGCTCACCGCGACGCGGACGCCGTCGTACGCGTCCGCGACCTCGGCCGCGATGGCGGACAGGGCGTCGGCAGCATCGGGATGGGCGCTGTACTCGAGCCGCACGACGGTGCCGTCGGCGTCGGGGCTGTGGTCCCGGACCTGTCCGACGAAGGTGGCGACGGCGCCCGTCGCGGACGTCGACACGGCGGCGACGTGAGCGGCCAGGTCGAGCGGGGCGTCGCTCATCGCGGTGTGGGTCACCTCGCCCATCAGTGGTCACCCCCGGCGAGCTGGTCGAGCAGGTGCGGAAGGAGCGGGCCGACGACGGCGATCGTCTCCTCCACGCCTCTGGTGCTACCCGGCGCGTTGACGACGACGGCGGACCCGGCAGTCCCGGCGAGGGCGCGGCTGAGCACGGCAGTGGGAACATCGCTGCGGCGGCGCACCGCCTCGATGACACCCGGGAGCTGCAGCTCGAGCACCTCGGCGGTCGCGTCGGGAGTGCGGTCGGTGGGGCTCACGCCCGTCCCGCCGGTCGTGAGGACGACGCGGGCACCGTCGGCGAGCGCCGACCGGAGGGCCTGGCTGACCGGTTCCACACCGTCGGGGACCACGCGCACCGGCGCGACGTCGAGCCCGAGGCTCGCGAGCAGGCTCGCCGCGAGCGGGCCGGAGACGTCCTCGCGCTCCCCACGGCTGCACCGGGTGGAGACGGTGAGGACCGTCGCGGGCACGTTGTCGAGCATCATGCCAGGCTACGTGATTCCTTCACGGGAGCATTCCTACCGAGGTCCCGGCCGGCGGGTCTACGATGACCGTCGAAGAGGGGAGGGCCTGTTGAGCCTCGCCGACGCGCCACAGTGGCTCGTCTCCGCGTTCGTACGCAGTGCAGTCGCCGTCGGGGCGACCGCCGACCGTACGGAGATCCAACGCACCGCCAGCACCCTGGTGGAGCGCTGGCAGCAGCCGGAGCGCCGCTTCCACAACCTGCGTCACCTCACCGACGTCCTCGCTCGCGTCGAGGAGCTCGCCGAGGAGACGCACGACCCCGACGTCGTGCGCCTGGCCGCCTGGTACCACGGGGCGGCGTTCAACGCGTCGGCCGCGGAGGCGTACGCGCGCCGCGGCGGTGAGGACGAGGTGGGCAGTGCCGCGCTCGCCCGGGAGGAGCTCACCGCGCTGGGGGTGCCCGACGCCGTCGCCGACCGGGTCAGCGAGCTCATCCTCAACCTCGCCCGGCACGACGCCGACGAGCACGACGTCGACGCGCTCGCCCTGTGCGACGCCGACCTCGGCACGCTGGCCGTCGAGCCGCAGAAGTACGCCGCCTACCGCAAGGCGATCCGGGAGGAGTACGCGCACATCCCCGAGCTGGACTACGTCGGCTCGCGCGTCGCGATCCTCGCCCGCCTGCTCCAGCGGCGCCGGCTGTTCGTCAGCCCCTTCAGCCTCGCGTGGGAGGAGCCGGCCCGGGAGAACCTCACCGCGGAGCTCAGCCACCTCCGCTCGAAGCTCGCGAAGCTCGGCGGCACGGAGGCCCCGCGGGAGGAGCGGCCTGGCCGCCCGGCAGCGGCGAGCTGGCCGAGCCGCCGCTCCCCCGCCCGGGCGGACGGCCCGGGGCCGGCCTCGGCGCCCGTGGGCGACGACGCCGCCACCCGGTCGTCCGGCGCTCGCGCCGCTGCTGCTGCCGACGCCCGAGCCACCCGGTCCCCGGCGGCCCCGGCCGGCGGTGCAGGCCAGTCCGCGGCGACGCTGTCCGACGCCGACGCCGACGCCGGCGCCACCGACGCCGTTGCACGGCCGTCCGCCGCCGTCAGTGCGACGACCCCACCGTCCGGCGCGACCCCCGACGAGCCGGCCCGTCTCCGCGAGCGCCGTGAGCAGCCGCCCCCCGGCGTGGCGGAGTCCCTGTCGGGGATCGAGCGCGACCCGGACTTCGAGGTACGCCGCCGCGCCCGCGCCAAGCGTCGGCGGGACCGGTCTGCCGCACAGCTCGCGGACGCGTCCGAGCAGTCCCCAGGCTCGCTCTTCCGCCCGCCTCCGAAGATGCCCCGCTCCTAGCGTCGACCTCAGCACTGTGCCACCGGGGTGCAGGTGACGGAGGGAGACGACGATGAGGTTCGAGGTCGACAGCTCGGAGGTGGAGTCGGCCGCCGCCCGGGCCCGCACCAGTGCTGCGGTGATCCACACCGAGGTGGCCGGGATGATGACCCAGCTCCTCGACCTGCAGACCACGTGGAGCGGCGCCGCCGCCGAGAGCTTCGCGGCTGTGGCGCAGGAGTGGCGCGCCACCCAGCAGGTCGTGGAGCACTCGCTGACGCAGATCACCGAGGCGCTGGACCTGGCGGCCCGGACGTACGCGGACGCGGAGTCCAGCGCGCACGGCCTGTTCGTGCGATGACGCGCAGCAGCGCGCGCACGCGCGCCCCGCCGGTCAGGCCTCGAGCGCCCGGAGCTCTGCCGCCACGTTGCGCCGGGCGGCCGCCTCCCAGAGCTGCCGGCCCGTCGTGGTCCTGAAGAGTGCGCGGCGCCCGAGCAGGCGCCGGAGGATCGCCGCGCGGCCGAGGCGGAAGTCCGGCTCGGGCACGTGACGGTACTCGGCGCGCACCTGGTCGGTGTAGACCCGGTAGCTCTCGGCGTCACCGCCGAGCACGCCGAGGTCCGCGTCACACAGTGCCCGGCCGCCGGCGTCGTCGGCGGCGGGGTCGTGCGAGGCGGTGAGGCGGACCAGCCGGGCCACCTCGTTCGCCTCGACCCGGCCGACGACGGGCTCGAGCGCAGCGGTGGCGAGATCCGCGGAGGCGGTCTCGTCCGCGGGGCTGGAGCCGAGGTGGACGGCGTCGTGGAACCACGCGGCGAGCACCACCGGCCGTGTCACCTGTTCGCCGCCGGCGGCGAGCAGGTCGAGCCGGTCGAGGACGTCCCGCAGGTGGCGCGCAGCATGGTAGACCCGGTGCGGCTCGCTCCACCGCGCAGCGAGCCCGTCGCCGAGCTCGGGATTGTCGGGCAGCACCGCCTCCCAGCGGCGTGCCAGTGCGGCACGGGCCGGGCGGTCGACCGCGCGGACACGGAGCCCGCTGGCCCGCAGCCGGCGGACGAGCTCGTGGCCGTCGACGTGCTCGGCGCCGGCCGCGACCAGCTCCTCGTGGCGCTCGGCGGGAACGTCGTAGTGGTCGAGGTCGAAGGCCCGGCGGGGCACGCCGCACGACGCCGCGAAGGCGTGCAGCTCCGCGAGGTCGGCGTCGGAGACGAGGTGTGCCCACAGGGTGCCGTGCGCGGGCCAGCGCGGGTCGTCGACGAGGACCGCCACCGGCCTACCCCTCCCCGACGGCGGCGACCCGCTCGACGCCGTCGAGGGCGCTCAGGGTGGTGATGAGCTCGTGCTGGTCGGGCTTCCCGGTGAACCTGGCACGCACCTCGACCGTGTGCTCTGCGGTCTCCGTGACGTCGAGCACGGCGGCGCGGAACCCGAGGTCGGTCGCGGTGGAGAGGATCGACCGGAGGACGCCCTGACCGTCGCGGTACCGCAGCGCGAGGACGCTGTCCGCGTGTGCCTTCGGCATCCGCGCGGTGAGCGTGCCGAGCAGCGGGATGAGCACGAGGTAGCCGAGCGTCACCGCGGTGGCGACGAGCGGCAGCTGCGCCCCGCAGGCCATCCCGACCGCGGCGACGAGCCAGATCGTGGCGGCCGTCGTGAGCCCGTGGACGACGTTGCTCCGGGTGAAGATCACGCCCGCGCCGAGGAAGCCGATGCCGGTGACGACCTGTGCCGCGATCCGGCCCGGGTCCGCGGGCCGGTCCCCGATGAGCTCGGCGAAGCCGTACGCGGAGACGACGGTGAACAGCGCCGACCCGAGGCCGACGAGGATGTGGGTACGCAGCCCGGCATCCTTGTGGTGGTACTCGCGCTCGGCGCCGATCACGGCGGAGAGCACGAAGGACAGGCCGAGCATCTGCAGCGAATCGGCGATGTCCGGCGTCACGCCCCACATCTCGTCCTCACCTCTCTGCCCCGGGACGCACGTTGCGTCACCCGCCATTGTCGTCGCTGCCGGCACCCGGCGCAGCGTCCCGTGCGGGCGTCGTCGCGGGGCTCCTGTCGTCGGTAAGCGACACGACCCGCGTCGGGAGGCGGCAGCCGGGGACGCCCACGCACCGATGTCCCGCTCCGGCACCGTCCCTAGCGTGGCTGCCATGACCGACCCCACACCGCAGCGCCCACGACCCGTCGATCCGCGAGGCGACACACGCCTAGCAGGGCTGAGCTGGCCCGCCGTCATCTCCCTCGGGCTCCTTGCGCTCGCCCGGCCGCTCGCCCGCATCACGGGGGCCGACGAGGTCCTCGGGACCCCGGGCGGCCCGCTCCTGCTCACGCTCGCGGTGACGGCCGCGTGGGTGCTGGTCGTCGGCCTCGGGCGGGTGCCGCGGCCCGTGCTGACCCTGACGCTCGCCGGGGTCACGTACGCACTCGCCACCCTGCCGCTCAGCGCCGTGCTCAGCACCGTCATCGACGGCGTCCCGGCCGGTCCGCTGGTCAACCCGGTCGCCATCGTCCCGGTGCTGCTCCTCAACGCGGGCTGGGGTGCACTGGCGGGTGTGCTCGCCCTGGGCGTGCAGCGCCTGCGCGGTGGCCACGGGTAGCACTCCGGGCATGCCGACGGGGCGGCACCGGTGCGGTGCCGCCCCGTCGGGACGTGCTGGGACTGCCCGGAGTGTCCGGTCAGTCACCGGGTCGGGTCAGAACCCGCCCATGCCACCCATGTCGTCGCCACCGCCGGCCGGGGCCGGGTGCTTCTCGGGCTTGTCGGCCACGATGGCCTCGGTGGTGAGGAACAGGCCGGCGATCGAGGCGGCGTTCTCCAGGGCGGAGCGCGTCACCTTGACCGGGTCGGCGATGCCGGCGGCCAGCAGGTCCTCGTACTCGCCGGTGGCGGCGTTGAGTCCCTGACCCGCGGGGAGGTTGCGGACCTTCTCCGCGACAACGCCACCCTCGAGGCCGGCGTTGATCGCGATCTGCTTGAGGGGGGCGTCCACGGCGACCTTGACGATGTTCGCGCCGGTGGCCTCGTCACCCTCGAGCTCGAGGTTGCCGAACGCGTCCTTGGCTGCCTGGATGAGGGCGACGCCACCACCGGCGACGATGCCCTCCTCCTGGGCGGCCTTGGCGTTGCGGACCGCGTCCTCGATGCGGTGCTTCCGCTCCTTGAGCTCGACCTCGGTGGCCGCGCCCGCCTTGAGGACGGCGACGCCGCCGGCGAGCTTGGCGAGACGCTCCTGGAGCTTCTCGCGGTCGTAGTCCGAGTCGGAGTTCTCGATCTCGGCGCGGATCTGGGCGACCCGACCCTCGATCTGCTCGGGGTTGCCGGCGCCCTCGACGATGGTGGTCTCGTCCTTGGTGACGACGACCTTGCGCGCCTGGCCCAGGAGGTCGAGCTCGGCGTTCTCGAGCTTGAGGCCCACCGTCTCGGAGATGACCTGGCCGCCGGTGAGGATGGCCATGTCCTGGAGCATCGCCTTGCGGCGGTCACCGAAGCCCGGTGCCTTGACGGCGACGGACTTGAAGGTGCCGCGGATCTTGTTGACGACGAGCGTGGCCAGGGCCTCGCCCTCGACGTCCTCGGAGATGATCGCCAGCGGCTTGCCGGACTGGATGACCTTCTCCAGCAGCGGGAGCAGGTCCTTGACGTTGGAGATCTTTGACTCGACGAGCAGGACGTAGGCGTCCTCGAGGACGGCCTCCTGGCGCTCCGCGTCGGTGACGAAGTAGGGCGAGATGTAGCCCTTGTCGAAGCGCATGCCCTCGGTGAGCTCGAGCTCGAGGCCGAAGGTCTGGGACTCCTCGACGGTGATGACGCCCTCGGCGCCCACCTTGTCGATGGCCTCGGCGATGAGGTCGCCGATGGCCGGGTCCCCCGCGGAGATCGCGGCCGTGGACGCGATCTGCTTCTTGGTCTCGACCGGCGTGGCCTGCGCGAAGAGCTGCTCGGTCACGGCCGCGACGGCCTTCTCGATGCCGCGGCGCAGCGCGATCGGGTTCGCACCGGCGGCCACGTTGCGCAGGCCCTCGCGGACGAGCGCCTGGGCGAGGACGGTCGCCGTCGTCGTGCCGTCACCGGCGACGTCGTCGGTCTTCTTCGCGACCTCCTTGACCAGCTCGGCGCCGATCTTCTCGAAGGGGTCCTCGAGCTCGATCTCCTTGGCGATGGACACGCCGTCGTTGGTGATCGTGGGGGCGCCCCACTTCTTCTCCAGGACGACGTTGCGGCCCCGGGGGCCGAGGGTGACCTTCACGGTGTCGGCGAGCTGGTTGAGCCCGCGCTCCATACCGCGACGGGCCTCCTCGTCAAAGGCAATCATCTTTGCCATTGGGTAGATCCTCCGCTTGTAGCGTGGCTGGGTCGGCCAGTGCCCGCGACGGACGATCCACACCCCGACGGTCACGTCCCGCCGGGGCCTGGACCTCACTGGGTCGACTCAAGAGTGTTGTCACTCTCAGCACGAGAGTGCTAACCCCGATCTTGGCACTCTCCATCCGAGAGTGCAAGCAGCCGGCGACGGTGGGAACGAGCCGGGCCGACGGCCACGAGGACCGCCGGCCCGACACACCCCACGGCGCTGTGGAGGGACGTCTCCACCCTAGGTGTGAGGCACCTCACGGGTCAACGTCCCCCGGACCCGCTGGTCACCGATCGGCGAAGTCCGCCCTGAGGACGATCGCGATCTCGACGTTCTGCGTCGCCGAGGGCGCCTCGACGAGGTTGCTGATGCCGAGGAGCTCGCCGATGGCCTCCGCGGTCGGCGCGAGCTCGGCGTTCCGGTAGTAGAGCGTGGTGGCGGTCGGCTCGGCCGCGCCGTAGTCGGCGGCCCCCACGCTGGTGAAGCCCTCCGCGGTGAGCTGGGACGCGGCGTCACCGGCGATCCCCGAGATACCGGCACCGTTGAGCACGGAGACCGACGTGGTGAGGATGACGTCCTCCCCCGCTCCCGGCTCTGTGGTCTCCTCGTCCGCCGTCGGCTCCTCCTCGGCCGGGGTGGTGCCCTCGTCCGGCGGCTCCGTGGTGGCCGGCTCGCCGGTCGGGTCCCCGGTGGGGTCCACGGTCGCCTCGGCCGTGGGCGTCGCGGCCGGCTCCCCGCCGTTGCCGCCGTCGTCACCGATGAGGCTGACCACGCCCCAGGCGAGGAGCGGGACGATGATGATGACGGCGATGAAGGGCGCGAGGCTGCGCAGCAACGACGGCGGCTCGCGGTGGACGCCCTGGGGGCCACGCTCGCGGCCGGCGACGTCGAACTCGTCCTCGGGATACTGACTCACGCGAGCAGGCTAGCCGCTAGGGGGCCCTGGCTGCGGCGGGACGCTCAGTGGGTGGTGCTCAGGCGACGGCCCGAGCGCTCACGCTGGCGGGCGTCACGCATGCGACGCAGCCGCTTGACGAGCATGGGGTCGGCCGCGAGAGCGGCCTCGGTGTCGATGAGGGAGTTGAGCACCTGGTAGTAGCGGGTGGCGCTCATCCCGAACAGGTCACGGATCGCCGTCTCCTTGGCGCCGCCGTACTTCCACCACTGCCGCTCGAAGGCGAGGATCTCGCGCTCGGTGTCACCGAGCACGGCCTGCGGACCCAGCGCGTAAGCAGTGTCCATGTCTCCTCCTCGGGTCGAGCGCGTGACGACCCGCCCATGCTACGGGCGAATGACACGCGTGTCATTCCTCCGCCACCATGATGCCGGGCACGGCGCACTAGGCTGCGGCCGTGACTCCCCTCGCCGAGCTCGTCGACCCAGGCTGGGCCCGTGCCCTCGCCCCGGTGGAGGACCGGATCCACGCGATGGGCGACTTCCTCCGGGCGGAGGTCGCCGCCGGACGGGGTTACCTGCCCGGTGGCGCGGACGTGCTGCGGGCGTTCACCCGTCCTTTCGGTGACGTCCGCGTGATCATCGTGGGACAGGACCCCTACCCCACGCCCGGTCATCCCATGGGGCTGTCCTTCTCCGTGCAGCCCGACGTGCGCCCCATCCCCCGCAGCCTCGTCAACGTCTTCCGCGAGCTCGTCGACGACGTCGGCACCCACCCGCCGTCGACCGGGGACCTCTCGTCGTGGGCGGACGACGGCGTGCTGCTGCTCAACCGGGTGCTCACGGTGGCCCCGGGGCAGCCCGCGTCGCACCGTGGCAAGGGGTGGGAGGTGGTGACCGAGCACGCGATCCGCTCGCTCGTGGAGCGCGGCGGCCCGCTCGTGGCGATCCTGTGGGGCAACCAGGCGCAGACGCTGCGCCCGCTCCTCGGGGACGTCCCGGTCGTCGCGTCGGCGCACCCGAGCCCCCTGTCGGCCTCCCGTGGCTTCTTCGGCTCCCGTCCGTTCTCCCGCGCCAACACCCTGCTCACCGAGCAGGGTGGGCGCCCGGTTCGCTGGGCGCTGCCCTGAGGCACGCCGGGTTGGCACAATCGTCCGGTGAGCACCGACACCACCCCCACCGCGCCCCGCTGGACCCGCTACGTCGCGCTGGGTGACTCGCTGACCGAGGGCATGGTCGATCCCGACCCCACCGACCCGGACCGCTTCCGCGGCTGGGCCGACCTGCTCGCCGAGACCCTCTCGCGCCGGCGGGTGGAGGCGGGGCTCGGCCCGCTCGAGTACGCGAACCTCGCCGTCCGTGGCCGGCTGCTCGGCGAGATCCTCACCGAGCAGCTGCCCGCCGCCCGCGACCTCGGGCCGGAGCTCGTGTCGCTCATCGGTGGCGGCAACGACATCCTGCGCCCGGGTGCGGACGTGGCGCGGCTGCTCGCGGAGCTCGAGGACGCGGTGGCGGGGCTGCGGGCCGAGGGCGTCGACGTGCTCATGGGGACGGGCTTCGACCCCGCGGGCTCCCCCCTCGTCAGCCTCACCAGGCCCAAGGTCGCGGTCTACAACGCGGGCCTGTGGTCGATCGCGCACCGGCACGGCGCCCACATGCTCGACGCGTGGGGGATGCGGTCGCTGCGGGACTGGCGCATGTGGGCGGAGGACCGCATCCACCTCTCGACGGCGGGGCACGAGCGGGTGGCGCAGGCGGCCCTCGTCGGTCTCGGGCTCACACCCGACGACGCTGCCTGGGACGACCCGCTCGTGCCGCTCCCCCCGGTCGCGCGGGCCGACCGCTGGCGCGGCAACGTGCAGTGGGCGCGGACCCACGTCTACCCGTGGGTCCAGCGCCGGCTGCGCCGCCGGTCCTCGGGCGACCGGCGGCGGGCCAAGTACCCGTCGCCGGTGCCGCTCGAGCCGCGGTAGGACTACCGCAGGACGACGGAGAGCAGTCCCCGGCCGTACCCGTGCACGTCCACGGCCACGTCGAGCCGCGGGCCGTAGCTGCGCAGCCAGGTCGCGATGTCGGCGGGCAGCGGACCGCTTCCCGAGTCGTGGATGGACTCGAGCCGCAGGTGCGGCGCGTCACCCACGTTGAACAGCGACGCGGTGACGTTGAGCACCTCCGACGCGTTCTCCAGCAGGGTCTCGTCGAGCGGGCCCGGGCCGACGGACGCCAGCGCCGTCGGGGCCGGGATGAGGGCGATGGCCCCGCCGAGGCAGGCGGCGAGGACGGTGTCCAGGGCCACGAGTGCCTCACCACGGAGGAACTCGGTGACGTAGACGCCGACGACGACGCCCGGCTCCGTCGCGGGGGTGACCGACTCGTCGGCCAGGGAGACCTCGCAGTCGCGTCCCACGAGCATGGCGAGGAGGTCGCGGACCTCCATGAGTGCGGGGAGGGGGGTGGCGCTCATGCGAGGAAGGGGTCGATGGTCGTGCGGAACGCGTCCGGGGTGAACGGCTTGGCGATGAGGAACAGCGCACCCTCGCTCTCGGCGAGCTCCCGCATCTGCGGGGAGCCCTCGGAGGTGACGAAGCCCAGCGGGACGTCGGAGCCGGCCGCGTTGAGCCCGCGGAGCAGCTCGATCCCCGTCATCTCGGGCATGTTCCAGTCCGACAGCACGAGGTCGGGCTGCTGGGCCAGGGCCATCTCCAGGGCCTCGGCGCCGTTGGTCGCCTCGGTCACCACCCAGTCGCCGTAGCCGGCCTGCCGGAGGGTCCTGATGACGATCTGGCGCATCACCTTGCTGTCGTCGGCGACGATCACTCGCAGGCTCACAGCGTGTCTTCCTTTCGGTTGTGTGTCGGGTCCAGGCCCCACATGGAGATCACCACGGGGTCCTGGCACCACAGGAGGGGGCGCTCCCACAGGAGGGCACCCTCGGGTGCCTGGCCGTCGAGCTCGACGACCGGCAGGGTCAGGGAACCGGGCTGAGGCATCAGCCCCTTGATGTTGCCGCCGATGACGTTGGCGACCTCGCCCAGCGCGTCGCGGACGTCGTCCGGGGCGACCGCGTCCTGCGGCTGGAGGGCGAGCAGGGCACGGGCCATCCGGTCAGCGGTCTCACGTCCGGTCATCACCAGGGTGCGGAACGGTTCCTCCCCCCGGATCTCCACCCACGCGTGGACGGGCTCGGTGAGGGTGACGATGCCGTCGGGCCCCTCGGTGAGCAGGCCGGGCTCGCCGTCGATCATGGCGGTGAACATGTCCTGGGCGATGGCGACGACGTGGTCTGCCATGGTGGCGATCATGCGTTCTCCCTGGCGGGGAGCAGCCCGAGCAGGTCGAGCTTTCCCCTGAGTGCGTCCGGCGTGAAGGGTTTGATGAGGTACTCGTGGGCGCCCGCGGCGAGCGCCCGCACGATCTGCTCGTGCTCCGACTCGGTGGTGACCATCATGAGCGTGATCCGCCGCCACTCGCGGCGCTGCCGCACCGCGTAGACGAAGGTCAGCCCGTCCACGACGGGCATGTTCCAGTCGACGCACGCGAGGTCGTAGTCGTTGTCGGCCTCGAGGAGCGCGATGGCCTCGGCGCCGTCCGCGGCCTCGTCGGTGGTGTACCCGAGGTCCTGCAGCAGCCGCGAGACGATCCGGCGCATGGTGCGCGAGTCGTCGATGACGAGAGCTCTCATGAGGTGCCTCCTGGCACTCGGTAGACGGATCCGTACGGGGTGGCGACGCGCTCCCACGCGTCGGTGATGCCGACGGTGGACTCCGCGGCACCGAGGATGAGGAACGCACCGGGACGCATCACCCGGCGGATCCGCGTGAAGATGTCCCGCTTGGTGGCGGCGTCGAAGTAGATGAGCACGTTGCGCAGGAACACGACGTCGAAAGGACCACCGGAGGGTGGGGGGCTGAGCAGGTTGTGCTGGGTGAAGGTGACGGTGCGGCGCAGCTCGTCCTTGACGGCCCACCCCGCGCCGGAGCGCGCGAAGTAGCGGATCAGCATCGCGGCGGGCAGCCCGCGGTTCATCTCCAGCTGGCTGTACTCGCCTCGTCTCGCCTGCGCGAGCACCGCGGTCGACAGGTCCGTCGCGAGCACCGAGAAGCGGCTCTCGCCCGTCTCGAGCAGGGTCATCGCGATGCTGTAGGGCTCCTGGCCGGTCGAGCACGCCGCCGACCAGATGCGGACCGGACCGGGATGCAGGGACTGCACAGCGGGGACCACGTGCCGGCGGAACACGACGAACGGTGAGTTGTCCCGGAACCAGGAGGTCTCGTTGGTCGTCAGCGCCTCGACGACACGGGTCACCTCACTGCGGTCCGCACGCCGCCGCATCTCACGGACGTAGGACTCGACCGCGGTCGGGCCGCTGAGGCCCTTCTCCCGGGCGAGGGGCATGAGCCGGCTCTCGACGAGGTACTCCTTCCCCGGCGTCAGCTGGATGGCGCTGTGGGTGCGGACCAGGTCGGCGACGTACCCGAAGGCCTCGGCGGACACGCTCATCGACGGACTTCCTTCATCATTCGTTCCATGGCGCCGGCGATCTCCGGCAGCGGGAGGACGGCGTGGGCGTGCCCGGCTGCAGCGGTCGCTCCCGGCATTCCCCAGACGACGGACGTCGCCTCGTCCTGCACGAGGACGAGGCCTCCCGCGTCGGCGACCTGCCCCGCCCCGGCCGCGCCGTCGGCGCCCATGCCGGTGAGGACGACGGCGAGCAGGGCACCGCCCACGGCGGTGACGGCGGACCGGAAGAGCACGTCGACGGAGGGTCGGCTGTAGTTCACCGGCGGCGTGTCGGTGAGCCGCCCGCGCAGGCCGGTTCGCTCCGCGGTCATCGTGAGGTGCCGCCCTCCCGGGGCGACGTAGATGTGCCCTGCCTCCAGCGCGACGCCGTCCTGCGCCTCCACCACCGTCGCCCGGCCGAGCCGGTCGAGGCGCTCGGCGAGCTGCCGGGTGAACACGGCCGGCATGTGCTGGACGACGACCACCGGGACCGGGAGCGGGGCGGTGAGGCCGCCGACCACCTCCGCGAGGGCCGCGGGACCACCGGTGGAGGAGCCGAGCACGACTGCACGCACGGGGGCGGTGCGGTGCTCCAGGGTCCGGAGCCGGACCGGTCCGCGGCTCCCGGGGCGGGCCGCCGCGGGTGCGGGCGCGGCGACCGTGTCGCCGTGGACCCGGGTCGTCGGTCGCGCTCGGTGACCCGGGACGAGGGCATGGATCTTGGGGACGAGCTCCTGCGCCACCCGCCGCAAGGCCTCGTGGACGTTCCCGGCGCCGGTCGGCTTGGCCACGTAGTCGGTGGCTCCGGCGGACAGCGCCTCGAGGGTGGCCGCGGCCCCCCGCTCGGTGAGCGTGGAGAACATGACGATCGGCATCCGGTGACCGGCGGACCGCAACGCACGGACGGTGGCGATGCCGTCGAGCTCGGGCATCTCGATGTCCATGGTCACGAGGTCGGGCGCCAGCTGCTCCACCTTGCCCAGGGCGAGCCGCCCGTTGGCGGCGACTCCCACGACCTCGATCGAGGGGTCCTCGGCGAGGGCCTGGGTCACGAGTCGGCGGATGACGACGGAGTCGTCGACGACGAGGACGCGCACGCTCACGTGGTCGCCCTCCTCTCTGGCGTGGTGGCCGCCCCAGGGGCGGTGGCGGATGGACAGGTGCTCAGCACGGGGGCCTCAGTAGACGAAGCGGGCGCACAGCTCCCGCAGGTCCGTCGACATGCTGTCCAGCTCGCTCAGGGACGTGCCGATCTGGTCGAGGGCGAGGCTGGACTCGTTGCTCGTCGTGGCGAGCTGGGTGACGGTGCCGGCGATCTCGCCGGAGCCGGTGGCGGCCTCGCGGACGGACCGCGACATCTCGTTGGTGGTGGCGGTCTGCTGCTCGACGGCGGAGGCGATGGAGGTCTGGTAGTCGTTGATCGAGGCGATGATCGTCGAGATCTTGCCGATGGCCGCGACCGCTCCGGTGGTGTCGACCTGGATGGCGGACACGCGCGCGGCGATGTCCTCGGTGGCCTTCGCGGTCTCCTGGGCGAGCTCCTTGACCTCGCCCGCGACGACCGCGAACCCCTTGCCCGCCGCTCCTGCGCGGGCGGCCTCGATGGTCGCGTTGAGCGCCAGCAGGTTGGTCTGCTCGGCGATGCTCGTGATGACCCGCACGACGTCGCCGATCTCCTGCGAGCTGGTGCCGAGCTTGGTCACCGTGTCGGTCGTGGACGCGGCCACCGTGGTGGCCTCCGACGCCACCCGTGCGGCCTCGTTGGCGTTCTGGGCGATCTCCCGGATCGAGGCGCCCATCTGCTCGGCGCCCGTCGCGACCACCTGGATGCTCTGCGAGACCTCCTCCGCGGAGGCTGCCATCGTGTCGGCGTGCGCGCTGCTCTCCTGCGCCTGGGCGCCGACCTGCGCGGAGGCGGTCGCCACCTCCGCGGTAGCCCCGGCCACGCGGGTGGAGGTCGCGGCGACCGAGCCGACGAGCTCGCTCAGGCCGCGGCGGGCGTCGTTGAGCTCGTCGGCCAGCTGGCCGATCTCGTCCCGGCTGCGCACCTCGGCCGGCACCGTGAAGTCACCTCCGGCCAGGGCCGCGAGGGAGCCGCGGACGCTCTCCACCGACCGGCGGATGGACCGTGCGAGGACGACGCCTGCCGTCCCCGCTCCGCCGATCGCGACGACGATCGCCGCGATGAGCACGATGCGGCCGCGGGCGGCGTTCCGCTCGATCTGGGCGGCCTCCTCGGCGACGAGGTCGTCGACCCGTGCGTCGAGGGCCGCGAGGTCGCTGTCGACGCGCTCGGTGAGGCGACCGCCGTCCGTGCGCGCCAGCCCGGAGTACCGCGCGCTGTTGCTCTCCCGGGCAGCGGGGACGAGGCGGCTGTCGCGGAAGTCGGTCCACTCCTGCCACCCGGTAAGGAAGGAGTCCCACTCGGGCCATCCGCCGACCTCGCCGGCGCTGGTCCCGGTGATGAGTGCGGCGATGTCGGCGTCCTTCTCGGCCAGGGCGGCCACCCACTCGTCCTTGGCGTCGCGGCCGACGGCCGCGGCGATCTGCGAGACGGTGAGCTGGGCGTCCTGGTGGGTGGCACGCAGCTCGTCGAGGGCCCCACCGACGTCCCGCTGGAGGCTCACCATGGCCGTCGCCCGGTCGGTGGTCCGGGCGCTGGAGATGGTGGAGTAGACCCCGCCCGCGCCGGCGATGACGACGAGCAGCAGCACCAGGGCGAGGATCTTGGTCTGGACCGACGTGCGGGCACGCGGCGCCGGCGAGCCGGTGGTGGTCATGGTCGTGTCCTCAGTAGACGAAGCGGGCGACGCGGTCGCGCAGCTCGGTGGACAGGTCAGCGAGCCCGGTGACGTCGGTGCTCATCTCGCCGAGCACGCCGTCCAGCGTGCTGGCGGCCGTGGCGAGGGACGTGACGTTCTCGGCGATCTCGCCCGAGCCGGTGGCGGCCTCGGCCAGTCCCCGGCTCATCTCGTTGGTCGTGGCCGTCTGCTCCTCCACCGCCGAGGCGATGGTGAGCTGGAGGTCGTTGATGGTCCCGACGATCTGGGAGATCTCCCCGATCGCACCGACCGCCGCGCCGGCGTCACCCTGGATCGACTCGACCCGGCGGGCGATGTCCTCGGTGGCGCGGGCCGTCTCCTGGGCGAGGTCCTTGACCTCCCCGGCGACGACGGCGAAGCCCTTCCCGGCCTCCCCGGCGCGAGCGGCCTCGATGGTCGCGTTGAGCGCGAGCAGGTTGGTCTGCTCGGCGATCGAGGTGATGACCTTGATGACGTCACCGATCTCCTGGGAGGAGGTCCCCAGCTTGGCCACGGTGGCGTTCGTCGACTGCGCGACCGTGGTGGCGCGGGTGGCGACGGCGGCGGCCTCACCGGCGTTGCGGGCGATCTCCCGGATCGACGCACCCATCTCCTCCGCGCCGGCCGCGACCGTCTGCACGCTCGCGGAGACCTGCTCCGCGGCGGCTGCGGCGGCCGTGCTCTGGGCCGAGGTCTGCGCGACCTCGCCGGCGACCCGTGCGGTGCGTGCCTCGAGGCCGTCGGCCGAGCCCGCCACGCGCTGGGCGGAGTCGCCGACGGCGTCCACGAGCTCGCGGACCGCTCCCACGCCGTCGTCGAGCGCGATCCCCACATCGCCGAGCTCGTCGGTTGCGGTGAGGTCGACGCGCGCCGTGAGGTCGCCGGAGCGCAGCCGCTCGGCGACATGACGCAGGCGGGTGATCCGCCGCAGGATCACCCGGGTGGTCCGGATGGCCAGGACGACGGCGAGCAGCGTGCCGATGACCCCGGTGGCCACGAGACGTAGCGTGGCGGTCTCCTGAGCCTCGGCCTGGGCCGTCTGCGTGGCCGAGATCTGCTCGGTGGCCAGGGCCTGCGCCTCGTCGGCGATGTCGAGCACCTCCCCGTAGGCGGCGCCGGCGTCCCCGTCGTTGATCGACTCCAGGGCGGTGCGGCGCCCCTCCGGGGTGTCGAGGGCCAGCCATTCCATGACCTGTGCGTCCCACGCGTAGAAGTCCTCCCAGGCCGGACGCAGCCGGTCGAAGACCGCGGCCTCCTCGGGACGCATGTCGACGCTGTCGAGCTCGTCCAGCCAGGCCTCGACGGCCTGTCGCGCCTCGGCCATGCCGACGAGGTTGTAGGAGTCGGGCGCCAGGCCCGCGTCGGTGCCGAGGACGGCGACGTCGGAGAGGTACAGCCCTTGCCACCCGGTGGCGTCGGCGATCTGGAAGCGCGCCTCCTCGGCGAGCTGGGCGATCGTGTCCGCGCGCTGCAGCTCCGCGGTGAAGGTGCGCTGCTGCGCGATGGCGGTGGTGCCCAGCCCGGCCGCGACGAGGACGAACGCCGCCACGGCTGCGAAGGCGAGGAGGAGCCTGCGTCCGACGCCGAGCCGCCTGAGGCGGGTCGGTCGGCTGTCAGTGCTGTTGCTGTGCTGGTCGCGTTGTACGGGCGCCGGCGTGGGTGCCGGACGAGGCGGCGCGAGGGTCGTGGTCATGGTGGTCTCCGGTCAGATGCTGAACTGCGCGAGGCGGGTCTGGAGGCTCGCGGCCATGCCGGCGAGCTCCCCGGTTGCCGCGTTGAGCTGGGCGAGGGTGTCGGTGGCGGCGGCGCTGGTCGTCGCGACCGCCGTGATGTTGGTGGCGATCTCACCGGAACCGGTCGCGGCCTCGGTGACGCTGCGGGCCATCTCGTTCGTCGTCGCGTTCTGCTCCTCGACGGCGGACGCGATCGTCAGCTGGTAGTCGTTGATCGCGGCGATGATCCGGGAGATCTCGGCGATGGCCTCCACGGCTCCTGCGGTGTCGACCTGGATCGCGTCGACGCGGCGCGCGATGTCCTCGGTCGCCTTGGCCGTCTCCTGCGCGAGCTCCTTGACCTCCCCGGCGACAACGGCGAAGCCCTTCCCGGCCTCACCGGCGCGAGCGGCCTCGATGGTCGCGTTGAGCGCGAGCAGGTTGGTCTGCTCGGCGATCGTGGTGATGACCTTGACGACCTCCCCGATCTCCTGGGAGCTCGTTCCCAGCTTCGCCACGGTCTCGTTCGTCACGACGACGACGTCGGTCGCCTGGGCGGCGACCTTCGCGGCCTCGCTGGCGTTCTGCGCGATCTCGCGGATCGAGGCGCCCATCTGCTCGGCGCCGGCCGCGACGGTCTGGACGTTGCCCGAGACCTGCTCGGCTGCCGCGGCGACGACGCTCGCCTGCGTCGAGGACTCCTCCGTGGCGGCCATGAGCGAGCCGCCGCTGGAGGTGAGCTCCTCCGAGGCCGCGGCGACGGCCTGCGCCGTGCTCGTGGCGTCGCCGATGAGCAGCCGGAGGTGCGCCTGCGCCTCGTCGAGCGACTGGGCGATCCGACCCAGCTCGTCGCGGTCGGTGACGTCGGTCCGGCTCGTGAGGTCCCCGGCGGCCATCGCGGTGCTGGTGGCGACGAGGCGAGCCGCGTTGCGTGCGACGCGGCGGCCGATGAGCACACCGCCCGCGACCATGACGACCGCGCCGAGGACGGACCACAGGACGGCGGTGATGACGGCGGTGGTCGCGGAGGCACGCATCTCCTCCAGGCCAGAGGTGGCCTCGTCGTCGTGGATCTGTGCGATGCGGGCCAGGTTGTCGGAGATCGTCGTGGCGGGGACGTCCAGCTCGGCGACCTTGGCGGTGACCTCGTCGGCGCTGCCGCCCGAGAGGATCAGGTCACCGGTCTCCTCGGTGACCACGAGAAACTCTGCCGCCGCCGCCTCGACGCCGGCCGCCAGCGTGGCGGCCTCCTCGTCGGGGGCGAGCTCGGCGCGGTACTCCTCGGTCAGCGCCGCGAGGTCGTCGAGCACCGCGTCGCGCTCCTGGAGCACCCCGGGGACCATCTCCGCTGGTGCGACCACGCTCGCGGTCGAGAGGTACTGCGCCTGGGAGAAGGCGTGGCGCATCTCGCCCACCGCCTGGGCGGAGCGCACGTCGTGCTCCATGGTCTCCGCTGCGAAGTCGGCGGCGCTGGTGGTCCCCCAGACCGCCACCCCCGCCATCGCGAGCAGGAGCGCGGCGGCCCCGACGGAGCTTCCGGTGATCTTCCTGCGCAGCGAGACGTCCGCCAGGCGCCGCCTCCTGCGCGCGGGGGCGACGGGCGCCGGGCCGGGTCGGGTGGGGGCCGGCCGTGCCGGCTCGTGCGTGGTGCGGGTCCGCTCGGGGGCCAACGTGGCCATGGGGTGCTCCTGGTGGCGGTGGGAAGGGATGTCAGGCGGCGGTGACGGCGTCGACGTCGAGCGCGAGCAGCAGCTGTCCGTCGAGCTTGTAGGCGCCCCGGATGACCTCGCGCAGCTCGGCGGCGAGGGTCTGGGGTGGCGCCTCGAACTGCGCGTCGTCGACCTCGGCGACGTCACCGATGGCGTCGACGAGCAGGGAGACCGGCTCCTGCCCGAGCTTGACGACGACCATCATCGGCTCGGCGCCGTCACGGCCCGGTAGACCGAGCCGGGTCCGCAGGTCGAGCGCGAGCACGACCTGCCCCCGGAGGTTGACGAGCCCGGCGACGTCGGCCGGGGCGAGCGGGACACCGGCGGTGGCCCGGAAGGGCAGGACCTCCTGGACCCGGCCGACGCCGATGCCGTAGAGGTTCTCGCCGAGCGTGAAGGTCACGTACTGGGTTGCCATCAGATCCTCACCAGGTCCTCGTCGAGAGCGGAGACGTCGAACGGGGTCAGCCCCACGGCGTGGAGCAGCTCGGAGACGTCGAGCAGCTCGGTCACGCGGTCCTTGATGACCGTGGACCCGGTCAGCCCGGTGTCCTCCAGCTCGCTGCGGGTGGTCGGGTCGTCGGTGACGATGTCGACGATCTCGCCGACGACGACGGCGACCGTCACGCCGCGGCACGTGAGCACGGTGACGAGCAGCTCCTCCGGCTGGTCGAAGCTCGTGGCACCGAGGACGTTGTCCAGTCGCGCCACGGGGAGCAGGTCGCCGCGGTACTGGACGACCTCACGGTTGCCGACACGTTCGATCCGTTCCGCGGGCATCCGTTCGAGGCGGGTGACGTCCGCGAGCGGGATCGCGACCCTCCGGTCCTCCCCGATCGCGACGACGAGCAGCTGCTGGTCGTCGCGGTCACGCAGTGACCCGGCGCCGGAGTCGGCGCGGACGAGCTCGCCGATCTCACCGACGAGGGCGCGGCGGGCGATGGCCTGGACGTCGAGGATGAGGGCGACGTCGCCGTCACCGAGCACCGTGGCCCCGGAGTACAGCCCGATCTGCTTGATGCGGGAGGAGATGGCCTTGACGACGATCTCCTCGTTGTTGAGCACGCGGTCGACGAGCAGCCCGAACCGCTGGTCGTCCGCCTGGAGGACGGCGATGGTGCACGACGACTGTGCCTGCGCCTCCAGCCCGAGCACCTCGGCGAGCGAGACGAGCGGCAGGAGCGCGCCCCTGAGCCGGTACACGGGTGCGGTGCCGACGTACTCCAGCTGGGTGGACTCGACCGCGACGAGCTCGAGGAGGTTGGTCTGGGCGATGGCGAAGGTGCGGGACACGCACTGCACGGTGAGGGCCGGCATGATCGCCAGGGTCAGCGGGATGCGCAGCCGCCACGTCGTGCCCAGGCCCAGCTGGGACTCGACGTCGACGGAGCCGCCGATGGCCTCGATCTTCGTGCGGACGACGTCCATGCCCACGCCCCGGCCGGACACGTTCGTCACGGCCTTGGCGGTGGAGAACCCGGGCAGGAAGAGCAGCCCGAAGATCTCCTGGGCGCTCATCGTCCGCACCTGCTCCTCGGTGCGCAGTCCCTTGGCCACGGCACTGGCCGCGACGGCGTCGGCGTCGATGCCGTGCCCGTCGTCGGCGATCTCGACGATGACCTGCCCACCCGCGTGGTAAGCCCGCAGGGTGACATGGCCCTGCTCCCGCTTGCCTGCCGCGACGCGCTCCTCGGGGGACTCGATGCCGTGGTCGACGGCGTTGCGCACGAGGTGGGTCAGCGGGTCCTTGACGGCCTCGAGCAGTGACCGGTCCAGCTCGGTCTCCCCGCCCAGCATGGACAGGGACACCTTCCGGCCGAGCATCGAGGCGAGGTCCCGCACGACGCGCGGCATCTTGTTCCACACGTGCTCGATGGGCTGCATGCGCGTCTTCATGACGCCCTCCTGCAGCTCGGTGGCGATGAGGCTCAGACGTTGGGCCGAGCGGGAGAGCTCGGGGTCGTCCGCACGGTCGGAGAGCCGGTCGAACTGGTTCCGGACGAGGACGAGCTCCCCGACCTGGCGCATGAGCGTGTCGAGCAGGTCGATGTCCACCCGGATGGAGCTGTCTGCCGCGTTCCGGACGTGGTCGGGCTCTCGCGAGGTCTCGGCGGCGGGCTCCGCGTCCTCACGGGCGGGCGCCTCGGCGGGCGGGGACGGCGGCTCGACGGCCACCGGACGACGGACGATCTTGCGGGCCGGCTCCTCGTGCTGGACGGCCTGCGGGGCGGTCGGCTCGGGTCCGGTGGTGGCGGGTGGCGCCGACGGCGCGGTCCCGGTCTCGGTCGCCGACGGGCCCGGCACGGTCTCCGTGGCCGGGGCCTCCGTGGCGACCGGGCTCTGCTCCCCCTGCTGGAGGGCGAGGATGCGGGAGATGGTCGGCTCGACGTCGTACGCGTCCCCGCGGCCCGCCTCGATGGAGGCGAGGATCGCGCGCAACGTGTCGACGAGGGCCAGCAGGACGTCGGTCGTCGCCTGGTCGACCAGTCGCACACCGTCACGCAGCTCGGAGAGCAGGCCCTCACCCGTGTGCGACACCCGCTCGAGGCTCGCGTACCCGAGGAAGCCGCTCGTGCCCTTGATCGTGTGCACGGTGCGGAAGATGCTGCTCAGCAGCTCGCGTGAGGTCGGCGCGCTCTCCAGAGCCACCAGGTCCTGGTCGAGCTGGTCGAGGTTCTCGTAGCTCTCCACGAGGAACTCGTGGACGATCTCATCCATGCCATCCACCGGCGGGCCTCCATGCGTGCGTCGCGTGCGCTTCCTGCGCACGCCCTGCTCATCGGCCGGGCTCGCGCCCTTGTGAGAATTTCCGGCCGGACGTGCGTGGACGGGCGGGCCCGTCGAAGCGGACCCGCCCGTCGTGTCGCCGACGCAGCCCTCAGTGGGTGAACTGCGCGACCCGGGTCTGCAGGTCCGCGGACATCCGGGCCAGCTCGCCGGCCGCACCGTTGAGCTGGGTGAGGACGTCGGCCGTCGAGGCGGCCGCGGTCGCCACCCCGGTGATGTTCGCCGCGATCTCCCCCGAGCCGGTGGCGGCCTCGGTCACGCTGCGCGACATCTCGTTCGTCGTGGCCGTCTGCTCCTCCACCGCCGAGGCGATGGTCAGCTGGTAGTCGTTGATCTGCCCCACGATCCGGGAGATCTCCCCGATGGCCTCGACCGCGCCGGTGGTGTCCACCTGGATCGCGGACACCCGCCGGGCGATGTCCTCCGTGGCTCGGGCGGTCTCCTGGGCCAGCTCCTTGACCTCGCCGGCCACCACCGCGAAGCCCTTGCCCGCCTCACCGGCCCGCGCGGCCTCGATCGTGGCGTTCAGCGCCAGGAGGTTGGTCTGCTCGGCGATCGAGGTGATGACCTTGACCACGTCCCCGATCTCCTGGGAGCTCACGCCCAGCTTGGCCACCGTCTCGTTCGTGGTCGCCGCCACCCCGGTCGCCCGGTTCGCGACCCTGGCGGCGTCGTTCGCGTTCTGCGCGATCTCCCGGATCGAGGCACCCATCTGCTCGGCCCCCGCCGCCACCGTCTGCACGTTGCTCGACACCTGCTCGGCAGCCGCGGCCACCACGCTCGCCTGCGTCGAGGTCTCCTCCGAGGAGGCACCGAGCTGGCTCCCACTGGCCGACAGCTCCTCCGACGCCGCCGCCACGGCCTGGGCCGTGCCGGACACCTCGGCGACGAGCGCTCGCAGGTTCGTCTGCGCCGTGTCCAGTGCCTGCGCCATCTGGCCGACCTCGTCGGCGCTGTCCACGTCCGCCCGCACGGTGAGGTCACCGGCGGCCATGGCCTGGAGCGCGGTGCGCATCCGGCCGACCGGGCGGGTCACCGAGCGCTGCGTGAGCAGGCTGATGCCCAGGACGAGGACCAGGCCGGCCAGGGCCGCGGCGAGGCTGACCGACTCCGACACCGTGATCGCCCGTGCGAGGGCCGTCTCCGCGGCGTCGGTGGCAGCCTCGGTCTGGTCGGCCACCACGTCCACGGCATCGTCGGTGAGCGCGTTGGCGTCCTGGACCTCCTCCCAGCGGGAGACGGTGCCGGCGCGATCGGTGATGGCGTCGTCGATGAACGCCGCCGTCGTCACGAGGTACTCGCGGAACGTGGTGTCCAGGCTCGCCACGTCGGCGGCGAGGGACCCCTCGAGCGGCAACGCGGTCAGCTCACCGAGGAGCTCCTCCACGGTGGCGGTGTCCTCCTCCAGGGCGAGGAGCTGCTCCTCGGGGTCCTCGCGGAGCAGCGCCATGTAGGCGCTCACCTTGAGCTCGCTCGCCCGGGTGCCGAGCAGCAGCACGAGCTCCTGGGCGCTCTCCTGGCGGTGGACCTCCTCGCTGGCACGCTGGACGCTGCCGTTGCCGACGAACATTGCGGCGAAGAGGCCGCCGAGCGAGACGACGACCACCCCGACGAGGATCCCGAACTTCACGCCGAGACGGCTGTCCGCGAAGCTCCGCCGTCGACGAGGGCGCGGCGGCGTCGGCCCCTCGCCCGGGTCAGGGAGCGGGGGGTGGGGGCTGAGGTCGGGTGTGCTCGGTCGTGCTGGGGCCATCGTGACCATGGGGCTTCTCTGCTTCCGGTGACGGAGGGACGGGTCTCCCGCACTGGGCCTGTCGCGCGCCCCGCGCTGTGGTGTTCCATCGGCCGGTGGGTGGCGGTGCTGAGCACTTCACCGCCACCACGTCAGGGCGCTGCCGTCCGTCCCGTCAGACGCGGAACTGGGCGACCTGCGCCCGGAGCCCCTCCGAGATCGTCGCGAGCTCACCGACGGCACCGCCCATCTGGGCCATCGTCACGCTGTTGTCCTGCGCGGCGGTGGCGATGCCGGTGATGTTGCCGGCGATCTCTGTCGAGCCGGTGGCCGCCTCCGTCACGCTGCGCGACATCTCGTTCGTCGTAGCCGTCTGCTGCTCCACCGCCGAGGCGATGGTCAGCTGGTAGTCGTTGATCCGCCCGATGATGTCGGTGATCTCCGCGATCGCCCCCACGGCGCCGTCGGTGTCCTGCTGGATGGTCTCGATCCGGCGGGCGATGTCCTCGGTGGCCTTGGCCGTCTCCTGGGCGAGGTCCTTGACCTCGCTCGCCACGACCGCGAAGCCCTTGCCGGCCTCGCCGGCCCGGGCTGCCTCGATCGTCGCGTTGAGGGCGAGCAGGTTGGTCTGCTCGGCGATGGAGGTGATGACCTTGACGACGTTGCCGATCTCGAGGGAGGAGGCACCGAGCTTCTGCACGGTGTCGTTGGTCGCCGCGGCCTGCTTGGTCGCCAGCCGGGCGACCTCCGCGGCCTCGTTCGAGCTCTGCGCGATCTCTCGGATCGAGGCGCCCATCTGCTCCGCGCCTGCGGCCACGGTGCTGACGTTCTGGCTCACCTGCTCGGCGGCGGAGGCCACGACGCCGGACTGCGCGGAGGTCTCCTCGCTGGCGGCGACGACCTGCGTGGTCGCGGCCGAGAGCTCCTCGGCGCCGGAGGCGATCGTGACGGCGGCCTCGTTGACCGCGCCGACCGTGCCGCGCAGCTGCTCCATCGACCGCGCGAGGTGCGCCGCCATCTGGCCGAGCTCGTCCCCGCTCGTCACCTGCGGGGCTGCGGTGAGATCCCCGTTGCCGAGTGCCTCCACCGCCGCGCGGACGGTCTCGACGGTCCGCATGATCTGCCGGACGACGACGACGGCGACGACGATCCCCACCGCGAGCCCGACGAGCAGGACGACGACGAGCAGCACCTGGGTGCTCACCGCCTCGCGCTCCGCGGCCGCGTTGTCCGCGGCGGCGCGCTCCACCTGAGTGGTCACCCCGGACGCGATGAGGTCGGCGGCGTCCTGCCCCATGACGGCGACGGTCTCGTTGTAGAAGGTCTCCATCTCGTCGACGTCACCGGTCCGCACGACGTCAGCCCACGGCCCGCCGACGACCTCGTGGTACCCGGTCACCGCGTCGATGACCACCTCGAGGGTGCTGTGGTCGTCGGAGTACTGGCGGTAGGCCTCGATCATCTCCACGACCTGCGCCTCGCGGTCCACCAGCTCGGCGAGGAAGGTGTCGAGCTCGTCCGCGGAGCGCAGTGGCAGCGCGTTGGCGCGCAGGCGGCTGCCCTGGAACATGCTTTGCGCGTCCGCCAGCTCGACGAGCGGCGTCACGCGCTGGTGGTACATCTCGTTCTGTGAGTCGGCAAGAGCGCGTACCTGGAAGATGCCGACGATGCCGATCAGCGCAGCGACGAGCGCGACGACGCCCACGGCCGCGCCGATCTTCACACGGAGGGAGAGGGTGCGCAGCGAGGCGCGGCGCGCGGCGGGGAGCTGGGTGTCTGGTGACATGGCACTTCCTGTGGGTTCCGTGCGAGACCCGGGGCGTGCGAGGTGGCGGCGACCGGGCACGTGCACCCGGCTGCCGGTCTGTCCGCGGACGGACCCGGCCGTGCGCGTCCTGCGCACATCCCACCCATCGGACGGGCCGGACGGGTTCTAAGGCCCGTCGGCGATGGCCTGGGTCACACGCCGCGTGTCAGGTCGTCGGCGGCCGGAGGTGACGCAGCGCGTCGAGCTCGTCGTCACCGGCGCGTGCAGCGGCGCGGTTGGCCTCCTCGACGGCCTGCAGCACCTCTGCCCGGTTCACGGCCACGTGGCGGGGGGCGTCGATGCCCAGCCGCACCGTGTCGTTGCGCACCTCGACGACGGTGAGGACGATGTCCTCCCCGATGACGATCCGCTCCCCGACGCGGCGGCTCAGTACCAGCACGCCCACGACCCTACCTGCCGCGCTGCCCCTTGGCCGTTCGCGCCGCGCGCGGGGACAGCCGCGAGGCGGCCTCGGCGCGCTCCGCCTCCTCCGCTGCGGCGAGCAGGTCGCCGATCCCGGCCGGTGCTCGCACCACCTCCGGGGCCGCCGCGGGTGACCGCTGCCAGCCGGGCGTCCGCTCGGCGTCGGAGCTGTCCGGGACCACGACGGTCACCTCGTACCAGCTGCGCCCGAGCAGCCCGCGCCGTCGGCGCTCGGCACGCAGGACGCGGCCGCCGAGCGTCTCGGCCCGCCGGAGCAGGACCTGGAGGTCCGGCCCGTCAAGCAGTAATCGCCTGCTCCGCACCCACGACCCCCACGGTCTCGATCGTCAGCGAGGTCCCGGTGACCTCCGTGTAAGACAGTACCGGCAGGCGCGGGACGGCGAGCGTCGCGAGCCGGCGCAGCGCCGGCCGGATGGCGGGCGCGCAGACGAGCACCGCCTGGCGGCCGGCCTCCTCGACGCCCTGGACCTGGCGCCGCAGCGCCTCGAGGAGGCCCTCGACCCGGTCCGGGGCGAGGGAGAGCTGGGTGCCCTGGTCACCGGGTCGCACCGACTCGAGGAGCAGCTGCTCGGTGGCCGGCTCGAGGGTGAGCACCCGCAGGACTCCGTCCTCCCGGCTGCGGTCGACGATGACGTCGGCGACCGCGGAGCGTGCCGCCTCGATGAGCCCCTCGGCCTCGGTCGAGACCTTGGCGCGCAGGGTGAGGGCCTCGAAGATGTGCGCGAGGTCGAGGATCGGGACCTGCTCGGTGAGCAGCCCCTGGAGCACCCGCTGGACCTCGCCGAGGCTGAGCATCGCGGGGACCAGCTCCTCCACGACCGAGGGGTTGCTCTGCTTGAGGCCCTCGACGAGCACCCGCACGTCCTCGCGGCCGAGCAGCCGGTCCGCGTGCGAGGCGGCGACCGACGACAGGTGCGTGATGAGCACGGAGACCCGGTCGACGACGGTTGCCCCGGCCATCTCCGCGCTGTGCCGCAGCTCGGAGGGGATCCACTTGCCCGGCAGTCCGAAGACCGGCTCGACCACGGTGCTGCCCGGCAGGTTCTCCAAGCCCTCCCCCAGTGCCAGCACCCTGCCCCGGGGGGCGCTGCCGCGGGCCACCTCGACCCCGGAGAGCCGGATGGCGTAGGTGGACGCCGGCAGGTCCACCGAGTCGCGGGTGCGCACCGGAGGCAGCACGTACCCCATCTCCATGGCGGTCTTCCGGCGCAGCGCACGGACCCTGCCCAGGAGGTCCTGGTCTGCGGAGCCGCCGACCATGTCGACGAGGTCGGGGGCGAGCAGGACCTCCAGCGCGTGCACGCGCATCTGCTCGATGAGCATCTCGGGGGTCTCCGCCGCCGGCTGCCCGGCACCGGCGTCCTCGGCCAGCTCCGCGGCCGCCGCATCCTTCGCCTTCGCGGTCTTGATCCGCTGGGCCAGCAGCAGGAGGGCGCCGCCGACGACGAGGAAGGGCACCTTGGGGATACCGGGGATGATCGCCATGACGACGGCCGCGCCACCGGAGATGAGCAGCGCGACGCGGGACTGGGTGAGCTGCGCGCCGGCGGCGGTGCCCATGTCGGAGTCCGCGGTCGCGCGGGTGACGACGAGGCCGGTGGCCACGGCCATGAGGATCGAGGGGATCTGGGTGACGAGGCCGTCGCCGATGGTGAGCAGCGAGAACCGCTCGATGGACTCACCGGCGCTCATCGACATCTGCACCATCCCGACGACGAAGCCGCCGATGAGGTTGACGAGCGTGATGACGATGCCGGCGATCGCGTCGCCCTTGACGAACTTCGCCGACCCGTCCATGGCGCCGTAGAAGTCGGCCTCGGCGGCGACCTCCGCGCGGCGGCGCCGCGCCTCGGCGTCGTCGATCGCACCGGCGTTGAGGTCGGCGTCGATGGCCATCTGCTTGCCGGGCATGGCGTCGAGGGTGAAGCGCGCACCGACCTCGGCGGCGCGGCCCGCGCCGTTGGTGATGACGATGAACTGGATGACGACGAGGATGAGGAAGATGACGAGGCCGATGATGAGCGAGCCGCCGACGACGAAGTGGCCGAACGCGTCGATGACCTCACCGGCGTAGCCGTCCCGCAGCACCAGGCGCGTGGACGCGACGTTGAGGCCGAGCCGGAACAGCGTCATGACGAGGACGAGTGAGGGGAAGACCGCGAAGTCGAGCGGCTTGCGCATGAACATCGTCGTCAGCAGGACGAGCATCGCGCCGACGATGTTCACCGCGATGAGCATGTCGAGGAAGGGCGCCGGCACGGGGACGACGAGCAGGAGGATGATCCCGACGACGCCCGCGGGCGCGACGAACTGGGTGATCTTGCCGTTTCTCATCGGCTGTCCTTCGGTGGTGACGGCATGCGGTGGGTCCCGGACGCGCTGCCTCGGCGGCGCAGGGACATGACGAAGGCGAGGACGCGTGCGACGGCCTCGTAGAGGTACTCCGGGACCTCGTGCCCGACCTCGCACATCGCGTTGAGGGTGCGGGCCAGGGTGATGTCCTGGACGACGGCGACGCGGTGCTCCGAGGCGCGCTCGCGGATGCGGGCCGCGATGTGCCCCTGCCCCTTGGCGACGACGCGCGGGGCGCCCTTGCCGGGCTCGTACCGCAGCGCGACGGCCACGTGGGTGGGGTTGACGACGACGACGTCGGCGTCGGCCACCGCGGCGAGCATCCGGTTGCGGCTCATGGCCCGCTGCTTCGCCCGGATCTGCCCCTTGATGAGCGGGTCGCCCTCGGTGCGCTTGTGGTCGTCCTTGAGTTCCTGCTTCGACATCCGCGTGGTCTTGCGGTTGCGCTTGAGGACGACGAAGACGTCGACGGCGGCGAGCACGAGCCCGGCCGCGACCCCCCACGTGAGCAGCGTCCGGATGCGTGAGCCGACCTCGCCGAGGATCTGCGAGACGGACAGGGCCCCGGACTGCAGGACGAGCGGCAGCAGGTCCACGACCACGGAGTACAGGACGAGCCCGACGACGGCGGTCTTGAGGAACGCCTTGGCGCCCTGCCACCACGCCTGGCCCCCGAAGGTCCGCTTGAGGCCCTTGACGAGGTTGAACTGCTCGGTGCGTGGCTTGAGCTTCTTGGTGGAGATGTGCACCCCGCCCTGGGCGGCACCGGCGACGATCGCGGCGAGCGCCGCGGCGACGAGCATCGGGGCGACCGTGAGGACCGCCGACCACAGGCCTTCGCCCAGCGCCTCGACGGCCTTGGCGGGCTCGGGGGCGTGGATGATCTCCCCGAGGCTGAGCACCTGCCCGGCCGCGGCGTTGGCGCCCCGCTCGAGCACGATCGGCAGCATGACGGCCGCGGACCCGACGACGACCCACGCCGTGAGGTCCTGGGAACGCCCGAGGCTGCCGTCGCGGTGCGCCTTGCGCATCCGCTCCGGGGTGGCCTTCTCGGTCTTCTCACCGGCCGGCTGCTGGCTCACGTCGCCCTCCCGATACCGGTGAAGGCCTGGTCCGCGAGCCAGGAGACGACTCCGGGCAGTGCCGCGACCGTGATGGAGCCGAGGGTCAGGGTGATGAAGATCTTCAGCGGGAAGCCGAGCGCGAAGGCATTGAGCGCGGGAGCCACCCGGGTGAGCAGGCCCAGGCCGACGTCCGCGAGGAAGAGCACGGCGATGAGCGGCCCGGCGACCTGCAGGGCCGCGAGGAACAGCTGGCTGACGGCGCCGGCGAGCTGCTCGGCGAGGGCGCCGAGGTCGAGCACGGCGCCGAGCGGGAGGGCGTCGAAGCTGCGGGCGAGCCCCCCGACGACGAGCTGGTAGCCGTCGGAGACGAAGAGCAGCACGATGGCGAGGAACTGGTAGAGCCGGCCGAAGGGCCCGCCGTTGGTCATCGTCATCGGGTCGAAGGCCTGGCCCAGCTCGAAACCGCCGAGCATGTCGATGAGCCGGCCGGCGGACTGCACCGCAGAGAAGATGAGGGCGACGAGCACGCCCAGCCCCGCGCCGATGACGGCCTCGGACAGGGCCATCCCGATGAGCCCGGCCGCGGTGAGGTCGGCGGGGACCTCCAGCGTCGTCGCCATGGCGAGCCCGAGCCCGACGCCGAGCATCGCCTTGACCGTGCCCGGGATCGCGCCGTGGCTGAACGGCGGCGCGATGACGAGGAAGACGGTCACCCGCAGCGCGGCGAGCGCGACGGGGAGCAGCACGACGGACAGGTCCACGTCAGCTCGCCAGCAGGCCGGGGATGCGGTCGAAGAGCTCGTGGGTGGTGACGATGAGCTCGGAGATCATCCAGTTGCCGCACAGCACGATGGCCACGGCGACCGCGATGGCCTTGGGCACGAAGCTCAGGGTGATCTCCTGGATCTGGGTCACCGACTGGAGCAGCGAGACCGTGAATCCCACGACGAGGGCCGTGATGAGCAGCGGGGCGGCGAGCTTGGCCGCCAGGCCCATGGCGAGGATGGCGATGTCGATGACGCTGGTCGTGTCCATCAGTAGCTCCCGACGAGCTGGGTGATGATCAGGCCCCAGCCGTCCACGAGGACGAAGAGCAGGATCTTGAACGGCAGGGAGATCATCGACGGGGGCAGCATCATCATTCCCATCGACATGAGCGCCGAGGCGACGACGAGGTCGATGACGAGGAAGGGGACGAAGACGACGAAGCCGATGATGAAGGCGGCGCGGAGCTCGGAAAGCATGAAGGCCGGGATGAGCGTCTGCATCGGGACCGTCTCCGGGCTGCCCGGGTTCGGCAGGTCCGCGGCACGGGTGAGGAGCGCGAGGTCCTCCTCCCTGGTGAGCCCGACCATGAACTCCCGGAGCGGGCCCTGCCCCGCCTGGAGGGCACCGGCGAAGTCGATCTGTCCGTCGAGGTAGGGCGAGACGGCCACCTGGTTCACGTCACCGAGGACGGGCCCCATGATGAAGATGGACAGGAACAGCGCGAGCCCGGCGAGCACCTGGTTCGGGGGCACGCCCTGGAGACCGAGCGCGTTCCGCGACAGGGCGAGGACGACGAAGATCTTGGTGAAGCTCGTCATCATGAGCAGCAGTGACGGCGCGACCGACAGGAGCGTGAGCGCGACGAGGACGACGATCGATGTCGACGGCGCGTCGGCGGCGAGGTCGATGTCGAGGTCGAGGCCGGGGCTCACCGGCTCGGTGGGGGCGGCCGGGTCGTCCGGTGGGACCGGCGCGGCGTGGGCCAGCGCGCTGCCCGCGAGGACGAGCACGGCGGCGACGAGGACGACGGTGA
Organism: Georgenia sp. H159; assembly: GCF_035607575.1. Classification (NCBI taxonomy): domain Bacteria; kingdom Bacillati; phylum Actinomycetota; class Actinomycetes; order Allobogoriellales; family Allobogoriellaceae; genus Georgenia; species Georgenia sp. H159. The sequence continues at coordinate 336,173 of NZ_JAYDZY010000003.1, read as the reverse complement.
GGACGCGCACGAGCAGGCGCGTGGCCGGCAGGCTCCCCCGTGCCGGGGCCACGGTGGCGGTCATCGCCGGACCCGGTCCCGCAGGACCTCCCAGGACGCCCGCCAGGAGGCGGGAGCGAGGACCGACCCGCCGAGCGGAGAGGAGGTCTGCGGCAGCTGCCCCTGCGGAATTGCGGGACGGGCTCCGCCGTCGTCGTCTCCGAGCTCGTCGGCGAGCCGGAACGGGCCGGCCTCGAGCTCGGTGAGCAGCCGGACCTCGGTGTCGCTGACGCCCAGGACGAGGGTGCGTCCGGCGATGTCGACGACCGCGACGCCGGAGCGCCGCCCGAGGTTCTGCCGCCCGAGCACCGTGATGGGGAGGCGCCGGCCGGCCGGGCGTCCCCCACCCAGCCGCTTCGACACGAACCACAGGAGGGCCAGGACGAGGAGGAGGGAGAACCCGACGCGCAGCGCCAGCAGGAGCGTCTCGCTCACGGGGCCGTGGTCTCCGAGATGATCTCGGTGATGCGCACGGCGTAGTCCTCGTCGACGACGACGACGTTGCCCCGGGCCACGAGGCGCCCGTTGACCATGACGTCGGCAGGGCTTCCGGCGGCGCGGTCGAGCTCGAGCACCGTGCCGGGGGTGAGGGCCAGCACGTCGCGCAGCGGCATGCGGGTGCGGCCGATCTCGGCCGTGAGCGTGAGCTCGACGTCGTACAGGACGCGCATGCTGCCCGGCGCGAGCGGTGCGGTGGTGGCCGGTGCGGAGGTGGTGACCGTGCGGATGCCGAACCAGGCCTGGACGCCACCGGCGGTGAGCGCATAGAGCTCGAGGTCGCCGCCGCCGAGCACCTGCCCGGCTGGGCGCTCCTCCGCGGGGCTGAGGACGCCGGCGCCCAGCGCCCGGGTGATGGCCTCGAGCGCGGGCCGGACGGCCTCGGCGACGGTGAGGGTCCCCGCACCGTCCATGGCCTCGGCGACCGCCCGCTCGGCGACGACGACGAGCTCGACGCTGGTCCCCCCGACGAAGGTCGCGACGACGGCGACCGCGTTCGGGTCGGGCCGCTCACCGGGCTCCGCGAGCCGCGCGGTGAGGGGCTGGGAGGAGGGCAGCAGCCGGGCGAGCTCCTCGGCGACGGCGCGGTGGTCGAGTGTGGTCGTGCTCATGAGTTCTCCTTGACGTTGACGACCAGTCCGGCGAGCCGGGAGCCGTTGGTGCCGGCCACTGCCTGGGCGAGGACGCGGTCACCGACCACGACGTCCAGGGGCAGCGCGCTGGGGTGGTGAAGCGGGACGAGGTCCCCCACGGACAGGTGGACGACCTCGCGGGGGTGGATGGGGATGGGGCCGAGCCGCACGGCGACCTCGACCGGGGACTGCTGGACGGCGCGGTCGAGCAGCTCACGCTGCATGCGCTCGGTCTCGACCTCCTCCGCGCTGCGGGTCTCCACGCTCTCCCGCTCCCGGAGGGAGGCGAGCAGCCCCTCCGCGGGGAGCATGAGGGTCGCGGTGACGGAGTGGTCCTCGACGAGGATGGTGAAGGTGGCGGTGATGACGGCCGTCGAGGCCGCCGTCGCCTGGAGGAGCTGGGGTGTGTGCTGGATGCGCCGCAGCTCGGCGTCCACGGCGGCGATGCCGGAGAAGGCGTAGTCGAGGTCCGCGAGGACCTTGCCCATGAGGTCACCGATGAGCAGCTGCTCCATCTCGGTGAGGTCGCGCTCGGGGACGGAGTCGGGGACCCCACGGCCCCCGAGCATGTGGTCGACCCAGGTGAGGGAGGTGTCGAGGGGGAACTGGACGAGCCCGGGGCGCCGGTTCGGGCCGACCGCGCACACGACCATCGTCGTGCGGGCAGGCAGCGAGGAGATGTACTCCTCGTAGGCGCACATGGCGATGCTCTCGAGCGTCACCTGCGCGGACACGCGCAGGCTCGCCAGGAGCTGGTTGGCCCACTGGCGCGAGAAGGTGCCCAGCGCCACCTCGAGCACGCGTGCGTGCTCGCGGGCGAGGGTCATCGGTCGCCGGAAGTCGTAGACCACCGGGGGGCCGCCGGCCGGCGGGGAGCTTCGTACCGTCACGCACGGTCCATCGGCCGTGCGTGACGGTTGTTGAGGGGTCGGGTTTGTGGGTACCCGGCGGGCTCAGCTCACTGGGTGACGAAGTCGGTGAGGTAGACCGCGAGCACCTCCTCGCCGTAGGTCTCGACGAGGCGGTCGGTGAGCTCCGCCTTGAGCTCCGCGCGCCGCTCCGGGTCGTTGACCTCGTCGACGCCCAGCCCGGAGTACAGCGAGATGGCGATGTCGGTGGCCGGCTCGGTGTGGATCTCCTCCGCCTCGGCGGCCAGCTGGATCGCGAAGCCCATCCGCAGGTAGCGGCCGTCGGCGAGGTTGATGTTGCGGGGCTCGACCGCCACCGTGATGCCGGGCTCGGGCGCCTCGGGCTCCGGCTCGACGTCGGCCGGTCCCTGGAGGAACAGGTACCCGGTCACGGCCGCCGCCGCGACGAGCACGGTCGCCAGCACGAGGAGGACGCTGCGGCGTCGGCGCCGCAGTGGCGGCGCGGGTGGCTCGGGGGGCGGCGGTGCGGCGCTCCCACCGCCGATCTTGCGCCCACCCGGCGCGATGACTCTCGTTGCGGACACGTCAGGCTCCTTCGATGGTCGTGGCTAGCTCCGGCAGCAGGGCGCGGACCTGCTCCGGCTCCTCGCTGAGGACGACGACGTCGACCCTGCGGTTGAGGGCGAGGGCGTCCTCTCCCTCGGTGGCGACGGGGTAGGCGTCCCCGTAGCCCACGGCGCGCACCCGGGTGGGCGCGATGTCGCCGTGCTCGACCATGCGCCGCAGGACCTTGGTCGCGCGGTCCGCCGACACCTCCCAGTTGGTCTCGTACTGACCGGTGTAGGGCAGGACGTTCGCGTGCCCCTCGAGCAGGATGTCGTTGCTCAGCTGGTTCAGCGTGCGAGAGACGGCGTCGATGACCGCGCGGGTGCGCTGCGGGAGCTCCGCGCTGGCCGGGGAGAAGAAGGTGTTCTCGGTGACGAGGCCGACGACGAGGCCGCGCTCGGTGATGCTGAAGCGCACGTCCTGCGCGAGCCCCTGCTCCTCCAGCTCGCCGCGCATGCGCTCCCGCAGCGCGACGAGCTCGGCCGCCTCGGCTCGGGCGGCGTCCCTGGCGACGTCGCCGATGTCCCCGCCGGGCAGCGGCGCGATGTCCGCCGCGGCGGACATCGGGGCGATGTTCTCCTGGGGAGCGTCCCCGCCGTCGAGCACCCCGTCGGAGCCCTCGACGACGGAGGTCGCGGCCGAGGCGTCACCGAACCCGGCCGCCAACGACTGCCGCAGCTCGGCGAACTTCTGCTGGTCGACCTGGCTGATCGCGAAGAGCACGATGAACAGGCACATCATCACGGTGACCATGTCCATATAGCTGACGGTCCAGCGCTCGGTGTTCTCCTCCTCCTCCTCGGCGTGGCCGCCTCGGCGCCGCCGGGAGCTCACGCGGCACGCTCCGGCTTGGCCGACTCGCCGAGCTCGGCGGCCGGCACGAGGCTGCGCAGCCGCTCGCCGAGGGTGCGGGGGTTCGCGCCGGCCTGCAGCGCGAGCAGGCCCTCGAGGCTGATCTCCATCTGGGCGCACTCGAGGTCGGAGATCCGCTTCAGCCGGGTCCCGATCGGCAGCCAGATGAGGTTGGCCGAGAGGATGCCCCAGAGGGTCGCGACGAAGGCGGCGGCGATCATCGGGCCGAGGGACGCGACGTCGGAGAGGTTCTCCAGGACGTGGACGAGGGAGATGACGGTCCCGATGATGCCGATCGTCGGTGCGTAGCCCCCCATCGAGGTGAAGAAGCCGGCGGCGACCCGGTCCTGCGAACGCTTGGTGTCGATCCGGTCCTCGAGCAGGACGCGCAGGTCCTCGGGGTCGGTGCCGTCGATGGCCGCCATGAGCCCGTCGCGGAGGAACTCGTCCTCCACCTCCTGGGCTGCGTCCTCGAGCGCGAGGAGGCCCTCGCGGCGGGCACGGTCGGAGAGCTGGATGATCGTCTCGATGGTCGTGCCCCGCTTGGGAGCCTTCGCGGTGAACGCCTTCGGCATGCTCTTGACGGCGTGGACGACGTCTCCCATGGTGCCGCCCGCGATGGCGGCGCCGATGGTGCCGACGAAGACGATGGCGAGCGGGCCGGGCAGGAGGATCGCCGAGAGGTGGGTGCCCTCGAAGAACATGAGGACGAGGACGCCTGCGAAGCCGACGACGAGGCCGATGAGGGTTGCGGGGTCCATCATTCTCCCTGCGGTCGGGTGGGAAGGGGCAGGACCACGGAGGAGAGCTCAGGACGTGAGGGCTCGGGCGGGTGCAGAGCGCGCGAGACGATCGCGGCGCGGTACTCCTGCACCAGGGCGACCACCTCGGACAGCGTCTCGGCCACGAGGTACCGGGTCCCGTCCATGAGCACGAGGATCGTGTCAGGCGTCGACTCGATCCGTTCGATGAGATCAGGGTTGATCGCGAACGGCTGTCCGGTCAAACGGGTCACGGTGATCACGGTCGGTTCCATCCTGTTGCTTCGGGCCCTTCCATGAGCCCTGCTCCTTCCTCATCGGCCGGGAGCGCCCGACCTTGAGCGGTTCGGGCGCTCCTCACCGTCAACGCTTGAGGTTGACGAGCTCCTGCAGCAGCTCGTCGGAGGTGGTGATGACACGCGAGCCGGCCTGGAAGCCACGCTGCGCGATGATGAGGTTGGTGAACTCCTGGGAGAGGTCGACGTTGGACATCTCCAGGGCACCGCCGGTCAGCGAGCCCCGGCCACCGTCGCCGGCGCGGCCCACCTGGGGCTCCCCCGAGTTCACGCTGGCCCGCAGCATCGAGCCGCCGGTCTTCTCCAGGCCGGCCGCGTTGGCGAAGTTGCCGACCGCGACCAGGCCGACGGCGCGCTTGAGGCCGTTGGAGAAGGACCCCATGAGGGTGCCGTCGGCGCTCATCGAGAAGGACTGGAGCACGCCGGCGCCCTGGCCGTCCTGGCTCGAGGCCTCGACCGTGGTGAGGCCGGCGAAGCCGGTGAGCTGACCGAGGTCGAGGGCCACCGGGTTGCCCGCCACCGTCACCGGAGGAAGGTTGACCGCCTGGAGCGCGCCACCGGCGGTGAACGCGACGGTCCCCCCGCCGAGGGCGTTGCCGCTGCCGTCGGCCACCTGGACCGACCAGGTGGCGCCCGGCTGCTTGGTGAAGGTGAGGTCGAGCGACGTCGCCGTACCGTCCGCGGCGTAGACCTCGATGGTCCGCACGAGGGCGGTGTCGACCGCGGCGTCGGCCGGCAGGTTGCCGGTGAAGGTGGCGGTCCCGGTCGCGCGGGCACCCATCGTCGTCGTCACCGGCAGGGCGAGGCCGGTGAGCGGCCCGTTGGGGTTGACAACGCCGTTGGCGTCGGCCGCCCAGCCCTGGACCTGCGCCCCGGAGGAGGTGACGAGCCGGCCGAGCGCGTCGAGGGTGAAGGCACCGGAGCGGGTGTAGAGCTGCTCGCCGCCCGAGTTGACGACGAAGAAGCCGTCGCCGTTGATCATCATGTCGAGGCTGCGGCCGGTCTGCTGGGCCGCGCCCGGGGTGAAGTCGTTGGTCACCGCGGCGACGCGGACGCCGAGCCCGACCTGTGCCGGGTTGGTCCCGCCGTTGGCGCCCTGGGGGGCGCCGGGGGCCTGGACCAGCTGGGACAGCGTGTCCTCGAAGAGGGTCCGGCCGGCCTTGAACCCGGTCGTGTTGGCGTTGGCGATGTTGTTGCCGGTGACGTCCAGCATCGTCTGGTGCGAGCGGAGGCTGGAGATGCCGGAGAAGAGAGAGCGCAGCATGGTCGGGTGTCCTTCGGGTCAGGCGGTGGTGGGCGTGTCGGCAGCGGCCGGCGGGGCGGTGGTGGTCTCCCCCGGGCCGCGACCGGTGTCCGGTGCGGTGGGGCGGTCGGGCTGGCCGACGGTTGCGAGCTGGTTCATCGGCACGACGACGCCGCCGATGACGGCTCCAGGCGGTGTCGTGGCGAAGTCGACCGAGTCGACGACGCCGGTGGCGCGGACGCCCTCGCCGTTCACGTAGGTGACCTCCTTGCCGACCAGCGCGGTCGCGGACGTCCGCATCTGGAGGTGGAAGGCGTCCTGCGACAGCCGGGTGAGCTCGGTGAGCTGCTCCATGGTCGAGAGCTGGGTGGTCTGTGCCATGAGCTCGCTCGTGGACAGCGGCTCCGAGGGGTCCTGGAAGCGCAGCGAGGTGACGAGGAGGTTGAGGAAGTCGTCCTTGCCGAGGCCGGAGGCGGCCGGGGCGGAGGCGGGCGGGTTGTACGGGGAGACGCCGTAGCCGGCGGCGGCGGGGTCGATCGTCATCGTGCTCCTTCAGGCGAGAAGATCAATGCCGTGGCCACCGAGCGGCGCGGCAGGAGGGGCGGGTCGGACAGGGGTGGGTGCGGGCTCGCGGGCGGGCCCGCCCGTGGGCTGCTCGGGCTGACGCTCCTGGGACGCGCCGTCCTCCGACCCGAGGTCGAGGTCGGCCTGGAACCCGCTGGCGGCGAGCTCACGGCGCAGCTCGGTGAGTGCGCCTCGCAGGGCGTCGCGGGCGCCGTCGGTCATCCCGACCAGCTCGATGCGGACGCCGTCGGAACCGATGTGGGCGGTGACGCGCACCGGGCCGAGGTCGTCCGGGTCGACGCGGATACTGAGCACGTGCTGCCCGTCGGGTGCTGCGCGGAGCCGGGCGAGCGAGGCCGCGAGCTGGCTGCTGAGCGGCGGTGGCTGAGGAGCGGCCGGTGCGGGGGCGGACGGCGTGTCCGCCCGGGCGGCGGCCTCGACCCGGGGAGTGGTGCCCTCCACGGTACGGACGACTCCCTCCGCGGCGGTGCGGTCGGCCGGGGTGCCACCGGCCTCGACGGGGCGGAGCGCCGGGGCCGTGGCGTCGGCCGGGGCCGTGTCGGGAACGGCTGCGGGGCCCGGCTCGGTGGCGGTGGCGGAACCGGTCGCCGTGGCGCCCGCCGCGGCGGTGGGACCGGTCGGTGAAGCGCCGGCGTCGGACGCCGGCGCAGGTATGGTGCCGTCGGCCACGGGGCCGGCAGTGGAGTGGCTCTGGGGAACGGTGCCGGACGCGGCAGCGCCGGCCGAGGAGAGCGCGGCCGGCTGGGTTCCGGCAGCGGATCCTTCGGCCGACGACGGCGATGTGGTCACGGTGCCGGCAGCAGCACCACCGGTCGCGGGGCTCGCCGCGGCGCCGGCAGCAGCACCACCGGCCACCGACCCGGCCGCGGCGCCGGCCGCGGCAGCACTCCCCGGCGCGGAGGCCGCACCAGCAGTGGCGCCGGTGCTCCCGCTCGTGCCGGGTCGTCCTGCCGGAATCCCTGCGGTGCCGGGCGGTGTGCCGTCCCGGCCGACCGTGGGCACCGCGGCCGCCGTCGCGGCGGCGTCTGCCGGCAGGTGTGGCGCCGACGAGCCGGCGCCCTGGTCGGCCGTGCCGTCCACGGGACCAGCGGGGACGTGAGCCGGTCCGGTCTGCGACGTGTCGCCGGGAGCACCGTCGGCGGGGACCGCCGGGGCCTGAGCCCCGTGCCCACCCGACGGAGCACCCTGCGTGCCGCCGTCGGCGGCGGGGGTGTCCGTGGGACGTGAGGTGGCGCTCGCACCCTCGCGGGTGACGCCCGCGAGCGTGGCCGCGAAGGCGTCACCGTGGCTGCGCGGTGCGCCGCGGTGGGGGGTGCCGGTGGATGCCTGGGCTGCAGGCAGGAGCGAGGTGATCATGCGGGAAGCACCCGGCGGATCGTGGTCGGCGGCGTCGTCATCTCGGCGAGCTTGACCTTCTCACCCGGGTACGGGGCGTGGATCCACTTGTTGTCCCCGACGAAGATGCCGATGTGGCCGCCGCCGCGGGTGACGACGAGGTCACCGGGCCGGGCCTGGTCGAGCGAGGGCACCTCGGTGCCGATCTTCATCTGGTCGCGGGCCACCCGCGGGACGTCCACGCCGATGTCCTTCATGGCGAGCTGGACGAGTCCGGAGCAGTCGAGCCCACCCTCGGCCAGGCTCTCCCCGCCCCAGACGTAGGGCACCCCGAGGTACTTCTTCGCGGCCTCGACGAACGCGCCACCCGTCCCGGGTCCGGCCGCAGCGACGGACGTGGGCACTGCCGTGCCGGGCGCGGCGCCGGTGAGAGCCGCGGCCATCGAGGCGACGGAGGTGGCACCGGGGAGCGCCGGGCTCCCCGGCAGCCCCGGCGCTCCCGGCAGCCCGAACGTGCCCGGGAGGCCGGCGGCGCTGCCCCCGAGGGGACCGCCCTGCCCGGCGAGCGCGGTGGCGAGCACGCCACCGAAGTCGGCCTGCGGTGCGGCGGCAGGGGGCGGCGCCGTCGGGCGGCTGACGGCCGTGATGGCCGACTGCAGCTCGACGATGCGGGCCTGGACGGCTCCGACGCTCATCTGGTGCCCCCTCCGTGCTGCGCCCGCTGGGAGGCCATCTCGTCGAGCACGAGCTGCTCGGCGTGGTTGGCCTCCGCGAGCTCGGCAGCACGGTGCCGCTCGGCGAGCTTGGCGAGGGTGGTGGTCCGGGTGCGGGCAGCGGACCACGCGGTGCGGGCGCTGTCCTCGTCGGCGCTCGCGAGCTCCGCGGCGGTCGCGGCCTCGACCGCCGCAGCACTGGCGGCCGCGCGGGCCGCGACGGCCTGCTGCCAGCCGCGGACGTCGGCCTCGGTCGGCAGGGTCGCCCCTCCGAGGGCGGCGTCGGCCTGGATGGTGCGGAGGTCGGCGTTGCGGCGGAACTGGCGGCGGCGGAGCAGCTCGGCAGCTGCCCGCTCCTCTTCCATCTGGCGCAGTCGCGCGACGCTCTGGAGGCGGAACGGTCTCATGAGGTGACTCCCATCCCGGTGACGAGCGCGTGCAGGTGCGCCCAGGACTGGTCGGCGGCGACGACGTCGGCGACGTCCTGCCGGAGGAACGCGTCGATCGCGTCGGCGTGGGTGACCGCGGCGTCCACCCGCGGGTTCGAGCCGGCGACGTAGGCGCCGACGTCGATGAGGTCCTGCGCCTGCCGGCGGGCGGCGAGCACGGAGCGCAGGGCCGTGGCGGCCGCGCGCTGCTGCTCCGTCGTCACGCGTGAGGCGACACGGGAGATCGAGGCGATGGCGTCGACGCTGGGGAAGTGGCCGGTGACGGCCAGCTTCCGGTCCAGGACGACGTGGCCGTCGAGGATGGAGCGCGCGGCGTCGGCGATGGGCTCGTTGTGGTCGTCGCCGTCGACGAGGACCGTGTAGATGCCGGTGACCGAGCCGGTGGCGCCCGTGCCTGCCCGCTCGAGGAGCTGGGCCAGCATGGTGAAGGTGGAGGGCGGGTAGCCGCGGGTGGCCGGCGGTTCGCCGTTGGACAGCCCGATCTCCCGCTGGGCCATCGCCGCCCGGGTGAGGGAGTCCATCATGAGGACGACGTCGGTCCCCTGGTCACGGAAGTACTCGGCGATGCGGGTGGCGGTGAAGGCGGCCCGCAGGCGCACCACCGGCGGCTCGTCCGACGTCGCGACGACGACGACGGAGCGCGCCAGACCCTCCGGCCCGAGGTCGTCCTCGAGGAACTCGCGTACCTCGCGGCCACGCTCACCGACGAGGCCGATGACGTTGACGGGTGCGTCGGTGCCGCGGGCGACCATCGACAGCAGCGAGGACTTGCCCACGCCGGAGCCGGCGAAGAGGCCGAGTCGCTGCCCGCGTCCGACGGTCACCAGGGTGTCGAGCACCCGGACCCCGAGGGTCAGCGGCTCGGCAACCCTGGCACGGTCGAGGGCAGCGGGGGCGGCGGCGGTGACGGGCACGGCGTCGTTCACACCGAGCGGGCCCTTCCCGTCAATCGGGCGGCCCAGCCCGTCGACGACGCGACCGAGCAGGCCGTGCCCGACACCCACCATGAGCGGGTAGCCGGTGGAGCGGACCGCCGCACCGATCCGCAGTCCGTCGATCGGGCCGAGCGGCATGCACCGCGATGCCTCGCGTCCCAGCCCGACGACCTCCGCGCTGATGCTCCGGTCGCCCGCGTCGATGTCGACGAGGTCACCGACGGCCACGGGCAGGCCGGTGACCTCCACGGTGAGCCCGACGACGGAGCGGACGACGCCCACCCGCTGGGGCTGTGCCCCGATGAGGGCGCGGCGCCACCGTCCGTTGCCCTGCGGTCCCGCGCCCACGGCTGCGGCGGCGAGGGCGGTCATTGCTCGACCTCGAGGGCAGCCCGGACCCGGGCGAGGGCCGTGCTCAGGCGGGCGTCGAGGAATCCCTCGGGCAGCTCGCTGACGGCGTCCCCTCTAGCGAGGCCGGCGTCGGCGACGAGCTCGACGCCGGCGGGGACCTGGAGGTCCGCGGGCAGGGTGTCGAGCGTGGCCTCGAGGTGGGTGAGGTCCCGGGGGTTGAGCCGGATCCGGACGATGTCGCTGTCCTGCACGCTCAGCGCACGGAGCAGTGCCGAGCGGGCCGAGGCGTCGTCGTCGCGGAGCTCGGCCCCGAGGAGGGCCTCCGCGAGGGAGACGGCGGCCTCGGTCAGCCCCTGCTCCACCTCGCCGACCACGGGCGTGAGCCGGTCGCGGGCGACGGCCGCGGCGCGCGCCAGCGTCGTCAGGGCCTCGCGGGCCGCGGCGGCCGCCTGGTCGGCGCGGGCGGCGGCGTCGTGCGCGATCTGCGCACGCTGCTCCTCGGCGTCCTTGAGTGCGGCACGCGCACCGGCGGACCAGCCGGCGGAGTAGCCGCTGGCGTACCCCTCGACCACCGAGGCGGACTCGGCGCGGGGCGTGTGGAACGGGACGAAACCCGAGGTCTGGGACACGGCGTCAAGAGACATACTCGTCCTCCCCGTCGCGGCGGATGACGATCTGGCCGGACTCCTCGAGGGTGCGGATCGTCTTGACGATGGCGCCTCGGGCGTCGTGCACCTCCGAGACGCGGACGGCACCGGAGATCTCCATCTCCTCGGTGAGGTTCTCGCGGGCCCGCTCGGACAGGTTGCGCAGGATCGTGTCGCTGACCTCCGTCGAGACGCCCTTGAGGGCGATCGCGAGCGAGGGGATGTCGGTCTGGCGCAGGACCAGCTGGACGGCGCGGTCGTCGAGGTGGACGACGTCGTCGAAGGTGAACATGAGGCTGCGGACCTGCTCGGCGAGCGACTCGTCGCGGACGCCGAGGCCCTCGAGGATCTGCTTCTCGGTGCTCGGGTCGGCGCGGTTGAGGATCTCCACGAGCGGCTGGATGCCGCCGACGGCTGCGGTGACCTCGCTCGCGCTCAGCACGTTGCCCGCACGACGGTGGAGTGCTTCGGCGACCACCGTGACGGCGTCGGGAGAGGCCTGCTCCATCGTGGCGATCCGCATGGCGACGTCGGCCCGCTCCGCCGGAGGCAGCCCGGCGAGGATCGCGGAGGCCCGCTCGGGGCGCAGGTGGGCGAGGACGAGCGCCATCGTCTGCGGGTGCTCACCGTTGATGAGCGAGAGCACCTGCCGGGGCTCGGCCTGCTGGAGGAAGTCGAAGGGCTGACCGGCGAGCAGCGACGTGAGCCGGCCCATGACCAGGCCCGCGCGCTCCGCGCCGAGGGAGTCCTCGAGGAGCCGCTGGGCGTAGTCGAGGCCGCCGTGGCCGGTCATCGGCGCACCGCCGTTCACCTGCCCGTAGAACTCGACGAGCACCTCGTCGGCGACCCGGTCCGGGATGACCTCCATGCGGGCGATCTCGGCCGTGATCTCCTCGACCTCCTGCTCGTCGAGCATGCCGAGCACCTTGGTGGCGCGGTCGTGGCCGAGCTGGAGGAGGACGACGGCCGCCTTCTGGCTGCTGGTGAGGTTCACTTCTTCACCGCCATCCACTGGCGCAGGCGGTCCGCGACCGCGCTCGGGTCCTCGTCGGCGAGGGCGACGACGCCGAGGCGTGCCGTCTCGGACGCGGTGGGCTCGATCGCGACGGGCGCGGGAGCAGGCTCGAGCACGGTGGCGTCGGACGGCGGCAGCTCCGCCTCGGGCATCGGGAGGACCCCGAGCTCGCCGAGGTCGAGCTCCTCGGGCTCGCGGCTGCGGCGCAGGCGGCGCAGCACCACGACGATGAGGATGAGGCCGAGGAGGGCGATGAGCCCCCAGGTCACGAGCTGGTCGCGCTGGGCGGCGGCTGCCGCGGCGGCGTCCGCCTCGGCCTGGGCGTCCAGGGCCTCCTGGGCGGCCTGGGCGGTGGTCGTGTCGAACGCCATCTGGGCGACGGTGACCTGGTCGCCGCGGGCAGCGTCGACACCCGCCGCGACGGCGACGACCTGCTGCAGCTCCTCGACGGGGATTCCCGCCGCGGCCGCCGAGTCGACGACGACGGAGATCGACTGGCGGGTGACTCCCCCGGGGTTGACCGTCGTCTGCTCGGTGACCTTGTTGACGGCGTTGTTCAGCGTCTCGTCCTCGCGGGTGTAGGTGCCGGCACCCTCGCCTCCCTGGGGGACGGCGATGTTGTCCGGGCCGAGGACGCCGCCGACGGCCTGGCCGGTGCCCTCGTACTCCTCGGTGCTGCGCATCTCGGACAGCGGCGGGGCGCCCTCGGCGGGGCTGAACGTCTCGGAGGTCCGCTGGGTGGCGTCGCGGTTGAGCTCCGCGGTGACCGAGACGACGGCGTTGCCCGCACCGACGACGCGGCTGAGCATGGCCTGGACCTGGCCGGCGACGCGCTCCTCGTACTCGGTGGCGCCGTCCCCGCTCCCGGGGGCGGCCGTGAGGACCTCGCCCTCGGCGTCGATGACGGAGACGTTGAGCGGGTCCATGCCCGCGACGGCGGAGGAGACGAGGTTGACGACCGACTGGATGGCGCCGGAGTCGAGCCGCTTGCCGGTCTCCGCCTGGACGAACACGGAGGCGGTGGGCTCGGCGGCGCTCTCGGTGAAGACGCTCTCCTCGGGGAGGGCGAGGTGGACGGTCGCGGCACCGACGCCCTCGAGGGCGTTGACGGTCTTGGCGAGCTCGCCCTCGAGGGCGCGCTGGTAGTTGATCTGCTGCTGGAAGTCCGAGCTGGTCATGCCCATGTCGTCGAGCAGGCTGTACCCGCCCTCCTCGGTGGGCAGGCCCTCGGAGGCGAGCGCGATGCGCTGCTCGTAGACGGTCTCGGAGGGGACGAGGACGGTCGAGCCGCCGTCGGTGAGCTCGTAGGTGATGCCTGCCGTCTGGAGCTGGTCGACGACGGCGGAGGCGTCCTGCCCGGACAGGCCGGTGAACAGGGGGCTCATCGTGGGGCGGTTCGCCCAGGACGTGACCGCGACGGCGCCGAGGACGAGCGCCGCGATGGCGATGAGCGCGAACGTCTTCTGCGGGAGGGAGAACTCGCCGACGCGCTGCCTCAGGCGCGCGAGGGCGCCGCTGACTGCCGCGGGCATCAGGCCTGCATCCGCATGATCTCGTTGAACGCGTCAACCGCCTTGTTCCGCAGCGCGACGGTGAGCTCGAGCGCGACGGCGGCCTCGGTGGCCGCGATCGTGTAGTCGTGGACGTCGTCGAGGTTGCCGCTGACGGCCTGGACCGCGAGGTCCGACGAGGTGGCCTGCTTCGCGCTGATGCCGTCGACGGCGGCGGCGAGCTGGGCGCCGAAGGCGGCACCGTCGGTGCTGGCGGCGCCGCCGGCCTCGAGCTGGTCGAGGTATCCGGTCGGGGCGACGGAGGAGATGGCGGGTACGGACATCAGTTCTTCCCGATCTGCAGGGCGGTCTGGTAGCTCTCCCGGGCCCGGTCCACGACCGCTGCGCTGGCCTGGTAGCCGCGCTGGGCCATGATGAGCTGGGTCATCTGGCTGGACATGTCGACGTCGGGGTAGCGGACGTTGCCGTCCTCGTCGGCGAGCGGGTGGCTCGGCTCGTGGACGACGCGGCCCTCGGGGCTGCCGAGCTCGATGCCGGCGACCTGGACACCCGAGGGCCGGTCGCCGCCCATGCCGGTGGCCACGACGTACCGGGCCTGGAAGGCCGCGCCGTCGGTCGACGTCGCGTTGTTCGCGTTGGCGAGGTTGTCGCTGACGGCGTCGAGCCACTTGCGGTGGACCGTCAGGCCGGTCGAGGCGATGCCGATCGCGTCGAAGGTGCCCATCAGGTGCTCCTCAGGGCGGTCCGGACGGCGGAGAAGGACCCGTCGATGGACCGCACCGCCACCTGGTAGCGCAGGTTGGTGTCGACGTTCGAGAGCGTCTCGGTGTCGAGGTTGACGTTGTTGCCGTCCATCCGGGTCGGCTCCAGCGACCGCTCGACCCTCGTCTTGAGGGGAGCGTCGTCGCCGCTGCGCACGGCGCTGGCCAGGGCGTCCTCGAACTGGACCCGCCCGGCACGGAAGCCCGGGGTGTTGACGTTGGCGATGTTGTCGGCGATGACTCGCTGCCGCAGCGAGAGCGCGTCCAGGGCGCTTTTCATCGCCACGGATGTCACGGAATCGAACACGTCGGTCTACCCCTGAGTGCTGTACGTGCGGCCGATCCGTGGCCTGGGTGGTGAGCGGTCCATGCTCACCACGACCCATCGGCAGTGACAGGTGGGGGTTGAGAGGTTGATGGGGAGTTGTCCCCATCCCGTGCCGTATGCCGTCCGTCATCGTGTGTGGTTTGGGTCCCCTGGAGACCCGAACCACACACGGTGACGAGGCGGGCGAGGCGGGTGAGGGCCGCCCGCTCAGCCGGCGGTGTCGAGGTAAACGGGGCGGCGCGGGCCGCCCGCCTTCAGAGTCTCGGTGAGCCGTGCCTGGCGACGGCTGAGGACGAGGGCCTCGGCCAGCCGCTGCGCCACCTCGGCCTGCCGGTCGACGAGCAGCTGGGCCCGCTCGCGCAGCGGCTCCGGGAGCGGGCCGAGGCCGCTCGGGGGCTGCCACGCTGATGCGGCGGGGGCGACGTGGTCGCTGTTGAGCATCGCCTCGGTCTCGGCGAGGTCGAGCTCGAGCTCGGTGAGGGCCGCTTCCCACCGCACCCGGAAGGTGTCGGTGGGAGCGAGGGTGGCGTTCATCAGCCGACGGCGGTGGTCGAGCTGACTCCCGTGCCGGGAGTGGCGGCGGCCTGGTGCCACGCGTCCCGCAGCGGCGCGACGAGCGCGCGGCACGCGGAGACCTTGCCGGCGTCGCGGCGGACGTTGGCGGTGACGAGCTCGGCGTAGAGGTAGTTGTACACGTCGAGCAGCTGCGGGGCGCCGTCCCAGGCGCCGACGTCGAGGCTGCAGCGCAGCTCGTGGACGATCTGCTGCGCGTGCCCGAGCTGCTCGTTCGCGCCCGGCGTGTCCCCCGCCTCGATGGCCACGACGGCGCGGTCGAGGTCGAGCAGCAGCCGGTCGTAGAGCATGGTGAGCAGCTGTGCGGGGGACGCCGTCGTGAGCGCCTCGCGGCGGAACTTGTTGAGGAGTGCGGCCTGGTTCATCGGATCATCCCTTGCTCGCGTTGAGGCCCGCGATCTGGTTGGTGAGCCAGCTCTGGGTGGAGTTGAGCTGGGACAGCCGCACCTCCATCGCGCTGAACTGGGCGACCAGCTGGGCGCGCCGGGTCTCCAGGCGCTCGTCCCACCGGGTGATCTGGGTCCCGAGGTCCTTGATGACGGACTCCTGGGAGGTGATCTTGCGCGTGAGCGTGCCCTCGGTGGGAGCGGACGCCTTCGTGGCCACCTCCCCCACCCGTGCGGCGACGGCCTGGAGCGTGGCCATGGTGGCCTCGGGGTCGTCGGCCAGCGCGTCGGCGAAGGCGGTCTTGTCGAGCGATATCGCACCGGTCCGGTCGATGCTGATCCCGATCGTGGCGGGTGACTGGCCGTTCACGGGCGACGTCATCGCGGACTGGACGTTGTTCGTGAGGAAGCGGACGGCCGAGTCACCGGACAGCACACCGCCGGAGACGACGGTGTTCCCTCCGGAGTCGGTGGACGTCGTCGTCCTCGTGCGGGACGCGATCTCGGACAGGACCGTCGAGACGTTGGCGATGAGCTCGTCGGCCAGCGCGTGCTGCGCGCTCGCGTCCGCCGCCACCGAGATCGTCGTCGGTGTCGTGTCGACGGAGCTCACGGTGAGGTCAACGCCCTCAAGGACGTCGGTGAACGTGTTGGTGGAGCTGGTCAGCGCGAGGCCGGTGCCCGCGGAGGGCCACAACGTGACCTTCGCGTCCTGCGCGGCGACCATCGCATCTGCGGACGAGGCGACGGTCGCGCCGCCGGCCTCGACGCTGAACGAGTTCGCGGCGCCGGTGGCGCCGGTCAGCTGGAGGCTGTAGGTGGGGCCACCGCTAGCGTCCGTACCGGTGCGGACCTTGGTGGCGGTCACTCCGGTCTCACCAGTGAGGCCGTTGACTGCCGCTGCGATGTCGTCGACGTGCGCGCTCGACGGCGTGACCGCGTGGGTCGTGCCGCCGGTCGTGAGCGAGAACCCACCCCCGAGAGCAGCGGGGTCGAGTAGCGAGACCTGGCCCTTGGCGAGCTGGTCGACCCGCAGCTCCACGGTTCCGGGCTTGGCCGTCGCATCGGCGGAGACGGTGACGGTGTCGGACGACGAGGTCGCCTTGGTCACCCCCCACGACGCCGGGTCGGCGACCTTCTTCGCCGCGGTGGCGAGGGAGGACACCCGACTGTTGAGCGCCTGCAGCGCCGAGACGAGGCTGGAGGCGGCCGAGGACTTCTGCTTGAGCAGGACCCGCTGGTTCGCCTGGATCGCGATGAGACCGTCGACGATCTTCGTCGTGTCGAGGCCGCTGACCATGCCGTCGATTCCGATCGTCATCGCCGGTGCCCTCCCAGGGGTGAGTGGTGGAATGCGGCCGGCGGCCCGCCCTTGTGGAGCGGGCCGCCGGTCATGCTGTGCTCCCGGGGGTTACCCGGACGCGGTCAGCGCAGCAGCGAGAGAACCGACTGCGGCAGCTGGTTGGCCTGGGCCAGCATCGAGGTGCCGGCCTGCTGGAGGATGTTCGAGCTGGTGTAGCTGACCATCTCGTTGGCCATGTCGGTGTCGCGGATCCGGGACTCCGACGCGGTGAGGTTCTCGACCGAGACCTGCAGGTTGTTGATCGTGTGGTCGAAACGGTTCTGCTTGGCACCAAGGTCGGAACGGACCTTGGAGACGGTGTCGATGGCAGCAGTGATCGCAGTGATGGCGGCGTCAGCTCCACCGTCCACTGTCACGTCGAGGCCACTGACGGCGAGAGTCGTGGCGTCCATACCCGTGCTGATGGCCACCTCGATGGTCTCGCCGACGTTCGCACCGACCTGGAAGTTGC
The DNA here is from genome assembly GCF_035607575.1 of Georgenia sp. H159. Taxonomy (NCBI): domain Bacteria; kingdom Bacillati; phylum Actinomycetota; class Actinomycetes; order Allobogoriellales; family Allobogoriellaceae; genus Georgenia; species Georgenia sp. H159. Next base: position 318,974 of record NZ_JAYDZY010000003.1, on the reverse strand, counting down.
CCGTGTAGTTGCCGTCGAGCAGCTTGGTGCCGTTGAACTGGGTCTGGTCGGCAATGTCGTCCAGACCGGACGCCAGCTCGTCCATCTCCGCCTTGATGTTGCCCTTCGCGGTGTCGCTGAGCGCACCGGTGTTGGCGGCCTGGACGGACAGGTCACGCATCCGCTGGAGGATGGCGTGCGTCTCGGTGAGCGCACCCTCAGCGGTCTGGACGACGGAGATACCGTCCTGGGCGTTGCGGACGGCGACGTTGAGGCCACCGATCTGGGAGCGCAGGCCCTCCGAGATCGCCAGGCCGGCAGCGTCGTCGGCCGCGCGGTTGATGCGGAAGCCGCTGGACAGCTTCTCGAGGGAGGAGCTGAGGTTGTTCTGCGTGTTCGACAGGTTGCGGTACGCGTTCATCGCCGACACGTTGTTCTGCACGGACATAGCCATGGTGTTCTCTTCTTCCTGAAGTGGTGTGGTCAACCGCCCTTCCGTGGGCGGACACTCAACTCATCGGTCGCTCGTCGGCCACGATGAGAAGTTCGGGCGAGGTATTTCTCCCCTCTGAGGAGAGCCGTCAGGCGTGCTGGACCAGGCCAGGGGCGAGCACGTCCAGCTGGGCCGCGAGCTCCGCTTGGTCCTCTGGTGCTATCTGCGCGAGTGCTGTCTCGAGGGGCGGAAGAGCACGAGAGTCGCCGTACGCAAAGAGTGCCAGTGCTGCCGCTCGTGCCCGTTGGGCAGCGGGAACCTCGATGCCCACCGCGATTGTGACGAGCGGGCAGTGCTCGTCGAGTCCTACGGTGCGCATCCGTGCAGACCAGCTTGCAGCCTCCTCCAGACCGGCTAGGTCAGACGCGAAAACCAGCCGACGTGCGCAGAGCACGGGTGTGAGGTCGTCAGGACGGGCTTGCGCCATGAGGGAAAGGACCTGGTGCGCCGCAGGGCTCGCCGGGGCGTGAGTGCACAGGACACCAAGGAGCTGCCATGCATCGTCGGGAAGTAGCGCGACCATCTGCCGCACACCGTCCGCACCGAGCCATTCCAGCAGCTGTGCCGGATGTCCGGGCACTACCCCGGCCAGTGCAGCGCGTCTAGCCACGCCGTGAGCCTCCCCAATGCGGCCGAGACGGTGCAGCGCCCAAAGCTCGTGCCCCGCACGGTCGAGCCGCCGGAACTGCCGGCCGCGGTGGTCGACGACGGTCGTGGGGACGCACTCGAGGAGGTCCAGCGTGAGCTCAGCAGACCCTTCCAGAGCTGCGATGTCTACCAAGAGACTGTCGGCCCACACCGGGTTACCAAGAACTCCTCGCAGGCGTCGTGCCCAGGTGCGGGCCAGCTCGAAGTCGCGAGTATGGGCAGCTGTGAGCACCATGGTGCTCGCGAAGAGCTCCGTAGCCTCATCAGGGAGGTCCCCTTCCCTGTAAACCTGCTCCGCCAACGCGAGGGCCTCCTCGGTGCGTCCCACTGCGCTCAGCGTCCTTGCAAGATTGGCTTGCCGCAGCGCCAGTCCGGCGGTGCCACCGCTTCCAGCTTCGGCGGAGGCTACCTCTCGCTCCGCGATCTCAAGGTTGCGCCTCAGCCGTACGGCCATCGCCTCAGGACCTTCTGAGTACCCTGAATGCCTAATGGCCGCGCCGGGGAGCGGCCGGAGGCTCATCGAGACTTCCGGCCGGGGAACCACCTGTTCGTGCAGAGCACCGGTGTACCGCCCGTCTGCCTTACGAAAAAGGCGCACCGACACCACGGGGACATGCGCGACACCGGCAGCGGCAACCCGCGTCGAGACGGTGACAGTGAAGAAGTTCGCCTTTCCTGCCGCCAGGTGCTTCCGCAGCGCCCGCGGGTTCGCCTCGAACGTCTCGTCCGCGTCGACGATGAGCACCCACTCGCTCGTGGCGTGCGCGAGGGCGCGGTTGCGGGCGTCGCCGAAGTCGTCGTTCCAGTAGCCCTCGATCACCGTGTCGGTGAACTGGCGGGCGATCTCGACGGTCCGGTCGGTGGAGCCCGTGTCGTAGACGACGATCTCGTCCACCCAGCGCACCGACTCCAGGCAGCGCGCGAGGTACTCCTCCTCGTCCTTGACGATGAGGACGGCGGAGATGGTCGGTTCAGGCTTGCGCGCCACGCGGGACTCCCGGCAGATAGGACGGTTCTTCTCGTCCTATCGGCCGGGGTCGCCCGAACCTGAGGGTCTAGACCGCCTCCGCGACCCTGTCGGCTGCCGTGCCGGCCATGGTCGTGACCGAGCGAGCCGTCATGGAGGTCGCCCGCTCGGCGACCGCGGCGTAGTACGCGAGGCGGCGCTTCTCCGCCACGCCCGGCGCGGCCGAGGCCACGGGGGCGAGGTCGGGCTCCAGCGAGCTGTTCATCGCGTCGCGGAGCATCTCCAGCGCCTGCGTGCGCAGCTGGCTGATCCGCGACTGGGTGACTCCGAGCTCCTCGGCGATGTCCGCGACGGGACGCTCGTGGAAGAACAGGCCCTCGACGACGACGCGCAGCTTCGCGGGCAGCTCGCCCACGCCGGCGGTGAGGTAGCGGAGCCGCTCGTCGACGACGACGCGGTCCTCCGGGCTCAGTGCCTTGTCGCTGACGGTCGCCGCGGCACCCGCGGCGTCGGCGTCCAGGGAGAGGAGGTTGCGGCCCGCGTCCCCGCGGATGCTGCGCACCTCGCTCACGTCGACGCCCATGGCGTCGGCGAGCTCACCGGGCCGCGGCGCGCGGCCGAGCTGACCGGTGAGCTTCTCGTTCAGCTCGCCCAGGTGACGGGCCCGGCGACGGGTGCCCCTGGTCGCCCAGTCCATCGCCCTCAGCTCGTCGACGATGCCGCCCCGGATGCGGGTCGAGGCATAGCGAGCGAAGGGGACGCCCAGGCTGGCGTCGTAGGAACGGGCCGCCTGCACGAGTGCGAGGGAGCCGGCGGCTGCCAGGTCCTCCCGCTGCACGTGGGTCGGGACCCGGCGGATCATCTCGCTGACGTGGTACCCCACGAGTGCTAGGTGCTCCTCGATGAGCTCATTGCGGTCGCGCTGTTCCAGCATTGACTTACCCCCGGCCTGGATGCCGGTCGCCAGTGCGGCAGCACCCAATTGAACGTGTGATCGTTGTGCCCGCCGCCCTGGTAACGCCATCGCCCGGAGTTCGCCGTGGTGCGGGGTGCGAGTGAAGCATGGACCCTCTTCATTCAAAAGTACAAGGGGTAGGAATTGTGATCCACTACATCTGTTCCTCTTTGCACCACCGCTGCACCACCTTTTCGCTTCACATCTAGGTCACAAGTCCCCCATTCGTTGCCCCACAAACGGTCCACTACCTCCTCCCGAAGTCGGACCACCGGGTGAGCGTGCGGGATTGCGGACCCGCATCCCTCAGTTCTGCCGTCGCGCGACCGATGGACTGAGCGTGAAGGCCAACCAGGAACTCAACGCCACAGGCACCGCCCTGCGCTCGCTGTCCGATCTGCTGTGGCGTGAGCGCGACCTCCTGGAGTCGCTGCACTACCGACTTGAGGTCGAGCAGCTGCTTCTCGGGGCCGGCCGTACCCGCTTGCTGCCGATCGCCGCCCGCGAGGTCGACGAGGCGCTGGCCGGTATCCGTAACGCCGAGCTCGCCCGGGCCGTCGAGGTCCGCACGGTCGCCTCGGTCCTGGACCTGCCCGACGGCGCCAGCCTCCTCGACATCGCCGGCGCCTCTCCGGCGCCCTGGGAGGGCATCCTCCTCGAGCACCGCACCGCGATCCTCGGGCTCACCTCCGAGATCGGTTCGGCGGCCGAGGCGAACCGCGACGTGCTCGCCAGCGTCCACCACGCCACGCAGGAGACCCTCATGTCCCTGCACGAGAGCGTCGACGTCTACGACGTCCGCGGCACCACCGCACGCCGCTCCGCCACCGCCCGCCTTGTCGACGAGTCCCTCTAAGAGGTCACATGAGCTCCTTCGCCGCACTCAACGGTGCCTTCACCTCGCTCACCGCTCAGCGCATCGCGCTGGAGGCCACCAGCCAGAACATCTCCAACGTCAACACCCCCGGGTACACCCGGCAGCGCGCCGACCTCCAGGCCATCACGACCGGGGGCGCCCCGACGATGTTCGGGAGCGGCGCGGTGCGGTCCTCGGGCGTGCAGGTGACGTCGGTCGACCGCCTCGGCGACATCTTCCGGGAGACGTCCCTGCGGACGCAGACCTCCTCCTCCTCGCGTCTCACCGCGATGGCGGAGTCGTGGACGCTGCTCGAGACGACCGTGGCCGAGCCCAGCGACAAGGGCATCGCGGCCGGTCTCGACACCTACTTCAGCGCCTGGCAGGACGTGGCGAACCGGCCCGACGACACCGCCGCCCGGTCTGTCCTCCTCGGCAGTGCCGCGTCGCTCGTCACCGACATCGCCGCCGGCTACCGCGCCGCGGAGACGCAGTGGGACGCCACCCGGGCCCAGGCCGACGCCCTCGCCACGGACGTCAACACGACCGCCACCGCTGTCGCCGACCTCAACGGCCGGATCCGCAACGCCCTCGTCGCGGGCGAGTCCGCCAACGCCCTCATCGACCAGCGCGGCGTCCTCCTCGAGGGTCTTGCCGGGCTGGTCGGCGGGGAGGTCCGGGAGCGTCCCGACGGCTCCGTCGACGTCATGGTCGGTGGCAACGCCCTCGTCCGTGGCGACCGGGCCACTGCGGTCGCCGTCCACGGCAGCGCCACGCTCGCCCAGCTCGGCACGACCGAGCCCACCGGTGGCTGGGCGGCTCACGAGGGACCCGCACGCGTCGTCTGGGCGGACTCCGGTGCCCCCACCGGCGCCACCGGCGGCCGCCTCGCCGGCCTCGTCGAGGTGCTCGCCCCCGCGGACCAGGGCGGGGCCATCGCCAGCATGGCCGAGGTCTACGATACCCTCGCCACGACCCTGGCGACCGAGGTCAACGCCCTGCACTCCTCGCTGCCCGGCGCGGACGGGACGCACCGTGACTTCTTCACCATCGACGCCGACCGTCCGGCACTCTCGCTCGGTGTCGCCCTCACGCACGTCGACCAGGTCACGACGGGCACCGCCGGCGAGGTCGACGGGTCGCTGGCCTCCCGGCTGGCCGAGCTCTCCGAGGCCAGGACGCTGTGGACCGGCGCCGTCGTCGACCTCGGTGTCAACACCCGCACGGCGACCCGCCGGGCCGACGCCGCCGAGTCGACCCGCGCCAACGCCGAGAGCCAGCTCCTCTCGCAGACCGCCGTCGACCTCGACGAGGAGAGCGTCAACCTCGTCATGTACCAGCGCGCCTATGAGGCAGCCGCCAGGGTCCTGACAACGGTCGACGAGATGCTCGATACGCTGATCAACCGCACCGGCGTGGTGGGAAGGTAAGGACACGATGATCGGACGAGTGACGCAGCTGGGGCTCCAGCGCGCATCCCTGACCCACCTGCAGGGCAACCTGGCGGAGATGGCAGATCTCCAGCACCGGCTCACGACGGGCAAGGTCATCACCAAGCCCTCCGACGACCCGGCCGGGACCGTCGACGCCATGCAGGTCCGGTCGGACCAGCGTGCGACGGCGCAGTACACCCGCAACGCGGCAGACGGCGACGCCTGGCTCACGACGGTCGACAGCGCGCTCGGGCAGACGCTCGGCGACCTCCACCGGGCCCGCGACCTCACCGTGCGCGGGGCCAACGCCGGCGCGCTAGGCCCGAGCTCCCGCTCGGCCATCGCGACCGAGCTGCGCGCCACCGCCGACAGCCTCCTCCAGACCGCCAACACCACCTACCTCGGGCGGTCCGTCTTCGCGGGCACGTCGACTCAGGCGGCGTTCGTGCGCGGCCCGGAGGGCACGGTGACCTTCACCGGTCGCCCCGGGGCCGAGGTGCTCCGCAGAGTCTCGGACACCACCGAGGTGCGGGTCGACGCCGCCGGCTCGGAGGTCTTCGGCCAGGACGTCCTCAACGCCGACGGCACCCTCGTGCGCGACCCCGCCACCGGGGTCCCGGCAGGGATGTCGGTCTTCACCCTGCTGGGTGAGATCGCCAACCGCATCGAGGCCGGTGACGGCGACATCGGTGACTCGTTGGCGGCGCTCGACCAGCGCCTCTCCGCCGTGCTCGCTGAGGTCGGCAGCGTCGGCTCCCGCCACGGCCAGGTCCTCCAGGCCCAGGACGCCCTCGCCTCCCGTGAGGTGGCGCTCGCGAACCGGCTGTCCGCTGTCGAGGACGCCGACCTCGCGGAGACGATCGTCGACCTCCAGCTCCAGGAGGTCAGCTACCAGGCTGCCCTGGGCGCCACGAGCCGCGTGCTCCAGCCGAGCCTGCTGGACTTCCTCCGATGAGCGCGCAGCCCGTGACCGAGTCGGTCCTCCGCTTCGTCAGTCCGCCCCCGGGGCTCGCGCCCCTCACCGAGTTCTCGCTCACCAGCGTGACGCCGGAGCTCTACTCCCTCCGGGCGGTGGAGGCCGACGACGTGCGCCTCTTCCTCCTCGACCCGCGGCCCTTCTTCCCCGAGTACGAGCCCGACGTCCCCGGGGCCGTGCTCACCGAGATCGGGACGCAGGACCCGGCGGTGCTCGTCGTCGTCCGCCCGAGCGACACCGGGTCGGAGCCGTCGGCCAACCTCCTCGCCCCCGTCCTCGTCAACCTCGAGACCGGCAGCGCGGTGCAGACGATCCTCGAGGGCACCGACCAGCCGCTCCGCGCACCGCTCGCCCGGTAGCGCGGGGCCCTCCTCCGTTAATCACCCGGCCACCTCCCGGGCCGAGGCGTTACTCTCAGGTCACTGACCTCCATCAGTGCTGCCCTGCCGCCTCCTCCACTCGGCTGGGGCTCACGACCGACCCCGGAAGGGCATGCCATGCGCGCACTGTCCGATGCTCTCTGGCACGAACGGGACCTTCTGGGGCTCCTCGTTCACCGCCTGGAGGTCGAGCGTGCCCTCCTGGAGACAGGCAGGGCGAAGCGCCTCGCGCTCGCGGCACGGGAGACCGAGAGCGTGCTCGGGGACAGCCGGGTCGCCGACCTCGGGCGCGCCGCCGAGGCCGCGGGTGCTGCGCGCGTGCTGGGGCTGCCGGCCGACGCGAGCCTGGCCGACCTGGCACGGCTCGCCCCGGCGCCGTGGGACGAGATCTTCCGGGAGCACCGCACCGAGCTCCGGACCCTTGTCGCCGAGATCGCTGCCCTCACCGCCTCCCTGCCGGGCAGCGAGGCGGGCGAACCCAGCGAGCGCCTCCTCGGGTCCGTGCGCACCACCCTCGACGACCTCGTCGAGGACGCCTCCGCCGAGGAGCGGTCCGCCGAGGACGACGTCGAGCTCACCGAGGCCGTCATCGAGCTGCAGCTCCAGGAGATCAGCCGCCGCGCCGTCGAGGCCCGCGAGCACATCGTCCAGCGGGGTCTCGAGCACTTCCTCCGCTAGGCCTCGCCCGCGGCCAGCGCCTGCTCGCACCCGAGGAGCAGCACCCCGACGCTCCACGCGTGCGACAGCGTGAGCACCATGCCCTTCGGCTGGAAGCAGTCGGTCTGGTAGTACCGCTCGGTGACCATCCCGCGGTAGGCGTTGACGTCGCCGTCCCGCACCGGGAGGAGCTGGCGGAAGCAGGCGAGGGTCTCCAGCGCGCGCTGCCGGTAGTGGTCGTCACCCACCAGCGCCGAGAGCTCGAGCAGCTCGGCCGTGCACACGAGGCCGTAGGCGTGGAGGTGCGGGTTGGCCGGTGAGGCCAGGTCCGCGCCACGCGTGGCGAAGTGGTACACGCCGAGCAGGGTGCGCGGGGCGAAGACGACGTCGTAGGTGTAGCGGAAGGTGAGCATCCAGTCCGCGGACCGACGGGCAAGCTCCAGCCAGCGCGGGTGTCCGGTGCGGCGGTGCAGAGCGAGGTAGGCGATCACCGCGGCGTAGCCGTCCTCGGACGTCGGGGCGAGGTCGACGTCCTCCGGTGCCCCGTTGACGAGCTCGTCGGTGACGAACCGTGCGTAGCACTCCCCCGCGCGCTCCGCAGCGGCGAGATACCCGCCGTCGCCGTCGAGGGCGGCGGCCTCGGCGAGGGCTGCCACCCAGATGAGCCCCGCGGCTCCCGCCCAGGACAGCACCTCCCCCGTCTGCGCGTGGTGCGCCGAGCCGAGGTTCCCGTCGGGCCGCTGCCGGCGGACGACGGCGTCGAGGTTCGAGCGGGCCGCCGCCGGCCAGCCGGCCCCGCCGTCGCCGAGGGCGAGCGCGCGCAGGAGGAACAACGTCGCCTCACCGAGGGTGTGCGCGTGCAGCGAGCCGGGCACCGGTGACCAGCTCTGTGTCCAGCCCGTCCCCCGGTACCAGGTCCCCCAGAAGGTCCCCGACGGGGACAGCGCGGCGCAGACGACGTCGATGACCCGTCGTGCCGCGCGCTCCTGGGCCACCGTCTGCGCCGTCTCCTCCGGTGTCCCCGCGACCCGGCGGGCATGGGCGAGCAGGGCGAAGGCCCACGGGACGCCGCTCACCCACCCGACGTGCATCGACTGCCGGTCCACCGGGAGACCGTCCTGCCCGGTGACGCCCCGGTCGAAGCCGACCGCCTCGAGTAGGACGCCGGGGTCCGGGTCGTAGTGCCACCGGTGCAGCCCCTCGGCGGTGACGGCGGCTGCCTCGTGCAGACCCACCCACGGCTCGACTGGCGGCAGTCCCCGCGACCGCTCGTACGCCGCACGCAGCACCGGGGCGTAGGCGTGCCGGTCCGCGGGCAGCACGTGCGCCTCGGCGCGCAGCGTGGTCACGGAGCCCGGCTCCCAGGTCCACGTCGCGACGTCGGGCTCCCGCGCGACGGCGCTGCCGTCATAGCTCACGGGCGCCTCCCGGTAGGGGAAGCCGACGTGGATGCGTGTGGTCGCACCGTCGTGCGCGAACCCGAGCCCCACCATCCCGACCGGCGAGAGGTGCTCGGTGACCAGGGCCATGCCACTCCTCGGCCCCCAGGCGAAGACGGCGGGCGTCGCCGTCCGGTCCGCGCGCAGCTCCCAGTGGTCGCTCACCATCGCGGCGGGGTCGTGGACGCCGACGGCGAAGCGGGGGTAGCGGACGACGGAGCCGGCAGGGCCGTTCGCGCCGTAGAACGCCCCGGGGACGAGGAACCAGGGCTCGGGCACGTCCGGCATGGCCAGCCGCACGCGCACGGAGCCGGTGACCGGCCGTGGCCCGTCGTTGCGCACGGTGAGGGCGACATCGTGGGCCGTCGAGCCGCGACGGGCGGTGAGGACCAGCTCCGCCCGCATGCCGTCGGGGTGCTCGGCGAGGGACGTGACCGAGCCGTCCGCGCGGACGAGCTCGGCGTCCACGCTCACCCCGGCCGCGGGCACCGCGTCGGTGAGCTGCACGGGCCTCACCCGTCCGACGGGCGGCCGGCGTGGCCGGGGGACATCCGCTCTGCCGGGCCGCGGGTGTCGCTCGCGTCCCGGTCTGTCGACTGGTCGAGGTCCTCGTGCTGCGACGGGGAGCGCCGTGACCGGTGACCCGGGACCGGCGCGAGCACCGCGCCACGCTCGAAGGGCCCGGCCGGTAGCGCCTCGGCCGCGAGCTCTCCGGCCGGCCCGTCGGCGAGGTCCCACTCGATGAGGTCGACCTCGACGACGGGACGCGCCGGGTCACGCGGCACCTTGAAGGTGCGGATCTGGCTCGGCCCGAAGTCGGCGGTGACGGTGCGCCCGAGGACCGGCAGCCGCAGCGTCGCGCGCGCGGGCCTGCCGGTGGTCTCCACCGCCCGCACGACGAGGTCGGCACCGTCGTCCTCCGCCGCCTTGGCCGCCGTGATCATCACCTGCCCGCCGTCGTCGCTCACCAGGGACAGCGCGTCGGGCAGCGGGCCCGCATGGAAGCTCTCGAGCATTGCCCGCACCGGCGAGCCGAGCAGCGCCGCCCGGCGGGTGAGGTCCGCCTCCCGCCAGTCACCGGCGTGCGGGACGAGGAGGTAGCGGAAGGTCTGCACGCCCTGGTCCTGGTAGGTGTAGATGCCCTCGGCGTCGAGCAGGCGGGGGTCGTGCCAGGAGTAGACCGGGCTGCGGACCGCGGTGACCCCGATGCTCGGTCCGCCGTCGTCGGCGGCGGGTGAGACGTCGTAGCCGTGCTTGCAGTCGGTGACGACGGCGAACCCGGCGCGCCGTGGGCCGTCCGGACCGGTGACCGTGCCACTGAGGTCGACCCACGACTGGGCCGGCTCCTCGGCGCCGTCGACCGGACGCTCGATCGAGCCGAAGGGCACCTCGTAGGTCGCGGTCGGGTCCGCGAGCGCGGTCGGGAACCGGAGCTTGAGCAGGTGCGCCTCCTCGCGCCAGTCCAGGGTCACCCGGACCTCGAGCTGGTCGCTGCCGTGCTCGAGGACGAGCTCCTCGACCATCGTGGAGCGGCCCCACGCACGCTCGACGCGCAGCCGCGCGCGCATCGGCCCGGCCTCGCGCAGGAGGAGCCGCACGGTCGCCATGTCCTCACCCGGCCAGGCGTAGGAGACCACGCGGTGTCCCCACGTGTCCGTCGGGTCCGCGCAGACCTGCGTGTGGTGGCCCCCGGCACCGGCGAGGACGTCGAGCCCGGTCCGCTTGTCGAGCAGGGACGTGAGCCAGCCCGTCTCCGGGTCCAGCTCGACGCGCAGGTGCTCGTTCTCCAGCACGGTCTCGGTGGCGTGCAGGGCCGACGGCGGCTGCTCGCTCCAGGTCAGACCCTCCGGGGCCGGGCCGGGACGAAGGCGGTAGAGCCGGTAGCCGAAGGCCGGCACGCACGCCTCGAAGACCTGCGCGGCGCGCCCCTTGTCGCTCGTCGTCGCGACCGACTGGATGCGCTGCGAGGGGGTCTGCCGCCCGTCGCCGTCGACGACGTGGACTCCGTCGGGCTGGACGCCGTACTGGAGCTCGACGGCGGTGGTCACCGGCCACGGGTGGGGGTTGAAGACGACGACGGGCTGGGTGCCCTCGGCGACCGGGATCTCCAGCTGGGAGGCGAGGACGTTCTGCACCCGCGTGATGATGCGCTGGGAGATCGCGACCGCCTCCCCGAGCTGGTCGCGGGCGTCGTCGTAGGCGGGCTCGATCGCCGAGCCCGGCAGGACGTCGTGGAACTGGTTGAACAGCACCTGCTGCCAGGCCCGGGCGAGGTCCGCCCGCGGGAGCTCCAGCCCCTGCCACAGCGCGGCGACGGCGGCCCAGCGCTCCGCGGACAGCACCTTGGCCTGCGCCCGGCGCTGCCACCGCTTGATCCCGGAGTGGGCGGAGTAGCACCCGGCCGCGTGGTGCTGGAGGTCCTCGCGCCACACCGGCAGCTGCGCCAGGCCCTCGGGGCCGAGCCGGGCGGTGAGCTCGTCGACGTAGCGGCGCGGGTGGGACATGGACAGCCGCCCGAAGGAGCCCATCCGGTCGTAGCGGAGGATCGAGTCGAGGTTCGCCCGGGTGGGTCCGCCGCCGTGGTTCCCGACGCCGTAGAAGACCATGACGTCGCCCAGGGTCCGGTCCACCTGGCCCAGGGACTTGTCGACCTGCCCGTCCACCTGGCCGCGTGGGCTGCCGTACTCGTAGGGGATGCGGTAGGCCAGCACCCGGCTTCCGTCGGCGGACTCCCACCAGAACGCCGTCGCGTCCAGCTCGGACTCGTGCGGGCCCGGCCGCATGAACACGTAGGAGTCCATCCCCTGACCGCGCAGGATCTGCGGCAGCATCGCCTGGTGCCCGAAGGGGTCGACGTTCATCCCGACCGTCGCGGTCACCCCGAACTTCTCCTTGAGGTAGCGCTGGCCGTGGAGGCCCTGGCGGACGAAGGACTCCCCGGTCGGCATGTTGCAGTCCGGCTCCACCCACCAGCCCCCGACCATCTGCCAGCGTCCCTCGGCCACCCGGTCCCGGATGCGGGCGAACAGCTCGGGGTCCGACTCCTCCACCCACGTGAGCAGCACGACCTGGTCGCAGGTGAAGACGAAGTCGGGGTACTCCTCCATCCGGTGGATCGCCGACCAGAACGTGGCCCGCGCCTCCTGGTACCCCTCCTGCCACGGCCACAGCCACACCGGGTCGAGGTGCGCGTTGCCGACCATGTGGACGGTCCGGTCCGGGGTGGCACGGGGCCGTTCTCCGCGGTCCAGCCCGGTCGGTTGGGGACCTGCGGGTGCGTTGGCGATGGGGGGCCGATGGGTGCTCACGGGTACTCCTCGGAGGGGCTGGGCCCGCCGCCCGGCGACAGGCGCAGGGTGACGATCTGGAAGGGTCGCAGAGCGATCTCGACGCCGCCGTCCCGCTCGGTCAGCGGGGCGAGGGCCGCAACGTCCGGGGCCGGTCGCTCGTGCAGGTCGCACACGTCGACGGCCTCGGTGGGGAAGCCCGCGACCACGAGTGCCTGCGCTCGTCCGCCGAGGGCCTCGTAGAGGCGGACGACGACGTCGCCACTCCGGTCGTCCGCCAGCTTGACCGACTCGACGACGACCGCCGACGACGGCTCTCCCGTCACGCCGTCGGCGACCGTGACGAGGGGCGCGACGGGGGCGGCGCCGTCGCGCCGGCGCAGCGGCAGGTTGGCCCGGTAGCCCTCCCGCACGGCGTCGGTGACCTCCGCGCCGCACACGAGGGAGTAGGCCAGGTGGTGGTGCCCCTGGTCGGTGTCCGGGTCGGGGTAGCGCGGGGCCCGCAGGAGGGAGAGCCGGACCGTCGTCGGTCCGCTCCCCCGCGCGTCCCCAGGAGCTGCGCGGGTGACGTCGTGGCCGTAGGTGGAGTCGTTGACGAGGGCCACGCCGTAGCCGGGCTCGGCCACGTGGATCCACCGGTGCGCGCACACCTCGAACCGGGCGGCGTCCCACGACGTGTTGGTGTGCGTCGGGCGCTGGACGTGGCCGAACTGGGTCTCCGCGGAGCTGTGCGCGGCGTGCACGTCGAGCGGGAACGCGACCTTGAGGAGCGTCTCGCGCTCGTGCCACTCGACGGCGGTGGTGAGGTCGACCATGCGTGCGCCGGCCTTCAGCGCGACGGTCTGCTCGTACCGGGAGGAGCCGTCGGTGCGCGTGACGCGGACCTCGGGCCGGGTGGGGTCGGTGGTGTCCACCCCGAGCTCGTCGACCTCCGTGAGGTCGCGGCGGCGCCGGCGGTGGAACTCGTCGATGTCCCACGCGTCGAAGCGGTTCGGGGTGTCGGGGTGCAGCTGGAGCACACCCGCCGGTCCGGCGAGGACCTCGCGACGGGCGACGTGGTCGTGGACCGAGACGATGGTGCCGTGCGGGCCGACGACGACGCGCAGCACCCCGTTGTCGAGCACGACGGCGTCCCCCTCGCGGGTGACGTCGACGGCATCCGCGGCCGGCTCGGCGACCGACGCCCCCAGGGCGGGGACGCCGTCGTTGGCGTGGGGTGCCGCGTTGAACGTGAGCGGGACGTCGCCCTCGCCGACGAGTGCCCGCTGGAAGTCACGCACGAGCCGCTCGAGGTCGGCGGCGAGCGCGGCGTAGGTGGCACGCGCCTCCCGGTGCACCCAGGCGATGGAGCTGCCCGGAAGGATGTCGTGGAACTGCAGGAGCAGGGTCTGCTGCCAGAGCCGGTCGAGCTCCTCGTAGGGGTAGCGGTGCCCGCGGCGGACGGAGGCCGTCGCGCACCACAGCTCCGCCTCGCGCAGCAGGTGCTCCGTGCGGCGGTTGCCCCGCTTCATCTCGTGCTGGCTGGTGTACGTGCCGCGGTGGAACTCGAGGTACATCTCCCCGGACCACACGGGAGCGTCGGGGTACTCCTCCTCGGCGGCGGCGAAGAAGCGTTCCGGGGTCTCGATCGTCACCCGTGGGGACCCCTCGAGGTCGGCGAGCCGGCGGGCGGCCCCGACGATCTCCCGGGTGGGCCCGCCGCCGCCGTCGCCGTAGCCGAACGGCAGCAAGGAGCGCGTCGCGCGGCCCTTCTCGGCGAAGTTGCGCACGCCGCGGGCGAGGTCACCGGCGGAGAGCTCGGAGCTGTAGGTGTCGGCGGGCGGGAAGTGCGTGAAGACCCGGGTGCCGTCGATGCCCTCCCACCAGAAGGTGTGGTGCGGGAAGCGGTCGGTCTGGTTCCACGACATCTTCTGGCTGAGGAACCAACGCATGCCCGCGAGCCGCGCGATCTGCGGGAGGGCGCCGCTGTAGCCGAAGGAGTCGGGCAGCCACACCTCGCGGGAGTCGACGCCGAGCTCCTCGGTGAAGAAGCGCCGGCCCTGGGTGAGCTGACGGACCGTCGCCTCACCGCCCGGCAGGTTCGTGTCCGACTCGACCCACATGGTGCCCACCGGCACGAACCGCCCGCGCTCCACCGCCTCCCTCACCCGCGCGTAGACGTGTGGGTGGTGGTCACGCATCCACGCGTACTGCTGGGCCGAGGAGCAGGCGAAGACGAGGTCCGGGTGGTCCTCGGCGAGGGCGACGACGTTGGAGAACGTGCGCGCGCACTTGCGGATGGTCTCCCGCACCGGCCACAGCCACGCGGAGTCGATGTGCGCGTGACCGACGGCGGAGACGCGGTGCGCGCTGGGGACGGCGGGGGACGCGAGCGCCGGGGCGAGCCGGGCACGGGCCGCCGGGGCACCGCCGACGACGTCCGCGACGTCGAGCTCGTCGAGCATGAGCTCCAGTGCGCGGCGGATCTCGTGGCGGCGCGGGTCGGCCTCGGCCAGCTCCTCGGCGAGGCCGTGGAGGACCTGGACGTCGAGCACGAGGGCGTGGACCTCCTCCTCGACGACGGCGAGCTCGGCCTGGTCGAGCCGGTAGAGCAGCTCGTCGGTGCGGGTGTCGAGGTCACCCTGCGGCGAGACCGCGGTGCCCGGGAACCGTGGGTTGGCGGCGGCCTCGACGTAGACGTCCACCCGCTCCCCGCCCGCCGCCTCGCGAGCGACCGGGACGTACGCGGTGCGTGGCTCGATGCCCTTGATGGGCTCACCGTCGGGCGTGTAGGCGAGGCCCTCGGAGCGGAAGCCGGGCCCGGAGCGCTCGAAGCCAAGGTCGACGAGCAGCTCGACCCGCCGGCCGCGCATGGCCGCGGCCACCTCGCCGGTGAGGTGGAACCACGTCGTCGACCAGGCCCGGCCCCAGCGCTCCCCGACGGCGAAGGGCCGGTAGTCCAGCGCCCTGGCCTCGGCCGGGGGCACCGGCTCACCGCTCAGGTGCGCGGCGCGGACGTCGACCGGGACGGCGCCGCTGTACCGCGCCGGCAGCAGCCGGTCCTCGAGTGTCCGCTCGATCCGGTGGGTGAGGTCGGACAGGGTCCGGTGCATGCGACGCCCCCTCGGTGGGGTGTGTTCCGGCGACTGTGGGAACGTGCCCATAACGCAACCATCTTCTCCGGGGAGAGGTCAATGGCCGGCGACGCCACGGTGGCGTGAATCGGGGGGTGGCGGGGCTGTGCGGCGGTGGTCAGCGGCGGACCGCGGCCGGCTCCTTCGGGCCCGGTGCGGCGGTCGAGCCGCGGGGCACGAGCGCGGCGGGGACGACGACCGTGCGCACGGGCACCGCCGGGTCGGCACGCCGTTCGAGCAGCACGTCGACCGCGGTGCGGCCGACGAGCAGCGGGTCCTGGGCGACGGTGGTGATGCCGGGGCTCACCATGGTCATCCAGCCGGCGTCGTCGAAGGAGACGAGGCTGAGGTCGTCGGGGATACGCAGCCCGAGATCGGCGGCGGCCCGCCACGCGCCCTCGGCCAGCAGGTTGTTGGCGGCGAAGACGGCCGTCGGTCGCGGACCGCTGAGCAGCCCGGTGGCCGCACGCTGCGCCGCCTGGACGTCCCAGCCGGCGCTGACGACGAGCTCCGGGACCACGTCGATGCCCGCCCGCTCGAGGGCCTGCCGGTAGCCGGCGTAGCGGTCCCGGCCAGTGGTCCAGTGGGTCTCGTCGAGGAGGATGGCGATGCGCCGGTGGCCCTCGTCCACCAGCCGGCTGGTGAGGCGGTGGGCTCCGCCGACGTTGTCGACGACGACGGCGTCCGTCGCACCCTCGGAGAACTGGCGGTCCACCTCCACGGTCGGCACGCCGTGCCGGGCGAGGTACTGCCCGACCTCGGCGGAGCTCGCCGCGATGATGGCACCGGCGACGCGGAGCTCGACGAAGGCCTGCGCGGGCTGCTCGTCCTCGCCCTCGGTGCCCGAGACGCTGAGGATCGTCGCCAGGCCGGAGCGGCGCGCGTGCTCGCTCACGCCGGTGGCGAGCTGCCCGTAGAAGCTGTTGCCGAGCTCCGGCACGAGTAGCCCGACGGCGGTGCTCCCCTGACGGCGCAGGTGCTGGGCGCTGGCGTTGGGGACGTACCCCAGCCGGTCGGCGGCCTCCAGCACGCGTTCGCGCACCTGTGCGGCGACGTAGCCGGTCCCGTTGAGGGCGCGGGAGACCGTCGAGCGGGAGACCGCCGCGGCGACGGCGACGTCGTTGATGGTGGCCCGCCGGAGGTCAGCCACGGCGCTGCCCGGCCCGGTCGAGCAGCGTGCCGTCGGCGGACCCGGCCTGCCCGTGCTGCCCCGTCGGGTCCCGCTGCGCGGCCTGGTCCAGCGGTGCACGGACGTCGATCAGCGCCTCCGCGTGCTGCCCGAGCGCCAGGTCTCCGATGGTGACGTCCACCGCGCAACGGGCTCGGCGGTGCTCGCCGCCGGAGGGCTGGACGGCGAAGGTGACCGTTGCGCTCTCATCCACCCCGACACCGACGGTCGCCGTCGCCGGTTCCACCGACCAGCCCGCCGGGACGTCCAGGCGCAGCGTCGCCTCCGCGGGGCGCGGGTGCGGGTTGCGCACGGTGGCGGTGAGCTCGAAGCGCTCCCCCACCTCCGGGTGGCAGCGGTAGGGCGTGAGCCGGGCCAGCTGGCTCCCCGGCCCGAGGTCGAGCTCTCCCGACGGCAGGAGCTCCTCGTGGAGCCGCACGAGCTCCTCCCCCTGGTCGGAGAGCATGTCGAGATAGCCGTCGTCCACCCAGCGTGGCTCCCAGTGGCCGCTCACCATGAGACCGGGCGCGACCCGCCGGTAGAGCGCGGCGCTGCGACGGTAGTCCTCGGGACGGAAGAGGTTGCGGTACTGGTAGTTGAGGGTCTCCCGGCGGCGTCCGGGGATGCCCTCCCCGTCCTGCTGGTCACCGGTGACCAGGACCGTTGTGCCGTCGACCTCGAGCTCGAAGGCCGCCGCGTAGCGGGTGTGCCCGGGCAGGTCGTGGACGGTGATCGCGTACTCGCGCCACTGGAACGTCTCGCCCAGCGGGAGCTCGCGGTCCACCGGGACGGGGTCGTACCACTGGCAGGGCAGGTCGTGGTGCATCGGGTTGGCGATGACCGGTGCGACGTTCTCCGGCACCCAGGTCTGGGTGCCCTCCACGTCCCGGAGGAGGGCCAGGCCTGCCACGTGGTCGTCGTGGTAGTGGGTGGCCAGCGCGACCTCCACGCTCGTCACCCCGAACCCGCCGCGCAGCGCGTCCAGCGACGCGAGCCACGGGCGGCGGGAGGCCCGGTCGCGGCCCTCCGGCAGGCCCGTCGTCATGTCGTAGCCGTAGTCGATGACCAGGGCGGCGCCGCTGCGGGAGAGCAGGACGTAGGAGGTGGCCAGGCTCGAGCGGTTGATGAGCAGGTGCTCGGTCACCCGCGCGTAGGGGTGGACCAGCCGCGTCTCGAGGTCCCAGGGGAAGGGACGCCGGGAGTCGACGTAGCGCTGCATGCGCTCGGCGAGGAGCGCGAGCGCGGTGCCGGGCTCGTCCATCGGCTCCCCGTGCGAGGGGAGCAGGAGGTCGAGCCGCTCGCGCTGGAGGAGCAGGCAGGAGATCACCGTCATCCCCGGCCCCTCGTTGCCCGTGTAGGACCACTGCGTCGCGGCGAGCGACCACACCTTCCCCGGGGCGTAGATGAGGTCGCCGGTGAAGGCGATCCGCCGGTCCCCGCGGGTGAGGACGTAGGTGACCGAGCCCGTCGTGTGGCCGGGCGTGGGGTGGACCTCGAGCTCGACGCCGCCCCACGTACCGGTGCGGTACTCCGGCACGAGCCCGGCGACGGGCACCGGCTCGAGGAGGGAGAAGCGGTCCTCCCGCAGGTTGTAGTCGTTGATGATCGGCCGGGTCGCCCACATGTCGTCCACCCGGGAGAACAGGTCCCGCTCGACCGGCGGCACGTGGACCTCGACGCCCGCGGCAGCGGCCCGCGGCAGCCCCTGGGCCTGGTCGCGGTGGTGGTGGGTCATGAGGACGTGGGTGAGGCGCTCGACGCCCATCTGTGCGAGGTGGTCGAGGACGAGCCCGGACCCGAAGTCGATCGCCACCCCGGTGCGCGTCGCGTCGTCGCGCACGACGTAGACGTTGCAGGTGTCCCGGACCCGGAAGACACCCGGCGCCACCTCGCGCACGCGACCCATCCCCACATGGTATCGATCCCACACCCGCCCAACAACGAGCCCCCGCACCCCTGCCCCCGGCCCCCCTCCCCCTCGCCGACAGCGGGATTGTGTCCACCGAGCGTCTCCCCCGCCGACAGCGGGATTGTGTCCACCGAGCCCCCGCGCCGCGCGCCGCCCCACTACCGTGTCGGAGATGGAGCGGACAGCGCCCGCAGGCCGGCAGGCCTTCTCCCTCCTCACGCCGGTCCCCCGCGAGCTCGCCGGCACCGGCGAGTGGCTGCCCATCACCGGGCTCCGGCTCGGCTGCGCCCGTGACTGCGCCGATGCGCGCCGCGTCCTGCCCACCTCCGACACCGGGGACAGGCCTCTCCACGTCACCGTCACCGCGGACGGCGACGTGCCGGCCGAGGGCTACACACTCGCCGTCGAGCCGGGTCCGGACGGCCCGCGTGCCACGGTCCGCGGCGCCGACCCCGCAGGCGCGTTCTACGGCGTGCACACCCTGCGCGCACTCCTCGAGGAGCGTGCCGGGCACGTGCCCCGCGTGCGCGTCAGGGACTGGCCCGCGCTCACCTGGCGAGGAACCGTCGAGGGCTTCTACGGGCCACCGTAGAAGCCCTCCGACCGGCTGGCGCACCTCGACTTCGCCGGCCGCCACAAGCTCAACCACGTCGTCCACGCCCCCAAGGACGACCCGTTCCACCGTGCGCACTGGCGCGACCCCTACCCGCCAGAGCAGCTCTCCCTCCTGGCGGAGCTGGTCGCGGCTGCCCGCACGAACCACGTCCGTCTCGTCCACGCCATCTCCCCCGGCCTGTCGATGCGCTACTCCGACCCGGCCGAGCACGAGCGGCTCCACGCCAAGGCCGAGCAGCTGTGGCAGATCGGGGTACGGGACTTCGCGCTGCTCTTCGACGACATCGCCGGCGAGCTCGGCCATCTAGCCGACCGCACCGCCTTCGGCACGGACAGAGGCGCCGCGGGTGCCGCGCACGGGTACACGTGCACCCGGTTCGTCGACCGCTTCCTGGCACCCCGCGGGGTCGACGAGCCGCTCCTCATGGTCCCGGTCGACTACGCCGGGACCGCTGGGTCCCCCTACCGCCGGCACCTGCGGGACGCCCTTCCGCCCTCGACCCTCGTGTGGTGGACCGGCCCCGACGTCGTGAGTGCCGAGATCACCCGGAGGGACATCGAGGACGCCGCGACCAGCTACGGCCACCGCCTGCTCCTGTGGGACAACTTCCCCGTCAACGACTACGACCGCACGCGCCTCTTCCTCGGCCCGCTCACCGGCCGCACTCCCGACCCCGACGGCGCCTCGCTCGCCGGCATCAGCGCCAACCCGATGGTCGAGGCGGCACCGTCACAGCTCGCGCTGGCGACGGTGGCCGACTACGCCTGGAACCCCCACGACTACGACGCCGCAGCCTCGGCCGCCCGCACCGTCCGGGTGGTGGCGGGCCGGGATGCGCACGCCCTCGCTCCGCTCGTCCACGCCTGCGCGGGGTGGCCTCCCGACACTCCGCAGGACCCGCGGCTGCGCCGGCTGGTGACCGCGGCCCTGGACGACGACCTCGCCGTCGCCCGGCCCGCAGCCCGGGCGGTGCGCACGCACCTGGGCGGCCTCGCCCGGCTTGCGGAGGCGTCCCTCGGGGACACCACCCTCGTCCGGCAGCTCGGCCCGTGGATCCGGGCGGGCGCGGACATGGCTCGGGCGGGCCGCCGAGCCGCCGAGCTCCTCCTCGCCCACCTCGACGGCACGACCGAGGACGAGCTGCGCGAGCGCACCGCGGCAGCCCTCGAGGACGCCGAGCGCCACTACCCCGACGTCCTGCGCGACGTCGTGCCCACGTTCGTGCGGGAGGTCCTGCGCCGCACCGGTGGCACGGCTGCCGCTGCGCGCACGTCACCGTGGGTCATGCTCGTCGCCGCCACCCACCCCGAGGCCGGCGAGGAGACCTTCGCGGCGTCGCTGCGCCGTCGTGGTCTCGAGGTCCGCTTCAGTGCGACCGGCGACCTCGGGCACGATCCGGTTCACCCTCCGGAGCTGGTCGTGCTGGCCCGCAGCGCCGGACCTGACGCCGCCCGCGCCGCCGCCCGCCTCCCGGTGCCGATGCTGGCGTGGGCCCATCTGGTCGCTGCGGGCCTGGCCACCGAGTCCGCCGTCCTCCTCGTCGAGGACAGCATCGACGTCGTCGCACCCGGGGACGCGCTCGCCGCGGGCCTGCGCGGGAGGGTCCCGGTCCACCGCGGCCCGGGCAAGATCACCTGGGGCGAGCCGACCCCCGACGCCACCGTCGTCGCCCGCACGGTCACCGGCGCCCACCCGACCGTCTTCCGCTACCCGACCGGCGCCCAGCTGGCGGACGGGTCGGTGGCTCCGGCGCCGCGGGTCGCGGTCTTCCTCGGGCGGACGGCGCTCGCTCCGTGGCTCATGACCGAGGACGGCGGCGCCATCGTCGCTGCCGCGGTGGCGGAGCTGACCGCACCCCGGACCGGACACGGCCGGTCGTCCGGCTGATCGGCCACGTCCCGGCGGAAGCGTGCGGCCAGGCCACCGACGACGCGCAGGTCACCAAGGTCGGTGTAGCCCAGGCCGCCGCTCGGCATGCCGCCGGACCTCGACGGCGGGGCCGGGCTCTCCGCTCACGCTCGCCTCACCCGAACGGCGCGATCCCGGGGACCGGCGGCAGTCCACCGGTCCGCGCGACCTGCGCGAGGTAGCGGCCGGAGTCCTTGACGGTGCGCCGGCCGGTGGCGTAGTCCACGTGCACCAGGCCGAAGCGCGGCCGGTAGCCCATCGCCCACTCGAAGTTGTCGAGCAGCGACCAGTGGAGGTACCCGCGGACGTCGGCTCCCGCGTCCATCGCCTCGGCCATCGCGGCGACGTGCCCGCGGAGGAACGCGGTGCGGCGGGTGTCGTGGACCCGGCCGTCGTGGGTGGGACCGTCCCCGAACACTCCCCCGTTCTCGGTGACGAGCAGCGGCGTCCCGGGGTAGTCACGGGCGAGCCGGGTGAGGAGGTCACCGAAGGACCGGGGCGCGACCTCCCAGCCCGCGTCCGTCCGCTCGACCTCCTCCCGCGGCGGCACGACGCGCCACGGGAAGGGACGGCCGTCGCCGGCCTCCGCCGCGGCCATCACCCGCCGGGTGTAGTAGTTGACCCCGAGGAAGTCGCTGCGTCCGCCGATCGCGGCCTCGTCCCCGTCGCGGACGACGTCGAGGGGGCCGACGGCGCGCTCCCAGTGGGCGCGCATGTCGTCGGGGTACCCGCCGGCGAGGAGCGGGTCGAGGTACCAGCGGTTGACGTACCCGTCCGAGCCCCACGCGGCCGCGGCGTCGTCCTCGGAGGGCGAGGCCGGTTCGCACGGGAAGAGGCTGAGCGCGACGCCCACGCGCGTGCCCCGGTACTGGTGGAGGACGTCGGCCCCCAGCCCGTGGGCGAGGAGCATGTGGTGCCCCGCGGCGACCGCGGCACGCAGGTCGGTGACACCCGGGGCGTGCAGCCCGAGCTGGTACCCGAGCAACGACACGATCCACGGCTCGTTCTGGGTCACCCACCAGCTCACCCTGTCGGCCAGCCGCCCGGCGACCGCGGTCGTCAGCTCGGCGAAGGCGGCGGCGGTGTCGCGGGCCGCCCAGCCGCCGGCGGCCATCAGCGCCTGTGGCATGTCCCAGTGGTTGAGGGTGAGGACGGGCTCGATGCCGGCGGCCAGGAGCGCGTCGACCAGTCGCTCGTAGTGGTCCAGCCCTCGCGGCTCCACCCGCCCGGTCCCCTCCGGGACGATCCGCGACCAGCCGACGGAGAAGCGGTAGGCACCCAGCCCGAGCTCGGCGAGCAGCGCGACGTCCTCCCGCCAGCGGCGGTAGGAGTCGCACGCCCGTGACCCGTCGGCACCGTCCTCGATCGCGCCCGGCCGCTGCGCGAAGACGTCCCACACCGAGGTGCCGCGCCCGTCGACGTCCAGGCCGCCCTCGGACTGGAAGGCGGACGTCGCCGCACCCCAGAGGAAGTCGGGCGGGACGAGCCGGCCCGTCACCGCGGGCCTCCCCGGGCCGCCTCGACGAACCGTGCGTAGAGGTCGTCGTACACCGGGTCCGTGCGGTGCGGCACGGGCACCGAGCCGAGCACGACGGCGTCGGCGAGACCGGCCCGGTGGGCGGCGAGCACCGCGGCGCCGGCGGCCACGGCCTCCTCCACGTCCACCACCCGGAGCGGCGCGGGCCCCGCAGCCGCCTTGACGCGCAGCCACGGGGAGCCGGCACGTGCCGCGGCACCGAGCACCAGCACCTCCCCCGCGGCCGCGTCGGTGCCGGCGAGCTCGGCCTGGGCAGTCAGCAGCCAGCGGGCGTGCAGGGCGAGGCCGTCCAGGACCGCGGCGGCGAGGTCGACGTCGTCGTGGTCCGGGCGTTCCCCGACGACGACGGCGCGTGCGTCGGCGTCCGGGAGCGGAGCCTGGCGCCCGCGCAGGTACGGCAGCAGCACCGGCGCGTCCGGCCGGCGGCGCCGGGAGGCGGCCTCGGCGAGGACCGGCTCGAGCGCGTCGTGGCCGCCGACGCGCTCGGCCCACCAGGCAAGGACGGCACCGGCGCTGGAGGAGCCGGCCACCAGGGCCTCGTGGCGGCCGTCGACCGTGCGCACCAGGCTCATCCCCTGGGCCGCGACGGCTGCCGGGGCCGGTCGGGCACGGAGCACCCGCACGACCGCCTCCGCCGTCCCGACCGAGTCCGCGACATCCCCCGGCCGCCTCATGCCGGCGGCCCACGTGCCCACGGGGTGGTCGTGGCCGGCGACGACGACGGGCGTCCCGGGCCGCAGTCCCCACGGGCCGTCCGCGCTCACCCCGACGACGGCGTCGTCCGGCCGGGTGACGGCCGGCAGCTGGTCCGGGCGCAGGCCGACGGCGGCGAGCAGCTCGGCGTCGAACGAGGGAGGCAGCTCGGTCCCGGGCGGGGGCAGCCGGTAGGCCATGGTGCGCCCGGCGAGCGTGTGGTCGGTGGTGAGCCGGCCGGTGAGCGCGAGGGCGACGAGGTCCGCGGCGCCCGCCCACCGGGACATCGCGGCCCAGCGGTCGGGATCCTCGGCCTGCAGGTGCGCCCACGTCGCGAGCGGCACCTTGCCGCTGGGCCGCACCCCGGTGGCGGCGAAGAGCGCGTCGGCGCCGTAGGTGCGTGCGAGCGCCGCGGCGTGGTGCTGGGCGCGTGCCGGGTCCCAGCGGACGAGGTCACCCAGGGGTGCGTCGTCGACGTCGAGCGGGATGCCGGTCTCGGCCATGGACGCGATCCCGATGGCGTCGACGTCGGGACCGACCTCGAGGACGAGGCGGCCGACGGCCTCCTGCAGCGCACGCCCGCCGGTCGGGGTGGGGGCACTCGCCCGGGCGAGCGCGGTGACCCGGCCGGCCTCGATCTCGACGAGGACCGCCTTGACGTTGGTCGTCCCGATGTCGAGCCCGAGGCCGCGCATCGCCTCAGTGTGCCATCAGGGTGTGGCGGCGCTCTCGAGGTCTGCGGGCAGCTGGACGGGCCCGAACTCGCGGAAGGTGTGGGCGACCATCGCGATCGCCGACCGGCCCGCTCCGTCACGCACCCGCACCGCCCGGAAGTCGTAGGCGACGTCCACGCCGACGATGTCGTGCAGGCCGAGCACGATGTGGGTGAACTCGTTGGCGGCCGCGACGTCGAGGTCACCGGCCAGCACGATCGTCGTCGGCGCCCCGTTCTCCCCGAACCTCATCGTCAGCCGCATCACACGCGCCTCCTGTCGAACCGCTCCCTCGACGGTACGACGCTTCCCCCGGCCGGGCGAGCGGGCGGACCCGGGCCGTAACCTGAGGCGGTGATCGAGCTCAAGACCCCCGCCGAGGTCGAGGCCATGCGCCCGGCCGGTCGCTTCGTCGCCCAGGTCGTCGGCGCGCTGCGCCGCCACGCCGACGTCGGCGTCAACCTCCTCGACCTCGACGCCCTGGCGCACGAGATGATCCGGGAGGCCGGTGCGGAGTCCTGCTACATCGACTACCACCCCTCCTTCGGGGCGCGGCCCTTCGGCCACGTCGTGTGCACCTCGGTGAACGACGCCGTGCTCCACGGGCTGCCGCACGACTACCGCCTGCGCGACGGCGACCTCCTCACCCTCGACTTCGCCGCCGGTCTCGAGGGCTGGGTCGCCGACTCGGCGGTCAGCATCGTGGTGGGCGAGCCCCGCCCGGAGGACGAGCGGCTCATCGAGGCCACCCGGGTGGCGCTGGAGGCGGCCATCGCGGCCACCGTCGTCGACAACAGGCTCGGGGACGTGTCGGCGGCGATCGGCGACGTCGCCCGTGACTACGGCTACCGGGTGAACCTGCAGTTCGGTGGGCACGGCGTGGGGCGCACGATGCACGGCGAGCCGCACGTGCCCAACGACGGACGGGCGGGGCGTGGGCTGCGGCTGCGTCCCGGGCTCGTCGTCGCCCTGGAGCCGTGGTTCATGGCGGGGACCGACGAGATCCGCACCGACCCCGACGGCTGGACCCTGCGCAGCACCGACGGCTCACGCGGCGCCCACAGCGAGCACACAGTCGCCGTGACACCGGACGGCCCCCTCGTCCTCACCGCCCGCGACGACGACTAACCCCCGCACGCCCCCGCCCCACCCCCGGCGGCCGCCGCGCAGCCCACCCCCTCCGTCGCCGACAGCGGAGTTGTTTCCACGCCCCCGCCCCCGACGGCCAGCGCCCGCCCCCTTCCGTCGCCGACAGCGGAGCTGTTTCACGCCACCGCCCCCGGCGGCCGCCGCGCAGCCCACCCCCTCCGTCGCCGAGAGCGGAGTTGTTTCCACGCCACCGACCCCGGCGGCCGGGTGTGCGACCTCAGTCGGTGGCGTGACCGAGATGGGCGAGCTGGGCGCGGACCGAGGACGTCGCGGCTCGGGCGAGGGTCGGCTCGAGCGGTCCGTAGACGGCAGCGACGACGTCGGCCGCAGTCCGTGCCCCCGCGGCGAGGGCGTCGCGCACCTGCCGGAGCCGCTCGAACCGGTGCGTCCGCAAGGCCTCGAGGTGCTCCACAGGGTTGTCGACGACGGGCCCGTGCCCGGGGGCCAGCTGCCGAGCCTGCCCGCTGCGGGCAAGCTCGAGCAACCGGTCGAGGGACGAGAGGTAGGCGCCCAGATCCCCCTCCGGCCAGGGCACGACGCTGGTCCCGCGACCCAGCACGGTGTCGCCGGTGAGCAGCACGCCGTCGTCCAGGAGAAGGCACACGGAGTCCGGCGTGTGCCCCGGGGCGAGGACGACTTCGAGCGCGAGGCCGGCGACCTCCAGCCGCTCCCCGTCCTCCCACGGGGAACCGCGCCCGGCGCCCCGCACCGGGGCGGTGACCGACGCCGCCCACTCCTCCAGTGCGCCGGTGTGGTCCGCGTGGTGGTGGGTGAGCAGCGTGGCTGTCACGTCCCCGCCGGCCGCGGCGCGCACGGCGCGCAGGTGGTCCGGGGCTCCTTTCGGACCCGGGTCGACCACCACCGCGCCGTCGGGCCCGGTCAGCACCCAGGTGTTGGTGCCCTCGAGGGTCATCGGCCCGGGGTTCGGGGCGAGCACACAGCGGGCGTGGTGCCCGGCGCGTCCGCCTCCCCACGACGTCGTCGCGGCCATCGTTGCCCTCCGTCCGGCGGTACCTCCGCCCAGGATGCACCACCCGGCCGTCCGTCGTCGTGCACGGCTGCGGGCGGCCGGTCGGTCAGCCCGATGACTGCCAGGCGAGCAGCTGGTCGGGCCGGTCGGTGATGATGCCGTCGACGCCCAGCCCGGTGGCCGCAGCCCACTGCTCGGGCTCGTTGAGCGTCCACGGGGTCACCGTGATGCCGGCGGCGTGCGCCTGGCCCACCAGCTCCGGCCGCGCCCGAAGGACGTCACCGCGCGGGTTGCAGGCCGTGGCGCCGAGCTCACGGCACAGCTCGAGGACACGGTCGTGCGCCTCGGTGACGAGGAGCCCGCGCCGCAGCCGGGGCGCCACGGTGCCGAGCGCGGCGACCGTCGCCGCCGAGAAGCTCTGCGCGACCACGCGGTCCGCGAGCGCCCGCTTCTCGATCGCCTCGGTGACCAGCCCGACGTCCTCGACGGCCCAGGCGCCCTTGACCTCGAGGAGGAGGTGGACGCCGTCGGCCCGCGACAGGCGGTCGAGCACGTCCTCCAGCATGGGGACGCGTTCCCCGGCGAACTGCTGCCCGAACCACGAGCCCGCGTCCAGCCCGCAGATCACGTCGGAGCGGGTGGCCGCGACGGGTCCGCTCCCGTCGGTCGTGCGGTCCAGGACGTCGTCGTGGATGACGACGGGGACGCGGTCGGCCGTGAGCTGGACGTCGATCTCGATGCCCGTCGCACCCGACCGGATGGCAGCCTCGACGGCCGCCAGCGTGTTCTCCGGGGCGACGGAGGAGTTGCCGCGGTGCGCGACGACGATCACAGGGAGGGCCCCACGTCCACGGAGACCTAGCCGGTCGACATCGGCGAGATGACGACGTCGACGGACAGCCACCCCGGGACGACCGGGGTGCCCGTGCCGTCCCACCCCTCCAGCGGGATCGCGGAGAACGCGACCTGCGACAGCACCACGGAGACGATCGCGGCCACGATCACGGCCGGCCCGGCCCGGCCGATGATCCGCAGCGCCGCGTCCTCGTCGGTCGCACGGCGCACGACGCGGGTGACCACCCACGCGACGATCGCCGCGAGCACGAGGAAGACGACCGGGCTCGGCCGCAGGGTGAGGTCGATGCACGCGGGGACGGCGTCCGTCTGCTGCCCGTAGCGATCGACGAACCCGCCGTCGGCATCGACGCCGCCGACACACCGGCCCTGGCCGGCCGACGTGAAGAACGAGTAGCCGACGCCGGCGACAAGCGCCGTCACCACCAGGCGTCGGACCTCGTCGAGCACCCTGCCGCCGGGCATGACGGCGTGCGCGGGCAGCTGTCCGCTGATCATCGACACTGTGACCTCCCGAGTGCTCCACCGAGCCTGGCACGCGTCGCGGTGCTCGGGCAACGGTTCGGACACCGCGGCGGCCGCCGGAACCCACCCGGAACCCCGGCTCCGACATCGGGTGAGCGACATGGGACACGGCCCAGCCACCGGGGGAAGCGACTGGGCCGTGCACCTTATAGATCGGCCGACGGCACCGCTCCGTGAGACATTGCGGAGCGTCGGCGAGGAGGGCTGCTGAGCCGCCTGTCGGATTCGAACCGACGACCGTCCGCTTACAAGGCGGGTGCTCTACCAGCTGAGCTAAGGCGGCGGGCGAACCGGACGTGAGCCGGTCCTGCGGGGCGGGGCCACACGGGCCCCGCCCCGAGAAGTGTGCCAGATCCCGCCCGGCACACGCCGGATCAGGCCGCGGCGTCGGCCACGGCCTGGGCCAGGGCGCCCTCCTGCTGCCAGCCGGTGAACTCCTCGCCGTCGATGAGGACGGTCGGCGTCCCGCCGATGTCGTCGCGGCGGGCCTGCTCGGTGATGCCCTCGACCCACTCGGTGTACTGGCCGTCACCGAAGGACTCGATGACGTCGTCGGGGATCCCGATCTCACGGGCGATGTCGGCGACCTGGTCGTCGCTCAGCGGCGTCGCGCCACCCTCGCCCTGGGCGGCGAAGAGCTGCTCGTTGAACTCGGTGAAGTGCTCGGGGGACTCGGTGGCCACGACAGCGGCCGCGTTGGAGGCCCGCATGTTGAAGTCGGACGCCGTGATGTAGGTGATCGGGTGGTAGTTCACGGTCGCCTCGCCGTTCGCGGCGAGCTCCTCCAGGACCCCGGCGTTGAGTGCCTCGAACTGCGCGCAGTAGGTGCACAGGTAGTCGAGGTAGAGGTCCACGACCGGCGCTCCCTCGTTCTCCGAGCCCACGCCGTCGGCACCGACCTGGATCGCGCCGTTCTCCGTGGCACCGGCGGGACGCTCGTCGACGCCCTCGAGGGGCGCCCTGTTGGCCGAGCTGATGATCGAGAAGAGCGCGGCGGCGACGATCGCGATGAAGACGACGACACCGGCGATGATGAGGAGCCGGTTGCGCTTCTCCCGGCGCTGCTGCGCCTCGCGGAGCTTGCGGGCCTGCTCACGGGCGGCGTCGCGCCGCTCCTGCTTGTTCACCTTGGCGTTGGACATGAGGGATCTCCTGGGTCTGTGGGCGTGCGCCCGGATTCTGACGGTCCGCCGTGCAACCGGCAGTGCGCGTGCCCGGGGCGGGTCGGGCGGGCACTCAGGCCGGCAGCGCCGTCGGCGGCCCGCGCAGCAGCGGGACCGTTCCGGGAACGCGCGAGACGGGTCCGGGCACGTGCCCGACGACGTCGCACCGGCTCGCGGGGACGACGAGGGGTCTGGGCGCGGGAACCCTGCCGAGCGGGACGAGGCGGGCCAGTCGCGCGAGCGACCGCCGCACCGCGCTGGCCGCTCCCCAGCCGCCGGCGAGCACACCGGCGTGGAGCAGCAGCATCGGCAGGGTGAGCATGACGACGACGGCGAGCACCTGCTCACTCTCGCCACCCAGCGCGACCCCCGTGGTCGGGCACTCCTCCGCGGGGCGCAGCAGCGCCAGGTGGACACCGACCTGGGCCAGCCCGCCGGGGACCGCGACGCAGCGCGTCACCTGCACGGCGCCGCCGAGCACTGCCGCGAGCGCAGGCAGCAGCACGGCCAGGCCGAGGCCGAGGCGCGTGAGGAGGCGGGCGCGGTGCACCGGGTCAGCGTACGTGCCGCGTGCCCCGTTCGGCGACGACCCGTGACGAATCCCGCGCACCGGACGGGTCAGGACACCGGCGCCGCCGGCAGGGGGGTCCACACCGGCTCCGGCGGGGACCCCGCCAGGATGAGCCCGGCCATGACGAGCGCCGCCCCCACCGCGAGCAACGCGAGGGCCGCGCGCACCGGTTGGGGCACGCCGCCGAGGACGACGCGGGCCCCCTCGCGAGCCGCCTCCGACGGGGGCACGGTCCACATGACACCGAGACCGAGCGCGCCCGCACCCCACAGCAGCCAGGGGTGCAGCTCCACCGGGGGGTCGGCCGCCGCGTGGGCGGCCCACCAGCCCCCTGCCGCGAGGACGCCCGCGAGCAGCAGACCGGGCAGGATCGCGCCGACCGCCCACAGGAGGTGCACCGGCGTGCCGAGCCAGGCACCGGCGGCGTCCGCACGACGCCGCCCGCGCCGCATCCGGGAGGCCCGCAGCCGCCGCGCCCCACGACCCACGCCGGCGAGGACCACGACGAGCAGCACCACGCCGATCACCCAGTACCCCGGTGCCACGACCGCGAGCGCCGTGGTGCCGAGACCGAGGGCAGCCACCGTCGCCGTGCGCCGGCGCGGCGGCCGGGCCCAGGCGGGGACCTCCTCGACCGGAGCCCACCCCTGCGGCGGCATCGGCCCCCCGCCGCCGGGCCAGGGCCCGGGCCCCGGCCACGGTCCCCCCTGCTGCGGCGCCTGACCCGGTGGCCACGGCTCCGCCGGCTGCGGCTGCCATGACCGCTCCGGTGCGGGCATGCTGCCGGTCGGCGCCACGGGCGCC
This sequence comes from Georgenia sp. H159, assembly GCF_035607575.1. Classification (NCBI taxonomy): domain Bacteria; kingdom Bacillati; phylum Actinomycetota; class Actinomycetes; order Allobogoriellales; family Allobogoriellaceae; genus Georgenia; species Georgenia sp. H159. The sequence continues at coordinate 289,210 of NZ_JAYDZY010000003.1, read as the reverse complement.
ATGACCCGGGTGGAGCTCGCCGACGGCGCGACCGCCGACGGCAGCACGTCGGTACGCGGCACCGGTGCGGGCGGGTCGGCGAGCAGCGCCTGCAGCGCGGGACGGTCCCACTCGCCGTCGAGCGCCGCCAGCACCTCCCGGGGCGGGAGCCGGCGGGCCGGCTCGGGGTCGAGGGCGGCGGCCAGCACCGTCGCGAGCCCCTCGGGAAGCCCCTCGGTGTCGACCACACCGGTGCTCACCCGCGCGAGGACGGTCTGCATGCTTCCCCGTCCGAACGGCGGCCGGCCCGTCGCCGCGAAGGTGAGGACGGCGGCCCACGCCCACCAGTCCCCCGCGGGGCCGGGGTCAGCCCCCGCGATGACGTCGGGGTCGAGGTAGCCGGGGGTCCCGGTGACCATGCCGGTCTGGGTGAGGCGGACGTCGTCGGCGACCTGCGCGATCCCGAAGTCGATGATGACCGGCCCGCGCGGTGAGAGCATGACGTTGCCGGGCTTGAGGTCGCGGTGGGCGATGCCCGCGGCGTGGATCGCGTCCAGGCCTTCGGCGAGGCCGTGCGCGAGCCCACCGAGCTCGTCGTCAGCGAGCGGGCCGTTGTCGCGGACGTCGTCCTCGAGCGTGGGGCCGTCGATGAGCTCGGTGACGACGAAGGCCGTGGCGCCCTCGACCTCCGCGTCGAGCACCCGCGCGACGCCCTCGCCGCGCACCCGGTGGAGCAGCTCGACCTCGCGGCGCAGCCGCTGCCGGGCGGCGGGGTCCGCGGCGATGGCGTCGTGGAGCACCTTGACGGCCACGCGGTTGCCGTCGGCGTCGAGCGCCTCGTGCACCGTGCCCATCCCGCCGGCACCGATGCGCCGCACGAGGTGGTACCCCTCGATCACCTGCATGACGACAACCTACCGAGCCGGCCTGCGGGCGCCGGACGCAGGGGTGGTCCCCATGCCGGGTCCACGTGCCCCGGGTAGCCTCGGCCGGAGACCCCGAGAGGACCGGAGCCCCATGCCTGCAGGTGAGCACTCGATCGTCGTCGTCGCCAACCGCCTTCCCGTCGACATCACACTGAGCTCGGAGGGTGCGGTCGAATGGACCCGCTCACCCGGAGGCCTGGTCACCGCGCTCGCTCCGGTCATGCGCAAGCACGAGGGCGCGTGGGTCGGCTGGGCCGGGAGCCCGGACCTCTCGCTCGACCCCTTCGAGGCGGACGGCATCCGCGTGTGGCCGGTCACGCTCAGCGGGCAGGAGGTCGAGAACTACTACGAGGGCTTCTCCAACGGCACGCTGTGGCCGCTGTACCACGACGTCATCGTCCCGCCCGAGTACCACCGCCACTGGTGGAACGCCTACGTCGCTGTCAACCGCCGGTTCGCCGCCGCGGCGGCCGAGGCTGTCGCCGAGGGCGGCACCGTGTGGGTCCACGACTACCAGCTCCAGCTCGTCCCCGCCGTGCTCCGGATGCTGCGGCCCGACGTCCGCATCGGCTTCTTCAACCACATCCCCTTCCCACCCGTCGAGATCTTCAGCCAGCTCCCCTGGCGGCGGCAGGTCGTCGAGGGTCTGCTCGGCGCCGACCTCATCGGCTTCCAGCGCTCCTCGGACGCCTCCAACTTCATGCGGGCGGTGCGCCGCCTCACCCCGCTCACCACCAAGGGCCGCACCGTCACCGTGGGCGCCCGGTGGTCCCGGCCGGAGCGGCGGGTGCGCGCCGCCGCGTTCCCGATCTCCATCGACACCGCCTCCTTCGACGAGATGGCCGCCAGCGATCCGGTCCAGCGACGCGCCGTCGAGATCCGTAAGGAGCTGGGCAGCCCCGACGTGCTGCTCCTCGGCGTGGACCGGCTCGACTACACCAAGGGCATCCGCCACCGGCTCAAGGCCTTCGGGGAGCTGCTCGCCGACGGCCGCGTCACCCCGCCGGAGACGACACTCGTCCAGATCGCCAGCCCGTCCCGGGAACGCGTGGACCAGTACCGGCAGCTGCGCGACGAGATCGAGGTGACCGTCGGCCGCATCAACGGGGACTACGGCGTCCTCGGCCGGCCGGCCGTCCACTACTTGCACCACTCCTACCCGGCGGAGGAGATGGCCGCGCTCTACCTGGCCGCCGACGTCATGCTCGTCACCTCCCTGCGCGACGGCATGAACCTCGTCGCGAAGGAGTACATCGCCGCGCGGCGCGACCTCGGCGGCGTGCTCGTCCTGTCCGAGTTCACGGGGGCCGCCGACGAGCTCGGCCAGGCGCTGCTCATCAACCCCCACGACATCGACGGCACGAAGACCGCGATCATGCGGGCCATCGGGATGGAACCGCGTGAGCGCAGGCGCAGGATGCGCGCCCTGCGCCGCCGGGTCCTCGAGTACGACGTCCAGCGCTGGGCCGACCAGTTCCTCAGCGCCCTCTCGACCAGAAGGAACGACGGATGACCGAGCCCATGAACCCCGACCCGGGCGTGCCCGGCCCAGGCGTCGACGCACCGCTCTTCGTCCAGCACCTCGAGGAGGGTTTGGACCAGGCGCTGCGCGACCTCGCCGCCCTGCCCTCGGTCCTCGTCGCGCTCGACTTCGACGGCGTGCTCGCCCCGCTCGTCGACGACCCGACCGCCTCCCGGATCGTGCCCGCGGCGGTCGACGCCCTCGCCCGCCTCGACGAGGCCCCCGGCGTCCACCTCGCCCTCATATCGGGACGGGAGGCCACCACGCTCGTCTCCCTCGCCGAGGTCCCGGTCGGCACGCGTGTCGTCGGCAGCCACGGCGCCCAGCGCGGTCACGTCGGCCTCTCCCCGCAGCAGACCGTCGAGCTCGTCGCCGAACCGCTCCAGCTCAGCGACGGGCAGGCCGACCTCCGGGCCGAGGTGCTCCGCGAGGCCGGCGCCCTCGTCGAGGGCTACGAGGGCGCCTGGGTCGAGACCAAGCCGGCCTCCGTCGTCGTCCACTCCCGCCAGTGCAGCCCCGAGGACGCGCGCGCCCTCACCGACGCGGTCCTGTCCGGCCCGGGCGCCCGTCCGGGCCTGCGCGTGCAGCAGGGCAAGGACGTCGTCGAGATGGCGGTGGTCAACGCGACCAAGGGCGACGCCGTCGTCGAGCTCCGCGCCGACGTCGCGCCCCAGGGGGTCCTGTTCGCCGGCGACGACGTCACCGACGAGGACGCCTTCGCGGTCCTCGGCCCCGACGACGTCGGGATCAAGGTGGGCGACGGGCCCACCGCAGCCGGCTACCGGGTCGCGGACCCCGACGAGTTCGCCGCCGTCCTCCTGCGCTTCCTGGAGCTGCGCCAGCAGGTGTGAGGCCACCCACACTCGTGGGGGCAATCGGTGGGACCTGTGCCACACTGAGCACTAGTCCAGACTCGGAGTCAGCCAGCTCTGCGGACGGGCCAGTGTCAAGGCAGACACCTGACACTCTTCACAACGGATCGTCCGGCACGTACCTGCCGGTGAAGGGACACATCATCATGGCTTCAGTCACGTTCGACAACGCGACGCGCATCTACCCGGGCACCGAGCGCCCGGCCGTGGACGCACTCAACCTCGAGGTCGCCGACGGCGAGTTCCTCGTCCTCGTCGGCCCCTCCGGCTGCGGGAAGTCCACGTCGCTGCGCATGCTCGCAGGACTCGAGGACGTCAACGCCGGGCGGATCCTCATCGGTGACCGCGACGTCACCGACGTCCAGCCCAAGGACCGCGACATCGCGATGGTCTTCCAGAACTACGCGCTCTACCCGCACATGTCCGTCGCGGACAACATGGGCTTCGCGCTGAAGATCGCGGGCAAGCCGAAGACCGAGATCCGCCAGCGGGTCGAGGAGGCAGCGAAGATCCTCGACCTGTCCGAGTACCTCGACCGCAAGCCCAAGGCCCTCTCCGGTGGTCAGCGTCAGCGTGTGGCCATGGGCCGCGCGATCGTGCGCCAGCCGCAGGTGTTCCTCATGGACGAGCCGCTGTCGAACCTCGACGCCAAGCTCCGCGTCCAGACCCGCACCCAGATCGCCTCGCTGCAGCGCCGCCTCGGCGTCACCACGGTCTACGTCACCCACGACCAGACCGAGGCGCTGACCATGGGCGACCGCATCGCGGTGCTCAAGGACGGCGTGCTCCAGCAGGTCGGCACCCCCCGCGACATGTACGACACGCCGGCGAACGTCTTCGTCGCCGGGTTCATCGGCTCCCCCGCCATGAACCTGGGCACCTTCCACATCGAGGACGGCGCCGCCGTCCTCGGGGAGGCACGCGTGCCGCTGAGCCGGACCACGATCAACGCGCTGGGCAGCGAGAACAACGGCCAGATCATCCTCGGCTTCCGCCCCGAGTCGCTCGACCGCGTGCCGCCCAACACCGAGGGCTCGATCCCGGTGACCGTCGACCTGGTCGAGGAGCTCGGCTCCGACGCCTTCGTCTACGGCCGGCTGGCCGGCTCGGAGGAGCTGGCCAAGCACATTTCCTCGGGCGCCGGTGAGTCGGAGATCATCGTGCGCATCGATCCGCGTGACGTCCCGATGAAGGGTGACACCATCTACGCCCGCATCCGCCAGGGCGAGCAGCACAACTTCGCCGTGGCGACCGGCGAGCGTCTGCCCGACTGACCGACAGCGTGCCGCAGGGGCGGACCCGATACCGTCGGGTTCGCCCCTGCGGCACGTCATGAGGAGCACGACCGATGGCACAGTCCCTGGAGATCACCGCTGCGCGGCTGGACCCTGCCCTCCTCGACCTGCCCTGGGAGGTCCCGCTCGAGGAGTGGCCGGAGTCGGTGCTGGCCGCGCTGCCCCGCGGCATCTCCCGGCACGTCGTGCGTTTCGTCCGGCTCTCCGGCCGTGTCATCGCCATCAAGGAGATCGGTGAGACGGTCGCGTTCCACGAGTACGAGATGCTGCGCAACCTCAACCGCCTCGAGGCACCCTCGGTGCAGCCGCTGGCCGTCATCACCGGGCGGGCGACCCCCCAGGGTGAGCCGCTCGACTCGGTGCTCGTCACCGAGCACCTGCAGTTCTCGCTGCCCTACCGCGCCCTGTTCTCCCAGTACCTCCGGCCCGACACCGCCACCCGGCTCATCGACGCCCTCGCCGTCCTCCTCGTGCGCCTGCACCTCCTGGGCTTCTACTGGGGTGACGTCTCGCTGTCGAACACCCTGTTCCGGCGCGACGCGGGCGCCTTCGCCGCCTACCTCGTCGACGCCGAGACCGGTGAGTTCCAGCCCACGCTCACCGTCGGCCAGCGCGAGTACGACCTCGACATCGCGCGCACGAACATCATCGGCGAGCTCATGGACCTCCAGGCCGGCGAGATCCTCGACGAGGACGTCGACACGATCGAGGTCGGCAACCGGATCGCCGAGCGGTACACCACGCTGTGGCGCGAGCTCACCGACTCGGAGTCCTTCGACACCGGCGAGCGGTGGCGCGTGGCCGCCCGCATCGACCGGCTCAACGACCTCGGCTTCGACGTCGGGGAGCTGTCGATGACCACCGACGTCGACGGCACCAGCGTGCAGATCCAGCCGAAGGTCGTCGACGCCGGCCACCACCACCGCCGGATGATGCGGCTCACCGGCCTGGACGTCCAGGAGAACCAGGCCCGGCGCATGCTCAACGACCTCGACGCCTACCGGGCGGCGACCGACCGGCAGGGCGAGGAGGAGGAGTTCGTCGCCCACGACTGGCTGGGGAAGGTCTTCGAGCCCACGGTGCGCGCCATCCCGCGGGAGCTGCGCGGAAAGCTGGAGCCGGCCGAGATCTTCCACGAGGTGCTCGAGCACCGCTGGTTCCTCTCCCAGGACCAGCGTCGCGACGTGCCCCTTCCCGAGGCGGTCCGCTCCTACGTCGACCACGTGCTGCGTCACCGGCCGGACGAGCGGTCCCTGCTGGGCGTAGACATCCCCCGGTACGACGACCTCTGAGCCGCCGGGCGCCCCGCCGAGGGGCGCCGGACTCGGTCGTGTCGCCGCGAGGCCCGGGAGGAGCTGGAGCGCCGTCAGCGGGTGGCGCGGATCCGGGCGATCTCGTAGAGGCTGATCCCGGCCGCCACCGCGGCGTTCAGCGACTCCACCGTCGAGGCGATGGGGATGCCGGCGACCGAGTCGCAGGTCTGCCGCACGAGCCGGGACAGCCCCTTGCCCTCCGACCCGATGACGACGACGAGGGGCTCGGACGCCAGCTCGAGGTCGGCCACCGCGGTGGGCGCCTGACCGTCGAGGCCGACGACGAAGCAGCCGGCCTTCTGGTAGTCCTGCAACGCACGGACGAGGTTCGTCGCCCTGGCCACCGGGACGCGGGCCGCCGCTCCGGCGGACACCTTCCACACGGCGGCCGTCATGCCGGCCGAGCGGCGCTCCGGGACGAGGACGCCGTCGACGCCGAACGCCCCGGCGGACCGGAGGACGGCGCCGAGGTTGTGCGGGTCGGTGACCCCGTCGAGCGCGACGATGAGCGGACGGTGACCCTGCGCCCGCTCGAGCAGCTCCCTCGGGTCCGCGTACTCGTACGGAGGCACCTGCATCGCGATGCCCTGGTGGTTGGCTCCGTCGGTGAGGCGGTCGAGCTCACCCTTGGTGATCTCCAGCAGTGGGAGGTTGCGGGCGGTGACGACCCGCAGGACCTCACCGATGCGCTCGTCTGACTCCGGCCGGGACGCGAGGTAGACGTGGTCGACGGGGATGCCGGCACGGACCGCCTCGACGACGGAGTTGCGCCCGGCGACGATCTCGCGCCCGCCGGTCGGTCGGGGGGTGGCTGCCGGCTTGCGGGGCTGCGTCTTGCGCTTCTCCGCGGCGGCCTTGCGCGCCGCGGCGGGGTGGTGCGGGCGCTCGGTCGCCTTCGGTGTCGGGCCGCGCCCCTCGAGGCCACGCCGACGCTGCCCACCGCTGCCGACCTGCGGCCCCTTCTTCGACCCGGCCTTGCGTACTGCGCCGCGGCGCTTGGAGTTCCCGGCCATCAACGGCCTCCTCTCGTCCCCAGCTGCCACCTGGCACCGTCCTGTGAGTCCTCGATGACGATACCGGCGTCCTGCAGCTGGTCGCGCAGCGAGTCGGCCCTCGCCCAGTCCTTGGCCCTGCGGGCTTCCTCACGTTCGGCCAGGATCGCGGGCACGAGGGCGTCCAGCGCGTCGCGCGCGGCGTCGTCGGGCCCGCCGGTGGTGGCCCAGGGAGCCGCGAGCGGGTCCAGGCCCAGGACGTCGAGCATGGAGCGCACCTGGACCTGCGCCTGCCACACCACGCTGTCCTCCCCGGCTGCGAGCGCGTTGTTGCCGGCGCGCACCTGCTCGTGGACGGCGGCGAGCGCGGCCGAGACGTTGAGGTCGTCGTCCATGGCGGCGACGAAGGCGGGCGGCAGCGCGGAGATCGGGCGGCTCGCGACCTCCTCGGCGGTGACCTCACCCACGCGCTCGACGGCGCGCGCGACGAAACCGCTGAGGCGCTCCCAGATGCTCGTGGCCTCGGCCAGCGACGCCTCGGAGAACTCGACCGTCGACCGGTAGTGGGCGCTGCCCAGGGCGAAGCGCAGCACGACCGCGGGGACCTGGGCCAGGACGTTGGTGACCGTGAGCGAGTTGCCCAGCGACTTGCTCATCTTCTCGCCGCCGACGGTCACCCAGGCGTTGTGCATCCAGTGCTGGGCGAATCCGTGGCCGGCGGCCCGGGACTGGGCCAGCTCGTTCTCGTGGTGCGGGAAGCGCAGGTCGATGCCGCCGCCGTGGATGTCGAAGGACTCCCCGAGGTAGCGGTGCGCCATCGCGGAGCACTCCAGGTGCCAGCCCGGCCGGCCGCGGCCGTAGGGGGTGTCCCACGCGGCGGACGGCGGTTCGGCGTCCTTGGGGGTCTTCCACAGCGCGAAGTCGCGAGGGTCGCGCTTGTCGCTCGCCTCCTCCTCCTCGAGCGTGGACATGTTCTCCAGCCGCTGGCGGGTGAGGCTGCCGTACTCCGCGAAGGAGCGGACGTCGAAGTACACGTTGGCGCCCTCGCCGCGGTAGGCGTGGCCCCGCTCGAGGAGACGGTCGATGAGGGCGGCCATCTCGGTGACGTGACCGGTGGCGCGGGGCTCGTACGTCGGGCGGCCGACGCCGACGGCGTCGTAGGCGGCGGTGAACTCCTGCTCGAAGCGGTACGCCCACGCCCACCACGGCACGCCGGCCTGGGCGGACTTGGCCAGGATCTTGTCGTCGATGTCGGTGACGTTGCGGACGAGGGTCACCTCCAGGCCCTGACGGCGCAGCCACCGGGCGAGGACGTCGAAGGCGATCGCCGAACGCAGGTGGCCCACGTGCGGCGCACCCTGGACCGTCGCACCACACAGGTAGATGCCGACCCGTCCGGGGACGAGGGGCACCAGCTCGCGGTCCGACCGGGTGGCGGAGTCATGAAGTCGCAGGCTCACGTGCCCAGGCTACCGGCGCCCGGCCCCGCCGCTCCGATGTCACCCTCCCGTCACCGCGGGGCGCTACGGTGCCCGGGTGAGCACAGCGCGCGTGACACCGACCACACCGCAGTCCACGCGGCGCCGTTTCGGCTGGCCCGTGTACGCCTGGAGCCTGTGGGACTGGGGGTCGGCGGCGTTCAACGCGGTCATCACCACCTTCGTCTTCACGCCGTACCTCACCTCCGACGCCTTCGGACCGGGCGCGACCCAGAAGCTCGGGTGGGTGCTGGCCGCGGCGGGCGCGGTCATCGCGCTGTGCGCCCCGGTGGCGGGGCTTCGCTCGGACCGCTCGGGGCGCCGCACGTTCTGGCTGGGGTTCAACACGATGGCGGTCGTCGTCGTCTCGGCGTCGATGTTCTTCGTCGAGGCCGACCCGAGCCGCCTGTGGCTCGGCCTCATCCTGCTCGCGGTGGGCAACGTCTTCTTCGAGTTCGCCTCGGTGAACTACTACGCGATGCTCAACGACCTCTCGACGCCGTCGACGATCGGCCGCGTCTCCGGCCTCGGGTGGGGCCTGGGCTACATCGGCGGAATCGTCCTGCTGCTGTTCGTCTACTTCGGGTTCATCAACCCGGAGGTCGGGCTCTTCGGCATCACCTCGGAGAACGGCATGGACATCCGGGTGACGATGCTCATCTGCGCCGTGTGGACGCTGATCTTCTCCCTGCCGGTGCTGTTCACGGTGCGCGACGACAAGTCCGCGCGCGGCAACCTGCCCCGCCTCGGCCCGGTCGGCTCCTACAAGCTGCTCTTCCGCTCCATCGCCGGGGTGTGGCGCCAGGACCACCACACCGTCTACTTCCTCATCGCCAGCGCCATCTTCCGTGACGGGCTCGCGGGCGTGTTCACCTTCGGCGGCGTCATCGCCCTCACCGTCTTCGGGTTCACGGCCAGCGAGGTCATCATCTTCGGGGTGGCGGCCAACCTCGTCGCCGGAGTCGCGACGATCGCCTTCGGCGCCCTCGACGACCGTCTCGGTCCCAAGCGGGTGATCATGGGCTCCCTGGTCGCGATGATCCTCGCCGGCCTCGGCGTCTTCTTCTTCCACGAGCGCGGTGCCAGCATCTTCTGGGCCCTCGGCCTGCTGCTGTGCGTCTTCGTGGGGCCTGCCCAGTCCGCCTCCCGCACCTTCCTCGCCCGCCTCATCCCCAAGGGCAAGGAGGGCGAGCTCTTCGGCCTCTACGCCACCACCGGCAGGGCGGTGAGCTTCCTGGCTCCCGCGGCGTTCTCCCTCGCGATCACCCTCGGGGTGGCGGTGACCGGCCTGACGGCACGGGAGGCGGAGTACTGGGGCATCCTCGGGATCGTCCTCGTGCTCACGGTCGGCCTGCTCCTGCTCCTCCCGGTGCGCGTCACGGTGCGCAGCGAGAGCGCCCTGGACGAGCCACCGCCCGCCTGAGCCTCGCTACCCTGGCGAGCATGCTGCCGCGCACCGGGATCGGGACCGACGTCCATACCTTCGCCCCGCCCGGCTCCGGCCGACCGCTGCACCTCGCCTGCCTGGAGTGGCCGGGCGAGGCGGGCCTCGAGGGCCACTCCGACGGCGACGTCGCGGCCCACGCGGCGTGCGACGCCCTCCTCTCGGCCGCGGACCTGGGGGACCTCGGGTCACGGTTCGGCACCGCCGACCCGCGCTGGGCAGGTGCCTCGGGGGCCGAGTTCCTGGCGGCGACGGCGGCGCTGGTCCGCGAGGCGGGCTACGAGATCGGCAACGTCGCCGTCCAGGTCATCGGCAACCGCCCCCGCATCGGCGGCCGGCGCTCCGAGGCGGCCGCCGCGATGAGCGCCGCTCTCGGCGCACCTGTCAGCCTCTCCGCGACGACGACGGACGGGCTCGGCTTCCCCGGCCGGGGTGAGGGGCTGCTCGCCGTCGCCACCGCCCTCGTCGCCCGCTGAAGCCCCACGGCGGGGCAGCGTGACGGTGCCGCCGGAAGGACGAGTTTCTCGGAGCGATCTCGCCCGGAACCGACACTTCGCAGGCGTTACTCACTAGCCTGACAGCGAACCTCCATATCGAAAGGGACGACATGAGCGAGCAGCACCCCGACGGTCCCGACCAGCGCCGTGAGCCGCCGTCCGAATCCCAGCCGCCTCCCCCGCCCGGTTGGGGCGGCCAGCAGCCCCCGGCTTCTCCGCCGCCCCCGGGCCAGACGCCTCCCCCACCACCCGGGCAGGCGGGTCAGCAGCCGCCCTACGGCCAGCCGTACGGCCAGCAGCCCGGTGGCCAGCCCTACGGACAGCAGCCAGGCGGCCAGCCCTACGGCCAGCAGCCCGGCGGCCAGCCCTACGGACAGCAGCCAGGCGGCCAGCCTTACAACCAGCAGCCCCCGTACGGCCAGCAGCCCCCGTACTACGCCGGGCAGGCGCCGCAGTACTCGCGCGAGGGCCAGCCCGCCGACCTCGGCGTCCGGTTCGTCGCGCGACTCATCGACTACGTCCTCCTCGGGATCGTCCTGGCGGTGATCAACACGATCCTCGTCGCGATCGCCTTCAGCGCAGCCTCGTCGTCCGGGCGCGGCTTCGGGATGTTCTCGACCGGGTGGCCGGGCATCGTCATGTCCCTGCTCGGGGCGGTCCTCGCCCTGGTCTACTTCACCCTCATGGAGTCGAACTCCGGCCAGACCGTCGGCAAGATGCTCCTCAAGCTCAGGACCGTCGGCCCGACCGGCGGCAACCCGACGCTCGAGCAGGCGGCCAAGCGCAACGCGTGGACGGCAATCGGCGTGCTCGGCGTCATCCCGTTCCTCGGCGACCTCGTCTCCGGCCTGCTGTCGCTGGTGGCGGTCATCGCCATCGCCGTGACGATCAGCAACAACACCGCCACCCGTCAGGGATGGCACGACACCTTCGCCGGTGGCACCCGGGTCGTCAGGACCGGCTGAGCAGCCGCTCCGCGAGGTCGAGGTCGGCGGACGTCGTGATCTTCAGCGCCGCGGGCTCCCCCGGCACGACGTAGACCTCGGCACCGAGCGCCTCCACGAGACCCGCGTCGTCCGAGACGGCGCGGGTCTCGTCGTCCGCGCGGTCGGCCCCGGCCCGGTGCGCCCGCTGGAGCAGCTCGCGGGAGAAGCCCTGGGGCGTCTGGACGGCACGCAGGGTCGACCGGTCGGGGGTCTCGACGACGAGCTCGCCGCCGTCGGGCAGCGACCGCACGCGCTTGACCGTGTCTGTCACGGGCACGCACGGCACGACGGCGCGCCTCCCGGAGTCCAGGGCGGCCACCACGCGCCGGACGAGCTCGGGGCCGGCGAGCGCCCGGGCCGCGTCGTGGACGAGGACGAGGTCACAGTCGCCGGCGACCTGGTCCACGGCGGCCAGGCCGGCGGCGACGGACGCCTGCCTGGTCGGCCCGCCGGCGACGACGAAAGCCGGGACGGTGCTGCCGGGCACCGTGCCACCGGGAAAGAGGTCAGTCAGCTGCCGGAGCTGCGCCGCCGGCGCCGTGACGACGACGGCGTCGACCACCCGCGAGTCGGCCAGTGCCCGGGCGGCGTGCACGACGAGAGGCGTCCCGCCGAGGGGGACGAGCGCCTTGGGCAGGTCGTGCCCGAGGCGGGTGCCGGAGCCGGCAGCCGTGAGGACCGCGGCGCAGTGCACGTGGGTCAGGAGGCGAGGACGTCGTCGAGCATCGCCTCGGCCTTGTCCTCCTCGGTGCGCTCGGCGAGAGCGAGCTCGGAGACGAGGATCTGGCGGGCCTTGGCAAGCATCCGCTTCTCACCGGCGGACAGGCCGCGGTCCTGGTCGCGGCGCGAGAGGTCGCGCACGACCTCCGCGACCTTGATGACGTCACCCGAGGCGATCTTCTCGACGTTCGCCTTGTACCGGCGCGACCAGTTCGTCGGCTCCTCGGTGTAGGGCGCGCGCAGCACCTCGAAGACCTTCTCCAGGCCCTCCTTGCCGACGACGTCACGCACGCCGACGAGGTCGACGTTGTCGGCCGGGACCTCGATCGTGAGGTCGCCCTGAGCGACGCGCAGCTTGAGGTAGAGCTTCTCCTCGCCCCTGATGACCTTCTTCGAGATCGCCTCGATGAGGGCGGCTCCGTGGTGTGGATAGACGACGGTCTCACCGACGGTGAAGGTCATGGTGGCATAACTCCTTGGTCGCGAGGAATACCCATTCTAGCACGCTGAAATGGCGATATTCCGCGGCTTCCGACGGGACGGGCGCCGTACCCGGGCGAGCAGACCCACCCTCGTGGGCCGCGCGGACACGGGCGCAGGCCCGGTAACCTGGGGCTGAACCGCCGACTAAGGAGACCCTCTTGGCCCGCCCGCACCGTCTGCTCCAGGCCGCCGCCGTGATCGGCGCCTCTACGCTCGTCGCCGGCTGCAGCTTCATGACGCCGATCCAGACCACGGAACCCTACGCGCCCGGAGACGGTGTCCGGGTGGAGATCTCCGACGACGTGCGGGTCGAGAACCTCATGGTCCTCGCGGACGAGGAGGGCGCGGAGGGCCAGGTCTTCGGCGCGCTCGTCAACGACAGCGTCGAGGAGGTCGCCATGAGTGTGACCATCGGGGACGGCGGCATCCAGATGTCGCTCGAACCCGGTCAGACCGTTCTCCTCGGACCCGAGGAGGTCGTGGTCATCCCGACGACGCCCGTCCCGCCCGGTGCCATGGCGGAGGCGCTCATCGAGACGGCTGGCTACGGGACGGTGTCGGCTCCCGTGCCCGTGCTGGGCGACGCGCTCCCGCCGTACGCGCCCTACGTCCCCTGACCGGACCTCGTCAGCCGGCGTCCGGTCCGCTGATCCGGTCGACGGCGTCCATCACGCGGGCGCGCAGGTCCGCGGAGATCGGCGCGGCGCCGGCGACGTCCGGTCGGGCGGCACGCTCCTGCCCCTCCTCGCTGGCGATGTAGCTGAGCAAGGCCTGCACGGCCTCCGCCTTCTCCGCGCTGTCGTAGCGCGTGCAGGCGAGGGTGTAGGAGACCAGGACGACCGGGTAGGCGCCAGGTGCGTCGGTCTCCCGGTCGAGGTCGAGGATCAGGCGGGTGTCACTCGCCCCGGGCGCGGGCGGGGACACGTCGACGACGGCGGCCGCGGCCTCCGGGGAGAAGGGCACGAACTCGTCCCCGACACCGACGGCGACCGTTCCCATCTCGGCGGTCACCTGCGAGGCGTCGACGTACCCGATGGTGCCCTCGGCCGCGGACAGCGTGGACACCACCCCGACGTTCTGCTGACCGGAGTGTGTGCCGCTGCGTGGCCAGGTCCCGTCGGGCTCGTAGGGCCACGCCTCCCCGCCCGCCTCGGCGAGGTACTCGGTGAAGTTCTCCGTCGTCCCGGAGTCGTCGGAGCGGTTGACGGGCACGACGTCCAGCGCGGGCAGGTCGACGCCGGGATTGGTCTCCGCGATCGCCGGGTCGTCCCAACGCTCGATGCGGCCGTCGAACATCGCGGCGATGGTCTCCGGCTGGAGCTTCAGGTGCTCGACGTCGAGCTCCGGCAGGTGGTAGGCGATCGCGATGGGCGAGATGTACAGCGGCAGCTCGACCACCTCGCCGGGGGCGCACCGCTCCCGGGCGAGAGCGAACTCCTCCTCGTCGAGGTGAGCGTCGGAGCCCGCGAAGTCGACCGCACCGGTCACGAACATCTCGCGTCCGGCGCCGGAGCCCACCGGGTCGTAGGACGCGAGGAGATCGGGGCGCAGGTCGTAGAGCCCGGCGAGCCAGGCCTGCATCGCGATCTCCTGCGCCGAGGATCCCGCACCCGCCACCGAGGCACTGTGTCCGCCACACGCTGCGACGGCGAGCGCGAGCGCCGCCGCGCCGGCCGCGATCCGTACCCCGTGCCTCGGCGTGCCCCTGCTCATCCCGTCCCCTGTCGCGTCGGTGGCCCGCGGCGGTGTCCAGCAGGCAGACGACAGGTTACGTGGTGTGACCCGCGGGCGGCGCCACGAGCTTGTAGCCGAGCCCACGCACGGTGAGGAGCATCTGCGGGTCGGAGGGCTCGCGCTCGATCTTCGCCCGGATGCGCTTGACGTGGACGTCCAGCGTCTTGGTGTCCCCGACGTAGTCGGCACCCCACACGCGGTCGATGAGCTGTCCCCGGGTGAGGACGTGGTCGACGTTGCGCATGAGGACCTCGAGCAGCTCGAACTCCCGCAGCGGTGTCCGGACGGGCTCGTCGTCGACGAACAGCTCGTGACGTCCGACGTCCATCCGCACGCGCCCGACCTCGAGCACCCCGGTGGTGTCCTCACCCACCGGCTCGTCGGCACCTCGGCGCAGGACGGCCCGTACCCGGGCGACGAGCTCCCGGTAGGAGTACGGCTTGGTCACGTAGTCGTCCGCGCCGAGCTCCAGCCCCAGCACCTTGTCGAACTCGTCGTCCTTCGCGGTGAGCATGATGACGGGGGTGTTGCCCTGCCGCCGCAGCTCGCGGCACACGTCGGTGCCGGACATCCCGGGGAGCATGAGGTCGAGCAGGACGAGGTCGGGGACCGAACGGTCGTAGGCGACGAGTGCGTCGCTGCCGTTGTCGACGGCCACGACCTCGTACCCGTCCCGCTCGAGCTGGTAGGTGAGCGGCTCGCGGTAGGACTCCTCGTCCTCGACCAGCAGGATCGTCGTCATGGCTGTGTTGCGGCTCCTGTCGTTGCGGTGGGGTCGATGGACGACGACGTCGTCGGCGGGTCGGCCAGCGGCAGGACGAGGGTGAAGGTCGAGCCGGCCCCGGGCTTGGACCACACCTCCGCCTCACCGCCGTGGTCGGCCGCGACGTGCTTGACGATGCTCAGACCGAGCCCGGTCCCCCCGGTCCGGCGGGCGCGGGCGGGGTCGCCCCGGTAGAAGCGTTCGAAGACCCGCTGCTGCTGCTCCGGGGAGAGCCCCTCGCCCTGGTCGACGACGGCGATGCGCACCTTGTCGCCGTCGCGGGCCACGCCGACGGAGACCCGGCTCAACGGGTCCGAGTGGCGCAGCGCGTTGTCGAGGAGGTTCCGCACGGCAGTCGTGAGGAGGTCGGCGTCGCCGAAGACGTGCAGGCCGTCCTGGCCGCCGACGGCGACCGTGATCCGGCGGGACTCCGCCTCGACCCGCACCCGGTCGGCGGCCTCCGCGACGACGTCGTCGAGGGCGACGAGCTCGGAGTCCACGAGGGCGTCGGGCTCCTGGAGGCGGGACAGGTCGATGATCTCCTGGACGAGCGCGGTCAGCCGACGCGACTCCCGCTTCATCTGCGCCGTGAAGCGGCGCACGGCCTCGGGGTCGTCCGCCGCGTCCGCGAGCGTCTCGCTGAGCAGGGCGAGCGCACCGACGGGGGTCTTGAGCTCGTGGGACACGTTGGCGACGAAGTCCCGGCGGACCTGGTCGAGGCGCCGGGCGGCGGTCTGGTCGTCGGCGACGACGAGGACCCGTCCCTCGCTCAGCGGCATCACGCGCAGCTGGAAGATGATCTCCCCGGCACCCGAGAGCGGCCCGCGCGGCAGGATGAGCTCGCGCTCGTGCGCCTGACCGTCCGCCCGCACCTTGGCGATGAGCTCGTTGACCGCCGCGGGGACCACCCGGTCGGCGCGGACCAGCCCGTAGCTGTAGGCGGAGGGGTTGGCCTGGAGGACCGAGCCGCCGGCATCGAGGAGGAGCACGGAGGAGCGCAGGGCGCGCAGCAGCTGCCGGGTGTCCTTGCTGACGCCGCCACCGTCCGGGGAGGCCGGGGCCTCGCGGCGTGCCCGCGCCGGGAGGAAGCCGCGCAGCAGGAACCCGACGGCGAGCCCGAGCAGGGCCGCGACGACAGCAGGCCAGATCCCGTCCACATGGCAGAGACTAAGCCCCTGCAGCGGGTGCCGAAGCACCCGGCCGACCAGGACTCCTGCCGTTCACCGGGGCGCCACCAATCGTTCACCGCCGCAGGGAACGCTACGGTTGGTTGACGACGAATGGGAGGACAGACGTGCGCGAGATCTTCATGCAGGAGCTGGCTCAGGTCGGTGACGACCTCCAGCGGATGAGCCGGCTCGTCATCGACGCGATCGAGAACGCCTCCACGGCGTTGCAGACCGCCGACCTCCAGCTCGCGGAGAGTGTCATCCGCGCCGACGAGGAGATCGACGAGATCGAGCGGAGCCTCGACGAGCAGTGCATCTCGCTCATCGCCCGGCAGGCGCCCGTGGCGACGGACCTCCGGGTCGTCATCGCGGCCCTGCGGATGTCCTCGACGATCGAGCGGATGGGCGACCTGGCGCGGCACATCGCCTACGTCGCGCGGGGCCGCTACCCCGAGGTCGCACCGGCCCCGGCGATGCGCGGGATCTTCGACGAGATGGGCACGGCAGCGACCAAGGTGGCTCACCAGGTCAACAAGCTGCTGGCGACGCGCGACCTCGAGCTCGCGGCGGGCGTGGAACGGGACGACGACACGCTCGACGCCCTCCACAAGCAGACCTTCACCATCCTCCTCGACCCCGAGGTCGAGATGACCAAGCAGCAGATGGTCGACGGTGTCCTCCTGGGCCGCTACTTCGAGCGGTTCGGTGACCACGGCGTCTCGGTCGCCCGGCGCACCAGCTACCTCGTCACCGGTGACCTCACGAACTCCGTGGCCCGGGACACCGACCCGCGCGACTGACCGCGCACAGACGAGAACGACGGGGGCCGGCGTATCGCCAGCCCCCGTCGTTCGTCCTGGCTGCTACTTGCCCTGGTTGGCGACCGCCGCGATCGCCGCTTCGGCGGCCGCGGGGTCGAGGTAGCGCCCACCGGGGGTGGTGGGCCGGAAGCTCTCGTCGAGCTCGTACAGCAGCGGGATGCCGGTCGGGACGTTGAGACCGGAGATGGTGTCGTCGTCGATGCCGTCGAGGTGCTTGATGATCGCGCGCAGCGAGTTGCCGTGCGCGGCCACGAGCACCGTCTTGCCCGCCTCGAGGTCGGGTACGACGTCGGACTCCCAGTACGGCAGGGCCCGCTCGAGGACGTCCTTGAGGCACTCGCTCGTCGGAATGGGCTCTCCCGCGTACCGAGGGTCGGTGTCCTGGGAGAACTCCGAGCCGAGCTCGATCGGGGGCGGCGGGACGTCGTAGGAGCGGCGCCAGAGCATGAACTGCTCCTCGCCGTACTCCTCGCGGATCTCCTTCTTGTTCTTGCCCTGGAGAGCGCCGTAGTGACGTTCGTTGAGCCGCCAGTGGCGCTTCACGGGAATCCAGTGACGCTCCGCCCGGTCAAGGGCGAGGTTCGCCGTCGAAATGGCGCGCCGCAGCAGCGAGGTGTGGACGACATCGGGTTCGATACCGGCGTCGACGAGAAGGTCACCACCGCGAGTGGCCTCCTCAATGCCCTTCTCCGACAGCGGGACGTCGACCCAGCCGGTGAAGAGGTTCTTGGCGTTCCATTCGCTCTCGCCGTGACGGAGCAGTACAAGCGTGTAGGTCATGCGGCCATTCTCTCTCATGAGGTGCGTGGGGGCTCGGGACGGACGGCCCGGCACGTCGGTCCGGGCCGTGGCCCCACTCAGTTCGCCTTGGCGTAGGCCTCGGTCACCTCGGCCGGGATCCGGCCCCGCTCGGAGACCGTGTAGCCGTTCTCGCGCGCCCACTCGCGGATCTTGGCCGCGTCACCGGCGCCGCCGGAGCGACCGCTCCCGCGGGTCCGGCGCGTGCCGCCACCGCCGGTCGCCTTGCGCCCACCGGCGCGGCGGGCGTGGCCGACCCAGGGTGCCAGCGCGTCGCGCAGCTTGGCCGCGTTGTCGGACGTGAGGTCGATCTCGTAGCTCACACCGTCCAGGCTGAACAGGACGGTCTCGTCCGCGGGGGAACCGTCGACGTCATCAATAAGAGTGACCATGACCTTCTGCACCATCTGATTCTCTTTCCCTGTGCGTGTCGGCCCCGCTGGGTTCAGCGAAGTTCGCTCCAACTATCCCATGGCGGAATAGCGGTGCGCACACACTAATTGTGGGATTCCGAATTGTCACGCTGCGCTACGGGTGAAGCCGACTGCTCGGCCAACTCGAACTCGCGAAAGGCGGCACGCTCGCGCCGATCGGCCTTGAGAATGGCGCGAAGAATGACGATGAAGAGTATTCCTACACCTATCGAAGGAAGCAGCGCCACGACGTAGTCCATGGGCCCATGGTACGTCGCGGGCGACGGCGGTACAGGATGGAGCCGCCTGTGGGAATCGAACCCACGACCTTCTCATTACGAGTGAGACGCTCTGCCGACTGAGCTAAGGCGGCGCGCCCCGCGCGGGGCAGCGCGGACCACTGTACCGGGGCGAGGCCCGCTGACCAAAGTCAGCAGACCAGGCCGTCCTCGGGCACCGTGCCGTCGAGGAGGTAGCCGTCGACGGCCTCGGTGATGCACTCACCGGCGCGCCCGTAGGCGGTGTGCCCCTCGCCCTCGTACGTCACCAGCACACCGGACTCCAGCTGCGCGGCGAGCGCCTCGGACCACTCGTACGGCGTCGCGGGGTCACCCGTGGTGCCGATGACCACGATGGGGTCCGCCCCTGCGGCGGTCACCGGTGCCCGCTCGACCGTCGGCTCGTGCGGCCACGCGTCGCACGTGACGTCACCGAAGGCGAGCGCGGGGCCGAACGTGGGAGAGATCTCCGCCAGCTCCTTGGCCTCGGCGCGCCAGGTCTCGAGGTCTCCCTCCACCGGGTAGTCGATGCAGTTGATGGCGATGTTCGCCTCGGTGGAGTTCGTCGCGTACGTCCCGTCCGGCTCACGCTCGGCGGACAGATCGGCGAGCAGGAGCAGCTGCGACCCGTCCTGCTGGTTGATCGCCGCGTCCAGGGCCGAGGTGAGCAGCATCCAGTACGCGTCGTCGTACAGCGGCATGATGATGCCGGAGAACATGAGTGGCGCCGTCAGCTCGCGGTCGGTGCCCGTCGGCAGCGGGGTGTGGGACGCGAGCTCGAGCAGCTGCTGCACCTGCCCCACCGCGGTGTCGACGTCCCCGGTGAGCGGGCACCCCGGCCCGGCGAGGCAGTCCTCGACGTAGACCCGCAACGCCCGCTCGAACCCGGCCGCCTGTCCGCGGACGATCTCGCCGGTTCCGAGCGAGGGGTCCATCGCGCCGTCGAGCACGAGCCGGCCGACGTTCTCGGGGAAGAGCTCGGCGTAGACGGCACCGAGGTGCGTGCCGTAGGAGTAGCCGAGGTAGTCCAGCCGCGGCTCCTCGAGCAGGTGGCGCACGACGTCCACGTCACGGGCCGCGCTGACGGTGTCGACGTGGGCGAGGAGGTCACCGGTGTTCTCGGCGCAGGCCGCGGCCAGCTCCTCGGCCGCGGAGGCGAACTCGGCCAGCCCCTCCGCGGTCTCGTCGTAGTCCTCCGCGCGGATGCGGTCGAGCTCGGCGTCGTCCACGCAGTCGACCGCGCTCGAGTCGTTGACGCCGCGCGGGTCGAAGCCGATGACGTCGAAGCCGTCGAGGAGCTCGGAGGAGAACAACAGCGAGGCGGACTCGACGAGCTGCACGCCCGAGCCGCCCGGCCCGCCCGGGTTGACGAGGAGCGAGCCGACGGGCTCCTCGACCCCGGCCGCGCGCCGCTTGACGGCGATGGTGATGGTCTCGCCGTCGGGCTCGGCGTAGTCCAGCGGGACGGTGACCTCGGTGCAGTCGAAGCCGTCGCCGCACTCCTCCCAGCGCAGGGACTGCTCGTAGAAGGTCGCGAGCTCGGCGGGCACCTCGGGCATGGGCTGCTCCGCGCGCGGGCTGCGCGACTCGGCCGCGACGGGCGGGTCGGTGGGGTCGTCGTCGGCGTCCTGCGCGGAGCAGGCGACGAGGGCGACGGTCGCGACGAGGCAGAGACTGGCGCGCAGGATCCGGGTCACTGGCGCCACTCTACAAGCGGGCCGCCGTGGCCTGCGGACGCAGCTCGACCATCATCGCCTCGACGGCGAGGAGCGGGGCGACGTTGGCCCCGAGCCGCGTGCGGGCGGTGGCGACGGCGTCCATCCGCCGCACCGTCTGCTCGGCGGTGGAGTCGGCGGCGAGCGTCCGCACCTCCCGCTCGAGGTCGCCGTTGACGAGCGGCACGTCGGCACGGAGCTGCAGCACGAGGACGTCCCGGTAGAGCGAGAGGAGGTCGACCATCGCGCGGTCGAGCACGTCGCGCTGGGCACGGGTGGCACGGCTCTTCTGGTTGTCCTCGAGCCGCTTGACCTGTGACCGGACGGCCGGTGGCAGGCGGGTCTCCCCCTCGGCGCCCAGCGTACGCAGCAGCTCGGCGCGCTCGGCCGCGTCCCGCTCCTCGGTGGCGGCACGCCCCTCGGCCTGCGCGAGCTCGACGAGGTCGGCCGCCGCGAGGACCGCGTCCCCCACGCCGCGGATGCGGCTCGGCACGGTGAGGATGGAGCGCCGCCGCTCCCGGGCCTCGGGGTCGGTCGCGAGCCGGCGGGCGACGCCCACGTGGCTCTGCGCGGCCCGGGCCGCCAGGAGGGCGATCCGCGGGTCGATCCCGTCGCGCCGCACGAGCAGCTCGGCGACGTCCTCGGCATCGGGGACGCGCAACGAGACCGTCCGGCACCGGGAGCGGATGGTCGGGATGAGGTCCTGTGGGCTGGGCGCGCACAGCAGCCACACCGTGCGCGGCGGCGGCTCCTCGATGGCCTTGAGCAGCACGTTGGAGGTGCGCTCGACCATGCGGTCGGCGTCTTCCATGAGCATGACCCGCCAGCGTCCCTGGGAGGGCGCCTGCTGCGCGTCCGAGACGATCGGGCGCATGTCCTCGATCTTGAAGCTCACCCGCTCGGTGGCGATGACCTGGAGGTCGGCGTGGGTGCCGCCCAGCGTCGTCGTACACCCGTGGCACCGCCCGCAGCCGATGTCGTCGGGGTCGGTGCAGGCCAGGGCGGCAGCGAAGGCCCGGGCGGCCACGGACCGCCCGGAGCCGGGCGGACCGGTGATCAGCCAGGCATGGGTCATCCCCGTGCCGGCCGACGCGCCGGAGCCACCGCGTGCGGCCTCGGCGGCGGCGCGCAGCACGGACACCGCCTGAGGCTGGCCGACGACGTCGTCCCACACGCTCATCGCACCGGCTCCAGGACGCGCGCGACGCTCTCGACGACGGCGCCGTGGACCACCTCCGGTGGCCGGCTCGCGTCGACGACGGCGTACCGCCCAGGCTCGGCCGAGGCCAGCGCGAGGAAGGTCGAGCGGACCTCCTCGTGGAAGTGGCTGGGCTCGCGCTCCAGGCGGTCCGGCGCGCCCGAGCGGCGTGCCGCTGCGGTCGCGGCGTCGACGTCCAGGACGACGGTGAGGGTCGGCAGCAGGCCGTCCGTCGCCCAGCGCGACAGGTCACGGACCTCGTCACGCCCGAGCCGGCGGCCAGCTCCCTGGTAGGCGATCGAGGAGTCGATGTACCGGTCGGTGACGACGACGGCGCCCCGGGCCAGCGCCGGGCGCACGAGGGTGGCGACGTGGTGGGCGCGGTCGGCCGCGTAGAGGAGCGCCTCCGTGCGGGGGTCGAGGTCCTCACCGTGGAGGACCTCGCGGCGCAGCGTCCGCCCGAGCTCGGTCCCGCCGGGCTCGCGGGTGACCACGACCTCCCGGCCACGCGCGACGAGCCAGTCGCGCAGCATCCGGGCCTGGGTGGTCTTCCCCGCGCCGTCACCGCCCTCGAGGGCGATGAACAGGGGCGCTGCGTCGGTGGTCACCGGCCCAGCCTAACGACGGCCCGGCGCCACCTCTGTCCTGCCTGTGGAGGTGTCACTCACCGGGGTAGACGACCCCGACCTGGCGGCGCACCTCGTCCATCGTCGTCATGACGGCGAGGGTGTCGTCCCAGCTCAGCGTGTCGGACTCGCGGCGGCCGTCGGCGACACAGCGCGCGACCTCTGCGGCCTCGTACTGGAACCCGCCCTCGTGCCGGGGACGGACGGTCGTCTGGATGTCGCCGCGGGTGACCGTGAAGGCCGTCGGGGCCCAGAAGGCGCCGTCGATCTCGATCGTCCCCTCGGTGCCGCTGATCGCGGCCCGGTTGGGAGTGCGGGCCCACAGCGTCGCGGAGCACACGGCGAGGGCGCGGCTGCCGTAGCGCAGCAGCACGGTCTCCTGCCCGTCGACGTCGGTCTCGGCGAGCGCCCCCGAGGCGAGCACCGAGTCGGGGGTGCCGAGGATGTCGTGGGCGAAGGAGATCGGGTAGACACCGAGGTCGAGGAGCGCACCACCGGCGAGGGCCGGGTTGAGCAGCCGCCCGGAGGGGTCACCGTCGAGGCGCTGCCCGTGGTCCGCCTGCAGGCTCACGACCTCCCCGATCGCCCCGCTGCGCACGAGGTGCCGGACGGCGACCATGTGGGGCAGGAAGCGGGTCCACATCGCCTCCATGACGAACACGCCCTGCTCACGGGCGGCCGTGAACACCTCCCGGGCCTCGGCGGCGCTGCGGGCGAAGGCCTTCTCGACGAGGACGTGTTTGCCGGCGGCGATGGCCAGCAGTGCGTGGTCGCGGTGCTCGCTGTGCGGCGTGGCGACGTACACCGCCTCGACGTCCTCGTCCGCGACGAGCTCGGCGTAGCTGCCGTGGGCGTGCGGGATCTCGTGGGCGTCGGCGAAGGCCTGCGCCCGCACCCGGTCACGCGAGCCGACGGCGACGACCTGCCCGCTGCTGTGGGCCGGGACCTGGCGTGCGAAGGACCGGGCGATCCCGCCGGCCCCGAGGATCCCCCAGCGCAGCGGCGGTGCCTCGAGCGGGTCCGGGGCGGTGGGCAGGTCGAGAGGCAGAGTCATGGTGGGCAGCCTAGCGACCGCGCCACGCAGTCCCGCGGTCCCGCGGTCCGCTCACGGTCGAGCGGCCCGGCGGGCTAGCGCCGGTCCGCGCGCAGGCTCTCGTGCCGGCGCTCGGGGTCAGCGACCGGCGTTCTGGTCACTCATCGGGTCGTAGCCGTAGCGCGCGGCCGGGCTGTCGGGGCCGATCGTCGAGGTGCCACCGAGCCGGTCGGTGCGGGCGCGCTGCTGCTGCGCCCGACGCTGGAGGAGCATGACGGCGCCGAGCTCGGCCGCCCCGACCGCCGCGATGACGGCGACCATCACCCCGAGAGACACGACCTCGGCGACCCACAGGAGGACCACCGCGACCATGGCGACACCGCTGACGGCGGCGATGACGATGAACTGCCTGGCCAGGGGCGCGGGACGGGACGGCTGCATCCCGTGATCCTACGTCTTGGGTGAGGCCGCCTTCTTGGTGGCCGTGGCCTTCTTCGCCGGCGCCTTGCGCGTCGGCGTCTTGCGGGTGGTCGTCTTCTTGGCCGGGGCCTTGGCGCGCTTCTCGGCGAGGAGCTCGAAGGCCCGCTCCGGGGTCACGGTCTCGACCGCGTCGTCCTTGCGGAGCGTCGCATTGGTCGTGCCGTCGGTGACGTACGGGCCGAAGCGCCCGTCCTTGACGACGACGGGCTTGCCGCTGACCGGGTCCTCGCCGAGCTCGCGCAGCGGCGGCTTGGCGGTGGCCCCACGACCGCGCTTGGGCTGCTTGTACAGCTCCAGCGCCTCCTCGAGGGTGATCTCGAAGAGCTGCTCCTCCCCCTCGGGCAGGGTCCGCGAGTCGGTGCCCTTCTTGAGGTAGGCCCCGTAGCGGCCGTTCTGCGCGGTGATCTCCTCACCGGACTCCGGGTCCACGCCGACGACGCGCGGCAGCGACAGCAGCCGCAGGGCGTCCTCGAGGGTGACCGTCTCCAGCTGCATCGTCTTGAACAGCGACGCCGTCCGCGGCTTGGCGGCGGCCTTCTTCCTGGCCGGCTTCTTCGCCCCCTCGACGGCGGCAGGCTCCTCCGGCTCGGGCAGCACCTCGGTGACGTAGGGCCCGTAGCGACCCGTCTTGGCGATGATCGTGTGCCCGGTCCCCGGGTCGGTGCCGAGCTCGCGCCCGTCCTCGGCGCTGGCGGCCAGCAGCTCGCGCGCCTTGTCCACGGTCAGCTCGTCGGGGGCGACGTCGTCGGGCACCGAGGCCCGCTTGCCGTCCTCCTCGGTCGTCTCGAGGTACGGGCCGTAGCGGCCCACTCGCAGCGTGATGCCCTCGCCGATGTCGATGCTGTTGACGGCACGCGCGTCGATGTCCCCGAGGTTCTCCACCTGGGCTCGCAGCCCCTCGCGGCTCGCGTCACCGCGGTAGAAGCGGGAGAGCCACTCCACGCGGTTCTCCTGCCCGGCGGCGATGAGGTCGAGGTCGGACTCCATCGAGGCGGTGAAGTCGTAGTCGACGAGCCGCGGGAGGTTCTCCTCGAGCAGCCGGACCACGGAGAACGCCAGCCAGGTCGGCACGAGCGCCTGACCGCGGCGGTCGACGTAGCCGCGGTCGGTGATGACCGAGATCGTCGCGGCGTAGGTGGAGGGCCGGCCGATGCCGCGCTCCTCCATGACCTTGACGAGGCTCGCCTCGGTGTAGCGCGGTGGCGGGGTGGTCTCGTGGCCCTCGGCCGCGACCGTCTCGGTGTCCACGAGCGCACCCTCGGTCAGCTGCGGCAGCCGGGTCTCCTTGGCCGAGCCGCCGGACTCCGCGTAGCGGTCGGCGTCGCGGCCCTCCTCGTAGGCGGCGAGGAAGCCACGGAAGGTGATGACCGTGCCGGAGGCGCTGAACTCGGCCTGCCGCGTGCCCTCGGGGAGCGCCGCGTCCGCGCGGAGCCGGACAGTCGCGGTCGAGCCGCGGGCGTCGGCCATCTGGGAGGCCACCGTCCGCTTCCAGATGAGCTCGTAGAGCTTGAACTGGGCGCCGGTCAGCTGGCCGGCCACCTGGGCGGGGGTGCGGAAGGAGTCACCCGCGGGGCGGATCGCCTCGTGGGCCTCCTGGGCGCCCTTGGACTTCTGGGCGTAGAAGCGCGGCTTCTCCGGCACGTAGTCCGCGCCGTAGAGCTCGGTGGCCTGCCCGCGAGCCGCGGCGATCGCCTGCTGCGACAGTGCCGAGGAGTCGGTCCGCATGTAGGTGATGAAGCCGTTCTCGTAGAGGCCCTGCGCGGTGCGCATGGCCTCCCGGGAGCTCATCCGCAGCTTGCGGCTCGCCTCCTGCTGAAGGGTGGAGGTGGTGAAGGGTGCGGCGGGACGACGCGTGTAGGGCTTGGTCTCCATCGAGGAGACCTGCGCCTGCGCATCCTCCAGCGCCGTGGCCAGCGCGGTGGCGGTCGCCTCGTCGAGGTGGGCGACCTGCGCCTTGCGGGCGGCCGCGGTGAGCTGTCCGTCGTCACCGAAGTCGCGGCCGGTGGCGACCTTGGCGCCGTCCAGCGCGACGAGACGCGCGTCGAAGGACCGACGGCCCTCGCCGTCGTCGCCGGCGAACGTGCCCCTGACGTCCCAGTAGGAGGCGGCGCGGAAGGCCATCCGCTCGCGCTCCCGCTCGACGACCATCCGGGTGACGACGGACTGCACCCGGCCGGCGGAGATGCGCGGACGCACCTTGCGCCACAGCAGCGGGGAGACCTCGTAGCCGACGAGCCGGTCGAGGATGCGCCGGGCCTCCTGCGCGTCGACGAGGCGGTCGTCGAGCTCACGGGTGTTCTCCAGCGCCCGCTGGATCGCCTCCTTGGTGATCTCGTGGAAGACCATCCGCTTGACGGGCACCTTGGGCTGGAGGACGTCGAGGAGGTGCCAGGCGATGGCCTCGCCCTCCCGGTCCTCATCGGTGGCGAGGTAGAGCTCGTCGGCGTCCTTGAGGGCCCGCTTGAGCTCGGTGACCTTCTTCTTCTTGTCGGTGTCGACGACGTAGTACGGCTCGAAGTTGCCCTCGACGTCGATGGCGAACTTGCCGTAGGGCCCCTTCTTCATCTCCGCGGGCAGCTCGGAGGGCTGGGGAAGGTCACGGATGTGCCCGACGCTCGCCTCGACGTCGAACTCGGGCCCGAGATATCCGACGATGGTGCGCGCCTTTGCGGGCGACTCGACGATCACGAGCTTGCGGGAACCTGTCACCGCCGACCTTCCTTCTTTCCGGGGGGTGTCGGGGTGACGGTACCTGATGGGTTCACCCGGTGACGGCCTCAGCTCTCCCGCGGGAGGCCGAGGCGGGTGCGGACACCGGGGGAGAAGTGGACGAGGGCAGCGGCCTGCGGAGCGGGTAGTCCCGCCGCCCGGACGAGGGCTCCGACGTCGACGACGACGGCGCGCGCCCGGTGCAGCGGCCAGTCGGGGTGGGCGACGGGGACCTGCCACAGCCGCCCGGCACGGGAGGTGAAGGCCCACCACCGCGCCGTGAGGAAGACGGCGAGCGGGTCCGGCCGGTCGAGACGGCGGCCGACCTCCACCTCCACCCGCATCCCGGGGGCCTGGGACCCACCCGGCCGCGGCAGGAGGCGGCGGCTCAGGTAGGCGGCTCGGCGGGCGACGGGCTGCCCGGGCGGGTCGACGCCCATCCGCGCCCGTGCCCACATGTACGGCAGCCCCATACTGCGCAGCGCGGCGATGATCCACAGCCGGGGCGTGTCGAGGGAGAAGAACCAGATGCCGGCCGTGCCGTTGGGGTGCTGGACGTAGGTGCGGCAGTTCACCTCCGGGAAGGAGGACAGGTGCGGGACCGGCGGCAGGCCGACGGGCCGGACCGCGTGCATGCGGAAGGGGGTGACGCCCACCCATGCGGAGCCCTCGGCGGTGTGGACCCGGAGCCCGGGCGCGAGCAGCGCCTGGACGACGTCGGGCGGGTAGGCCCAGTGGAGGAAGGTGAGGTCGTGCCAGCCCTGGATGCTGACCGCCCGGAACGTCGGCGCGCGCTCCATGGCACGAACGTACCGGGGGCGGGGAGTCGCCGCCCCGCACGGCCCCCCGGGGCACTCATGGCAGCCGCAGGAACCCGTCGAGCAGCAGGTCGCGGACCGCGGGCAGCACCTCCGCGGCGACGACGTCCGCCGGCTGGTCGAGCAGCACGGCCAGGCCGCCGACGATCTGGCCGAGCGTGAGCTCGCCGTCGCAGGCACCGACCGCCCCGGCGACCAGCGTGCCGGGCCGGACCGTGCGCCCGAACCCCGCGCCCTGGCGCAGCTGGAGCACCAGGGGGTCGGGCTCGCCGGGTCGCAGGTAGCGTTCCTCGGTGACGTCCGCCGCGACGACGGGCCGGGAGCCGGCGAGGGCGGTGTCGTCGTGGGTGGCCAGCCACTCCTGCGCCGCGAGGACCTCGGCGACGTGCCCGCCGAGGGCGCGGTGGACGGGCGCGTCCACCTCCTCCACGCGGTGCCACGGGGCGCGCGCGTCGTCGGCCGGTCGGCGCAGTGTGAGGTAGCCGAAACCGACACCGTCGACTCCGCGCGCGGCGAAGTCGTCCAGCCAGGCGGACAGCGCGGCGTCGAAGAGGGCAGTGCCCGGGCGGAGCCCGCCGTCGCGCAGCCACGTGTGGGCGTACTCGGCGGGGTCCTGCACCTCGCGCTGGACCACCCAGCCGTCGGTGCCTGCTGCGGCGAGCCACGCACTCACCCGCTCGCGCCAGTCCTCTCCGGCGTGGTGCTCCCAGTTGCCGAGCAGCTGCGCCACCCCACCCGGGGCGAGGTGCGCGCCCACGCCGGCGACGAGGTCGCGGACGAGCGAGTCGCCGGGCAGCGCACCGTCGCGGTACTCCATGACGGGCAGCCCCGCGGCGTGGGCGGCGGGCGGCGTGATGACGAAGGGCGGGTTGGACACGACGAGGTCGAACCGCTCCCCGCGGACCGGCTCGAGGAGCGAGCCCTCGCGCAGCTCGAGCGCGACTCCCGCGAGCGCGGCGTTGAACGCGGCGAAACCCAGTGCCCGGCGCGAGACGTCGGTGCCGACGACCGCGTCGGCGTGGCGGGAGGCGTGCAGCGCCTGCACGCCGCACCCCGTCCCGAGGTCCAGCACCAGCGGCCGACGGTCGCGCACGGTGATGCGGGCGAGCGTGAGCGAGGCCCCGCCGATGCCCAGGACGTGGTCGGCGTGCAGGCTGGCTCCTGTGGCGAGCTCCCCCAGGTCGGAGGCCACCCACCACCGGGCCTCCCCCGCGGCGTCGCTCGCCTCGTAGGGGCGCAGGTCGACGGTGGCGCGTACCTCGTCGTCGCCGGCCTCCCCCGCCGCGGTCACGAGCCCGACGGCGGTGGCACCTGCCGTCGTGGTCCGCGGCAGGGCCGCGTCGAGCTCGGCGCGCGTCACGGGGACGCCGAGCATGAAGAGGCGGGTGAGGACCGCGGCCGGCTCCGGCGACGCGGCCGTGGCGCGGCGCGCGGCGACGGGCTCGTCACGGCCGAGGGCGGCGGTCGCCACCGGCCCGAGCACGTCCTCGACCTCGCTGCGCGTGAACCGCTCCGCGAGGTCGGCCCGCACCGCCCCGGCGAGGGCTGCGGGCAGGTGGGGCGGGGGCGGGCTGACCGGGCGCGACATGGTGACGAGGGTACGGGGGTGTTCTGCGTCACAACTTCCCGCTAGCCTCGACCCCGTCCGCTGACGACTGCCGCTCGACGAGGAGCCGTGGTCGATCACCGACCGACCACGGGAGACCACATGCGCACCCCCAGAGCACTTCCGGCGGCGACGGTGACGGCGCTGCTGCTCGCAGCGTCGGCCACGTCGGCCGCAGCACAGACCGACCCCGAGCCACTCGAGCTCACCCTGCTCGCCACCACCGACGTGCACGGCCACGTCTACGACTGGGACTACTTCCGCAACCAGCCCTTCCCCGAGGACGACTCGCTCGGGCTGACCCGCGTCGCGAGCGTCGTCGCCGACGTGCGCGCCGAGAAGGGCGAGGACTCGGTGGTCCTCCTCGACAACGGCGACGCGATCCAGGGCACCCCGCTCACCTACTACTACGGCATGGGCGAGGGCCGGCAGGCGGTGCTCGACGGCGGGACGACCCATCCCATGGCCGCCGCCTACAACTACCTGGACTACGACGTCCAGACGGTCGGGAACCACGAGTACAACTACGGCCTCGACCTGCTCGCCGCCTACGAGGAGGACCTGGAGTTCCCGCTCCTCGGCGCGAACGTCATCGACGTGGCCACCGGTGAGCCGTACCACGAGCCGTACACCCTGCTGGACCGGACGATCGACGGCGAGCAGGTCACGATCGGCGTCATCGGCATGGTGACCCCCGGCGTGCGGATCTGGGACAAGCAGCACGTCGAGGGGATCCTGGAGTTCCAGGACATGGTGACGGCAGCCGAGCGCTGGGTGCCCGAGGTGGACGCGCTGGCCGACGTCGTCGTCGTGATCGCCCACACGGGCACGGGCAACGTCACCGACGCCGACTACGACCGCGAGGCGCTCCACGAGGACGTCACCGGCAACATCGCCCGCCAGGTGCCCGGGATCGACGTCATCGTCGCCGGCCACACCCACCGGGACATCCCGCAGGAGGTGTTCACCAACGTCGCGGGCGAGCAGGTGCTCATGACCCAGCCCGAGTACTGGGCGCGGTCGGTGACCGAGACGACGCTCAACCTCGTGCCGGGCGAGGACGGCGAGTGGGAGGTCGCCTGGTCCGAGGACCTCGCCCCCACGGCCGTCGCGCACTACGGCACGGAGTCGCCGGAGGACCAGGGCCTGCAGGAGCTGCTCGCCGAGGAGCACGCGACGACGATCGACTACGTCAACACGCCCGTCGCGCAGTCGGTGACCGAGCTGCCGGCGACGACGTCGCGCTACGAGGACACTCCGATCATCGACTTCATCAACCACGTCCAGCAGACGACGGTGGAGGCCGCACTGGAGGGCACCGAGCACGCCGGCACGACGGTCATCTCCCAGGCCTCACCGTTCTCACGCACGGCCGTCTTCCCCGAGGGGGAGGTGACGATCCGTGACATCGCGGGCCTGTACATCTACGAGAACACCCTCCTCGCCGTCCAGCTCACCGGCGCCGAGCTGCGTGACTACCTCGAGTACTCGGCGCGCTACTTCAAGCAGGTCGAGGAGGGCGCCGAGTTCGACCCCGAGACCGGCACGAACGCCGTCTACGACGACCGCCCCGAAGGCGTGCCGGACTACAACTACGACGTGATCTCCGGGCTGGAGTACTTCATCGACATCTCCCAGCCGGTGGGTGAGCGCATCGCCGGGCTCTCCCACCCCGACGGCACCCCGGTGGCCGACGACGACGTCTTCGTCATGGCGGTGAACAACTACCGGCAGAGCGGCGGTGGCGCCTTCCCGCACGTGGCCGAGGCGCCGGTCGTCTACGACGAGCGCTTCGAGATCCGCCAGCTGCTCATCGAGTGGGCGCAGGAGCAGGGCGTCATCGACCCCGCCGACTTCTTCGTCGAGAACTGGTGGCTCGTCACGGAGCCGCTCCCGGGACCGACCCCGAGCCCGACGGAGGAGCCGACCACCGCCGAGCCCACGACCCCGGCCACCACGCCGCCCAGCGCGACCACGCCGCCGCCGGCGGCCGGACGGGGCACCGACCGGCTCCCCGACACGGGCGTACCGACCGGCGGGCTGGTCGCCCTCGCGCTCCTGAGCGTCGTCGGCGGTGCAGCCGTCCTCGCGCAGCGGCGGCGGGCGGGCGCCTGACCACGCGGTGGGGCGGCCGCGCAGACGCGGGGCCGCCCCACCTTCTCCGCGCGGCCTGCACTTCGTAGGCTGGGGTCGTGACCGGGCGAACGGCGACAGCCGAGCGGCGGGTCCTGGCGGCGCCGGAGTGGACGGCGCTGGAGGACGCGCACCTCCGCCGTGCCCACGAGCTCACCCGGGCGCACCGGGAGCGGCGTGCCCGCGGCGAGCGTCACGCCGTCGAGGACTTCCTCTTCGACTACTACGCCCTGCGTGCGGGGCGCCTCGATCGGTGGCACCCGGGCGCAGGGGTCCGGCTGACCGGGCACGGCCCCGACGACGCCCTGCTGGGTGGACGCGCAGGGTGGCGCTGGTACCGGCGGACCGAGGACGGGGCCGTGGAGATGGACGCCGCGGCGTTCGTCACCGACCGGGGGCCCGCTCTGCGGCGGCTGTCCGCCGTCCTGCGGGCGACCGCCTCACGGGCGCCGCACCTCGGCTGCCTCGGCCTTCACGAGTGGGCGATGGTCTACCGCCAGCCGACGGCCGAGCGTCGGCACTCCCTCCCGCTCCGGCTCGGGCCGGCGGGGACCGACGCCGTCGTGGAGTCCCACCCGGTGCGCTGCTCCCACTTCGACGCCTTCCGCTTCTTCACGGCGGAGGCACGGCCCGTCAACCGGCTGCAACCCACCCGGGACACCCAGCCGGAGCTCGAGCAGCCGGGGTGCCTCCACGCCAACATGGACCTGCTCCGCGCGGCACTCACCCTCGGCCCGGCATGCCCCGGGGAGCTGCTGCTCGACGTCTTCGAGCTGGCCCGTGACATCCGGGTGCTGGACATGCGGGCCTCGCCGTACGACCTCAGCTCGCTCGGCTACCGTCCCGTCCGGATCGAGACAGCCGAGGGCCGCGCGGAGTACGTGGCGGCGCAGCGCGCCTTCAGCGTCCGCTCCCGCCCGCTGCGCGACCGCCTCATCACCGCCATCGACTCCCTGGGACCACGATGACCTCCGCGCGCACCGTCACCCGGACGGCCACCATCGCCGTCGTCCTCCTCCTCGCCGGCTGCGGGGCGGTGGACGGAGACGGTCCGGGCGGCACACCTGGACCGGGGAGCACGACGTCCCCGGCCGGACCGACCACGCCCGGCGCGACCGGCTCGGTCCCGCCGTCGTCCCCCGAGCTCCCCAGCCCGCCGACGACCCCACGGCCGGACCCGTCGGCGACCACCACCCCTCAGGTCGAGGCGGCGATCGCGGACCTCGCCGACCACCTCGGCCTCGCCGCCGCCGACATCGCGGTCGTCAGCCACGAGGACGTGACGTGGCCGGACGGCTCGCTCGGGTGCCCGAGCCCGGGCACGAGCTACACCCAGGCCCTGGTCCCCGGCGCGCGGCTCGTCCTCGCGGCCGAGGGCCGCGAGTACTCCTACCACGCGGGCCGGGACGGGGAGTTCCGGCGCTGCGACAACCCGCAGCGACCGGTGAGCCGCTGAGCGGACCGGACGCCGCGACGGGCGGCACCCGACCGGTGCCGCCCGCGGCGTGACGTCAGCGGCTGACGCTCGCCACCGTCGCGCGGGAGTCGTTCTCCGCGTCGACCTTCGCCGCGCGCAGCCGCGAGGCGACGACCGCACCGAAGGCGATGGCGGCCGCCAGCGAGGCGACACCGATCCGCAGCACGTGGTTGGCGTCGGCAGGGACACTCATCTGGACGACCGCGGGCGCGATGAGCAGGGCGACGAGGTTCATCACCTTGATGAGCGGGTTGATCGCCGGGCCGGCGGTGTCCTTGAACGGGTCACCGACGGTGTCGCCGATGACGACGGCGGCGTGCGCCTCGGAGCCCTTGCCGCCGTAGTGACCGTCCTCGACGATCTTCTTCGCGTTGTCCCACGTGCCGCCGGCGTTGGCGAGGAACACGGCCATGAGCACGCCGGCCGCGATCGCGCCGCCGAGGAACCCGGCGAGCGGACCGACCCCGAGGCCGAAGCCCACGGCGATCGGGGCGAACGCCGCGAGGAGGCCGGGGGTGGCCAGCTCGCGGAGGGAGTCACGCGTGCAGATGTCCACGACCCGCGCGTACTCGGGGCGGACCTCGCCCGTCATGATGCCCGGGTGCTCGCGGAACTGGCGACGCACCTCGAAGACGATCGCGCCGGCGGCGCGGGTCACGGCGTCGATCGCCAGGCCGGAGAAGAGGAAGACCGTCGCAGCGCCGAGGATGACGCCGACGAGCGTCACCGGGGAGATGATCTCGTAGCTGAGCATCGAGGTGACGACACCACCGGCGAGCTCGGTCCCGGAGTCGAGGATCTCCTGCAGGGACGTGGCGACGGCGTCGGCGTAGGACCCGAACAGGGCCGTCGCGGCGAGGACCGCGGTGGCGATCGCGATGCCCTTGGTGATCGCCTTCGTCGTGTTCCCGGCGGCGTCGAGGTCGGTGAGGATCTGGGCACCATCCTCGCCGACCTCCCCGGACATCTCGGCGATGCCCTGGGCGTTGTCGGAGACCGGGCCGAAGGTGTCCATCGCGACGATGACGCCGACAGTGGTGAGGAGGCCGCAGCCGGCGAGCGCCACGAGGAACAGGGACAGCCACACCGAGCCACCGGCGAGCAGGAAGACCCCACAGATGGCGGCCGCGATGATGCCAGCGGTGTACACGGCCGACTCGAAGCCGACGCCGATGCCCGACAGGACGACGGTGGCCGCACCGGTCCGTGAGGTGCTCGCGACGTGGAGCGTCGGCTTGGACGTCGTGCCGGTGAAGTAGCCGGTCAGCCACAGGATGATGCCGGCGAGGATGATGCCGATCGCGACGGCCGCCGCCGTGATGAGCCGCGGGTCGCCGGCGTGGTCGGCGAGGTCGGCGCTGACACCCTCGATCGCCCCGAAGCTGGAGGGGAGGTAGAGGAACGCCGCGACGGCGGCCAGCCCCGCGCCGGCGAGCGCGGAGATGTAGAAGCCGCGGTAGATGGCGGCCAGTCCGCTCTCCGAGCCGCGCACCCGGGTGATGACCACGCCGAGGACGGCGACTACGGCACCGATCGCGGCGACGATGAGCGGGAAGATCATGCCCTGCTCCCCGAAGGCCGCCTTGCCGAGGATGAGGGACGCGACGAGCGTGACGGCGTAGGACTCGAAGAGGTCGGCGGCCATGCCCGCGCAGTCCCCGACGTTGTCACCGACGTTGTCGGCGATCGTCGCGGCGTTGCGGGGGTCGTCCTCCGGGATGCCCTGCTCGACCTTGCCGACGAGGTCGGCGCCGACGTCGGCGGCCTTGGTGAAGATGCCACCACCGACCCGCATGAACATCGCGAGCAGCGCGGCGCCGAAGCCGAAACCCTCGAGGACCGCGGGGGCGTCGCCCTGGAAGATCAGCACGACTCCCGCAGCACCGAGCAGACCCAGACCGACGACGGACATCCCGAC
Organism: Georgenia sp. H159; assembly: GCF_035607575.1. Taxonomy (NCBI): domain Bacteria; kingdom Bacillati; phylum Actinomycetota; class Actinomycetes; order Allobogoriellales; family Allobogoriellaceae; genus Georgenia; species Georgenia sp. H159. Next base: position 255,014 of record NZ_JAYDZY010000003.1, on the reverse strand, counting down.
GACACCACCGGTGCGGAAGGCGATCCGGGCGCCCTCTCTCCGGCCGTCGGGATGCTGCGCGGAGGCGGCCACCCGGAGGTTCGCGCGTGTGGCGAGCCACATGCCGAGGTAGCCGATGGCGGCGGAGAAGCCCGCTCCGAAGAGGAAGGCCACCGCCCGGCCCGCCTTGATCCCGCCGTCGCCGGGGAGCAGGAAGAGCAGCGCGAAGACGACCACGACGAACAGCGCGAGCGTCCGGTACTGCCGGTTGAGGTAGGCGCTGGCGCCCTCCTGGATCGCCTGGGCGATCTCCCGCATCCGCACCGAGCCCTCGTCGGCGGCCAGCACCTGGCGCCGCAGGACCAGGGCTATGACCAGTGAGACGACCGCGATCCCCGCGATCGTCCCGGCAATGGCCAGACTTGAAGCACTCAGCTCGAGCATCCGCCCTCCTCGGCAGTGCCCACCGGCGTCCACAGCAGTGTCGGCGTCGGTGGCGTTCGTGCGGCGCAGGGCCGCGCAGTGACGAGCCGGAGTCTACGCATGTCACGGTCGCAATCCGAGCCCTTCGGGCAACAGGCCCGCACAATCACGCTCTCGGACGAGGCCGGTCCTCCTCCCGGAGCACGGGCGCGAGCACGCCGCAGTCGGCGATGATGGCAGGGTGACCGAGCTCCTTCCCCTCCTCCAGCAGCTCGGCGGGGACGACGGACGGCTGCTGCACGTCGAGCGCGTCCCGGTACGTTCGGGACGCACGGAGCACTGGCCGACGTGGGCGGACACCGACCTCGTCGCCGGCTACCGGCGGCTCGGCGTCGAGGCCCCGTGGGAGCACCAGGTCGAGGCGGCCGAGTCGGTGTGGTCCGGCCGGCACACCGTCATCGCCACCGCGACGGGCTCGGGGAAGTCGCTGGCGGCCTGGCTCCCGGCGATCAGTGCGGTGCGGGTGGGCGCCGAGGCGGCCGCCGGGCCCACCGCCGGCCGGATCACCGGCTACACGCGCCGGCCGACGACGCTGTACCTGTCCCCCACGAAGGCGCTGGCTGCCGACCAACTGGCCGGGCTCGAGCGTCTGCTGACCGCGGCCGGGCTGCGGGGTGTGCGCGCGACGACGTGCGACGGCGACACCCCGCTCACCGAACGCGACTGGGCGCGTGACCACGCCGACATCGTGCTGAGCAACCCCGACTTCCTCCACTTCTCGATGCTGCCGAACCACCGCCGGTGGCAGCGCCTGCTGCGCGGGCTCCGCTTCGTCGTCGTCGACGAGTGCCACGCCTACCGGGGCGTGCTCGGCGCGCACGTGTCACTGGTGCTGCGCCGGCTGCTGCGGGTGGCCGAGCACTACGGCGCCCGCCCCACCGTCGTCCTCGCCTCCGCGACGACGGGTGACCCGGCGGCCACCGGGGCGCGGCTCATCGGTGTGGAACCGGACGACGTCCACGCGGTCGTCGAGGACACCGCACCGAGCGGCACCCGCACCATCGTCCTGTGGCAGCCCGGCTTCACCCGCGAGGGCCGTGACTGGCCGGGGCAGGGGGTGTCGCTGCCCGACGACCAGGCCGGGCTCGACGCTGCCGGGCCGCGCCGCAGCGCGTCGAGCGAGGCGTCGACCCTCGTCGCGCACCTCGTGCGCGCCGGGGCGAGGACGCTCGCGTTCGTCCGGTCGCGGTACGGCGCGGAGGCGGTCGCCGAGCAGATCCAGCACCAGCTCGCGGGCACCGGGCTCGCCGACCGGGTCGCCGCCTACCGCGGGGGGTATCTCCCCGAGGAGCGACGCGCCCTCGAACGGGCACTGCGCGAGGGCGACCTGCTCGCGCTCGCGACGACGAACGCGCTGGAGCTGGGCGTCGACGTCTCCGGCCTGGACGCCGTCGTCATGACCGGGTGGCCGGGGACGCGGGTGTCGATGTGGCAGCAGGCCGGCCGCTCGGGCCGGGCCGGGCGCGACGGCCTGGCCGTGCTCGTGGCGTCGGAGGACCCGCTCGACGCGTTCCTCGTGCACCACCCCGAGGCGGTGTTCGGGCAGTCCGTGGAGGTCACCACCTTCGACCCCACCAACCCGTACGTCCTCGCGCCCCACCTGTGCGCCGCGGCGGCCGAGGTGCCCCTCACCGCGGCCGACCTCGACCGCTTCGGGATGGCGGACGACACGCTGCTGCACGTCCTCGCACGCAGCGAGCTGCTGCGCCAACGCCCGAACGGGTGGTTCTGGAACTTCGCCCGGCCCGAGCGCCCAGCCGACCTCACCGACCTCCGTGGCGGGCAGGGCCGGCCCGTGCAGGTGGTGGAGGCCGCCACGGGCCGGGTGCTCGGCACGGTCGACGGTGCCCGCGCCGACGGCACCGTCCATCCCGGCGCGGTCTACGTCCACCAGGGCCGGACCTTCGTCGTCGACTCCCTCGGCGACGACGTCGCACTCGTCCACGCCGAGCCAGACGTCGCCTTCCGGACCAAGGCCCGCAGCTCGACGACGGTCCGGATCATCGACGAGCAGGAGCATGCCGAGTGGCACCACCCCGCCGGGGCGACGGTGCGCTGGTCGCGGGGGATGGTGGAGGTGACGTCCCAGGTGACCGGGTACGACCGGCGCCGGCTGCCGGGCCTGGACATCGTCGGGTCCTACCCGCTCGACCTCCCCGAGCGGGTGCTGCACACGAGCGCGGTCTGGTGGTCGGTGAGCGCAGAGGCCCTCGCCGAGGCCGGCGTCACGGCCGACGTGCTGCCCGGTGCACTGCACGCGGCCGAGCACGCTGCGATCGGGCTGCTGCCCATCGTCGCGACCTGCGACCGCTGGGACCTCGGCGGGCTCTCGACGGCCGTGCACGGGGACACGCTCCTGCCGACGGTCTTCGTGCACGACGCCTACCCCGGCGGCGCGGGCTTCGCCGAGCGAGGCTTCCACGCGGCGCGGGAGTGGCTGGCGGCCACGCTCGGGGCGGTCGCCGGGTGCGGGTGCGCCGACGGCTGCCCGTCCTGTGTGCAGTCGCCCAAGTGCGGCAACGGCAACTCCCCGCTCGACAAGGCCGGGGCGGTGCGCGTGCTCCGCTTCCTCCTCGCCGGCTGCCCCGAGTAGCCGGGCCTGCTCCGCCGGGGTGGAGCCGGCGGGACCGCCGTGCCGCTGTGCCACCCTGCCGGGAGGCGCGCAGGGCGGGGCCGGGACGGCCCGGCACCGCGCGCGAGGCCGGGCCGGCGCGGGCGGCGGCACGGGCGACGAGCCCCGCGACGACGTCTCGCGTCACCGCCACGGTCACCTCCTCCCCCTGGACGGCGCAGCGCTCCAGGCGCGCCCCGTGGGCGACCACGACCCGTAGCGCGAGCGCACACGGGGCCGCCGGGTCGACCCCCGGGCGGTGCAGACGCTGGCCGGCGGCCAGGGCAGCGAGGTCGGCCGCTGCCTGGGCAGCACCCCGGGCCGCGACGACCGAGCCGAGCAGCGCCACGCCGAGCGTGAGCGTGAGCGCGACCGCGATGACGCCGAGGCCCAGGACGGTCCCCGAGCCGCGGTCGTCGACGGCCCTGAGCGCGGGGACCGGCCGGGAGGTCCGACCTCGGCTCATGGCCCGGCCCCCGGCTCGACCCACGCCCGTGCTGCCGCCCGTGCCCGCAGCCCGTCGGCGCCGGGGACTGCTGGGGAGAGCGGCCTGGTGACCACCACCTCCACCCACTGTCCGTCGTGGTCGACCGTGACGTGGGCGTCGCCGCCGGCCAGGTCCCGGACGACCGCGACGACCACGGCGGCCGGCTCACCGATGGCCGCAGCCCGGGCTGCGGCGCGTGCGGCGTCGGCGCACCGCACCTGGCCGAGCACGGCGGCAGCGAGGGTGCAGCACACGAGCAGCACCATGACCACGGCCGGGAGCACGAGCGCGACCTCGGCCGTCACCGTGCCCCGCTCACCGTCCGTCCTCGGCGCTCTGCGGCGCGCCACTCCCCCGGCGGCCACGTCACCCCACCTGGAGCGCCTGCCGGATGATGCCCAGGAGGAAGCCCCGGACCTCGTTGCTGCGCAGGATGACGAGGAGCAGGCCGGCGAAGCCGGCCGCGGCCAGCGTCGCGATCGCGTACTCGGCCGTCGCCATGCCGGCCTCGGCCCCGCTGCGCAGTGTCGTCAGCCGTCTCTCGAGCTCGGCCCGTGCCGTTCGTGCCCACCGCATGATGCTCGTCCTCTCGTCGGTCCGGCCGCGTGCCGGCCGGCTCCCCACCACTGTGGGGCGCTCGTCCCCAGCCCCGCCGGGCCGCTCCCCCGGCCTGTGGGCGGGACACCCGCGAGCCCCTGCTGGGGTGCGCCGACGGCCGTCACGGCCCGAGCAGCGCTCCGACCCCCGAGAGGAGCACCGGCGCCATCGCGAGCAGCACGAACGCCGGCAGGAAGCACAGCCCGAGCGGGAGCACGAGGCGAGCGCCGAGCCGCGCGGCCGCCTCCCGTGACTCGTGGCGGCGCCGGGCACGGATGGTCGCCGCCTCCTGCCGCACGAGCGGGCAGGGGTCCACGCCGTCGCACCACGCCGGCTCCAGCGCGGCCGCGAGTGGGCGCAGCTGCGAGGGGCACCCGTGCCAGGCCTCCTGCCACGTCCCGCCCAGACGCAGGGACGTCCCCACCGATCTCAGGTCCGCGCCCTGCGGGTCCGGGGCGACAGCGGCTCCGAGCGCCACCAGCGCTCCGGGCACCGAGCTGCCGGAGACGAGCGCCACGTCGAGCAGGTCGAGCAGCACGGCCGGGTCCGTCGTCGTCACGCGGGCCTGCCCGGGCACGGCGCGGGGCCGCCGTCGCGGTGGGCCCGGCCGGGGCAGCAGCCACGCGAGGTTCAGCACCAGGACGAGGACGAGGACGCCGGTCAGGCCCACCGGTCCACCACACGCCGCAGCCGTCGTCGGGACAGCCGGGGCGCCCCCTCGGCCGCCGCGACGAGTGCGCGAGTCCATCTCCACCCGACCGCCAGCAGGACCAGACCGAGGCCGACACTGACGCTGCCCCAGCCACCGTCCGTCGCCGCGTCGAGCGGGTCGGCTCCGAGCCCGGCACCCAGCAGCAACCCGAGCAGCGGGAGACCGGCGAGGATCCGGGCGGTCGACCGGGGGCCTGCGAGTGCCACGCGGCGGGCGTCGCGCGCGGCCTCCGCCTCGGTGACCGTCGCGGCGCAGCGGTCGAGGACCTCGGCGAGCGGCGCCCCGAGCGACTGGGTGAGCCGGCTCGCGGCGACGACCGTGCGCGCCGCGACCGCCGCCCCCGGGTCGGCGGCGCAGTGCCGCACGAGCCGCGCCAACGCGGGTGGCACGTCGTCGGGCGGCGCGCCGTCATGACGGGGCCACGTGGCGCCGTCGGGGTACGGTGCCGGGCCGGCACCCGCGCCGGAGGTCGCCCACGTCCGCCGGCTGCCGCCCTCGCCGCTCGGCCCGAGGAGTCGCTCGACGGTGGCCGCCCAGGCCACGTCGGGCGACGAGCCCGTGCGGAGACGACTGGCGACCTCGGTGACGACGACGGCCAGGTCGGGAGGGTGCCGGCGGCGCGGGCGCCGTGACCACCGCGGCTGCCCGCCCCGCACGAGCAGCCGCGGGCCCACCGGGAGGGGTGCGACGCGTCCAGGGAACCAGGCCAGCACGAGGACGCAGGCCAGCACCGGCAGCACGACGGTCACCGCGGCTCCCGACGGTCGAGGCGGTCCGCGAGCGCCGGCCAGGCCGGTCCCTCGCGCACCTCACCGCTGCCGGTGACGCGCAGCGCGGTGTCGCACACGAGGTCGGGACCGTGCCGGGCGAGCACACCGATCTCGGTGAGACGACGGCCCTGCTCGGTGCGACCGACGTGGAGCACGGCGTCCAGCGCGCTGACCGCCTGGACGGCGACCGCGTGCTCCCCCAGCCCGGCGAGCGAGCCGAGGGCGATCAGCCTGGCCGGGACGTCGGCCGGGGCGTTGGCGTGGACGGTGGCCCACCCGCCGTCGTGCCCCGTGTTCAGCGCCCCGAGGACCTCGCGAACCTCCGCACCCCGGCACTCACCCAGGACGAGCCGGTCGGGCCGCATCCTCATCGCGGCGCGGACCAGCGTGGCCATGTCCACCCCACCGGCGTGCTGGACGTTGGGGCGTCGCACCTGGAGGTGCACGACGTGGGGGTGGTCGGGGCGCAGCTCGACCGCCTCCTCGATGCACACGATCCGCTCGTGCGGACCGACGGTGGACAGCAGCGCCGCGAGGAGCGTCGTCTTGCCCGCCCCGGCGGCCCCGCTGACGAGGACGTTCGCGCGCGTCGTCACCAGGCCGCGCAGGACGTCGGCGAGGCCGGGGGCGACCGTGCCGCCGGCGACCAGCTCCTCCACCGTCATGGCCCGGCCGCGCTGCGTGCGCAGGCTGACCAGGGTGCCGTCGGCGGAGACCGGTGGCAGCACCGCGTGCAGGCGGGTGCCGTCGGGGAGCGCGCCGTCGACGACGGGGCACGCCTCGTCCAGGCGCTGTCCGCAGGCCGCGGCGAGTCGGGTCGCGAGCGCGCGCACCTCGGCCTCACCGCCGAGGTCGACGGGCCGACGCACCAGTCCAGCGCCGCGGTCGACCCACACCCCTCGCGTGCCGTTGACGAGCACGTCGGTGACGAGCGGGTCCTCGATGAGGTCCTGGAGCCGGCCGGCGCCGACCATCTCGGACCGCGCACGGGAGTCGAGTGCGAGCAGCGCGTGCCACCCCTGCGCGGTCGGTGTGGCGGCGACGGCGGAGGTCACCGTGGCGGTGTCGGTCCCGCGGGCGCCACGAGCGACCGCGGCACGTAGCTCGGGCAGGGTCGTCACGACGCCAGCCCCAGCCGCGGCAGCAGCCGGCGTGCGCCGGCCAGCAACGGTCCGCGGCGCTGGTCCCCCGGTGAGAGCCCACGCTCCAGGCCGGCGGTGAACGCCCTCTCGGGGCGCAGGACGGCGGCGAGGCGCAGTCCGCACGCCTCGGCGACATCGTCGGGCAGGAGGCTGCCCTGGGCCGGTGTGCGCACGACGAGGTGCACGGGCGCCGCGGTGAGCACCGTGGCCGCTGCCGTGGCGGCCGCCGCCGAGTGCGTGTCACAGCCGGTCAGCAGGACGGTCGTGTCGCACAGCGCCAACCAGTCGCGGTCGCCGCCGGGCGCCAGTACCGAGCGGGGCAGGTCAAGGAGGACGGCGTCGGCAGCCCGCGTCAGCGCGCCCAGGGCGTCGCGTGCGACCGGGTGTGCGGGCGCGACCCCTCCCCGGACGTCCGCGGAGAGCACGTGGACGCCGCACCAGACCGGCAGCGCGGCCATCAGCCGGTCCGGCGGGAAGCCGCCCCGCTCGCCCAGCACGTCGTTCCAGCGTGGTCCGGGGTCGTGCTCGATCCCGAGAAGGACGTCGAGGCCGCCTCCGGCCGGGTCCAGGTCGACCAGGGCGGTGGTCCTGCCGGCGACGACGGTCACCCGGGCGAGCACCGCCGCGAGCGCCGAGGTTCCCACCCCGCCGACGGCACCGACCACACCGACGACATGCGCGCGCCGCGGCGCGGCCGCCCGGCTGAGGAGCTCGAGCAGCACCTCGGCGTCGCGCGGCAGCTGGAGTGCCTCCTCGCCGTCCCCGAGCTCGACGACCTCCCCCGCGGTGACGACGTCGCGCCACGGGGCTCCGACCCGTTCCGTGCGATCGTCGAGGAGCAGGGCGACGGCCGGTGGGTCGCTGCCCGGCGTGACCAGCTCGAGCTCGATCCCGGCGAGCACGCACAGGCGACGCACCCGCTCGACGAGGTGCCTGTCGCCGGAGCGCAGCGCCGCCGCTCCCTCGGTGCCTGTGCCCATCGTGCCCCTCCGCTTCCCCTGCACCGAGGGTCGCCCGCGGGACGGGCGTCGGGGCGAGCGCGACGGCGAGCTGGGGAGACGGACCGCGCGAGTGGTCCCTGGGGACCACCCGGCCCGGGCCGTCAGCGTGGCCGTGCACCGGTGCTCGGCCGGAGAGGGGCACCGGCCCGCTCGGGAGCCCGGAACGCTAGCGCGGGTTCGCGGGCCGCCGGAGTGGCTCGTCCGGTCCGACGTCGTCGGGCCTGGTGTCCTCCAGCGGGTTGCGGACGAGGAAGGTGATCGCCACCGTGAGGCCACCCCAGATGATGACCATGGCGATGAGCATGAAGACGATCGCGAGCGTGGTCATCGTCCGACCTCCTCGAGCTCGGGCAGCGGTTCGGGTCTGAAGTCGTCGACCGGCCGTCGCCACGGCACGAGCGTGTACACGAGGCTCGCGACGACCATGAGCCCCACGATCCCCCAGCCGACGGCCGTGACGAAGCCCCACGGGTAACCGCTGTACGGCTCCTCGAACAGGTCCAGCAGGCTGGTGACGAGCATGACGGTCAGCGCGATCGGGACGACGGCGCCGATCAGCACGCTCCACCAGCGTCCGATGTTCCCGGTGGAGACGGCGTTGAGGTGCGCCCGCAGCTCGGGCAGCTTCCTCGCCCCGACGGTGACGATGAGGCAGGTCGCGATCGCGGAGAGGACGACGCCCACCTCGTTGGTGTACTTGTCGACCGTGTCGAGGATCGCCAGGCCGGAGGTCGAGGAGTACAGGACGAGGGAGATCACCATGGCCAGGCCGCCGATGAACAGGGAGACCTGGACGCGGCTGAGGCCGAACTTCTCCTGGAACGCGGCCGAGACGACCTGGAGGATGGAGATGAGCGAGGTGAGCCCGGCCAGGGCCAGCGAGGTGAAGAAGAGGATCCCGAAGATGGGCCCTCCCGGCATCATCGACACGATCTGGGGGAAGGTGGCGAAGCTGAGCAGCACCCCCGTGATGCCCTCGAGGTCGTCGATGGCGATGCCCTGCTGCGCGGCCATGAACCCGAGGGTGGCGAAGACGCCGATCCCCGCGAGCAGCTCGAAGGAGGAGTTCGCGAAGGCGACCACGAAGCCGGTGGGGGCGACGTTCGACCGGCGCCGCAGGTAGCTGGAGTACGTGAGCATGATCCCGAAGGCGATCGACAGCGAGAAGAAGATCTGGCCGTAGGCCGCGATCCACACGTTCGCGTCGAGCAGCGCCTCCCAGTTCGGGGTGAAGAAGGCGTTGAGCCCGTCGACGGCGCCCTCGAGGAAGAGCGCGCGCACCACCATCGCGGCGAAGAGGATGACGAGCAGCGGCATGAAGATGCGGTTCGCACGCTCGATCCCACGCGCGACACCGAGCGCGAGGACGGCGAGGACCCCGAGCCACACCGCCAGCATCGGCCAGAAGATCCCGCCGACGATGTCGGTGCTGAACGTCGCGCCCTCGTCACGCAGGAAGTCGTTGACGAAGAACCCGGTGGTGTCCTCGCCCCAGGACATGTCGATGGAGAAGCCGATGTACCTGATGGCCCACACGATGATCACCGTGTAGTACGTCGCGATGACGAAGGAGATGGCCACCTGGAACCACCCCAGCGGCTCGTACTTCTTCCCGAGCCGCCGGAACACCGTGGGCGCGGACCCGCGGAAGCGGTGGCCCAGGGAGTAGTCGAGGAGCAGCACCGGGATGCCGGCGGTGAGCAGGGCGACGAGGTAGGGGATGAGGAAGGCCCCACCACCGTTCTCGTACGCCACACCCGGGAAGCGCCAGATGTTGCCCAGTCCGACGGCGGAGCCGATGGCCGCCAGGATGAAGCCGTACTGCCCGGTCCACTGCTCGCGGGCGGGCGCCGCTGCGCGTTCTGACATCCGCTTCCCCTCCTGTCCGCACCACCTCCGTTGGTGGTGCGGCGAAATCTAGCCCTCGAGCCGCTTTTCTGCCGAGTGCGCGTCTCACCTGTTGGACACGGCGCCGCGTCGCCGCGTCGGGCGGGGTCGTTAGGCTCGGTCGCGTGCCGCACCACCCGCGCCCCGCAGCGTTCTTCGACCTCGACAAGACCGTCATCGCCGGCTCGTCGTCGTTCGCGCTGTCGCGGGCGTTCTACGACGGCGGGCTGCTCACCCGGTCCGGCGCGCTGCGCGGCCTGTACGCCCAGCTCGGCTACCTGTCCTTCGGCGCGGACCACGACCAGACGGAGCGGATGAAGGACCGGTTGGCGCAGATCTCACGCGGCTGGGACGTCGCGCACACCGAGGCGGTCGTCGCGGCCGCTCTCGAGCAGCACATCCGCCCCGTGGTCTACCGGGAGGCGACCGAGCTGATCGACGCCCACCGGGCGGCAGGTGAGGACGTCGTCATCGTCTCAGCGTCCAGCGAGGCCGTCGTGCGGCCGATCGGTGAGCTGCTGGGTGCCGACCACGTCATCGCCACCCGTCCCGTCGTCGCCGACGGCAGGTTCACCGACGAGCTCGACTTCTACGCCTACGGGCCGACGAAGGCGACGGCGATGCGTGAGCTGGCTCGCGAGCACGGCTACGACCTGGCGGCGAGCCACGCCTACAGCGACTCGGTCACCGACCTCCCGATGCTCGAGACGGTCGGGCACCCGGTTGCCGTCAACCCCGACCGCGCACTCCGGCGCCACGCCCTCGCGCAGGGCTGGCAGGTGCGGGACTTCTCCCGGCCGGTCCGCCTCCGGCCTCGACGCCGGTACCCGGCTCACGTGACGCTCGGCCTCGGTGCCGTGGCCGTCGGCGCCCTCGGGTGGCGCCTGGTGCGCGAGGCCCGCCGCACGGCCTGACTCGGGCCGATTCGGCGCGCCGTCGCCTCCGGGGCACCCCCGCTCGCTACGTTGAGAACCGCAGACCCGAGGAGGCCGACGTGTCGGACAACCCGTACGAGCGCGACAACCCCTACGAGCGCGAGCCGGTCCCGCCCGCGGGGCCCGAGACAGGGCGGGAGCCGCAGGACGACGCCGCCTGGTCCGGGACCGAGCCACGGGACGAGCCGGCGCCGGCGGACGACGGGACGTGGCCCGAGCCCGCTGACGGCCCGCACACGGGACAGCCCGGCACACGCGGCACCTCCGGCCCTCCCGTCGCTCCCCCTGTGACGGACGACGACGCGCACCGGGACGCCGCCGACCCGCAGCCCGACGCAGCCGACACCCAGCGCATCGACCCGGCACCACGCGACGGTGAGGACGCCGAGCGGACCCCGGACGGCGCGGTGACGAGCACCTTCGACGTCCGCGAGGCCCGCAGGGACCGCTTCGGCGGCTCGCACGAGGCCGAGCGTCCGGTCCCGCGTTCTGGTCTCACCGAGCACAGCAGCGCGCGGCATCTCACCGACGACCGCCCTTCGGACGCCGGGCACGAGCCCGGGCCGGGGGCGTCGCGGGAGGGTGGCGCACCCGCGGCGTGGCTGGCGACCGGCGCCGCCGGAGGTGCAGCAGCGGGCGGCGCCACCCGGGCGGGTGCGGGCTCCTCGGCCGCCGAGGACACCGTGGCGGACGGCCGGCCGCGGGCGGAGCGTGACGTCGTCCTCGACGGGACGACGGCGCTCACGCGTCCCCGGTCCCGGACCGGCGCGCACGTGTGGGCGGTCCTGCTCACGCTGCTCCTCACGCCGGTGGCCTGGTACCTGCTCGCGGACGCCGGTGCGCGGCTCACGCTGCCCCAGGACGCCCCATGGAGCACCGGCGACCTCAACGTGGCCGCCCTCCTCGAGCTCGGCGGCGGGCTGCTCGTGCTCGTCGTCGTCCTGCTCGCGGCCCGGTGGAGCTCGCTGGGAGCCATCATCACGGGGTCGCTCGTCCTCATCGTCGGCGTCCCCTTCGTCGCCGTCCCGGTCTGGACCCAGGAGCTCCTCGAACCCGTCGTCGGCTGGCTGGACGACCTCGGCGACTTCGGCCGCAACGTCGCCCACCACCTCGAGGCGTCGGGCAGCACCGGCCGGCTGGTCGTCTACGGCCTCGCCCTCATCCTCGTCGGTGTCGTGTCCCACGGAGCGCGTCGGCAGGGCCGACGCGAGGTCCGCCCCGTCGTCGAGGCCTGACCCGACCCCAGGACGCCGGGCGCCGACGGCGACGGTCGTCGGGCACCACCCGTCCCGACCGCCTCGTGCCGTGGCGGGTGCGGCACGGGGTACATTCGGGGCGTGCCGATGTGATCCCGGCCATACGGGGGCACCGGCGATGCGCACGAACAACGTCGTCCGGAGGACATCACCATGGTTGACCACACCAGTACCGCCTCGTCGGAGGGCGGGGCCGGGGGCCTGGAGAACCTGCTCGTCGAGGAGCGGCGCTTCCCGCCGAGCCCTGAGTTCGCGGCCCAGGCCAACGCCACCGAGGAGCTCTACGAGAAGGCGGCGAGCGATCGGCTCGGCTTCTGGGCCGACCAGGCCCGCGCGCTCCTCAGCTGGTCGACGGACTTCACCGAGGTCCTCGACTGGTCCGGCGCCCCGCAGGCGCGCTGGTTCGCCGACGGCAGGCTGAATGCGGCCTACAACGCCGTGGACCGACACGTCGAGGCCGGGCACGGCGAGCGCGTCGCCATCCACTGGGAGGGCGAGCAGGGCGACACCCGCACGATCACCTACGCCGAGCTGCGCGACGAGGTCGCCCGCGCCGCGGCAGCCCTCGTTGAGCTCGGGGTGCAGACCGGCGACCGCGTGGCGATCTACCTCCCGATGATCCCCGAGGCCGTCGTCGCCATGCTCGCCTGCGCCCGTATCGGCGCACCGCACTCGGTGGTCTTCGGCGGGTTCTCCGCCGAGGCGCTGCACACCCGGATCAACGACGCCGCAGCCAAGGTCGTCATCACGGCCGACGGCGGCTACCGCCGCGGGAAGCCGAGCGCACTCAAGCCCGCCGTCGACGACGCGCTGAGCAGCGGCGACACCCCCGTGACCAGCGTGCTCGTCGTCCGGCGCACCGGCCAGGACGTCGCCTGGCAGGAGGGCCGCGACGTGTGGTGGCACGACGTCGTCCCCAAGCAGGGCACCGACCACGCACCGGTGGACGTCGAGTCCGAGCACCCGCTGTTCATCCTCTACACCTCGGGCACCACCGGGAAGCCCAAGGGCATCTTCCACACGACCGGCGGCTACCTCACCCAGAGCGCCTACACCCACAGGTACGTCTTCGACCTCAAGCCGGAGACCGACGTGTACTGGTGCACCGCCGACATCGGCTGGGTCACCGGCCACTCCTACGTCACCTACGGCCCCCTCATCAACGGCGCCACCCAGGTGATGTACGAGGGCACGCCCGACACCCCGCACAAGGGCCGCTGGTGGGAGATCGTCGAGAAGTACAAGGTCTCGATCCTCTACACGGCGCCCACCGCGATCCGGACGTGCATGAAGTGGGGCGAGGAGGAGCCGGGCCGCTTCGACCTCTCCTCACTGCGTGTCCTCGGCTCCGTCGGCGAGCCCATCAACCCCGAGGCGTGGGTCTGGTACCGCCGCGTCATCGGCGGGGACCGCACCCCCGTGGTGGACACGTGGTGGCAGACGGAGACCGGCGCGATCATGATCTCCCCGCTGCCCGGGGTCACCGCCGCGAAGCCCGGCTCCGCCCAGACCCCGCTGCCGGGCATCAGCGCCGACGTCTACGACGAGATGGGCGAGCCGGTCCCGGACGGCGGTGGCGGGTACCTCGTCCTCACCGAGCCGTGGCCGGCGATGCTCCGCGGCATCTGGGGCGACGAGGAGCGCTTCAGGGACACCTACTGGGCGCGCTTCCCCGGCATCTACTTCGCCGGTGACGGCGCGAAGAAGGACGACGACGGCGACCTGTGGGTCCTCGGCCGGGTCGACGACGTCATGAACGTGTCGGGCCACCGCCTCTCGACGACGGAGATCGAGTCCGCGCTCGTCTCCCACCCGACCGTGGCGGAAGCGGCCGTCGTCGGCGCGACCGACGACACGACGGGCCAGGCCGTCGTCGCGTTCGTCATCCTGCGTGGCGAGGCGGCCGAGGCCGCCAGCGAGGCGAGCGCCGAGCAGCACATCGCCGAGCTGCGCGCCCACGTGGCCAAGGAGATCGGCCCCATCGCCAAGCCGCGGTCGATCCTCGTCGTCTCCGAGCTGCCCAAGACCAGGTCGGGCAAGATCATGCGCCGGCTGCTCCGCGACGTCGCGGAGAAGCGTCAGGTCGGCGACGTCACGACACTCGCCGACTCCACGGTGATGGACCAGATCACCGCCGGCATGGCGAAGTAGCCCCTCACCTCATCGCCGAGAGCGGAGTTGTTTCGGCAACAACTCCGCTCTCGGCGTGAAGAAGACGGCGGTGGGCCCGGGTGCCGGTCGTCTAGGCTCGGTCGTCGTGAGCGACAAGCAGGGCACGCTGTGGCAGGACGGTCCGTGGGAGCACCGGTTCGTCGCGGCCAACGGCGCCCGTTTCCACGTCGTGCTCGCCGGGCCCGAGGCCGGCGAGCTCGTCGTGCTGCTCCACGGTTTCCCCCAGTTCTGGTGGGCGTGGCGGGCCCAGATCACCGCACTGGCGCAGGCCGGCTACCGAGTGGCGGCGATGGACCTCCGCGGCTTCGGCGGCTCGGACAAGCCGCCCACGGGACACTCCACCCCGGTGCTCACCGCGGACGTCGGTGGCGTCGTGCGCTCGCTGGGACGCGAGCGTGCCGTCGTCGTCGGGCACGACTTCGGCGGGACGCTCGCCTGGTCCATGCCCGTCCTGGAACCGCGGGTGACGCGCGCCGTCGCTGTCCTCGCCGCGCCCCACCCCGTCCCGCTGCTCCGACCGGACAACCACCTCTCCGCCCGCGCGCGGGCCTTCCTCACCCGGATCCAGGTCCCGTGGTTCCCGGAGCGGGCGCTGCGCCGCGGGGACCTCGTCGCTCGGGTGCTCACGGACGCGTCCGCGCCGGGGCGCAAGGTCCCCGCCGAGGAGCTGCACGCCTACCAGTCCGTCATGCGGATGCCCTCCGTGGCCCACACGAGCCTCGAGCACCTCCGCTGGCTGGTGCGCTCGACGCCGCGGCCTGACGGGCGTCGCTACCTCGCTGCGATGGCGAGCCCGGTGTCGGTGCCCGTCCTCAGCGTCCAGGGAGGCGCCGACCGGTTCACACCGCCGCGTGCCTTCGCGGCGGACGCGGCCCACGTCCACAGCCCGCTGCGGACCGCCGTCGTCCCCGGTGCCGGCCACCTCCTGCCGGAGGAGGCTCCCGACGCCGTCAGCGAGCTGCTCCTCGAGTTCCTCGCCTCGCTGCGGGACTGAGCCCCGCCTCACGCGCCCCGGTCCGGACGGCGCACCAGCTCCTGCGCGGCCTCTGGGTCGGTCACGCCCGCGCCGTAGCTCGGGCACAGCTCGGCGAGCACACAGGCACCGCAGGCCGGCGTGCGGGCGTGACAGACCCGGCGCCCGTGGAAGATCAGCCGGTGGCACAGCATGGTCCACCGCTCCTCGGGGACCAGGGCGGCGATCTCCCGCTCCACCTTCACGGCGTCCTTGCTGGTGCTCCAGCCCAGCCGCCGCGCCAGCCGCCCCACGTGGGTGTCGACGGTGATGCCGGGGACGTCGAAGGCGTTGCCCAGGACGACGTTCGCCGTCTTGCGCCCGACACCGGGCAGGCGCACGAGCGCGTCGAGGTCGGCGGGCACCCGCCCCCCGTGGTCCGCGACCAGGGCGGCCGCCAGCCCGCGGAGGGACGTCGCCTTGGCACGGAAGAACCCGAGCGGATGCAGCACCTCCTCGAGCTCGGCCTGGCCGGCCCCCGCGAGGTCCGTCGGGCCGGGCCAGCGCCGGAACAGCTCCGGGGTGACCGCGTTGACCCGGACGTCGGTGGTCTGCGCGGACAGCACGGTGGCCACGAGCAGCTCGAAGGGGGAGGTGAAGTCGAGCTCGCACCGGGCGTCGGGCCACTGCGCAGCGAGGAGGTCGTCGACCTCGGTGGCGGGGGCCGGGCCCCGCCCGTCGAGCCGTTCGTCGGTGCTCACCGCGCCAGGTTACGGGCGACTGCCCGCCCCGGGTGGCAGGATGGGCGCCATGGGCCCCCGGCCCGGCCCGCACCTCGACAGATGGGATGTCACCGTGGACGACTCCGCGATCAGCTCCGTGCCCCTCTTTGCCTCCCTCGACGAGGACGCCCGTGCGGCGCTCCGCGAGGCCATGCACGAGGTCCACCTGCGCCGCGGGGAGACCCTCTTCCACGAGGGGGACCCCGGCGACCGTCTCTTCCTCGTCATCGAGGGCAAGATCAAGCTCGGGCACCGCTCGGCCGACGGGCGGGAGAACCTCCTGGCGATCCTCGGCCCGGGAGAGCTGCTCGGTGAGCTCACCCTCTTCGAGCCGGGTGAGCGGACGGCGACGGCGACCGCCGTGGCCACCAGCGGCCTGCTGGAGCTCCAGCACGACCCGTTCATGCACCTGCTCGACACCCGGCCGGAGCTCGGCAAGCACATGCTGCGGGCCCTGGCGCAGCGGCTGCGGCGCACCAACGAGGCACTGGCCGACCTCGTCTTCTCCGACGTCCCGGGCCGGGTCGCCAAGGCGCTGCTCGACCTGTCCGTGCGCTTCGGTGAGCAGACCCCCGACGGGCTGCGGGTCGCCCACGACCTCACCCAGGAGGAGCTCGCCCAGCTCGTCGGCGCCTCCCGGGAGACCGTCAACAAGTCGCTGGCGGACTTCATCTCCCGCGGCTGGATCCGCCTGGAGGGCCGGGCCGTGCAGATCCTGGACCTCGAGCGCCTCAAGCGCCGCGCCCGCTGACCTTCCCGGGCGCGACGCCGTCGACGATCAGCTCACCGCGACGACGAGCTCGATCTCGACCGGGGCGTCCAGCGGCAGGGCAGCGACGCCGACGGCGCTGCGTGCGTGGAGGCCCGCCTCGCCGAAGACGTCCCCGAGCAGGTTGGACGCCCCGTTGACGACGGCGGGCTGGCCGGTGAACGACGGGTCGCTCGCCACGTAGCCGACGACCTTGACGATCTTGACGACGGCGTCGAGGTTCCCGACCTTCGCGGCGATGGCCGCCAGCCCGTTGAGTGCCGCCACGCGGGCGAGCTCGGTGGCCTGCTCCGGCGTCACGAGGCCCGGCCCCTCCCCGACCTTCCCGGTGAACGGCAGGGCGCCGTCCACCATCGGCAGCTGTCCCGAGGTCCACACGAGGTCCCCGTGACGCACCGCCGGCACGTACGTCGCCACCGGTGGCACCACCGTGGGCAGCGAGAGACCGAGCTCGTGGAGGCGCCCGGAGACGCTCATGCCTTCTCGCGCTTGAGGTAGGCGACCGGGTTCTGCGTCGGGCCCGGCACCACCTGGACGAGCTCCCACCCGTCGGCTCCCCACTGGTCGAGGATCGCCTTGGTGTTGTGGATGAGCAGTGGAATCGTCGCGTACTCCCAAGTGGTCATGCGGCCATCCTAGGCCTGGCGCATCTTGGCAAGAATGCGGGGCGCGCGGTCGACCCGCAGCTCGGCGATGACGTCGTCGTCCTCGTCCTTGAGCCGTTCCGTCCAGGACTCCACCTCGGGGTAGCGCCGGAGCAGCGCGCGCCGCTCGCGCTCGGTCAGCCCGCCCCACACCCCGAACGTCACGTGCGCGTCAAGAGCGTCTGCGAGGCACTCCATGCGCACCGGGCACCGGAAGCACAGCTCCCGGGCCGAGCGCTGTGCGGCACCCCGGACGAACAGCTCGTCCGGCTCGATCTGACGGCACGCTGCCCGCGCCGCCCACGTCTGGTCCCCGTGGGTACCCATGTCCTACCTCCTGCGTTCCACGGCATCATTGCCGCTGTCGTGTGTCCCGACCGTAGGTGTCTTAGCCGGAACTAGGAAGGTCGATGGTCGAACCGTGACCTTTACGAGATTTTCACACTCTTCGCCGCAGATGTCTACGAAGACTTTTTCGGTGCAATTCCGGCGTGAACTCGCCCACGGGGGCGGCTGCCGCGCGGGGGCGCACCGTACGCTAGGGGGATGGCCTCACGTCCCTCCTCACGTGGACGCGCCGTGCGTCCGGTCCAGCTCGTCGCCATGATGGTCGCCTTCCTGCTCATCGCCGTCACCGGCGGTGTGCTGACGGCCGGCCTGCTGCTGCCCGCGGTCGGGTCCGTCGGCGCGGTCGGCAACGCGACGACCGACCTCTTCGACGACATCCCCACCGAGCTGCAGATCGACCAGCCCTCCGAGCAGAGCGTCATGCTCGACGCCGAGGGCAACGTGCTGGCGACCTTCTTCGCGGAGAACCGTGTCGTCGTCGGCTTCGACGAGATCTCCCAGCACATGAAGGACGCCGTCGTCGCCGTCGAGGACCGCCGCTTCTACGAGCACGGCGGCGTCGACCCCGAGGGCATCCTGCGCGCCACGGTGCGCAACATCGGCGGGGACGACCTCGAGGGCGCCTCCACGCTCACCCAGCAGTACGTGAAGAACGTCCAGATCGAGGAGAGCCGGGTCCAGAACGACCCGGAGCTCTACGCGGCAGCGACGGAGACGTCCATCGCCCGCAAGCTCCGCGAGGCCCGGTACGCCATCGCCCTCGAGCAGGTGCGGACCAAGGACGAGATCCTCACCGGCTACCTCAACATCGCCCAGTTCGGGCCCTCCCAGTGGGGCGTCGAGGCCGCCGCCCACCACTACTTCAACAAGACCGCCGCCGACCTCACCATCGCGGAGTCGGCGCTGCTCGCACGCATCACCCAGAACCCGGCCCAGTGGGACCCGGTGCGGAACCCGGAGAACGCCGAGCGGGGGCGCAACGTCGTCCTCGGCACCATGCTGGGCCAGGGCTTCATCACGCAGGCGGAGTACGACGAGGCCGTCGCCATCCCGGTCGCGGAGATGCTGAACGTCCAGGACACCCCGCGTGGCTGCGCCGTCGCCGGCAACGCCGCCTACTACTGCCAGTACGTCGTCAACGAGATCCTCCTCAACGACGCCTACGGGGAGAGCGTCCAGGACCGTCGCCAGCTGCTCAACCGCGGCGGCCTGACGATCCACACGACGCTCGACCCGGCCAAGCAGCAGGCGGCGTTCGAGTCGGTCACCGGCTCGGTCCCGGTCGACGACCCGTCGGGCATCTCGATGGCGCTGTCCTCGATCGAGCCGGGCACCGGGCGCATCTTCGCGATGGCGCAGAACACCCGCTACGGCGTCGCCTCCGAGGCGGACCCGCGCGCCACCCAGGTGAACTACAACGTGGGCCAGTCCCACGGTGGTGGGTCCGGGTTCCAGTCCGGTTCGACGTTCAAGGTCTTCACCCTCGTCCAGTGGCTGCGCGACGGTCGCTCCCTCATGGAGCGGGTCAACTCGGCCAACCGTGTCTTCCCGCGCGACAGCTGGACGATCTCCTGCGGAGACTTCCGCCCCGCCGGGGACTACGAGCCGAAGAACCTCGAGGGTTTCGGCGGCGGCATCGAGACGGTCCTCGAGGCCACCCGGACCTCGATCAACACCTCCTTCGTCGTCATGGGCCAGCAGCTGGACCTGTGCGACATCACCAGCACCGCCGCGGACATGGGGGTGCGCACCGGCTCCGGCGAGCCGCTGCAGAGCAACCCCGCGATGATCCTCGGGTCCAACACGGTCACCCCCCTGTCGATGGCCAACGCCTACGCGACGCTCGCCGCGGGGGGCGTCCAGTGCGAGCCCGTCGCCATCACGCGGATGGTCGACCGCAACGGCGAGGAGATCCCCGTCCCGCCGTCGGACTGCCAGCGGGTGCTCGAGGAGGACGTCGTCAACGCGACGAACCACGCCCTCCAGGCGGTCATGGGCCCCGAGTGGGACTCCACCGGCTCCACGGCACGCATCCCTCCCCGCCCGTCGGCCGGCAAGACCGGGACCGCGAACGACGACATGCACGCCTGGTTCGTCGGCTTCGTCCCGCAGATGGCCACTGCCGTGTGGATGGGCCACGCGAACGCCGACGAGACGATGGGCGACGAGGTCATCAACGGCGTGTGGCGCGAGCGCGTCTACGGTGGTCTCATCGCGGCCCCGACGTGGAAGGCATACATGCTCCGGGCGACCGAGGGCATGCCGATCGAGAACTTCCCGGACGCGACGCAGCGCTACATCCAGGGTGAGCGGCTGCGCGTGCCGAGCATCGGCGGCCAGACCGTGGAGGACGCCCAGCGCACGCTCGAGGAGGCCGGCTTCAACGTCCGCATGGGCTACGCCGTCGACTCCGGCTGGCCCGTGGGCCTCGCCGTGGCCACCACTCCCAGCGCCGGAAGCTCGGCGGGACGCGGCGAGACCGTGACGATCTACACCAGCGGTGGCCGCGACGCCTCCCGCACCGAGCGGGGTTCCGGGTCCGCGGACGGCGGCGGCGGGCAGGCCGACGCCGGCAACGGTGGCGACAGCGGTAGCGGTGGCGACAGCGGGAGCGGCTGGGAAGGCCGCGACCGGGACGACGACTGACGGTGGCGGTCGCACGCCTCGCGGGCGCCGTCGCGCTCTCCGCCGTCGGGGGACTGACGTGGGCCGTGGCGGAGACGCGCATGTTCACCGTGCGCACCCACACGGTCGCCGCGCTGCCACCGGGCAGCACCCCGCTGCGGGTCCTGCACGTCTCGGACCTCCACCTCACCCCCGGCCAGCGGCTCAAGCAGGAGTGGGTCCGGCAGCTCGTCGAGCTGGAGCCGGACCTCGTCGTCTCCACCGGTGACAACCTGGCGCACGACGACGCCGTGCCCTCGGTGCGGCGCGCGCTCGGCCCGCTGCTCGAGCTCCCGGGCGTGTTCGTCCTCGGGTCCAACGACTACTACGCGCCGCAGGCGAAGAACCCCGCGCGGTACCTCCTGCCCTCCTCCCGGCGCGACGAGAGCACCGTCGAGGCGCAGCCGCTGCCCACCGACGACCTCGTCGCCGTCCTGTCCTCCGGGGGGTGGCTCGACCTCACCAACGCACGCGGCCGCCTCGAGGTCGCGGGCCACCACGTGTCCTTCGTGGGCGTCGACGACCCCCACCTCGACCGTGACCGCATGCCGCCGCCCGGCGACCGGGAGGCCTTCCACGTCGGCGTCACCCACGCTCCCTACACGCGGGTGCTGGACGCCATGCACGAGGACGGCGCCGCGATGATCATCGCGGGCCACACCCACGGCGGGCAGCTGCGGGTCCCCGGTTACGGGGCCCTGGTGACCAACTCCGACCTCGACACGGCCCGGGCCCGCGGCCTCCACGGCTGGCCGGGCCCGCGCCCGGACGAGCCCGGAGGCGCCGGCTCGGCGTGGCTCAACGTCTCCGCCGGCATGGGCACCTCCCCCTACGCGCCGGTGCGGTTCGCCTGCCGGCCCGAGGTGAGCCTGCTCCAGCTCATGCCCCGCCAGTAGCGATCCTGGTCACACGCACGGCAGGCGGTTTCACTCCTGAGCCACTGCTCCGCTAAACTGATCGGGCTTCACCGGGGTGTGGCGCAGCTTGGTAGCGCGCCTCGTTCGGGACGAGGAGGTCGTGGGTTCGAATCCCGCCACCCCGACACCAGCGAAGGCCCGGGACCACTACGGTCCCGGGCCTTCGTCGTCGTCGTGGAGAGGACTCGTCAGCCGCCTTCTGCCGGCCAGCCGTTGGGGCGGCAGCCGTCGAGGCCGAGGGTCTGCTGGAGCATGATGGGGGCGACGGCACCCGGGGCGGGGCAGCCCACGTGCGGGTTGCCGAGCACGTGCCCCACCTCGTGGTTGACGAGGTAGTGGCGGTACTCGGTCACCGAGCCGCCCGCGGCGAGAAACGCCTCGGCGCCCTGGGCCCAGCGCTCCGCGTTGAGGACCGCGAAGCCCACCCGTCCGCACGAGACCCTGCCGCCGGTGTCGACGGGAGCACACAGCTCGTCCGTCGTCGTCGGCGAGGCGAGGGTGATGTCGATGTCCGCCTCCCCCTCCGTCCGGGCGAAGGCGACGGAGCCGTCGTGGCCCCACCCCCGGGGGTCGTTGAGGGTGTCCATCACCTGACGGGCGAACTCCCGGCCGTCCGCGCCCAGCCCGACCTCGACCTCGACCCGGACGGTGGCGACGCGCTCGGCGTCGTGGGGAGCGTCCTGCGTGCCGCGGACCGTCCGCAGCTCCCCGCCCGCGTCTCGGGGCACGTCGGTGGACAGCAGCCCGCCCTGCTCGCGGACGAAGTCGAGGCTCGGGGCCTTGACGGGGCGCGCCCGCCAGCCCTCACCGACGACGTCGGGAGGGCTCCACCCACCGGGGGGCTCGGGGACCTTCCAGGGGTCGACGACGTCGCTGGACCCCGGTCGACCGGGGTCCAGCGGGAGCTCGAGCGCCCCGGCGGCGCCGGCCAGGACCACCAGGCCGCCGACCGCCGGCACGACCCACCACGCGCGTCTCATCTCACCTCAAGCAGACTGTGGCGGCGCCGCCGTCCGGCGGCCCGCCGACCCTCGACGTGCTGCCGTGCGCAGCCGTCAGGCCTGCTGCTCGGCCTGCGCCTCGGCGACCTTCGCGCGGACCTCCTCCATGTCCAGGCCCTTGACCTGGCCGATGAGCTGCTCGAGCTGCGGGCCCGGCAGCGCACCGGCCTGCGAGAACACGAGGACACCCTCGCGGAAGGCCATGAGCGTCGGGATCGCGGTGATGCCTGCCTCCGCGGCGAGCTGCTGCTCGGCCTCCGTGTCGACCTTGGCGAAGACGACGTCGGAGTGCTTCTCCGAGGCCTTCTCGTAGACCGGGGCGAAGCTCTTGCAGGGACCACACCAGTCGGCCCAGAAGTCGATGAGCACGATGTCGTTGTCGGTGATGGTCTGCTCAAGCGTGCTTGCGGTCACGTCCGTGGTTGCCATGCTCACTCCTGTTGATGGGTTGTAGACGGGTCAACACCCCGCACCTACAACTATTCCGGGTTTGATCCCGGCCGCACGACGGCGACCTACCCTGGGGACATGTCGAGGCTGTCACGCCCCCGCCGCCCCCGCATGCGCGGCGCGCGGACCGACCTCGGGTGGCCCCCACCCGTGTGGGAGCAGCGCTTCCGAGCCGGCGAGGTCGACGTCCCCGAGTGGGCCCGCGACGACCCGGACCGCGCGTGCGTCGTGGCGACCGTCGACGGTCGACCGCAGGTGCACTCCTGGCAGCCGAGCACCGGTCGGCTCGTCACCGCGACCGACCGCCCTGCGGGGACGCTCGACGCGCTCATCGACCCCTCGGGACGCTGGCTGTGGTGGTTCGACGACACCGACGGTGACGAGTACGGCACCTGGCGGCGTCAGCCCTTCGGCTCGCCGCCGGGCTGGCGGGCGGAGGACCCGCTGGGGCTCGCTCCGGCGTACTCCGCCGGTCTTCACCTGGCGCGCGACGGCACGGCCGTGGTCGGCCGCAGCGACCCCGCGTACGGGACGACGATCCACCAGGTCTTCCTCGGGCCGATCGCCGCGACGTCGGCACCGGTGCTCATTTACGCGGGCCGGCACGACGCCGAGGCGTCCGCGCTCAGCGACGACGGCAACGTGCTGGCCGTCGGGCACGCCGAGCACGGCGACGCCCGCCACCCGGCGCTGCGAGTCGTCGCGGCCGACACCGGCGCACCGCTCGCCGAGCTGGCCGACGGCCCCGGGCGGGGCCTGTGGGCGCTCGAGTTCGCCCCGCTCGCCGGCGACACCCGGTTGCTCGTCCTCCACGAACGCACCGGCATGGCCCGCGCAGCGGTGTGGGACGTCCTCAGCGGGGCGTGGCGCGAGCTCGCGCTGGATGTCGACGGTGAGGTGGCCGACGCCGTCTGGTACCCGTCGGGGGACGCCGTCCTGCTCGCGGTCGACCACCGCGCCCGCACCCGCCTCTACCGCCACGACCTGCGGACCGGGCACAGCGCCGTCGTCGGCCCGGCCGACGGGACGGTCGACGGAGCGACGGCCCGCCCGGACGGCGAGGTCTGGTACTCGTGGTCCTCGGCCGCCGAGCCGCCGAGTGTGCGGACCACACGCACCGGGGAGGTGCTCGTGGCGCCCGTGGGGCCCCGACCCCGCCCCTCGGCACCGGTGAGAGACGTCCACGTGCCCGGACCGGCCGGCACGATCCACGCCCTGCTCCGGGCGCCTGCAGGCGCCGACGGCCCTCACCCGGTCCTCGTCGACGTCCACGGTGGCCCTGCGGACCACCGGACGGACTCCTTCTCCCCCGCCCTGGCCGCCTGGGTGGACCACGGCTTCGCGGTTCTCAGCGTGAACTTCCGCGGCTCCACCGGCTACGGCAGCCGGTGGCGCGACGCGATCGAGGGGCAGGTCGGGCTCGCCGAGCTCGAGGACGTCGCGGCGGTGCACGAGCACCTCGTGACCGACGGCACCCTCGACCCGGACCGCTCGGTGCTCGCCGGCGCGTCCTGGGGCGGGTACCTCACGCTCCTCGGGCTGGGGACCCAGCCGGACCGGTGGGCGCTCGGGCTGGCCGACGTGCCGGTGGCGGACTACCGCGCGGCGTACGAGGACGAGACGGCTCAGCTGCAGGCCTTCGACCGGGCCCTGTTCGGGGGCAGCCCGGACGAGGTGCCCGAGGTCTACGAGGCGGCCAGTCCGATCACCTACGTGGACGCCGTGCGGGCGCCGGTGCTGCTCCTCGCCGGGCTGAACGACCCGCGCTGCCCGCTCCGGCAGGTCCAGAGGTACGCGGACGCGCTGCATGAGCGCGGCGGAACGGTCGAGCTCTACCAGTACGGCGGCGGGCACGGGTCGCACGTCGCCGAGGAGCGGGTGCGGCAGATGCGTCTCCAGCTCGACTTCGTCCGCCGCCACCTCCAGGAGCGCGGCGCCCCCTGACGACGAGAGCTGAATGGTGTGCGACGTCGGCGCACACCATTCAGCTCTCGGCGGGTGCTGGGCGACTAGCTCGTGAGAATGCGCTGGGCGAGCAGCTCGGCGATCTGGATGGTGTTGAGCGCGGCGCCCTTGCGCAGGTTGTCCCCGGCGACGAAGAGCGCAAGGCCGCGTCCGCCGTCGACGGTCGAGTCCTGCCGGATACGCCCGACGAAGGTCGCGTCCTCACCGGCGGCCATGAGCGGCGTCGGGACGTCGGCGAGCTGGACCCCCGGTGCGTCACGCAGGAGCTCCCGGGCGCGCTCGGCCGAGATGGGACGGTCGAACTCGGCGTTGACCGACAGCGCGTGGCCGGTGAAGACCGGGACACGGACGCAGGTGCCGGAGACCGCGAGCTCGGGCAGCCCGAGGATCTTGCGGGACTCGTTCCGCAGCTTCTGCTCCTCGTCGGTCTCCTCGCTGCCGTCGTCGACGAGGTTGCCGGCGAGGGCGACGACGTCGAAGGCGATGGGAGCGACGTAGGTCTGCGGCTCGGGGAAGTCGACCGCTGCGCCGTCGTGCACGAGCGCCGTCGGGTCCTGCTCGACGGCCGCCCGCACCTGCGTGTCGAGCTCCCGCACCCCGGCGAGCCCGGAGCCGGAGACCGCCTGGTAGGTCGAGACGATGAGACGCCGCAGCCCGGCCTCCTCATGGAGCACCTTGAGCGTCGGCATCGCGGCCATCGTCGTGCAGTTCGGGTTGGCGACGATCCCGCTGGGGATGTCCTCGAGGGCCTGGGGGTTGACCTCGGAGACGACGAGCGGCACCTGCGGGTCCTTGCGCCACGCCGAGGAGTTGTCCACGACGAGTGCGCCGGCCGCCGCGAACCGCGGGGCGTGCTCCTTGGAGGTCGCCCCGCCGGCGGAGAACACGGCGACGTCGATACCGGCCGGGTCGGCCGTGGCGACGTCCTCGACGACGACGTCCTCGCCCCGCCACGGCAGGGTGGTGCCCGCCGAACGCGCGGAGGCGAAGTACCGGATGGAGGCGACCGGGAAGTCGCGCTCGTCGAGGAGCCGGCGCATGACGGCGCCGACCTGCCCGGTCGCGCCGACGACCGCGAGGTTGATACCGGTGCGTGCCTGCTCGCTCATCGTCCCGTCCCCCCGTAGACCACGGCCTCGGACTCGTCGCTGTCCAGCTCGAAGGCGGTGTGGATGGCACGCACGGCGTTCTCGAGGTCCTCCACCCGGGTGACGACGGAGATACGGATCTCCGAGGTGGAGATCATCTCGATGTTGATGCCGGCGTCGAACAGCGCACCGAAGAGCTTGGCGGACACCCCGGGGTGGGAGCGCATGCCGGCACCGACCAGGGAGACCTTGCCGATCTGGTCGTCGTAGCGCAGGTCGGCGTAGCCGAGGTCCTCCGCGGCAGCCCGCAGCGCGGCGAGCGTCGACGGGCCGTCGGCCTCCGGCAGTGTGAAGGAGATGTCGGTGAGCCCCGTCGCCTCGGAGGAGACGTTCTGGACGATCATGTCGACGTTCGCGCCCGCCCCGGCGATGACGTTGAACAGACGCGCGGCGGCACCGGGGACGTCGGGGACGCCGATGACGGTGATCTTGCCTTCACTGCGGTCGTGGGCGACCCCGGCGATGATCGGGTCTTCCATGGTCTTCTCCTCGGTCTGGGAGTCGTCGGTGCGGATCCAGGTGCCTACCTTGTTGGAGAAGGAGGACCGCACGTGGATGGGCACCCCGTAGCGGCGGGCGTACTCCACCGCGCGCAGGTGCAGGATCTTGGCGCCGTGCGCCGCCATCTCCAGCGTTTCCTCACTGGTGATGTCGGTGATCTGGCGCGCCGTGGGGACGATGCGGGGGTCGGCCGTGAAGAGGCCGTCGACGTCGGTGTAGATCTCGCAGACGCTCGCGTCGAGCGCGGCGGCGAGTGCGACGGCGGTGGTGTCCGAGCCACCGCGACCGAGGGTGGTGACGTCCATGGTCTCGGTGACGCCCTGGAACCCCGCGACGATCGCGACGCCGCCGTCCTGGATGGTCCGGGCGATCCGCTCCGGAACGACCCCGACGATCGAGGCCTTGCCGTAGGCGGCGTCGGTGAGGACACCGGCCTGCTGCCCGGTGTACGAACGGGCGGGCACACCGAGCTCGGTGATGGCCATGGCGAGCAGCGACATCGAGATGCGTTCACCGGCGGTCAGCAGGATGTCGAGCTCACGCTCGGCCGGTGTCTCGGTGACCGATGCGGCGAGCTCGAGCAGCTCGTCGGTGGTGTCGCCCATGGCTGACACGACAACGACGACGTCGTTGCCGGCCTCCTTGGTCTCTACGATCCGTTTCGCGACGCGCTTGATACTGGCGGCGTCGGCGACGGACGAACCGCCGAACTTCTGTACGACAAGGGGCACGAGGGAAGCTCCGCTGGTTGGGAACAGGAGCCGGCCGCGAAGGCGCGGCCCCGAGAACGCAGAACAGTGTAGGCCCATCTCGGATGGTGGGCCCAGAGCTGTCCGCTCCGTGGGAGGCCCCCGTTCGGGTCCACTACCCGCTGAGCACGTCCCAGCCGAGCCGGGTGATGAGCGCCAGGACGACGACGAGGAACACCACCCGGATGAAGCCGCTGCCCTTGGCGACGGCCATCCGGGCACCGAGATAGCCACCGGCGAGGTTGGCCGCGCCGAGCGCCAGCCCGAGGCCCCACAGGACGGCGCCGTACGGGACGAAGAAGACGAGGGCACCGGCATTCGTCGCGAAGTTGACGATCTTCGCGATCGCCGACGCCGGGAGGAACGCGTAGCCGAGCACCGAGACGAGGCCGATGACGAGGAAGGTGCCGGTCCCCGGGCCGAGCAGCCCGTCGTAGGTGCCGATGCCCAGCCCGAGGGCCGCGGCGGCCAGGTGGTGTCGACGGCCCTCCCAGCGCAGGTCGGTCTGCGCGCCGAGCCGCGGCCGGGCGATGGTCCAGCCCGCGACGGCGAGCAGGACGACGAGGATGATCGGGGTGAAGAGCTCCGCCGGGATCTGGGCGGCGAGGGCGGCCCCACCGATGGCGCCGCCGAACGCGGTGAGCGCCATGGGTGCCGCCGTGCGGAGGTCCGGGCCGACGCGCCGGTAGTAGGTGAGTGCGCTGATCGAGGTGCCCATGATCGAGCCGAGCTTGTTCGTGGCCAGCGCCTGGACCGGGCTGATCCCCGGGACGAGCAGCAGCGCGGGCAGCTGGATGAGCCCGCCTCCGCCGACGACGGCGTCGACCCATCCGGCGCAGAACCCGGCGAGCAGGAGAAGCACGACGGTCAGGACGTCCAGCTCGAGCGGCACGCCCACATCCTGCCCCATCGCGCGGTGCGCGACGGCAGACGGCCGCCGGGCCGGTCAGTCGGCCCGGACCGAGGCGTCGGGTTGTGCCCGGCTCAGTCGGCCTCGGCGTGGAGCGCGTCGAACTGGGCGTCGGCGGCGACGTCGGCCGGCACGTCGAGACGCACGTGGGCGAGCACCGAGAGCAGCGCGCGCAGTGCGGCAGCCGCGCGGTCACCCCAGTTGGACAGGTAGGAGAACTGCCACCACCACAGGGCCTCGATGACGTTCCCGGCGCGGTGGTGCTGCAGCCCGCGGCGCAGTGCAAGAGCGACCTCGGCGAGATCCGCGGACAGGCTCCCGGTCACGGAGACGTTGTCGACGAGGGGGTCGGGCACCTCCCGGTACTCGTCGAGCCCGTCGAGGGCGTTGACCAGCCCGAGCCGGAGCGGGTCGGCGTCGGGCTCCTCACCGTCGTCGGGCTCGAAACGCTCCGGCGGGAGGACGTCGACGACGGCGCCCAGCCGTGCGCCCGCGGCCGTGAGGTCGGCGACCGCCAGCAGGAGCAGGGAGATCGATACGTCCGGGTGCGCACCCGAGGCCACCTGGGTGAGGCACTCGAGGAAGCGCTCGGACTCGGCCGCCATGGCGCCGGCGAGCGAGTGGAGGTCGGCGACCTCCTGCGCGACGGCCGACTCGTCGGTGTCAGGCATCGATCCTCCTACGTCCCTCGAAGGCACGGCCGAGCGTGATCTCGTCGGCATACTCCAGGTCCCCGCCGACGGGCAGCCCGGAGGCGAGCCGGGAGACCGGGATCCCCATGCCGCGCAGCATCCGTGCGAGGTAGGTGGCGGTGGCCTCGCCCTCGATGTTGGGGTCCGTGGCGAGGATGACCTCGGTGACGCTGCCGTCCGCCAGGCGGGTCATGAGCTCGCGGATGCGCAGGTTGTCCGGGCCGATGCCGTTGATCGGGTTGATGGCGCCGCCGAGCACGTGGTACTTCCCGCGGAACTCGCGAGTGCGTTCGATGGCGACGACGTCCTTGGCCTCCTCGACGACGCACAGCACGTCATCGCTGCGGCGCGTGTCGGTGCAGATGCGGCAGCGCTCGCCCTCGGAGACGTTGCCGCACACCTCGCAGAACCGGACCTTGCTCTTGACCTCGGTGAGCACGTGGGCGAGGCGCTCGACGTCGGCGGTGTCGGCCGACAGGACGTGGAACGCGATGCGCTGGGCGCTCTTGGGGCCGATCCCGGGGAGTCGCCCGAGTTCGTCGATGAGGTCCTGCACTGCGCCTTCGTACACGTGGCCAGCCTACGTCCCCCCACCGACACCCGGGCGCCAGGACCCGGCGTCCCTCCGCCCGTGTCCGGCGGGTTCCGCCGTCGCGGCCGGGACCGCCCGGGCTACTCCTCGGAGATGATCGTTCCGCCGAGCATCCGCTCGATCAGCGGAGCGCCGACCATGCCGGAGTTCTCGGCGTCGGGATCGTCCCTGCTGGGGGTGTCGTCGGCGAGGGCGACGCGCGCGACCGGAGGCTCGGGCGGCGTCCCGGCGCCGCGCGGTGCCATGTCACCCACTCCGGCCGCCGCCGGACCTGCCTCTGCCCGTCCGCCGGGCGGCTGGTGGGAGGGCGACGACGACGCGGCTCCCGGCGAGGCGGCCTCGGTCGGCGACGGCGCGGACTGCGTGGACCACGCCCCCGCTCCCGCTCCGGGCCCCGCAGCCGCCGGGCCCGCGTCCGCCGTGCTGGGCGTCGGTGCGCCTCCGGGCTGCCCGCCCGTCGGAGCCGGCCCGGGTGACCACCCGCCGGCGTCGCGCCCCGCCCCCGGGGCAGCGGTGAACCCACCCGCCGAGGAGCCGGTCCAGGCGTCCGCCGGCGTCTCCGAGGCGGCGTACGGCGCACCGCCCTGTCCGCCGCTCTCAGCCGCCTGGCTGAGCACGGGCTCGATCCGCAGCTGGACGCCGAGCGTCTCGAGGAGCGCTCGCTGCAACGGCTCGACGTGCGCACCGTTGCGGAAGGTGTGGGCGAGGCCGGAGGTCGCGAAGGCGAGGTGGAGCACTCCCCCGGACACCTCGCCGACCTGTGCGTTCTGCGAGACGAGTGCCCACGTCGAGCGCTTGAACTGGGCCAACGTCGCGAGCACCTCCGACCAGCGGCGACGGATGAGGTCGGCGTCGGCGCTCGGGGCCGGGGAGGTGGGCCGTGAGGGGGAGGCGGCCGGCTCCTGGGACCGGGGCCGCACCGGGCCGGCTGCCTCCGAGGCCCACGGCGCAGGCTCCTGCTCGGGCGCGCCGGGCTCGGACGGCAGGTCGGACACCCCCGACGGTGCGGACACGCCCTCGGCGGGTCGGCTCGGCGCCCCAACCTGCGCGGTGCGTCCGCCGTTCGGCGTCGGCGGCGCCGGAGTGTCGTCGACCGCCTCGTCCGCCTCCGTGACGTGAGCAGGCCGGGCAGTGTCCGCGGCGGTGGACGTCGGCGCACCGCCGGGTGCCGTGCCCTGCGCGGGCACGGTCGAGGCGCTGTCGGTCGCCGGGTCCGCCGGCGCGCTGACAGACGTCGCGTGGCCAGGGTGGGCCGAGTGGGCGTCCGCAGGTGCCGGCGTCGACGGTGTCGCGGCGCGCTCCCGGTCCGCCGGCGCCCCGCCCTCCGCCGCGGGTCGCTCGCCGGCTCCGGCATGCCCGGCGGGGGCCCGGCCGCCGGGCCCGGACGCCGCCGAGCCGCTCGCGCCGTGCGCCGACGCAGCTGGAGCAGCCGAGGCGGGTGACGTCTGCGGCCCTGCCGCCTGCGGAGCGGTACTCCCTCCGGACAGGTGCCGCTCGATGCGGTCGAGGCGGGCGGCGTGCCCACGGGCCGCGTCGTCGGCGCCGGGCAGGAGCAGCCGCGCGCACATCAGCTCGAGCTGGAGGCGGGGCGAGGTCGCGCCGCTCATCTCGGTCAGTGCGTCGTTGACGAGGTCGCCGGCCCGCGACAGCTCCGCCGGACCGAGCTGCTGCGACTGCACTCGCATCCGCTCGAACTGGTCCTTCGGCAGCGACCGCAGCACGGTCGCCGCGTGCTCGCCGGAGACCGCGATGACGACGAGGTCACGGATCCGCTCGAGAAGGTCCTCGGCGAACCGGCGCGGGTCGTGGCCGGAGTCGATGACCCGGTCGACGACCCGGAAGAGGCTGGCACCGTCACGTGCCGCGAGCGCATCGACGACGTCGTCGAGGAGGGTCGCGTGGGTGTAGCCGAGCAGGGCGACGGCCCGCTCGTAGCTGACCTCGCCGTCCTGCGCGCCGGCGATGAGCTGGTCGAGCACCGACAGGGAGTCGCGGACCGAGCCGCCGCCGGCGCGCACGACGAGAGGCAGCACCCCGGTGGCGACCGAGACGCCCTCGGCGGCGCACAGCTCCTCGAGGTAGGCCTGCAGCCGCTCGGGCGGCAGGAGCCGGAACGGGTAGTGGTGGGTCCGGGAACGGATGGTCCCGATGACCTTCTCGGGCTCCGTCGTCGCGAAGACGAACTTCACGTGCGCGGGCGGCTCCTCGACGAGCTTGAGCAGCGCGTTGAAGCCCTGGCTCGTGACCATGTGGGCCTCGTCGATGATGAAGACCTTGTAGCGGTCCCGCGCCGGGGCGAAGGCGGCCCGCTCCCGCAGCTCGCGTGCGTCGTCGACGCCTCCGTGCGACGCAGCGTCCATCTCGACGACGTCGAGCGAGCCCGCGCCGCCGCGTGCCAGCTCCACGCAGCTGGGGCAGGTGCCGCACGGGGTGTCGGTGGGGCCCTCGACGCAGTTGAGGCAGCGCGCGAAGATGCGCGCCGACGTCGTCTTCCCGCAGCCGCGTGGCCCGGAGAAGAGGTAGGCGTGGGTGATGCGGTCGGAGCGCAGCGCGGCCCGCAGCGGGTCGGTCACGTGTTCCTGCCCGATGACGTCCGCGAACGTCTCGGGGCGGTAGCGGCGGTACAGGGCGGTGCTCACCCGAAGAACTCTAGGCGCCTTCCGGCGGTGGCTGCGCCCCGTTGTGGACCGGACCCCGCGCCCGTGCCCCGGCATGCAAGGACCCCTCGCGCACCCGCCAGAGCTCACCTGCCCTTGCTGCCTTCCGGCCCTGGGGGAGTTCAGTGAGGTGACGCCGCACGAGGGGTCGGGGACAAGTCTAACGGACGACTGCGGTGGGTCCAGCGGCCTGCCGTCATCCGGAGGCCCAGGTGAGTGATGGCGCACATCGGCCGGTGCGCAGTTCGATCCGCGGCACGACCTCAGGTACCCTCGTCCCGCCAGGAGGATTCGCCTAGTGGCCTATGGCGCACGCTTGGAAAGCGTGTTGGGTTAACGCCCTCGGGGGTTCGAATCCCCCATCCTCCGCCGACCGAAGGGCCCGTGACCTGCGAGAGGTCACGGGCCCTTCGTGGCCGCCGGACGCTCCCCGTAGCGACGGCGTGACGCTCCCCGTAGCGCGGGCTCAGCCCTCGGCGTCGAAGCCCTCCCGTCGGCAGCGGGGTGACGGTCCACACGCGGACATCCCTGCCCGTCCCGTCGTGGTCCTTCTCGTGGACGCGGACGGCACCGTCCTGCGGCTCCTCGCCCGCCCCTCGATGGCAAGACCCGTGGCGATACCGGGTATGCCCTGCCCCTCGGTGGATGCGGCCCCTACTATCGGGGCGTGATCTTCAAGTCTGTTGGCGACGGCCGTCCCTACCCGGACCATGGCGTCGAGACCACCCGTGACTGGGCCGCGGTGGCACCGCGGCAGGTCCGCCTCGACGAGCTGGTCACCACCAAGAGCGAGCTCGACCTGCGCCACCTCCTGGCCGAGGACTCCACCTTCTACGGCGACCTCTTCGCCCACGTGGTGTCCTGGCGGGGGACCCTCTACCTCGAGGACGGCCTCCATCGCGCCCTGCGCGCGGCTCTCCAGCAGCGTCTCCACGTCCACGCGCGGGTGCTCGAGCTGGCGCCGGACGGCACGGTGGCCACCTCGCCGTTGTGAGCCCGCGCCGCACCGGCCGCCGTGGCTGGTTCCGCGTAGGCCCGGCTCAGCCATTACCTTTGCCCTGTGACGACTGACCCAGCAGAGGCCGAGCGCCGGCGCGCCGCCCGACGCCGCCACCTCCAGCAGCGGCAGACGCTCGTCTTCGGGATCCTCATCACCGCGATGCTCGCGGTCGCCCTCGTGGCCGCCGCCGTGTGGAGCAACGTCATCCCCTCGCCGTTCGCGCGCCCGTTCAGCTCACCGGAGCCGACCGAGGCAGCCACCGCCAACGCCCCGTGCCCACCGGCCGACGCGCTCCCGGCGCCGTTCAACGAGATCACCGCCAACGTGTTCAACGCGACCGACCAGACGGGCCTGGCTGCTCGGACCGCCAGCGGGCTCGCGCAGTTCGGCGTGGTCATCTCCCAGGAGGCGAACTACGGCGGCAGCTTCGAGGGGGTGGCGAACGTGGTCAGCGGACCGCGCGGGCTGCAGGCCGCCTACACCGTGGTCGAGCTGCTTCCCGGCGCCACCGTGACCCTCGACGGCCGGGACGACGCCACGATCGACGTCGTCCTCGGTGGTGCGTTCAGCGAGATCCCGGCTCCCGAGGCCGCGCCCGTCGACCCCGAGGTCCCGCTCACTCCCCCGCCCGGGTGCACCCCGGTGGAGGTCCCGGAGGACACCGGCGCCGAGCAGGAGGCACCCGTCGCCGAGGAGGCGACCGAGCGCTGACGCCCGTCGGCGGGCGCGCTCAGTCCGCGCGCCCGCCCGCGGTCGTGTCCGGCACCGAGGCCGGGCTCGCCGGCTCGAGGCTGGTGCCGCGCCACCGCGCCAGCGCCCGCATGACGTGGTAGACGCCCAGGGCGGCGGCGGTGCCGAGCGCGATGCCCTCGAAGCGCATGTCCCCCGCGACCCACGTGTAGTTCGCGATCCCGACGATGAGCGCGATCGCCGCCGTGGTGAGGTTGACGGGGTCGGAGAAGTTCACCCTGTTCTGCACCCAGATCCGGGCGCCGAGCACGCCGATCATCCCGTAGAGGACCGTGGCCGCACCACCGAGCACACCGGCGGGAATGGTGTTGATGAGCTCGCCGAACTTCGGCGACATGCTCAGCAGCAGGGCGACCGCTGCGGCCACCGCGTAGGCGGCCGTCGAGTACACCCGGGTCGCCGCCATGACGCCGATGTTCTCCGCGTACGTCGTCGTCCCGGAGCCACCGCCCGCCCCCGCCAGCGTCGTCGCGACACCGTCCGCGAACAGCGCCCGGCCGGTGACGTCGTCGAGGTTCTCGCCCGTCATCGCCGCGACCGACTTCACGTGCCCGATGTTCTCCGCGACGAGCACGATGACGACGGGGACGAACAGGCCCATGAGGGACAGGTCGAAGGTCGGCGCGGTGAACGTCGGCAGGCCGATCCAGTCGGCCTCGCCGACGTTCGTGAAGTCCACCTCGTCGCGCAGCACCGCCACGACGTACCCGGCGAGGACGCCGACGAGGATGGCGAGCCGTCCGAGGATCCCGCGGAACAGGACGGTGACCAGGACGACGACGGCGATGGTCGCCACGGCCGTCGTCGGGGCTGCGGACACGTTGTTCCACGCGCTCGGGGCGAGGTTGAAGCCGATCAGCGCGACGACCGTGCCGGTGACGATCGGTGGCATGACGACGTCGATCCACCGCGCGCCGGCGACGTGGACGAGCAGCCCCACGAGCGCGAGCAGCACCCCGGTGACGAGCACGCCGCCCAGCGCCGCGGGCATGCCCCCGACCTCGGTGGCCGCGCCGATCGGTGCGATGAAGGCGAAGCTGGACCCGAGGTAGCTGGGCACCCGGTTGCGGGTGATGAGGAGGAACAGGATCGTCCCGACCGCGGAGAAGAACAGGGTGGTCGCCGGCGGGAAGCCGGTGATGAGGGGGACGAGGAACGTCGCCCCGAACATCGCCACGACGTGCTGGGCGCCGATCCCGATCGTCCGCGGCCAGCTCAGCCGCTCACCGGGGGCGACCACCGACCCGGGCCCCACTCGTACGCCGTCGCCGTGCACCGTCCAGATCGCCATGCCCATGCCCTTCGCCGGTGGATCTCGCCGCCGCGCAGACTAGCGGCTGGAGGACCCCACCCGTGCCGCGTCCCAGCGTGCAATCCTTGGCGGGTGAGCGAGGACCAGTGGCGGGCCCCCGGCCGCGAGCGGTCGGCGCACGACGGCGCCGCGCCCGGGCCCTACCCGCCACCCCCCTCCCCCGCAGGGTCACCGTCCCCGTACCTGCCGCCGGACCCTGCCTCGCAGACCGCTCGCCCGGGCGCGTTCGCGACGAGTGACCGGCACCGTGCCCAGGTGCTCGGCGGCCAGGGCTACGACAGCCCGGCGTACCGCAACGACTCGGTCGCGGTCACCGCGATGGTGCTGGGTGTCGTCGGCGTCGTCGTCCCGGGCGTGTGCCTCGTCGCCGTCGCCCTCGGGCACCTCGCGCTGCGCCGGCTGCGCACCTCCTACGAGGGCGGCCGCGGCCTCGCGGTCGCCGCGCTGGTCCTGGGGTACGTCACGACCGCGATCTGGCTGTCCGTGCTCCTCGTCTTCCTCACTGCGCGGTCCTTCCTCTGACGCACCCGTCCGCGCGGGTTAGCCTGCCGCTCGTGAAGCCCTTCCTGCTGCTCGCCACCCGGTCCGAGGACGCGGCCGCCGACTCCGAGTACGCCTCGATGCTCGACCTCGGCGGGCTCGAGGAGCGCGAGCTGCACCGCGTCCGGCTCGAGGCACAGCCGCTGCCCGAGATCGACCTCGACGCCTACTCCGGCATCATCGTCGGTGGCAGCCCGTTCACCAGCTCGGTCCCCGACGAGCACAAGAGCGACACCCAGCGCCGGGTCGAGGCCGAGCTCAGCGGTCTCCTCGACGAGCTGTGGGCCAGGGACTTCCCCTTCTTCGGCGCCTGCTACGGCATCGGCACCCTCGCCCGGCACATCGGCGGGGTCATCGACGGCACCTACGCCGAGCGCATCGGCGCGCCGGCCGTCACCCTCACCGCCGCGGGCGCCGCCGACCCGGTGCTGGAGGGACTGCCGCCGACCTTCCACGCGTATGTCGGCCACAAGGAGGCGTGCACGCACCTCCCGGAGAACGCCGTCATCCTCGCCACCTCCGAGCACTGCCCCGTCCAGATGTTCCGAGTGCGCACCAACCTCTACGGCACACAGTTCCACCCCGAGCTCACCCTGGAGTCGCTCCTCGAGCGGATGGAGATCTACCGGCACTCCGGGTACTTCCGTCCCGAGGAGTACGACGACATCCGCAGCGAGGTGGCGGCGGCGGACGTCGGCCAGGTGGGCCGGATCCTGGGCAACTTCGTCCGGCGCTACGCGAGATGACGAAGGGCCCCGGCAGAGTCGCTGCCAGGGCCCTTCACGCGCGGTAGCGGTGGGATTTGAACCCACGGTGGCTATGAACCACACGGCATTTCGAGTGCCGCACCTTCGGCCGCTCGGACACGCTACCTCGGCGGTTCAGTGTAGCCACAGGCCTCCGGCCCACCCAAGCCGGCCGGTCCCCGCGCGGGTGTGGCCCTCGCCTCAGCCGCGCGGCCCGGTGCGGTCATCGCGGCGGGCGCCTCCCCGAGTGGCCGGGTGGGTCCGGGGTTAACCTCGGCTGCGTGGACCTCCCCCGCCCGCACATCGTGGCGCCGCCGGCACACGCCGTGACGCCCGAGCCCGCCGACGTCCCGGCGGCCCTCGCCCCCGTCGTCACCCTCCTCAGCGGAGCGACGACGGCGGCACTCACCGGCGCCGGCGTCTCCACCGACTCCGGGGTCCCGGACTACCGCAGCCCCGGGTCGCCGCCGCGCCGTCCGATGACCCACCAGCAGTTCCTCTCCGCGGAGTCGCACCGGCGGCACTACTGGGCCCGTAACCACCTGGGCTACCAGCAGATCCGCACCGTGCACCCCAACCCCGGCCACGAGGCCCTGGCGCGCATGGAGCACGACGGCCTCGTCAACGGCCTCATCACCCAGAACGTCGACCTGCTCCACCTCAGGGCCGGCTCGCGCAACGTCATCCACCTCCACGGGCGCTACGACCGGGTCGTGTGCCTGGACTGCGGGAACGTCATCTCGCGCAAGGAGCTCGACGTCATCCTCAGCGAGCTCAACCCGGGGTGGCGCGAGCAGCACGTCGCCGACGTCGAGCTCGCCCCCGACGCGGACGCGGCCCTGGAGAGCACCGCGGACTTCCGCGTCGCACCGTGCCCTCGGTGCGGCGGCGTCCTCATGCCCGACGTCGTGTTCTTCGGCGGCACCACACCCCGTGAACGGGTGGCCAGGGCGCGGGCCATCGTCGACGACGCGGACGCGCTGCTCGTCGCGGGCTCGTCGCTCGCGGTGATGTCCGGGCTGCGGTTCGTCCGGCAGGCCGCCAAGGCCGGCAAGCCGGTGGTCATCATCACCCGCGGACCGACCCGCGGGGACGACCTCGCGACGGCGAAGGTCGCGATGAGCACGACGGTCGCCCTGCCCTACCTCGCGGAGGTGCTCGAGTAGCCTCAGCGGCGCGCGGCGAAGAACTCCCGCAGCAGCGCGGCGGAACGCCCCGCCTCCACCCCGCCGACGACCTCGACCCGGTGGTTGAGCCGCGCGTCCCGCACGACGTCCCGGACCGACCCGCAGGCCCCGGCCTTGGGGTCCCACGCGCCCAGGACCACGCGCTCCAGCCGGGCCAGGACGACGGCGCCGGCGCACATGGTGCAGGGCTCGAGGGTGACGACGAGCGTGCAGCCCTCGAGCCGCGTGGTCCCCGCCGCGGCGGCCGCCGCACGCAGCGCCAGGATCTCCGCGTGGGCGGTGGGGTCGCCGTCGACCTCGCACCGGTTGTGGGCTCGCGCCAGCACCCGGCCGTCGGCGGAGAGCACGACGGCGCCCACCGGCACGTCACCACCCGAGGGGGCGTGCTCGGCGAGCGTCAGGGCGGTCTCCATCGCCGCTGTCCACGGAGCCATGACCTCCATCCTGCCCGGTGGCCCCGTCGGCACGGGTACGTTCTACCCATGCGCCTGCACGTCGCGGACCATCCGCTCATCGCCCACAAGCTCACCGTCCTGCGGGACGAACGCACCGAGTCGCCGACCTTCCGGCTGCTCGTCGAGGAGCTCGTCACGCTGCTCGCCTACGAGGCCACGCGGGAGGTGGCCACGGAGCAGATGGAGGTCCAGACACCGGTGGCCCGCACGACGGGCACCCACCTCGCCTCCCCGCGCCCCATCGTCGTGCCGATCCTGCGGGCCGGACTGGGCATGCTCGAGGGCATGACCCGCCTGCTCCCGACGGCGGAGGTGGGCTTCCTCGGCATGCAGCGCGACGAGCGCACACTCGAGGCCATCACCTACGCCAACCGGCTGCCGGACGACCTCAGCGGCCGCCAGGTGTTCGTGCTCGACCCCATGCTGGCGACCGGCAACACGCTCGTCGCCGCCATCGAGTACCTCCTCGCCCGCGGCGCCCGTGACGTCACGGCGATCTGCCTGCTCGTCGCACCGGAGGGCCTGCGGACGGTGGAGCGCACCGTCGGGAAGCGCGGCGAGGTGAAGATCGTCACGGCAGCCGTCGACGAGCGCCTCGACGAGAACTCCTACATCGTCCCCGGCCTGGGCGACGCGGGCGACCGCCTCTACGGCATCGTCGACTGACCCGGCGCGCGCGGCCCGGCGCCTCACTGGCCCCCGGGCCGCAGGTGATACGTCCCTGTCGATCATCGGTCGCCCCTTTCAGCACCTCGTGCTGAGCGAAAGGGACGACCCACCGACGCACGTCGGTCGCCGGACGCCCCGCAGCCATGCCCTCCTGTGACTGCTGTTACTTGTGTGACAGATGGTGCGCCTGAGGGCTAGAGTGCGTCCTGGATCGGACGACTTCGACGATCGCCGTACCCTCCCGTCGTCGAGGCCTCGCAAACCCGTGGGCTGGGGCGCGCTCGCGCAGGCGGTGAAGGAGCCGTAGCAGTGGCATCTGACGCAGCCGCGCGCCGAGCTGGTCGCACCATGCGCCGTCTCGGTGCCGTGGCCACCTCCTTCGCACTCACCGTCACCGTGCTGGCCAGCACCGTGACCGCCGCCCCGACGCTGCCCGGGTGGGTCCTGCTGCCGCTCGAGGCCAGCGGGATGCCGGCGCACCTCACCGGTCCGGTGGTGGTGACGACCGCGCCGGAGCGCGCCGAGGTCACCATCTCCATCGCCGACTACGCCGCCCAGCAGGAGGTCATCGCGGCGGCCGCCGCGGTGGGCAGCAAGACGCGGTCGGAGGCCGTCACGCGTGCCTCGCGCGGCGACCGGTCCAGCGAACCGCAGAAGGCCCAGCCGGTCGCACCGATCAACCAGGCCGCGACGCCGGTCTCGGTCCCGGACGGCAACGAGGACGTGCTGGTCCCCGACGACGGCGCGGAGCGCATCCCCGAGCCGGAGCCCACCACCGCTCCCGAACCGGACCCCGGGACCACCGAGGGCCCTCTTCCCGCGCCGGAGCCCGACGTCACGCCCGAGCCCGACACGAACGAGGCACTGGAGCCGGCGGACCCGGAGCCCGAGCCGACACCGGAGACCTCGCCGACACCTGAGCCGACACCCGAGGCGTCCCCGACACCGGAGCCGGAGCCGACCGAGGCCTCCCCGACCCCCGAGCCGCAGCCCACCCCCGAGCCGGAGCCGACGCCTCCACCGGCACCCGCGCCCACCCCGACGCCGACGCCGCCC
Organism: Georgenia sp. H159; assembly: GCF_035607575.1. NCBI lineage: Bacteria > Bacillati > Actinomycetota > Actinomycetes > Allobogoriellales > Allobogoriellaceae > Georgenia > Georgenia sp. H159. The sequence continues at coordinate 215,526 of NZ_JAYDZY010000003.1, read as the reverse complement.
CCCACCCCCGAGCCGGAGCCGACGCCTCCTCCGGTGCCCGCGCCCACCCCGACACCGGCACCCGCGCCCACCCCGACACCGGCACCCGCGCCCACGCCGACACCGACACCCACGCCGACACCGACACCGACGCCCCCGCCGTCATCGGGGACGTGTGACGTGTCGACCGCGCGGGGCACGCTGTTCTCGCTCATCAACTCCTACCGGGGCGCGAACGGTCGGGCGCCGCTGGAGTACAGCACCCACCTGCAGAACGTGGCGCAGGGCTGGGCGGACCAGCTGAGGACGATCGACCGGGTCCAGCACAACCCGAACTACCGCACGCAGGTCGGCTGGTCCCGCTCCAGCGAGCTCGTCGTACGCAACACCGGCGGGGCGAGCATGCAGTGCAACACCCTGCTCACCTGGATGCACACCTGGTGGACGAACTCCCCCAACCATTCACCGTGGATGCTCGACAGGGGCTACACCCACGTGGGCTACGGCTTCGTCTACAGCAACTCCGGGGTGCCCTACGCGGTGACGATCCTGGGCCGCAGCGGCTGACCTACCGCACGTGGAAGCCCTGCTCGCCCTGGGGGTCCTCGGTCCGCACGGAGACGTCGTCGACCCGTGCGGCCGGGGGCCCGCTGTAGAGCCACCGCAGCACGCCGTCCACGGCGCCCTCCTCGCCCTCGAGGACCACCTCGACGCTGCCGTCGGACCGGTTACGCACCCAGCCCGCCACACCCGCCTGCTCGGCCTGTGACGCGCAGGCCATCCGCATCCCCACTCCCTGCACCCGTCCCGTGACGGTCACGTAGCAGCGCCGCATCTCACTCCTCCTCGTTCAGTACCTCGAGGGTCTGGCTGACGACCCCGGCCATCCACCCACCGTCGGGCACCGCGGCGGGGTCCGACGCGGCGAACTGGGTGACGACGACGTACGTGTCACCGTCCGCCGACGTCGCATACCAGGAGCCCGCGAGCTCGCCGGGGGCGCTGCCGCCCTTGAAGCCGACGTAGTCCCACCCGTCGGGCACCTCGATCCCCGGGTTCAGCGCGAGGATGTCCCCGACGTCCTCCGTCTCGGCGTCCTGGAGCGCGACGTGGGCCCGGCACACGTCCTCCGCGGTGGCGAACCAGTCCAGGCCCTGTGGCCATGCGGCCTCCTGGACGAGCGCGGGGTCCACGTCGACGGCGCCGCCCGGCAGCTCCGTGAGGATCCGCTCCCGTTCGGCCATGTCCGCGTCGACCCACCGCTCCCGCAGCCCACGGTCGGTGAAGGCGAGCTGGAAGAGCTCGCGGGTGGTGACGAGGGGGGCGAGCAGGGCGGGGTCGTGGTGCCCGAGGCGCTCGACGGCGGCGAGCACCGCGTCGCGCCCGACGGCGTCGACGAGCAGGTCCGTCGCGGTGTTGTCGCTGATGGAGATCATGAGCTGCGCCGCCTCACGGACCGTGACCTCGTGCCCGGCGGGCTCCTCCTGGAGGATGCCTGAGGGCAGTGAGCGGAGGTCGTCGGTGAGGGTGAGGGTGTCGTCCCACGCGAGGGTGCCCTCGGCCACGGACGCGCGCACGGCGTCGAGGACGTAGAGCTTGACGATCGAGCCGATCGGCCTGGCGACGTCGGCCTCCCGGGCACGGACGGGCTCGCACGTCGCGCCGTCGGCGACGAGGAAGGAGGAGTCGACGCCGAGGTCGGCGAAGGCGTCGTCGAGGTCGGCGAGGGAGGTGACGTCGGGGACGGGCCGCGCAGCCTCGAAGAAGAGCGTGGTCATCCGCCCCTCGACGTCCGTGGCGACGTGCAGGAGGAACCGGTCGTCCGCGCCGGTGAGCGGCACCTGCGCGGCGTCCTCGGCCCCCTCGTAGCCCTCGACGACGTAGGGTCCGACCGCCCGGAGCTGGGCGAAGACGGCCTCGGCCTGGGCGGCGGGGACCTGTGCGAGGAAGGACTCGGCGAAGCGCTCCTCCGCCTCCTGCGGGGACGGCCCGTCGGTGGCGGCGAGCTGCTCGAGCACCCAGTCCGTCGCCTGACCCGCGCGTGTCTCGGGGACCGCCACGCCGGGCGCCAGGCTCACGGCCTCGCTGGGGGCCGCCGTCGTCGCAGTCGGCTCGGCCGTGCTCGGCGCCTCCGGCGCGCTGCTGCACCCCGCGAGCAGCAGGCTCGCGGCCAGCGCCGTCGTCACAGTCCGGTGCCGCATGGGGACCATCGTCGCAGCGTTGGGCGGTGGGCGGCCACCGGCCCTGCGATGATGCGGTCCATGCCCGACGACGTCCCCCGCCTCTCCCCGCCCGTCGCCGACGTCCTCGGCGAGCCGTGGGTCCAGCGCCGCATCGCCCTCGCACCGTCCCCCGACTACGGGGCCGAGCCGGAGGCGGTCCTCGTCCACCATCGTGAGACGACGACGAGCCGGCGTGCCGTGCTCTACCTCCACGGCTTCACCGACTACTTCTTCCAGACGGCGCACGCCGAGCGGTGGGCCGCCGCCGGTTTCGACTTCTACGCGCTCGACCTGCGGCTCAGCGGCCGAGCGATCGGCGAGCGGTCACGCCCTGGGGACGTGCGCGACCTGCGGCACCACGACGAGGAGATCGGGGTGGCGCTGGCCGCCATCCGGGCGGACGGGCACGAGCAGATCCTCCTCCTCGGGCACTCCACCGGCGGGCTCATCGCGGTGAGCTGGGCCGACCGCCACCCGGGCGAGGTCGACGCCATCGTGCTCAACAGCCCGTGGTTCGACCACAACGGGCCGTGGGTGGAGCGGGTGGTTCTCACCGCCCTCATCCGGGTGATCGCGCGCTGGCTCCCGAGCGTGGTCGTCGGGCACCTGGAGCCCCCGTACGGGCGCTACCTCCACGCCTCCACCGGAGGGACGTGGGACTACGACCTCGGCTGGAAGCCGTTCGAGGGCTTTCCCGCGCGGGCAGGGATGTCCGCCAGCGTGCGCAACGAGCACGCCCGGCTCGCCCACGGGCTCGCGGTGGACGTCCCGGTGCTGCTCTGCTGCTCGACCCGCTCGGCCTCGCCCTCCTCACCGACGGCCGAGGAGCTGCGCACCGCCGACTGCGTGCTCGACGTGCGGCACATGGTCGAGCGGGCGCCGCTGGTCGGCCCCGACGTCACGATCGTCCAGGTCGACGGCGGGATCCACGACCTCGCCCTGTCCCCGCAGCCTGCCCGCGACGCCTACGAGCAAGCGGTGATCGACTGGGCGACGGCGCGGCTGGCGGCCTCCCCGACGGGCGCGGCCTAGCGCCGGGAGCCTCGCCGTCCGGGCAGCCGCCCTGCCGGCTCGCTCCGGGGTGGCCGTGCCGGTGCACGTCGTCGGCGGGAGCGGACGAGTGCGACGGCGCGTCCTCGGCAGGAGCTTCGCCGGGAGAGTGCGCGAGGTCGCCCTCGTCGGGGTCGGACGCTGCGGCAGCGTCCCCGGCGGTCCGGACGTCGTCGACGGCGCGCTTGACCTCGAGGTCGACGGTGTCGCGCAGCATCGAGTTGCGCATGAGGACCGCCGCGACGAGCCCGACGAGCGCCAGCACGGCCATGATGACGAAGATGAGCGCGATGCCGTCGCCGTAGGCGCTGCGGACGATCGCCTCGACGTCGCCGGGGAGGGCAGCGACGTCCAGGTCGTCCGTCCCGCTGATGGCGTCGGGTGAGATGCCGGCAGCCGTGAGGCGGGATACGAGCAGGGCGGCGATGTGCGCGGAGAGGACCGCCCCGAGCACCTGGACGCCGATCGCCCCACCGAGGGAGCGGAAGAAGGCGACAGCGGAGCTCGCGGCTCCCATGTCCTTGAGCGCCACGGTGTTCTGCACGGCGAGGACGAGGTTCTGCATCGAGGCGCCCTGCCCGATGCCGACGAGGGCGAGGTAGGCCGCGACGAGCCAGAGCGGCGTCGCCACGCCGACGGTCGCCATGAGCATGACGCCGACGGCCTGCACGGTGATCCCGCCGACGACGTAGCGCTTCCACGTCCCGCGGTTGCTCACGAGGCGCCCGGAGATGGTCGAGGCGAGGAACACCCCGAGCATCATCGGGACCATGAGCAGCCCGGAGGCGGCGGGTCCGTAGCCGCGCCCGATCTGGAAGTACTGCCCGAGGAACACCGGGGCCGCGAACATCACGGTGCCGACGGCGAAGCTCGCCACGATGCTCAGCGCGGTGGTGCGCTCGGTGATGATCCACATCGGGACGACGGGCTCGGCCGCGCGGAGCTCGACGAGGACGAAGACGACCGTCCCGATGAGCGCGCCGCCGACCATGGCGGCGCTCTGCCAGGACACCCAGGCGAAGCTCGTGTTGACGAAGGACAGCCACAGGAGCAGGAGGGTGACCGACGAGACGATGAGGGCGGAGCCCCAGTAGTCGATCCGCGGCTTGCGCCGGGTGCTCGGTGGCACGTGGAGCCGGCGGTGCAGCACCCAGATCGCGATGATCGAGAAGGGGATCGCGCTCCAGTAGGTCCAGCGCCACCCGAGCCAGGGGGTGTCGACGATCAGCCCGCCGATGAGCGGGCCGGAGACGGTGGCGACGGCCATGACCGCGCCCATGTAGCCGTTGTACCGGCCGCGCTCACGCGGGGAGATGATCGAGGCGATCGTCGTCTGGACGAGCGCCATCTGGGCACCCATGCCCACGCCCTGGATCACCCGGTAGGCGATGAGGGTGTTGGCGCTCTGCGCCGAGCCGGCGAGCAGCGACCCGACGCTGAACAGGCCGATCGCCAGCAGCAGCAGCTTCTTCTTGTCGAAGAGGTCGGCGAGCTTGCCGAAGATCGGGGTGCTCGCCGTCGAGGCCAGCAGGGCCGCCGTGACGATCCAGGTGTACTGCAGCTGGGAGCCGCCCAGGTCGGCGATGATCACCGGAAGGGCGTTGCCGACGATGGTGCCGGAGAGCATGGCGACGAACAGCGCGAGCAGGAGACCGGTGAAGACCTTCATGACCTCGCGGTGCCTGGCCTCCTCCTCCGGGCTGCGGCGGTAGCCACCGAAGCGGCCGGACTGACCTTCGGCGAGGGCCATCAGCGGACCACCTCGTGGGTGGCGTCGAGGAAGCGGGCGACCGTTCCGAGCACCTCGGTGAGCTCGGCGACGTCAGCCTCGCTCCACTCGGCGAGGGCGGCCTCGAGGTGGCGGCGGCGCAGGCCGCGGACCTGCGCCAGCGCCTCCTCCCCCTGCGGGGTGAGGCGGACGAGGGCGGCACGCGCGTCCGCCGGGTCCTGGCGACGCTCGACGCTGCCGCTGTGCTCCAGCGGGCTCACGTGCCGGCTGACGACCGACGGGTCGACGAGGAGGTCCTCGGCGAGGTCGGCGATCCGGGACTCCCCCAGGCGCGAGATCGCGGCGAGGACGGCGACCTGCGCGGCGGGCAGACCGGACTCCCGGGAGAGCCGGACGGTGAGGTTGCGGTGCCGACGGACAAGGTCGGCCAGGGCGTCGATGAGGCCCTCGAAGGGGTCGTGCTGAGCTGCGGTCACGATGACCCACGCTAACACTTACATGCAGCATGCATCCTTCTGACCAGTGGTGACGTCGCGCACCGTGCTCCCGGGCACATCGTCAGCGGCGTCAGTGGTCGCGCAGGGCCTCGATGAGCTCGTCCTTGGTCATGCTCGACCGACCCTCGATGCCGACCTCCCGCGCCCGCTGCTGGAGCTCGTCGACCGTCCAGTCGTCGTAGGACCCGGACTGTCCGCCCTTCTCCCCAACCTCGCTGCGCGAGCTGTTGGCCGCAGCGTTGGCGATGCGGGCGGACTTCTCCTTGGAGTTGCCCTCGTCGCGCAGCGACTCGTAGAGCTCCTTGTCCTTGACGCTGGGACCGGGATCCTGCTTGCCGGGCATGGTGCCTCCTCCGTGTCGTCGTCGGGCTCCCAGGATGCGCCGCTCCTTGCACCCCCGCATCCGCACGGACGCTGGGGCGTCCACCCGTCGGTGGACCCGTCACCTCCACCCGGGAGCGGACGACGACGACGCAGGATCAGTCCGGGACCCGACGCGCCGCCGGCACGGTCTGCCGGACGCTGAGGCCATGACCGCACACGCCACCACCCCACCACCGCTCGCACCTGCGACGGTCGCCGTCCTCAGCACCCGCGGCCTCACCAAGACCTACGGGATGACGACGGCGCTCGCCGGCGTCGACCTCGACCTCCTCACCGGCCAGTCGGTCGCCATCATGGGAGCGTCCGGTTCCGGCAAGACGACGCTCCTCCACTGCCTCGCCGGCATCGTGCGGCCGAGCAGCGGACGCGTCGTCCTGTCCACCAGCCAGGGACCCATCGAGGTGAGCGCCCTTCCCGACGGGCAGCGCTCCCGCCTGCGTCGCGAGCGGCTCGGCTTCGTCTTCCAGGAGGGCCTGCTCATCCCAGAGCTCACCGCCGTGGAGAACGTCGCCATGGCGCTCATGCTCCGCGGGGTCGGACGTGCGGCCGCGGAGCACCACGCGGCGCTGTGGCTCCAGCACCTCGGGCTCGCGGGCATGGAGGACCGCCGGATCGGCCAGCTCTCCGGCGGCCAGGCCCAGCGCGTGGCCATCGCACGTGCCCAGGTGACAGGCGCGGAGGTCGTCTTCGCCGACGAGCCGACCGGAGCCCTGGACCACGACACTTCGCGCGACGTCATGCAGGCCCTGCTCCACGCGACCGTCGGGCGCACGCTGGTCGTCGTCACCCACGACGACGCCGTCGCCGCCCAGTGTGCGCGCGTCATCCGCCTCCGGGACGGGCGCATCGTCGGCGACACCGTGGAGCGGTCATGAGCACGACGACGCACCCGACCACCTCCCCGGGGGCCAGTCCCCCGCCCGCACCCGTGGGCCGGAACGGTTGGGTGGCGGTGCGGACGAGCTGGCTGCTCGCCCGCCGCGGCAGCGCCCGCTCCGCGGTGCTCCTCCTGCCCGTCGTCGCCTTCGCCGCGACGACGACGCTCCTGCTCGTCGTCCTCGGCGGCGCGCTGTCCTTCCTCCGGTGGGACGACGACCTGGCAGTGACCTACCAGCTCCTCGCGGCACTCGCCGTCGTCCTGCTCGTCGTGCCGCTCGCCTCCCTCGGCGGGGCCGCGGCACGCCTGTCCGCCCGGCGCCGGGACGACCGGCTCGCCACCCTGCGGCTGCTCGGCGCGAGCACGCCGACGGTCGCCCGGATGACCGTGCTCGAGGCGGCCGCCGTGGCCCTGACGGGCGCCGTCGTCGGCGTCGTCGGCTACCTGGTCACCGGCCCGTTCGTCCAGCTCATCCACTTCCGCGGGGAACCCATCGGTCGCGCGTTCTGGCTCGCGCCCGGGGCGGTGGCGGCCGCCGTGGCCGCGGTCGTGCTGCTCGCGGCGGTGAGCGCGGTCGTCGGGCTGCGGCAGGTGAGCATCTCGCCGCTGGGGGTGCGGCGCAGGCAGGACGTGCCGACGGTGGGGTGGGCGCGGGCCGTCGTCAGCGTCGTCGTCATCCTTGCCGCCGTGCTGGCGATGCAGGGCCAGTACGCCGACCTTGCCGTGGCCGTCGCGGTCGTCCTCGGCGCGTTCGGGGCGGCGCTGGGCGTCCTCAACCTCCTCGGGCCGTGGGTGGTGTCGGTCCTCGCGCGACGGCAGGTACGTCGCGCGGACCGGCCGGAGCGGCTGCTCGCCGCCCGCAGCATGGCGCAGTCGCCCAAGGCCGTGTGGCGCCAGGTCAGCGGCGTGGTCATGGCGTGCTTCGTCGCCGTCGTCGCCGGCAGCGGGGTCGCGACCATGGCGATGGCGGGTGACATGCCCAGCAAGAAAGACCAGCTGCTTCTCGTCGACGTGCAGACGGGGATCCTCATCACGGTCGTGGCCAGCTTCCTCATGGTCGCGGCGTCGGCCGGCGTCACGCAGGCCGCCGAGGTGATGGACCGTGCCGAGCTCTACCGCAGCCTTGACAGGCTCGGCATGCCCGAGGCGACGATGGTGGCAGCGCAGCGGCGCACGATCATGACTCCGCTCGTCGTCATCACGGCCATCTCGGTGACCCTGTCCGGCACGCTCGTGCTCCCGCTGGTCGGCGTCGCCGTCGTGACGGCTCCGGTGAGCGTCCTCCTGACGGCCGGGTGCATCGTCGCCGGGGTGCTGCTCGTCCGGCTCGGGGTGGCGACCTCGCGGACCGTGCTCCGGGGCGTGCTCGCGGAGGGACGGCCGTGATCCACCGTCTCGACACCGCCGAGCCGGGCACCCGCCGGGCACTTCTGCTGCTGCTGCTCTTCGTCCTGAGCTGTGCCGCCGTCGCGGCAGTCACGGCCGCCGGCCTCGGGACCGTCTGGCACGAGCTCTACTCCTGGGCCCTGCCCCAGGTCGTGGGTGACCAGCTCCCTTCCTGACGGCGGGCGACCGCCGGACCGCGACGGGGCCAGGCGTGTGGTCAGGGGCAACCGAGGATGGTCGCCAGCTCCTCCAGGTTCGTCGCGGTCACGTCGAACACGTCCGTCGGTCCGGGCGGGTCCCCGACCGGCCGCTCGACGTAGGCCGTCCGCATCCCGATGGCCTGCGCGCCGCGAAGGTCCCACGCGTGGGCGGCGACCATGAGCAGCCGGTCGGGTGAGGTGCCGGTGGCCGCGACCGCGAGCTCGTACACCTCGGGGCGTGGCTTGTAGCTCCGCACGTCCTCGGCGGACAGGACGAGGTGCCAACGCAGCCCGGCGTGGGCGTTGAGGCGGACCAGGGACGACCGGTCGGCATTGGACAGGCCGACCACCGGGAACCGTGCGGAGATGCGGTCCAGTGCCGCGACGGTGTCGGACCAGGGCTCCGGCCGCTGTGCAGCAGCAGCCAAGGCCCTGACGGCCTCGCCGTCGGTGACTCCGGCGGCCGCGGCGACGTGCGCGGCCGCCTCGAGGTCGACCGCGGTGGTCGCGGCGTACGGCCGGTGACCGGTGAGCATCTGCCGCTGCTGATCGTCGACGTGCGCCTGCCACACGGCCACGAGCTCGTCGGTCCGCGCGTCGTCGAGCCCTGCCGGCAGCGCTTCGACGGCGCGCCGGATGCCGTCGGGCTCGTCGACCATCGTCCCGAGGATGTCGAAGACGACGACGTCGACCTCACGTGCTGACATCACGGGGCGACAGCCTACCGACGGGCCTCGAGGCCCGCTGTCAGCTCGGGGACCGGCGGCAGACCGGTGGGCAGACCGTCGATGCTCACCCGGTTCTTCTGCTGCTGGTAGGCGCGGATCGTCTCGCGGTCACGGCTCTCCGCCCACGACTCCATGAGGGTGCGCTGGTCGACGAAGTCGTAGAGCGGGACTCCGAAGCCGCACGAGGTCTGCACGAGGTCGACGGCGACGTCGAACACGTTCCGGGCGCTGCCCATCGGCGGGAAGAGTGCCACCGCGTCCTCCCAGCCCTGGTCGCCCTCGTGGAGCGTGGTGGCCGTGCCGTACAGGCGCAGGATGAGCGGTTTGCCCGCGAAGGCACAGAACATCAGCGTCATCCTCGGGGAGTCGAGCAGGTGGGCCGCCGTCTCGTTCCCGCTCCCGGTCCCGTTGAGCCACAGCACCCGGTTCGCGCCGACCACGCGCAGCGAGTCCAGGCCCTTCGGGGAGACGTTGACCCTGCCGTCCCGTGCGGCGGTCCCGACGAAGAACATCTGCTGCTCCTCGATGAAGGCCCGGTGCCGGTCGGAGATGCTCTCGAACTGTCTCGCCATGGCGCCAGTGTTCCAGGTCGCGCGGGCCGGCTCGCCGGCTCCGGAGCTCCACGCGAGTCGAGCGTGTGACGTGGACGACGGAACCTCATCAGCCCGGACGTCGGGCCGATGGGGACAGGAGGGCCCCTCCGGGCCCCGTGCCTCGCCTTCGCGGTGGGCGACCACCTGGTGGATCGACCGGCGCGGGAGGGTCATCCACCCCACCTCGACCAGCCGGAGCTACGCGTGCATCACCACATCGGGCGAGCCGTCCTTGCTGTGCTCGCCACCGTCGGGCTGGTCGTGACCGGTGCCGGGGTGTCGGCGTCCGCCGCCTCCACGGACGGGTCCGGTGGTCCGCTGACCGACCGGCTCGACGTGCCGTTCTCGGCGAACGGGTACCGGTCGAGCTACCACGTCTTCGCGTCCGGTCTGGACTGGTCGAGGCCCGTGGGGCTGCTGGTGTACACCGACGGCTCCGGCGGCTACGGGATCGACAACCCGAACCACACCCACCTGCTCGACGCCGACGGCAGTGCGGGCCTCGTGGCGGTGGCCCGCAAGCACAACCTGCTGCTGGTGACGCCGGAGGCACCCGGGCCGAGCTGTGACGGCAGCGACAACTGCTGGTACGACGTCGTGCACGCAGCGGGCAAGGCGCGCTGGTCCTCCGCCCTCATCACCCACCTGCGGTCGCAGTACGACCTCGACCTCGACCGCGTGGTCGTGGGCGGCTACTCCTCCGGTGCGCAGTGGACCACCCGGTTCTTCCTGCCCGCGCACGGTGAGGCACACTCGGTCGACCTCGCAGTGGCCATCGCCTACGGCGGTGCACCGGTGTCGTCCCCGTCGTTCTCGGCCGCGTACCGGGCCGCGACGGTGGTGTCCTTCGACACCGGCACGGCGGACGAGGCGTACACCTCGAACGTGTGGGGCGCGCGTGGCGGGTTCGCCTGGTACACGAAGGCGGGCTTCGTCACCGACGCGAGCTGGCCGTCCCGCGTCGGGCACATCCGCGGTGGTCAGTTCGCCGGCATCATGGACCGCGAGATCACGCAGCACCTGCGTCCCGGCCCCACGTCCGCGGTGCGCTCGGAGCCGGTTCTGCTCGACGACGGCGGAGTCGGCGGGACAGGCGACGAGTACCACCTGACCGACGACGTCACGGGCCGCGCCACCTACATCTTCCGGTACGGCACCACGGCCGGCCGGAGCTACGTCGGCGACTGGGACGGCGACGGCAAGGACACCATCGCCAGCCGGGTGGGCCGGACCTTCTCCATCCGGGACACCAACGACGCGGGCGACCCGACCCGCGCGATCGACTACGGCCGCCCCGGTGACAAGGTGTACGTCGGCGACTGGGACGGGGACGGTGTGGACACCTTCGCCGTGCGCCGCGGCTCCGAGTACCACGTCAAGAACTCCGTGAGCGGCGGAGCGGCGGACCACGTGATCCACTACGGCCGGACGGGCGACGACATCCTCGTCGGGGACTGGGACGGGGACGGTGTGGACACCTTCGCCGTGCGCCGCGGCGCCGAGTACCACGTCAAGAACTCCCTCAGCGGCGGGGCCGCCGACCAGGTCGTCCACTACGGCCGGCCCGCTGACGACGTGTACGTCGGCGACTGGGACGCGGACGGCAGGGACACCCTGACCGTGCGCCGGGACCGCACGTACTACGTCAAGAACGCCATGAGCGGCGGGAACGCGGACGTCGTCGTGACGTACGGGCGCAGCGAGGACACCACTCTGGTCGGCGACTGGAACGGCGACGGCACGGACAGTCTCGGCATCCGGCGCTGAGCCGCGCGCTCATCTGGCGTTGGTCTGGGAGGTCGACTCGGTCGGGTCGAGGGCGGGCACGTCGGGGTGCGCCACCCGCACCGCGTCACGGGCGTCGAGCGTCACGGTCTGCTCGCTGGTGACGATGGTGACCTGCCCGCGGTCGTGGGAGACGTCGCGGACCTCGACCAGGTGCTCACCGGTCCGGTCGACGCCGACGAGGAAGTCGCCGGTGCGGACGGCGCGCGCGAGCCTGACGGCGCTGTCGTAGGTGTCCATCGGTCGTCACGCCCTGGTGGTGCGGCTCAGGACGGCGGTGACCTCGACCACGGTGCTCATGGTCCGGATCCCTTCGGCGTGGGTCGGGCTGCTGCTTCCTCTCGGTTCCACCTCGCTCAACTTTCCCAGACGCGGCACTCCGCGTCCTCTCGAGAGGCGGCCGTGGGCACCAACGAGAACGGCTCCACGCCGATCTTCACCGGTGTGGAGCCGTCTCGTCGCTGTCTCAACGAGCGCGCCCGGAGGGACTCGAACCCCCAACCTTCTGATCCGTAGTCAGATGCTCTATCCATTGAGCTACGGGCGCACGGTCCCGGAGGACCGACGTCGAGCATAGCCGCCCGAGGCCGACCGTGAAAATCCCGGGGGCGGTCCGCGCGGCGTGAGTTCTGCCACGTGGCCGCCGAGCACCCACGTGCGCGCAGGCGGCACGCCGACGCGTGCGCTCCTCAGCCGACCGTGAAGGACCGGGCGAGGGACCACCCGTCCCCCGACCGGAGGTAGACGATCCGCAGATGGTTCCGGTCGGGCGCCCCCTGCCAGAACTCCACCCTGGTCGGCCGGACGCGCCACAGGGTCCAGTCCCCCGGGGCGACCGAGGCCTGCGCCGCGGGGCTGCGCGCGTGCAGGTCCGCCTCGCTCTCCTCGCGCGTCGCCTGGACCACCGGTCCACGCACGCGGACCGCCCGGGCCTGCGGTTGCCACCAGAACGCCAGGGCGGCCTCGGGGGCCGCCGAGAGCTGGGCACCCTTCCTGCTCGACGCCGTCGTGGAGAAGGCCCAGCCCCGCTCGTCGACGTCCTTGAGGATGAGCGCCCGCGCGTCGGGTACCCCGTCGGCGTCGACGGTCGCGAGCGTCATGACGTGCGGCTCGGGCACCCCGGCGGCGACGGCGACCTCGAGCCAGCCGAGGAACAGGGCGACAGGGTCGTCGGGCAGTGGCTCCTCGACGGGCGGCGGGGTGCCGGTGAGCGCACGGAGCGTGCGGAGCCACGCACGGGTGGTGTCGGTCATGCGGCCATCGTCTCGCGCACGCGGCGCCGGCGCGCGGATCCTCAGCCCTGGAAGCGCAGGATGCGCTCGACGGCTTCCTCCACCGCCTGTGCGCCCGCCGCGAAGGACAGCCGCACGTACTCCTGGCCGTGGGCGCCGTCGAAGTCGACGCCGGGGACCAGGGCCACGCCCTCGGACTCCAGCAGGTCGGCGCACCACTGCAGCGACGAGGTGCCCGGCGGGAGACCCGCGTAGAGGTAGAAGGCGCCGTCGGCGGGCGCGACCGGCCCCCAGCCGAGCTCGGGAACCCGCTCGAGGAGCACGCGTCGCGTGGACCGCAGGTCGGCCACGCGCTCGTCGGCCTCGGCGTAGCTGGCCGCGGAGAAGGCGCCCAGCGCGGCGTGCTGCGCCGGTGCCGGCGGGCACAGCGCGACGTTGCCTGCCAGCGCGTCCACCGCCGTCGTCAGGTCTTCGGGCAGGAGGGCCCAGCCGAGGCGCCACCCGGTCATGCCCCAGTACTTGGAGAACGACGAGACGACGACGGCGGTCTCCGCGGCGCCCGGGACGTCCCAGGCACACACGCCGCGGGCGTCCGGGCCGGAGTGGTCGGGCGGGTACGTCACGCCGTGGTAGATCTCGTCGCTCACCAGGCGGACGTCGTGCGCCACGCACCAGCTCACCAGGCTCGTCATCCGGTCGCGGTCGATCATCGTGCCGGTGGGGTTGGCCGGGGAGGCGACCACGAGGCCGGCGACCCTCCCGTGCTCGGCCCGCACGGCGTCGAGCAGTGCAGGGGTCGGCTGGAACCCGACCTCCGCGCCGCAGTCGACCTCGACCACGCGGCAGCCGAGGGCGGTGAGGATGTTGCGGTAGGCCGGGTACCCGGGGCGGGCCAGGACGACGACGTCGCCCGGGTCGAAGGCGGCGAGGAACGCGAGCACGAACGCGCCCGAGGATCCGGTCGTCACCGCCACCCGCTCGGGTGGGACCTCCAGCCCGTACCAGGTGCGGTAGTGGCCGGCGATCGCCGCGCGCAGCGGGCGCAGACCCAGCGCGCTCGTGTACCCGAGGGCCCCGCCGGACCCGTGCGCCTCCACCGCGAGACGACGGACGTCCCGGGGCGCCCCACCGGAGGGCTCGCCCGCGCACAGCGAGATGACGTCACGGCCCTGCGCGCGGAGCTCGGCGACGCGGTCGAGGATCGACATGACCTGGAACGGGGGGACCGCCGACCGTGCCGACACCTTCACGAGGGCCTCCTGTTGGACGCTGCACCGGGCCGCAAGGGCCGTGCACCCGGCTCGAGAGCCGGGACGCACCGGTGGTCCAGCCTACGCGGCCCGGCCGGCGAGGGGTCAGACCCGGATCGTCGCGCCCCTCGGGAGGATCGGTCGAAGGGCGTAGCGGGAGTTGCCCCGGGCGGCGTGGAGCAGCGGGCTGGCGCCTCCCGCCGCTCCGGGCCGTCAGCGGCTCCCGGAGACGACAATGCCCGGACCGCGTGGGTCCGGGCTGTCGCCGATGTCCTGCGACATCACAGAGCGGAGACGGTGGGATTTGAACCCACGGACGGGTTGCCCCGTCACGGCCTTAGCAGGGCCGCGCACTAGACCAGACTATGCGACGTCTCCAAGGGTGGTACCGCGACAGGCTACCCGGTGGCGTGCGCCGAGCCAAAGCCACTGTGTCCAGTACCACCTCGGGTGACGACGGCGGACGGGGGGGTCCGCCGTCGTCGTCAGCGGTCGAAGGCCCAGTTGCGGTCGGTGAGCATGCGGGACAGCGCGAGCCCAGCGCCGATCCCCATGATGACGAACGTCGCCTCGACGCCGTTCCCGAGCGCCGCCGCGACCTCGCCCTCGTTGAGGTGGACGAGCGAGCGGTAGACCATGACGCCCGGCACCATGATGACGACGGCAGGGACGGACAACGTCACCCGCGAGGGTCGGCGACGGCGGGCCACGAGCGCCGCCAGCAGGCCGACGACGCACGCCGCCGCGAGCGACGCCGCCTGCGGCGCCACCCCCGCCTCGACGAGGTAGATCCGCGCGGGGTTGGCGACTCCGCCGATGAGGGCGGCGGTCGCGGCCGCGCGGGGCGAGGAGTTGAACAGCACCGCGAACCCGCCGGCGGCGACGGCGCTGGCCACCACCCGCAGGACGAGGAGGACCGGCCCGGCGAGCGCCGTCGTCGGCCTCCCGTCGAGCTCGAGCGCCGCCAGCCAGGTGACCGCCCACACGCTCATGCCCGCGGACAGCAGCGTGACGGTGACGTAGGCGAGCCGGGCCACACCGGCGGACAGGTCGAGACGGACGAGGTCGAGGACGCCGGTGACGAGCGGGAACCCGGGGACGAGGTAGAGGACGGCCGAGATGAGGCCCGCCTCGTGGGAGGTGTCGGCGCGGCCGAGCTCCTCGAGGCCGAGGACGATGCCGACGTAGACGGCACTCGAGAGTGCCGCCGCGAGTGCCGTCACGGCGAAGGTGTTGAGCTGCGCGTGCTGCAGCCGACGCCGGGCCGTCTGACCCAGGCCTGCGGCGACCAGCACCGCCGCGCACACGATCGGCCCGCCGTTGTTGAGGAACGCGAACGCGGCGCAGGCCAGCGCCACGGCGAGGACGTTGAGCACCGTGCCGTACCGCGGCGGTGTGCGCTCCACCCGGTCCAGGGCCTCCTCGAGGTCCGCGACGCCCGCGCCGGGACCGAGCTGGTTGACGACGCCGGCGATCCCGTCGATCCGGTCGGCGTTCACCCCGACCCGCCGCTGCTCGATGACCTCCGTGCGCACGCGCTCGCCGTCGTGGGCCGTCGTGGTGATCTCGGTGAGCGTCACCTGCGCGCGGTGGTGGTGCAGCCCGAGCGCGACGGCCGCCCGCCGCATCGAGTCCTTCACGCGGTAGGAGCCGGCCCCGGCCCCCAGGAGGAGGGATCCGAGGCGCAGCACTGCCGCCGACCGTCGGACGAGTGACTGGGTCTCCGGGGCGTCCTGCACGCCGACCATCATGCCCGGCCCGGAGCACCGTGCCCGGTTCCGTCCGTCCCGCGACCGCATGGGAGACTTCCCGGATGCGGCGCAACGACCTCCTCACGATCCTGCTCGTCATCGCGGTCGTCGTCCTCGCGTGGTGGCTCGTGGGAGCCCTCTTCTCGGCCGTGTGGCTCCTCGTGCGGCTCGTCGTCGTGCTCGTCGTGGCCGCGATCCTCTACGCGGTGCTGCGGTCGTGGCTCGGCGGGGACCGCCGCCGGCGCTGACACCCGCCCCCGGGTGCGGCCGGTGGGGCGCGCTGATAGGCATGGGGGATGAGACACGGGACACGTGTGTGCGCGATCCTCGCCCTGACCACGGGACTCGTCGTCGGCTGCACGAGCGCGGACGACGCGCCCGAGGACGCGGCCCCCACGAGCGAGGGCATCGTCACCGACCGCGAGCCCGACAACCCCGAGATGACACCGGGCGAGGACCAGTCCCCCCTCCCCATCCCGGGTGAGGACGGCGCCGCCAACGCGCTGAGCACCGCGGCCGAGGAGCTCGACGGCCAAGCCTTCGAGGTGGACCGCTCCGACGACGACGGCGAGGAGCTGTGGCAGGTGAGCGTCGCCGTCGGGCAGGAGCAGGTGGAGGTCTACGTGTCCCCGGACGGCAACGCCGTCGTCCGCGAGGGCGAGACCGAGGACCTGGACGACGAGGACCGGCGCCTGCTGGACGAGGTGGCTGTCGGGGCCTCCGAGGCGGCTCTCACCGCCGCCCAGGAGATGGGCGGGACGGTGGAGGAGCTCGACCTCGACGAGGACGACGGCACGGTCGTGTGGGACGTCGAGCTGCGCACCACGGACGGCGCCAGCACCGACGTCCGGGTGGACGCGGTCACCGGTGAGGTGCTCTGACCCGCGACTCGACGAGGGGACGACGACGATGCGCACGACGACCAGATCGACGACCGGCCTGGTGTGCCTCGGCGCAGCGGCGGCGCTCGTGGCCGGCCCACTGGCCGGCGGCGCGGTGGCGCAGACCGACGCCGGCTTCTTCCTCAACGACTCGTGGGACGGCACCGCCGAGCACGTGTTCGTGTACGGCAAGTTCACCGACGAGGTCCTCATCGGGGACTGGGACGGCGACGGCACGGACTCCATCACCGTCCGCCGCGGCAACGCGTTCTACGTGTCCAACGAGCCGCGGGGCGGCGTCGCCGAGCACGAGGTCGTCTACGGCCGCCCTGGTGACGTCGTGCTGGTCGGGGACTGGGACGGCGACGGCCGGGACACCCTGGCGGTGCGCAGGGGCGCGGAGTACCACGTGAGGAACGAGCTGGCCGGCGGGCCGGCGGACCAGGTGGTGACGTACGGCCGCGCCGGTGACCAGGTGGTCGTGGGCGACTGGGACGGCGACGGTGAGGACACCTTCGCGGTGCGTCGCGGATCGACGTACTACGTGAAGAACTCGATCGGGCCCGGCAGCGCCGACGAGGTGGTCGGCTACGGCCGGGCGGAGGACGTCACGCTGGCCGGTGACTGGGACGGCGACGGGGACGACACGTTCGCGGTCCGTCGGGGTGCGGCGTACTTCGTCAAGAACAGCATCGCCGCCGGGGACGCGGACCTGTCCCTCGTCTACGGCCGCGCCACCGACGAGGTCGTCGTCGGTGACTGGGACGGCGACGGGGACGACACCCTCGGGGTGCGGCGACTCCCGGCGTTCCGGGCCTCGGTCGTCGCGGTCACCGCCGCCGACCTCGGGGCGTCGTGGCGCCCGGGCTGCCCCGTGCCGCCGTCGGCGCTCCGCACCGTGGTGGCCACCCACTGGGACGACGACGGGAACGTGCGCACCGGGCGCGTGGTGGTGGCCGCCGCGCTCGCGGGCGACGTCGCCGCCATCCTCGAGGACCTCTACGACGCACGGTTCCCCATCCACCGGATGGTGCCGGTGGCCGAGTACGGCGCCGACGACGACGCGAGCATGGCGGCGAACAACACCAGCGCGTTCAACTGCCGCGCCGTCACCGGCGGCTCGTCCTACTCCGAGCACGCCTACGGCCGCGCGATCGACGTCAACCCGCTCGTCAACCCGTACGTCACGAGCACGACGGTGGCGCCGCCCGCCGGTGCCCCGTACACCGACCGGTCGCGCGACGCCGCCGGGATGATCCACGCCGGCGACAAGGTCGTGCGCGCCTTCGCGGCACGCGGCTGGAGCTGGGGCGGGGCCTGGAGCAGTCCCAAGGACTACCAGCACTTCTCCACCACCGGCCGCTGAGCCGGTCGAGGCACGTCGAGTCAGTGACCGACCGTGAAGCGCCGGCGCGGGTTCGCGCCCGACTCGATCTCGTCGACGTAGGCCGTGGCAAGGTCGGTGCCGGAGATCTCGGACGAGCCGTCCTCCTTGGTCACCAGGACGTCGCCGCCGGTGCGGTAGCTGCCGGTCGTCTCACCGGGCGCGAAGGAGCCGTAGAGCGCTGCCGGGCTGACGTAGAACCAGTCGAGGTCCTCGGGCGCCCCGCGCATGGCGTCGAGCACCGCGGCGTGCGCCGTCGCCTCGGGCCTCCACTCCTCACGGAAGTCGGGGGTGTCGAGCAGCCGCGGCCCACCCTCGGCGACGAGTGACGAGGCAGCGCCACCGACGAACGAGAGCCGGGCGCCGTGCCTCCGCGCGGCGTCGACGAGCGCCGGCACCCGCTCGACCATCGGCTCGCCGTCCACGTCCTCGGCCTTGAGCGCGACGACGAGCTGGTCGGCACCCTGCGCGGCGGCGTCCACGACGGCCGGGTCCGCCATCGAGCCCGTCCGGTACTCCACCCCGGCCAGCGGCTCGGTCGGTGCGGTGCGCGAGTAGGAGACGACCTCGTGGCCGCGTGCCACCGCCTCCCGCGCGATGTTGCCACCGGAGTAGCCGGTGCCGCCGAAGATCACGATGCGTGCCATTGAGTGCTCCTGAGGACGAGGGTCAGTTGAAGAGACAACAACGTACCCGTCCGGGTTGTTCCCCGACCTGCCGGTGGGAGACGTCCAGGCGTCGGGCGCCTGGCTGGACCTGGCGGAGGGCAAGGGATTCGAACCCTTGGTGGGTTGCCCCACAACGGTTTTCAAGACCGTCACATTCGGCCGCTCTGTCAGCCCTCCCAGCCGCGAGCCTCCCGGCGCACGGCGCGCCCAGTCTACGCAGCGCCGCACGCGGCGATGCGGTAGGCATGAGGGATGCGCGCCATCACCGTCACACCTGACCAGCGTCTCGAGCTCGGCGAGGTCCCCGACCCCGCGCCCGGGCACGGCGAGGTCGTCGTCGACGTCGCCGCCGCGGGGGTCAACCGGGCCGACCTGCTCCAGCGAGCGGGCCACTACCCTCCCCCGCCGGGCGCGAGCGACGTCATCGGGCTGGAGATCTCCGGCACCGTCCGGTCGGTGGGTGAGGGCGTCACGGGGTGGCAGGTCGGCGACCGGGTGTGCGCGCTGCTCGCGGGCGGTGGGTACGCGGAGCGGACCGTGGTGCCTGCCGGTCAGCTGCTGCCGGCGCCCTCACGGCTCGACCTCGTCGACGCCGCCGCGCTGCCCGAGGCCCTCTGCACGGCCTGGTCGAACCTCGTCGACGTCGGTCGCCTGTCCGCGGGCGAGACGGTCCTGGTCCACGGCGGCTCGGGCGGCGTCGGGTCGGTGGCGATCCAGCTCGGTCGTGCCCTCGGCGCCCGCGTCCTGACAACGGCACGCGGCACGGAGCGGGCGGCACGCTGCGAGGAGCTGGGCGCCGACGTCGCGATCGACTACCGAGGGGACGTGCCGGCCGCCGTCGCCGAGGCCACCGACGGCAGGGGCGTCGACGTCGTCCTCGACGTCCTCGGTGCCGGCGGGCTCGCCGACAACACCACGATGCTCGCGACCGGGGGACGGCTCGTCGTCATCGGGACCCAGCGTGGGCGCCGGGCCGAGCTCGACCTCCTGTCGCTCATGGCGAAGCGCGCGAGCGTCCACGGCACGACGCTGCGCAGCCGACCGCTGGAGGAGAAGGCACGGATCGTCGCCGCGGTGCGCGAGCACGTCTGGCCGATGCTCGAGGACGGGCGGGTGCGCGCCGTCGTCCACCAGCGCCTGCCGCTCGCGGACGCCCAGCGCGCCCACGAGCTCCTCGACTCCGGTGAGGTCTTCGGCAAGCTGCTGCTCGTCACGGGGTGAGCGGCGCACACACGTTCCAGCCGTCGGTGGAGTGGGGCCGCCTCCGCGCCTCGCTAGGGCATGGGGTGGCGGACGTCGAGGAGGCCGCGGGCCAGGGCGGGGGCGAGGGCCGGGGCCAGGGGTAGGCGCGGGACGAGCGTCGCCTGCAGCGCGTGGTAGGTGTCCGGTTTGCCGGGCCACGTCCGCGCACTGGGGGTGTTGGTGGCGTCCAGCTCGTGACGCCACGCACCGGGGCGCTCGATGAGGTGGGTGGCCGCGTAGTCCCAGGCACGCTGGTACCACTCGGCGTACTGCTCCTCCCCCGTGGCGGACTCGAGCGCCGCGGCGGCGGCCACCGCCTCGCACACCACCCAGTGCATCCGCTCGTGCACCACCGGCTCACCGGCGAAGTCCACGGTGTAGACGAAGCCGTCCTCGCCGTCGACGGCCCAGCCGTCGGCGACCGCCCGCGCGAAGAGCTCGCGGGCAGCCTCGAGCAGCCAGCCCTCGGTGCTCCTGCCCCGCGCCACGAGCCCCTCGCGCAGGTGCAGTGCCAGTCGGGCCCACTCCAGCCAGTGGCCCACGGTCGCGCCGAAGGGCCGGAACTGGTGGGCGCGGTCGTCGTCGTTGTAGTCGAGGAGCGGCTCCCAGGTCGCCGAGAAGTGCTCGGGGATCCGCCAGTCGTACTCGCGCGCGTACCCGTCGAGGACCCGGCGCGTGATGGTCAGCGCCCGGTCGAGCCACACGTCCTCACCCGTGACGTCCGCCGCGGCGAGGTAGGACTCCACCGTGTGCATGTTGGCGTTGACGCCGCGGTACGCCTCCGCCTCGGTGAACGCGCGGTCCCACGCCTCCAGCGCGGCGCCCTCGTCCTCCCGCCAGAACCGCTGCTCGCTGACCTGCAGTGCCTCGTCCAGCAGCTCACGTGCCCCGGGGCGGTCGGCCGCGGTCGCCGAGGACGTGGCCAGCACGACGAAGGCGTGCGCGTAGGCCTCCTTCGCGTCGTTCACCGGGCCGTCCGGCCCGACGGCGGAGAACCAGCCGCCGTGCTCGGTGTCGCGCAGGTGGGTGGCCAGCGCCCGCACACCGTGGTCCGCGAGCGAGCCCGCCCCCGGGATCCCGAGGAGCGCCCCGAGCGAGAAGCAGTGGGTCATCCGGCAGGTGATCCACAGCTCGACCGGGCGCGACGGGTCGAGCCGCCCCTCGGCGTCGAGGTAGCCGAAGCCCTGCGGGACGGCGGCTGCCCGGGCGAAGTCGAGCAGCGCGCGTGCCTCGTCCTCGAGCCAGCGCGCGTGTGAAGCGGTACCGAGCCAGGCCATCGTCGTCGTCCTCCTTGATCGCACGGCGCCAACGCTACCGGCACCCGTCCACCTGCCGGCCGCGCGCGGCCGGCGAGCGCGCCCGGTCCTCCCGCGAGTGCGCCGCCCAGGGGGCCCGGGCGGCGCACCGGCGGTCAGCCCTTGACCGAGCCCGCGAGGAGCCCGCGGACGAAGTACTTCTGCAGGGAGAGGAACACGACGATCGGCACGATTATCGAGACGAAGGCGCCCGCCGTCAGCAGGTGCCAGTCCTGGCCGCGGGAGCCGGCCATCTCGGCCAACCGGGCGGTGAGCGGCTGGACCGCGTTGTTCCCGCCCGTGAACGTCAGACCCACGAGCAGGTCGTTCCACACCCACAGGAACTGGAAGATCGCGAAGGACGCGATCGCCGGCACCAGCAGCGGGAGCATGACGCGGAGGAAGACGGTCGTGTGCCCGGCGCCGTCCACCCGGGCCGCCTCGATGAGCTCGCGAGGGATCTCCGACATGAAGTTGTGCAGGAGGAACGTCGCGAGCGGCATGGCGAAGCAGGCGTGGGCGAACCACACGGCGAGGTACGGGAAGGCCTCGCCGATGGCCGAGCCGGAGAAGATCCGCAGCAGCGGGATGAGCGCCATCTGCAGCGGCACGATCTGCAGGGCGAAGACGGCGATGAACACCGTGTCCCTCCCCCGCCACTGCAGCACCGAGAACGCGTAGGCCGCCATCGTCGCGACCACGAGCGGGATGACCGTCGCGGGCACGGTGATGACCACCGAGTTGACGAAGAAGTTCGACAGCGCGCCGGAGGAGGCCCGCCCGAACAGCACCTCCTGGTAGTTCTCCATCGTGAACGTCGGGTTGGTGAAGAACGTCCACCACCCGGAGGTGCGGATGTCCGACTCCGGCCGGACGGAGCTGAGGAGCATGCCGATGATGGGCACGGTCCACAGGAGGGCGATGACGATCGCGACGACGGAGCCGACCCGCGACGTGAGCATCGCCTTCGCCCGGCTCGACGACGAGCGTCGCGGAGCGATCGGGTCGGGCAGCGACCGCGCACGGCCGGGCTCGGCGATCGCCGGGTTGGCAGGTGTGACGCTCATGCTCCCCGTACCTCCCGGTTCTTGATCATCTGTCGCACGTTGAACACGACGATGGGGATGACGAGGATGAAGATGACGACGGCGAGCGCCGATCCGGTCCCCGCGTTGCCGAAGGTGAAGGACTGGTCGTACATCATGTTCGCCAGCACCTGGGTGTCGAACCGCGCACCGGTCATGGTCCGCGGGATGTCGAAGATCTTCAGCGTGGCGATCGTGATCGTCGTGACGACGACGACGAGGGTGGGCCGCACGCTCGGCACCGTGATGCTCCGGAACATCTGCCAGGCGCTGACGCCGTCGAGGCGGGCGGCCTCGACGATGTCCGCCGGGATGGCCTTGATCGCCGCCGACAGCAGCACCATGGCGAAACCGGCCTGGATCCAGATCATCACGGCGATGAGGAAGAAGGTGTTCCACGGCGAGTCCTGGAGGAACCGCAGCGGCTCGAAGCCCAGGCCCACGAGGATCGCGTTGAGCAGGCCGATCTGCTCCTGCGCGGCGCCGCGGTACTCGTAGACGAACTTCCAGATGATGCCGGCCCCGACGAAGGAGATGGCCATCGGCATGAAGAGCAGCGTCTTGGCGACCTTCTCGAAACGTGACTGGTCGATGATGATCGCGTAGAGCAGGCCGACACCGGTGGCGACGGTGGGCACGAGCACCACCCACCAGAAGGTGTTGATGAAGGCCTGCAGCGAGTCCGGGTTGGAGAAGACCCAGTCGTAGTTGGCGAAGCCGACCCACGTCTGGCTGGTGCGGTCCATGAACGACATCAGCGTCGTCCGGATCGCGGGGTAGATGAGGCCGACACCGAGAAGGGCCAGTGCCGGGCCGCCGAAGAACAGCACCATCCACCACGTCCGCGTGCGGCCGGCCACCCGGTCGGCGAGGCGGGCGAGGCCGAGGATCACTGCGATGACGACGAGGAAGACCACGACGGCCAGGATCATCTGGCCGAACTTGGAGTAGAGGAAGAAGTCCACGGTTATCAGCTCCCGTCAACGAGACCCGGGCGGGGACCCGGCAGTGCCGCGCCCCCGCCCGTGAGTCGTGGTCGTCAGCTCGCCGGCCAGGCGGCCTCGATGCCGTCGAGCACCGACTGGGTGTCGCTGCCGTTGATCCAGTCGACCATCCCGGTCCAGAACGCACCGGCGCCCACCTCGGAGGGCATGAGGTCCGAGCCGTCGAAGCGGACCACGGTCCCCTCCTGCTGGAACAGCTCGATGGCCTGGCGCAGCACGTCGGACGTCGCGAGCTCGGGGTCCACACCGAGGTTCGCCGACGTCACGCCGCCGATCTCGACGCGGGTGTTGGCCCAGTCCGCGGAGGACATGAACGTCTGGACGGCCTGGGTGGCCTCCCGGTCGTTGAACGCCGCGACGAACTCGCCACCGACGAGCAGCGGGACCTCACCGGCCGCCTCGCCCGGCAGCGGGAAGGCGAAGACGTCACCCTCGGGGCTGACGTCGGTCCCCTCGGGCCACTGCGCCTCGTAGAAGGAGGCCTGGCGGTGCAGGAAGCAGTTGCCCTCGAGGATCGGCAGGCCACCGTCGTTGAAGGACGTCGTCGCGATCGAGCGGGAGTCGCCGATGCCACCGTTGACGTAGTCGTCGTTCTTGAGGATCGCGCCGACGGCCTCGACGGCCTCGGCGATCTGCGGGTCGTTGAAGGGGATCTCGTGCGCGACCCACTGGTCGTAGACGTCGCCGCCGCCGGTCCGCAGGACGAGGTCCTCGATCCAGTCGGTGGCGGGCCAGCCGGTGGCGCCGCCGGACTCGATGCCGGCGCACCAGGGCTTGACCGTGTCGGAGCCGTGGTCCGCGGCGATCTGCTCGGTGAGGGCCATGAGGTCCTCCCACGTCTCGGGGATCTCGTAGCCGCTCTCCTCGAACAGCGACGGGGAGTACCAGACGAAGGACTTCACCGAGGAGAGCATCGGGGCGGCGTAGAACTCGCCGTCGACGGTGCCGTAGGCCTTCCAGTCCTCGGTCCAGCCCTCGTCGACGTTCGCCTCGACGGCGTCGGGTGCGGGCAGGACGTGTCCGTCGCGCACCATGCGCTCGAGCAGGCCGGGCTGCGGGATCGCCGCGAGGTCCGGAGCGTTGCCGCCCTCGGCCTGGACGACGAGCTGCTGCTCGAACTCACCGGAGCCGTTGTGGGTGACCTCGATGCCGGTGCACTCGGTGAACTCCTCGAAGGAGTCCTGCATCTGGTCGGCCTCGACCTCCCTGATCGAGGTGAAGAGGGTGACGCTCTCACCCTCGAAGGTGCCGTACTCCTCGAAGTCGGCGCAGTCGGTCTCGCTCGTGGCGTCGTCGCCACCACCGCCGCCCCCGCCGCCCCCGCCGCCGAGGTCGTCAGCGCCGCCACAGGCGGCCAGGACAAGAGCCAGGGCCGCGGCACCCGCCGCGAGCGTCCCGGCCCGTCGCTGCTTACGAATCCTCATCGATCTCCTCCACACCGTCGTCGGTAACGCGCACACCATGTGTCCGCCTCACCAATCAAGCGGTTGTTGGCGGTTTCTGCAAGGATTTCAGGCGCAACTGCGGTAACGATCTGGTCACGTGCGAAGGAGCGCCTGGAGGACCGGGACGACACCGTCCTCGTGGACGGACCCGGTGACGAGGTCCGCGGCGGCCCGGGTGACGTCGTCCGCGCCTCCCATGGCGACGCCCAGGCCTGCCCACCGGAGCATCTCGACGTCGTTGCGTCCGTCCCCCACCGCGACGGTGGCGCCCGCGGCGACACCGGTGCGCTCGCGCAGCATGTCCAGGGCGCTCGCCTTGGACACGCCGTCGGGCGCCAGGTCGAGCCAGGCGGTCCAGCCGACGGCGTAGGAGACCCCGTGCAGGCCCACCCGCTCGACGAGCGCGTGGAAGTCCTCGGCCGACAGGTGCGGTGCGCGCATCGTCACGCGACTCGCCGGCGCAGCGCACAGCTCCTCGAAGTCGACCACCGTCACCTCCCCGCTCAGCTCGCCGAGCGGGAAGGGGCTGCTCACCTTGAACCCGCGGCCGAGGTCCTCGACGGCGAACAGGCCGTCGGGCAGCTCCTCGCGCAGCAGCCGCAGCGCCGGCTCGGGGTCGAAGGTGACGACGTCGCTGATCTCGTAGCCGCCGTCGAGGTCGGGATCCAGCCGCAGGCACACGGCCCCGTTGGAGCAGACGGCCCAGCCGTGCCTGAGCCCGAGCTCCTCGAGGATCGGCACGACGGCGGACACCGACCGTCCGGTGGAGAGCACCACCCGCGCACCCGAGTCCCGCAGCGCACCGACGATCTCGCGCACCGCCGTCGTCATCCGCTGCTCGTGGTCGATGAGGGTGCCGTCGATGTCCAGGGCCACGAGCAGGTCCGGGCCCGCCGGCGGGAACGCGGCCGGCAGGTGCTCGCGGACGGAGTCGGCGGTGAGGGTCATCGGCCGTCCACCGGGGAGAGGACCTCCAGCCCTCCGAGGTAGGGACGCAGCCCCTCCGGGACGCGCACCGAGCCGTCCGGGAGCTGGTGGTTCTCCAGGATCGCGACCAGCCAGCGTGTCGTCGCGAGCGTGCCGTTGAGGGTGGCGACCGGCTCGTTGCCGGCCGACCCGCGGTGCCTGACGCCGAGGCGCCGGGCCTGGAACGTCGTGCAGTTCGAGGTCGACGTCACCTCCATGTAGCGCTGCTGGCTGGGCAGCCACGCCTCGCAGTCGAACTTGCGCGCCGCCGGCGCACCGAGGTCACCCGCGGCGACGTCGATGACGCGGTAGGGCAGCTCGACCTTCGCGAGCATCTCCTCCTCCCAGGCGAGCAGCCGCTCGTGCTCGTCCTGCGCGTCGTCCTGGGTGGTGTAGCTGAACATCTCCACCTTGTTGAACTGGTGGACGCGGATGATGCCGCGGGTGTCCTTGCCGTAGGAGCCGGCCTCCCGGCGGTAGCAGGTCGACCAGCCCGCGTAGCGCAGCGGCCCGTCCGACAGGTCGAGGATCTCGTCGGCGTGGTAGCCGGCGAGCGCCACCTCCGAGGTCCCGGTGAGGTACAGGTCGTCGGTGGGCAGGTGGTAGACCTCGTCGGCGTGGGCCCCGAGGAACCCGGTGCCGGCCATGACGCCGGGGGTGACGAGCGTCGGGGTGATCATCGGCGTGAAGCCGGCCGCGAGCGCCTGGTCCATCGCCGCGTTGAGCAGCGCGAGCTCGAGCCGGGCGCCGACGCCGGTGAGGAAGTAGAAGCGAGCCCCGGAGACCTTCGCGCCGCGCTTGACGTCGATGGCGGCGAGCCCCTCGCCGAGCTCGAGGTGGTCGCGCACCCGCTCGAGCTCACGGCGCTCCCCCTCGGTGCGCAGCACGACGAAGTCCTCCTCGCCGCCCGGCGGGACGCCGTCGATGACGACGTTGGACAGCTGACGCACGACGGCCTCGGCCTCCTCGGCGGCAGCGGCGGCGTCCCGCTCGGCCGCCTTCACCCGCTCGGCGAGCTCCTTCGCGCGGGCCAGCACGGCCGGCCGCTCGTCGGCTGCGGCCTTGCCGACGGACCGGCTGACCTCCTTCTGCTCCGAGCGGAGCTGCTCGAAGGCCGTGAGCGCGGACCGCCGACGCTCGTCGGCCACGAGCGCGCGGTCCACGAGCCCCGGGTCCTCGTTCCGGGCACGCTGGCTGGCACGGACGGCGTCGGGGTCCTCGCGCATGGCTCTGAGATCGATCACGCGTCCGAGCCTATCCGGGCCGGGGCCCCGCCTCATGTGAGCGGCACCGGTGCCCGTGCCCGGGCCACACCCCGTCGGAACCAGCCTCCACGTCCGGCCCCCACCGCGCACGGCCCCGCCCGCGGCGTGTCGTGCGCGTGTCGCCGACGTCGTGACGAGTTCCGCCCTCCGGCTGGCTAGTCTCTGGCGGATGAGGATTCGCCGTGCCCTCGCCCGGGCCTACTGGCGGGTGAGCCGCTGGTCGCCCGACCCGACACCACCGCCGCCCGGCAGCGGGATTCTCCTGGGGGTGCCGCACACGTCGAACTGGGACTTCGTCCTCATGCTCGCGCTGTCCTGGAACTGGGGTGTCAACGTCCGCTGGCTGGGGAAGAACAGCCTGTTCAAGGCGCCGTTCGGCCCGCTCATGCGGGCGCTCGGCGGCATCCCGGTGCACCGGGACAACCCGGCCGGTCTGGTCGACGAGCTCGTCAACCAGGTGCGCACGAGCGGGCCCAGCTACCTCGTCATCACCCCGGAGGGCAGCCGCTCGGCGCGGGAGTACTGGAAGTCGGGCTTCTACCGGATCGCCCGCGAGACCGGCATGACCGTCACCCTGGGCTACGTCGACCGGCGCGTCATGACCGCCGGCCTGGGCCCCACCCTGTCGATGACCGGTGACGTCAGGGCCGACTTGGACACGATCCGCGCCTTCTACGCCGGCAAGGTCGGCGTGCGGGGCGGCCCTGAGAGGATCCCGCGGCTCCACGCCGAGGACGCGTAGCCGGCGCCGCGTGCGCAGGTCGGGTGACCAGCCAGTACGGTTCGGGACGTGAGTTGGGAACAGTGGGTCGCCGTCATCGCGCTCGTCGTCGCCGTCGCCGGCCTGGTGCTGGGCCTGGTGGTGTGGCGCGCGCTCAAGCGGCGCACCCCGTCCTTCTCCCACGACGACCCCCCGACCGCGCGGGGTGACGGGCCCGTCGGCCCGCCCGCCGTCGTCTTCAACCCCTCCAAGGGCACCGACGGTGCTCGCCTGCGCAGCCTCGTGGCCGAGGTCGCCGCGGACTCCGGGCTTCCTGAGCCGCTGTGGCTGGAGACGACGGTCGAGGACCCCGGTGTCGGCCAGGTCCGCACCGCTCTGGAGCAGGGTGCGTCGGTGGTCATCGCGGCCGGCGGCGACGGGACCGTCCGGGCGGTCGCGGAGGGCCTCGCGGGCACCGAGGTCCCGATGGGCGTGCTGGCGCTCGGCACCGGCAACCTGCTGGCCCGCAACCTCGACCTCCCCCTCACCGGCTACCGCGACATGGTCACCACCGCCCTCACCGGCCGGGACCGGCCCATGGACCTCGGGTGGCTCCGGATCGACCGGCCACGGGCCGAGGAGGAGCCGCAGGACGACGTCTACCGCGAGGCCGCCGGCCGCAGAGAGGTGGCCCCCACCCCGGCCGAGGACAGCCAGGCGCCGGACGTCACGTCCGGTGAGGTGCCCGGCGCCGAGCTGGACGCCGAGCACGTCTTCCTCGTCATCGGCGGCATGGGGTTCGACGCGGAGATGGTCGGCGGCGCCGACGACGACCTCAAGGCCCGCATCGGGTGGATCGCCTACTTCGTCGGCGGGGCCAAGCACCTGCTGGGCCCCAAGATGAACGCCACCCTGGAGCTCGGCGAGTCCCGGGAGAGCTCCTCGTTCAACGCCCGCACGGTGCTCATCGCCAACTGCGGGCGGCTGCCCGGCGGGGTGGTCCTGTTCCCCGACGCCCAGCTCGACGACGGGTGGCTCGACGTCGCCGCCATCGACACCCGCGGCGGGATCATCGGCTGGGCCGACCTCCTGCGCAAGGTCGTGCTCCAGGGGCTCGGCGTGCGCCGCGACCCGCTGCCCTACAGCACCGGCAGCATCGAGTTCCGCCGCGCCCACACGCTGACGATCCGCACCGACGAGCCGCAGCACGTCCAGGTGGACGGCGACCTCCTCGGTGAGGCGTCCGTCGTGCACGCCCGCGTCCAGCACGGCGGGCTCGTCGTGCGGACCTGAGTCACACCCGCCCGGTGCGCAGCCCCTCCACCCAGGCGCGCGCGGCGACGAAGTCGGCGTCGTGGGTGCCGGGAGCCAGGTGCGGGGCGACGCGGTCCCACCGCGGGTAGGAGCCGAGGAACCGCACGAGCGGGCACACCCGGTGCAGGCCGATGAGCGTCGCCGCGACCCGTTCCTCCGCCACGTGCCCCTCGAGGTCCATCGAGAAGGAGTACCGGCCCAGGGAGTCCCCGATCGGCCGGGACTCGATGCGGGAGAGGTTGACCCCGCGGACAGCGAACTGGTCGAGCATGTGGAGCAGCGCACCGGCCTCGTTGTCGGGCAGGTGGACCATGAGCGTCGTCTTGTCCGCGCCCGTCGGCTCGGGCACCGCCCCGGGCCGCGCGACGACGACGAAGCGGGTGACCGCGTGGGGGTTGTCGGCCACCCCCTCGGCGAGCGTCTCCAGCCCGTAGCGCTCCGCCGACAGCGCCGAGCAGAGCGCGGCCTCGAAGCCGGCTCCCTCCCGGCCGCGCTCGGACAGGATCGCGGCACCAGCGGCGGTCGAGGTCGCCGGGACGTGGGCGACGCCGTCGAGCTCCCGCGCCACCCAGCCACGGCACTGTGCCCACGCGTGCGGGTGGGTCGCAATGGTCCTGACGTCCTCGCGTCGGGTGCCCGGCACGACCGCGAGCACGAACGCGACCGGCACGACGACCTCCCCGACGATGACGAGCGGCTCGGCGGAGGTGGCGAGCGTGTCCATGGTGACGTTGACCCCGCCCTCGACGGAGTTCTCCATCGGGACGACGGCGAAGTCGACCAGCCCGTCACGCAGCGCGTCGATCGCGCCGACGACGTCGGCCGCGGGCTCGGCGTGCACCTGCTCCGTCCCGACGAACGCCCGCAGCGCGGCCTCGGTGAAGGTCCCCTCGGGACCGAGGTAGGCGTAGCGGGCGGCAGGCTGGTCCGGCATCGGGTCTCTCCTCGTCGTGAGTGCGCGCGTGCGCACCGACCGAGCCTAGGCCAGATACGCCCGGCTCAGCCGCGCCACGTAGGCTGCCCGGGTGAGGCGTCGACGGAACACCGTGACCCGGGTCGGGTTCATCCTGCTGGCCGTCGCCCTCGTCGCCGCCCTCGTCCTCCCGCTCGCCGGCACCGCCTTCGGTGCCACCGAGGACGACGACGCCACCGCGGCCCGCGCCACGGGACCCGTCGTCCTGCTCGGGACGGGCGGGCTGCGCTGGGAGGACCTCTCCGCGGTCGCCACGCCGTCCCTGTGGGCGCTGGCCGAGGATGCCGGCGTGGCCAACATGGTCGTGCGCTCGGTCCGCTCCAGCACGTGCCCCGCGGACGGCTGGCTCGCCGTCTCCGCCGGGCGCCGTGCCGCGGACGTGCCCGCGGGCGGGTGCCGGCTCCTGGAGGACCCCGACGACGGCGCCGTGCCCGGCTGGTCCGACTACCTCAGCGCCGCGGCCGACGCCTCCTACGACGCCCGCCCGGGCACCCTGGGGGAGCTGCTCGCCGGAGCCGGTGTCCCCGCCCTCGCCGTCGGCCCCGGCGGCGCGATCGCCCTGTCCGACCCGTCCGGCGAGGTCGTCGGGGACTACGTGCCCCGGCCGGACGACCCCGAGCGGCTGGCGGAGGCGGTCCGGGAGCACGTCGGCGAGGCCCGGCTCGCCGTCGTCGACCTCGGCGTCGTCAGGGAGCGTGGCCACCCCCTGCTCCCGGCGAGCGACCCGCGCTTCGCCGGTCCCGAGGGCGACGAGCCGGTCAAGGGCACCACGGGGTGGCCCCTCCCGGGCCTCGACCGCACCGAGCAGGTCGCCGCCGTCGAGGCCCGGGCGGCCGCCGTGCTCGGCGCCCTGCCCGAGGGCTCGACGGTGCTGCTCGCGTCGCTCGCCGACTCGGGCCCCACCCCGGTCATGCAGGTGATGGCGGTGGACGCCGGTCGGGCCGGCATGCTCGAGAGCCGCTCCACCCGCCAGCCCGGAATGGTGCAGGCGACCGATGTCCTTCCGACGCTCCTCGACCACCTGCGGCTCGACGCGCCCACCGGCCTGGCCGGCGCCCCGATGACCACCGTGCCCGCCGGGAGCTCCGGCGCCGGCCGCATCGCCATGCTCATCGACGAGAACCGCCACGCCATGGCCGTGCGGCCGCTCACCGCGCCGTTCTTCTCCGGGCTCGTCCTCGTCAACCTCGGCCTCTACGCGATCGTCACGCTCGGGCTCAACCGGCGCCTGCTCGACCGTGCCGCGCGCTGGCTCGCCCGGCGCCGGTCCAGCGGCTGGACGGGTCTCGCCCGCGCCGCCCGTGCCATCGACCCCGACGCCGCGCTGCGGGTGCTGCGGGGTGTCGCGGTCACCGTCGCGGCACTACCCGTGGCGAGCTACCTCGCCAACCTGCTGCCCTGGTGGCGAACCGGGTCACCCGGTCTCGTCGTCTACACGGCCACCGTGGCCATCGCGGCGCTCGTCGCGGGCCTCGCCCTCGCCCGGCCCTGGCGGCGCCAGCTGCTCGCACCGGTCGGGGTGGTTGCCGGGCTCACGGCGCTCGTCCTGGCGGTCGACGTCGTCACCGGGGCCCGGCTCCAGCTGGCGGCGCTCATGGGCGTCCAGCCGCAGGTCGGCGGGCGGTTCTACGGCATCAACAACTCCTCCTTCGCGCTGTTCGCGGCCAGCACCCTGCTCGCCGCCAGCTGCCTCGTCGAGCCGCTCGTGCGCCGGGGACGACGACGGGTGGCGGCGCTCGTCGTCGGGCTCGTCGGCGTGGTCGTCACCGTCCTCAACGGGGCGCCCGGCATCGGCGCGGACTTCGGTGGCCCGCCGGCGCTGCTGCCGGCCTTCATCATCCTCGCGCTGCTCGCGCTAGGGGTCCGGATGACCTGGCGGCGCGTCGTCGTCGTCCTCGGGGCCGCCGCGGTCGTCGCGCTGTCCTTCTCGGTCATCGACTGGCTGCGTCCCCCGGCGGAGCGCAGCCACCTGGGGCGGTTCGTCGAGACCGTCCTCGACGGCGGCCTCGTCGACGTCGTGCTGCGCAAGCTCGGCCAGAACCTGGCGAACCTGTTCGGCTCGACCCTCACCTTCCTCGCCGTCGGCGGCATCGCGCTCGTCGTCCTCGTCCTCACGCAGCCGCTGCGGCGTGCCGCGCGCTCCGGTGACCACGCCGCGTACGGCTGGCTCGCCGACGGCTCCTCGCTACGCGGTCTGGACGCGGACGCGCGGATGCTGCGTCCGGCTCTGGTCGCCGTCGCGATCGCGCTCGGCATCGGCTTCGCCGTCAACGACTCCGGGATCGTCATCCCGGCGATCGGCATCGCCCTCACCGTGCCGCTGCTCATCGGCGTCATCGCCGGGTGGCTGCTGCGGCTGCGGACCGAGCGGCCCGTGCCTCAGCCGGAGGCGGTCGCCCGGTAGGGAGCGCCCGGCGCCTGCTGCGCCGGCCGGTCCCCGAGCTCCCGCAGGCTCACCCGCACGCCGCGTGCCCGGCGGACCGCCGCGGCGAGCGCCACGTCGCGGTACTGGGCCGCCCGGTGGAGCTGCCCGGAGAGGTCGTTCCTGCTCGGCCGGTGGCTGAGGTCGCAGGGCACCTCGACGAGCGTGAAGCCCTTGACGAGGAGGTCGATCGTCATGCCGGTCTCCACGCCCCAGCCGTTCGCGAGGGGCACCGCCGCCTCGAAGGCCTCCCTGGTGAGGCAGCGCTGCCCGGACAGCGGCTGGGTGGGCAACCATCCTGTCGCCCGCGCGATCGCGCTCCTCGCTCGGCCGACGACGATTCCGCGGCCGCCCGCGCCGGGCTGGGGCGGCAGCGCCGCGATGGCGCAGTCGGCGCGCCCGGACAGGACGGCGTCGACCAGTGGGGCGACGCCGACGGCGGTCTCGCCGAGGTCGGCGTCGAGGAAGAGCAGCAGGCGGGCCGGGCCGCCGGTGACGTCACGCATCGCGACGACGGACGCGCCGGTCTCCATCGCCGAGGCCTTGCCGCGGTTGACGGAGTGGCGCACGACGACGGCGCCCGCTGCACGCGCGATGTGCTGCGTGTCGTCGCTCGACCCGTCGTCGACGACGACGACGAGGTCGACGTGCGGGATGGCGCGGGCAGCCCTGACCGTCGCCGCGATCCGCGCGCTCTCGTCCTTGGCGGGGATGACAACGGCGACCCGCTGGTTCCTCGGGCGCCGGTTCACGCTCCGAGCCTAGCCATGGTCAGGGTTCTCTCGCAGGTCCACGGTGGGGGTGGCGGCGATCAGCGCAGGGTGACCTGGCGGGAGACGATGCCGGCGCGTGCCCGGCGGGCGTCGGCGTCCAGCGGGCCCTCCTCGGCAAGCGCGGCCTGGAGCCGCTCCTCGAAACGCGTGCAGGGCCCGGTCAGCTCGTCCGCCTCGGTCCCGGGCACCAGCTCCCAGACGGGAACGAGGATCCCGCTCGTGCGGAACGCCCCGACGAAGCGTGCACCGTCCTCGAGCTCGGACTCACGGCGCGAGTGCAGGCGCGCGATGGCGTCCAGGACGTCCTCCTGGGGCTCGGGCCGTGCCCAGCGCAGGAACTCGCGGCCCATGCGGCACCAGTAGGCGGAGTCCACGCCGTCGACCTTGACCGTCGGCACGATGCCCTCGCTCGACTGCTCGACGGCGGCGGCGACGTCGGCCTCCTTGTCCTGGTCGGGCGCGAGCCAGAAGCCGAAGTCGTCGTGGACGACCGGCTCGAACGGCACGGACAGGTCCAGCACGTCCTGCAGGCGCGGGCCGGGCTCGAGGATGCCGAGGTTGAGCACCGGCATGCCGGGCTCCGCCTCGAGGGCGAGGAGCAGAGCGGCGGCGACGTCGCGGCTGGCGTCACCGGACTTCGCGGCGGTCTGCAGCCCGACGAGGACCGTGCCGTCGTCGCGGTGCAGGGCCGGCCACAGGTCCGGCAGCATCGTGGCGACGACGACCTCGCGGCCGCCGTACTCCTCGGTCGTGCGGACCGTCGCGGTGGCGGCGGGGACGACCTCGCGCATCGCGACCCAGTCCGTCTCCCCCGGCAGCCCCTCGAAGGGGCGCTCGACGAAGGGAACCTCCACCCGCTTGGGACGCGGGGCCTCGGACTGACGCTTGCGGCTCTTCTTACCCATGGTCCGCAAGCCTATCGGTGACTCAGAGGAGCGTCGGCTCCCGGCCGCCGTCGGCCGTCATCGGCAGGCCCGCGGCGGTCCAGTCGCGCATGCCGCCGTCGAGGTTGCGGGCGGTGAACCCGGTGTGGTTGAGCCAGGCCGACGCGCGCTTGGACCGGCCGCCGGAGCGGCACACGACGAGCAGGTCCTCCTCGGGCAGCTCGTCGAGCCGGTCGGGCAGCTCGCCGAGCGGGATGTGCGTGGCGCCGGCGATGTGCCCGGCGTCCCACTCGTCCTGCTCGCGCACGTCCAGCACGGCGTGGCCGGGCGGGACCGGGCTGGTCTGGTCGAGGTCACGGACCGTGAGGTCCTCAGGCTGGTCGACGTCCTCCATGTCTCCACCGTAACCGCCACCCCCTTCGCGCCGACAGCGGAGTTGTTGCGCGCCCGGTCGGGCGGAATCGGACAATCGGCGGAAACAATCCCGCTGTCGGCGCCGGGGGTGTGCCCACCCGCCGACAGCGGAGTTGTTGCGCGCCCGGTCGGGCGGAATCGGACAATCGGCGGAAACAACCCCGCTGTCGGCGCCGGGGGTGTGCCCACCCGCCGACAGCGGAGTTGTTGCGCGCCCGGTCGGGCGGAATCGGACAATCGGCGGAAACAACCCCGCTGTCGGCGCCGGGGTGGGGGCGTCCATGCCCACCCGAGTGTTGGGGTACGCGGGACCACGCGGGCGACGCCGGAGAGTGGCAGGATCGAGACCATGCACGAGCGAGCCGGAACCCGCGCCCTGCCCGAGGACCTCATCGACGTCGACGCTGTCGTCTCGGCGTACTACGACCGCAGCCCAGATCTCGACGACCCCTCCCAGCAGGTCGTGTTCGGGACCTCGGGTCACCGCGGCTCGAGCCTCGACGGCGCGTTCAACGAGGCGCACATCGTCGCGACGACGGCGGCCATCGTCGAGTACCGCCGCGCGCAGGGCACCGACGGGCCGCTGTTCATCGGCCGCGACACCCATGCCCTGTCCGAACCGGCGTGGCGCACCGCCGTCGAGGTCCTCGCCGGCGCCGGCGTCGAGCTCCGGGTCGACGCCCGCGACTCCTGGACGCCGACCCCCGCCGTCTCCCACGCCATCCTCCTCGCCAACGGCTCCGGCACCGCCGCCGGCGTGCGTGTCAAGGGTCCGGGCCGCGCCGACGGGATCGTCGTCACGCCCTCGCACAACCCCCCGCGTGACGGCGGCTTCAAGTACAACCCGCCCCACGGCGGGCCGGCCGGCTCGGACGCGACGACGTGGATCGCCGCACGCGCGAACGAGCTGCTGCGCAGCGGCGTCGCGCAGGTGCCGCGCCTGCCGCTGGACCGGGCGCTGGCCGCCGAGACCACCCGCCGCCACGACTTCCTCTCCGCCTACGTCGACGACCTTGCCAGCGTCATCGACCTCGAGGCGATCGCGCGGGCCGGGGTGCGCATCGGCGCCGACCCGCTCGGTGGTGCGGCCGTCGAGTACTGGGGCGTCATCGGCGAGCGCTACGGCCTCGACCTCACCGTGGTCAACCCCGAGGTCGACCCGCGATGGTCGTTCATGACCCTCGACTGGGACGGCAAGATCCGGATGGACTGCTCCTCCCCGTCGGCCATGGCCTCGCTGCTCGGCATCATGCAGCCCGAGGACGGCGGCCCGGCGCCCTACGACATCGCGACGGGCAACGACGCCGACTCCGACCGTCACGGCATCGTCACGCCCGACGGCGGGCTGATGAACCCCAACCACTTCCTCGCCGTCGCGATCGACTACCTCTTCGCCCACCGTCCCGACTGGCCGGCTGCGGCGGCCGTCGGCAAGACGCTGGTCTCCTCGGCGCTCATCGACCGGGTGGCCGCGGGACTCGACAGGAGGCTGCTCGAGGTCCCGGTGGGCTTCAAGTACTTCGTCCCCGGGCTGCTCGACTCCTCGGTGGGCTTCGGTGGGGAGGAGTCGGCAGGCGCCTCGTTCCTGCGCCGCGACGGCTCGGTGTGGACGACCGACAAGGACGGCATCATCCTCGGGCTCCTCGCCTCGGAGGTCCTCGCGGTGACCGGGCGCAGCCCGAGCCAGCTGCACGAGGAGCAGGTCGAGCGCTACGGCGCCTCGGCCTACGCCCGCATCGATGCCCCCGCCACGCGCGAGCAGAAGGCCAAGCTCGCGGCGCTCAGCCCCGAGCAGGTCACCGCCACCACCCTGGCCGGTGAGGAGATCACCGCTCGCCTGGTGCGGGCACCGGGCAACGACGAGCCGATCGGCGGCCTGAAGGTCACCACCGAGAGCGCGTGGTTCGCGGCGCGTCCTTCCGGCACGGAGGACGTCTACAAGATCTACGCCGAGTCCTTCCGCGGCGAGGAGCACCTGGCCCAGGTCCAGGCCGAGGCCAAGGCCGTGGTCGACGCTGCGCTGGAGGACTAGCGCAGCCGGGCCGTCGCCCGCGGCACCGTGTGTGGTTCGGGTCCCGACCGGACCCGAACCACCCACGGTCGCCTCAACGCCGTCGACCGGCTAGCTGCGGGTGCTCAACCGTCTCGTCACCGCGCCCGCCGTCAGCAGCAGCAGGACCACGACGACGGCGTAGCCCACGGCTGCACCGGTCGAGGGCAGAGCCCCGCCACCGGTCCCGTCACCGGAGCCGGCCTGGTCGTCGCCACCGCCGGGCCCGTCACCGGTCCCGCTGCCGCCGGTCCCGCCGTCGTCGGTCCCGTCCGGCGCGTGGGTGAAGGTGACCTCCCAGACCTCGGAGCGGACCTCCCCGCCGTGGGCGTCACTGGCCGTGACGTACCAGCCGTGCGTGCCGTCGCCGGGAACCCACGACGTCGTCACCACCGAGCCGCTCTCCACGCCTGCGACCTCGGCGAGGGCCGCCCCCTCACCGACCACGGTGCCGGTGAGGACCTCGGCCGAGAAGGCGTCGGCGCTCAGCTCCTTGACCCTGGGCACGATCCCGGCAGTCTCGTAGGAGATGGTGAAGTCCTGGTTCTCCGGCTCGAGGGACTCGTGGTCGGAGTTGTAGACCTCGAGGGACGGGGAGTAGGTCCGCACGCGGATCTCCCGCTCCTCGTTGTCGAACTGGAGCAGCCGCAGGAAGCCCAGGCCGCCCTCGGGCAGGCCCTGGTAGTCGAAGAGCATCTGCGTGACGGTGCGGTCCTCGACGCCGTCACCGTCGTCGTCGAAGGAGTCGTACCGGGTGTAGGCGTCGTGGTAGTGCCCGGACATCACCATGGAGACGTTCGGGTTGGTCGCCACGACCTCGTCCTGGATCCGCTGCGGCACCGGGCCGAGCCCACCCGTGGTGAGCAGGTACTCGTGGACGTTGATGATCGCCACGCGCTCGGGGTACTGCGCGAGCACCTCGTTCATCCACGCGATCTCCGCGTCACCCGGGTCCCAGCCCATCGACACGACGATGAAGTCGATCCCGCCGGCCGTGAACAGGTCGTAGTGCCCGCGGTTGTCCTCGTAGGAGCCGCCGTACCAGGGATTGTCGGCGAAGCGCCACTCACCGAAGTGCTCGGAGTAGGTGGTGTAGTCGCTGTCGAAGTTCCCGACGTCGTGGTTGCCGGCCAGCACGCCGTAGGGGATGCCGGCGTCGTCGAGCACCGCGTACGCCGGGTCGGCGTTCTCCCACTGGTAGGGCTCGTCGACGTTGTCGACGATGTCCCCGGTGTGGAAGAGGTAGTGGAGGTTGACGTCCTCCCGCTGGTCGAGGAGGTAGTCGTGGATCGCCAGCTGGTGGTCGTAGAACTCCTCGTTGTAGTACTGCGTGTCCGACTCCCACGCGAGCGTGAAGTCGTACTCGCCGCGGGGGGTGTCGTCCGGGTGCGCCGGGTCCACGACCGTGGCCCGGTCGGACAGGTTCGGGCCCGCCCAGCCCTCGGAGTGCTGGACGAGCAGCCGCACCGCGCCGTCGACAAGGTGGTCGGCGGTGGGCACCTCGGCCGCGAGGGTGAAGTCCTCGGCGTCCGCGGTGACGTGGCGGTCGACCTCCTCCCACGCCTCCTCGGCGGTGTTCCACGCGTGCAGGAGCACCTTGGCGGAGGCGTTGGCCGAGCCGTCCCACTGGACCCGTACCGAGGCGTCCGGCCCGGCCGTCTCCGACACTGCCACCTCGAGCAGCTGGTAGGGCAGCGCGTCGGTGCTGGTCCGGTCGACCGACTCGTCGTCGACCGCCGTCAGCGCGGCGAGCTCGGCGTCGCTCAGGGCGGTGGCGTCCCGCTCGACGGCGAGCGCGTCGCGGGTCTCCCCCGCGCTCACCGTGACGGCGGCGTCGGTCGCGTCGTAGGCGCGGGCCTCCCGGAAGACGACGTCGAGGTCGTCACCCGCCGGGTCGCTCACCCGCGCGGAGAGCTCGACGGCCGGTCCATTGACCTCCGCGCCGTCCTCCGGTGAGAGCAGCTCGACGCTCGGGTCCTCCTCCGGGGTGGTGAAGGTGGCCGTGGCCTCACCGGTGTTGCCGGCGACGTCCGTGGCGGTGACGACGAGGGTGTGCTGCCCTGCGGCGAGGTCCGCGGAGGAGGTCTCGTGGGGCAGCGTGACGGGCTCGCCGTCGAGGGTCGCGACGAGGTCGCCGACCTCGGTCGCGTCCGTCACGGTGGCGTCCAGGGTGATGCGGCCCTGGAGCCGGTCACCGGACTCGGTGTCCGCCGTCAGCACCGGGGCGATCACCGGGGCGGTGTTGTCGACGACGACGTCCGCTGTCGCGGTGAACTCGCCGTCCGTCGCGCTCACCGCGTGCTCGCCGTCGACGACGGCGGTGGTGTCCCAGCTGTGGCCGAGGGCGACGAAGGCGTCCTCGGGAAGGGTGAAGACGGCGGGGTAGGTGTCGTACTGGTTGTCGTTGCTGTCCCCCATGCCGAGGCTGCCACCGGAGTAGCCGGCGGGCTTGAGGGTGCGGCCGTCGGGCAGCACGAGCCGCGGGTTGCTGATGGTGAAGTCGTCGTTGTTCTCGTTGGCGTCCTCGCACGGCCAGGCCTTGGTGCCGGAGGAGACGAGCACGGTCAGCTCCTCACCGAGAGCGACGGCACTCAGCGGCACCTCGGCGGTCACGGTCCCCACCTCGGAGTACGTGCCCCGCTCGAAGATCGTCAGCACCTCACCGCTAGTGCACTGCTGGTCCACGGTCTCGCCCTCGCCGGGGAGGATGACCCCGTTGCGGAAACGGTCGTCAGTGGCGGTCACCTCGACGGCGAACACCGGGGACGCCTCGAGCTGCGGTGCCGTGGGCGTCAGCTCCTCGCCGTCGAGCGACAGGGTGAGCTCGGCCGGGTAGTCCTCACCGGCGGCCGACACGGTCGTCGTCCCGGACAGCACGTCCCCGTCGGCGACGCTGAGCCGGACCGGGTCCGTGGAGGCACCCTCGACGGCCACGCGGGCCGTCTCGGTGACGGTCTCGTTGGTGCCGTCGGAGACGACGAAGTGGTACTCGTAGAACGCCTTGCCGATGAGGTCGACGGCACCGACCGTGTGCCGGTAGGTGTCGTCGTCCGCGCGCAGGAGGTTGTGCGCGGTGAACTCCTCCTCGACGTCGGAGCGGAGCTGCAGGGTGACGCTGCGGACGAGCACGTCGTCCGTTGCGGTGGCCTCGATGCTGAGGTCGGTGCTCGGGTCGACGGTGCCGGCCGTGCGGTCGGTGACGACCGGCGCCTGCGTGTCCGCGGCCATCGCGGTCAGCTCGGCCGGGACCTGCTCCGGCGAGACGGCACCCGGCGTGGCGGCACTGGAGCCGAGGAGCCGCTGGAGGGCGAAGTCGGTGGGGTCGGCCGCGTACTGGAGGCCCTGGTCGGTCTGGACGTCACGCACCCCGGCCATGTTGTAGAAGCCGTGGCTGACCGTGACCCCCGTGTCGGTCATGATCTCGACGCCACGTGCGCTGCCGTTGGCCATGCCACCGGCCTGGGTCTCCAGGATCTGGGACTCGGGGACCGCCGCACCCCAGAAGGCGTTGAAGTCGGCGCGGGTGAGGTCGTCGTTCGCCCCGTTCTTCACCCAGATCACGACAGTGCCACCGGGCTCGACCACGGCATCCGCGGGTTCCGCCGGCCACAGCGCGCTGCTGCCGCTGTCGGGGTAGAGGTAGCGGACCTGGTAGTCCGAGAAGGCGATCGGCTCGGTCGTCGTGTTGTAGACCTCGATGTACTCGTACCCGTCGCTGCCACCGACGTTCGTCGAGTCCACCACGAGCTCGGTGAGCATGAGGTTGCCGACGACGGAGTCGGCGGGCAGGCCCGGCACCGGATCGACGGGCGGGTCCGTGGGGGCCTCGCCGTCGTCGTCCCCGTCGCGGTCGGCGAGCTGGGCCGGGTCGACGACGCCGGGCGTCGGTGCGGCGTTGCCCGCGAGAAGCTCCATCGACCGCTCGGCCGGGTCCGCCGGGGCGCGGAACTGTGCCGCCTCGTCGGTGCCCGTGGAACCGGGCGGGTAGAAGGACCAGCCGGTGACCTCGCCGTCGGGGCCGATGACCCGGATCGCGCGGCCCCCGCCGTTGGCGAGCCCGGACTGCCCGGTGAGGCGGACGACGTCGTACTCCTCGGTGGAGCCGCCGCGCTCGGCCCAGAAGGCCCGGAAGTCCGCCTCGTCGTACGCGAAGGAGTTGACGTTGCCGTCCGCGCTCTCGTAGGACACCCACAGTACGAGGGCCCCGCCCGCGGGCACGACCGTCCCGGCCGGCGCCTCCAGCGGGATGGCGGTCCCGCCGTCGGCGGTGTCCTCGTAGGCGTAGGCGAGGGTGTAGCCGCCCTCGCCCACCGTGACGTCCGCGCCGGTCGTGTTGGCGACCTCGACGTACTCGAAGTGGTCGTAGCTGTCCGGGTTGGGCACGACCTCGGTGACGACGAGCGGCCAGCTGTCGGCGGGTGCTGCGGACGCGGGCGGGACGAGCGTGCCGAGCGCCAGCGCGGCGAGAGCCGCCGTGGCGGCCGCGGCGCGGCGTCGGGGGGCGGGTTGGGCTCTCATGGGCCTCGACTTCCTCCTGTGGGCTGGGACGGCCGACGGTAGGAGACCCGGGTGACGCGCTGGTGAACACGGGGCGAACGGCCGTCTCGGCGTGCGGACCCCCGGCAACACCACCAGACTCAACAGCACCATCCGTCGACGGAAGGACGCAAAGATGGGTATCGGTGGAGGAATCTTCCTCATCGTGGTCGGGGCAATCCTGTCCTTCGGGCTGAGCCCGGACACGTGGGACGTCTTCAACATCAACACGATCGGCTACATCCTCATGGCGGTCGGGGTGCTCGCCCTGGTGCTGGCGTTCGTCATGCAGCGTCAGCGGCGCGACACGAGCCACACCGAGTACGTCGAGCGCCGGGACATCGGCAACCCTCCCCCCGGCAGCCTCCCGCCGGCTCGCTAGGTCCGGCGCGCGGCCCGCGGCTCACACTGCCGCGGGCCGCGCGCTGATCTACGGTGCCTCCTATGGCTCGCCCCGCGCTCGGCGCATCCCTCGAGGACGGCTTCAACCGCCGTCTCATCCCCCTCCTCCGGCGGCGCGGCTGGCGCCCCACGACGATCACCTACACCGGGTACGGCAACACCGACGCGCTGCGCGTCCTCGCCCGGGTGCTGCTCAAGGAGGACGACGACGACGCACCCGCCGCCGCCGACGTGGGTGCCACCGGGGCAGAGCTCGCCGAGGCCGAGGAGGCCGAGCGGGGTTGGCGCTCCTTCTTCACGGCGCCGGTCGCCTACCTGCCCGTCACGGTCGAGATCGCGGGCCGCAACCATGCCGCGCGCGCGGACCGCGGCGGCTACCTCGACGTCCTCGTGCAGGACCACGGCCTGCCGCCCGGGTGGCACGACATCACGATCCGCGCCCGTGGGGCCCGCCCCGTGACGGCACGGGTGCTCGTCGTCGGGCAGGAGACCACCTTCGGGATCATCAGCGACATCGACGACACCGTCATGGTCACCAGGGTCCCCCGGCCCCTCGTGGCCGCGTGGAACACCTTCGTGCGCCACACGACCGCGCGGCAGCCCGTCCCCGGGATGGCCGACCTGTTCCGCGACGTCGAGGCGCTGCGCTCGGGCACACCGGTGCTCTACCTGTCGACCGGGGCGTGGAACGTCGTCCCCGCGCTCGAGCGGTTCTTCCGCCGCAGCGACCTCCCGGCGGGACCGATGCTCATGACCGACTGGGGGCCGACGAACACCGGCTGGTTCCGCAGCGGGCAGGAGCACAAGCGCACGACGCTACGGCGCCTGCTCATCGACTTCCCGCACGTGCGCTGGCTGCTCGTCGGCGACGACGGGCAGCACGACCCGGAGATCTACGCCGAGCTGGCCCGCGAGCACCCCGACCGGGTGGTGGCGGTCGGCATCCGCCAGCTGACCCCGAGCGAGCACGTGCTCTCGCACGGCACACCGCAGGCCCTCGACGGCGGCCGCGACGACCACGACGGCGGTCGGCTCGCCGAGGGGCAGCTCGTCCCCGTGGTCCACGGCCCCGACGGGCACGCGCTCTGGCAGAAGCTGCGCCCCCACCTGGGAGTAGCGGGGCGCTAGGCGTCCCCACCCGCCGACAGCCGGATCGCCTCGAGCGGTCCAGCTGTCGGGCGGGTGGTGTCAGGCGCTGGCGGGGCGGCCGCCGAGGTAGAGGTCGCTGAGCTTCGGGTCGGCCAGCAGCTCCTGCGCCGGACCGGTGGCGAACACCCGACCGAGGTCGAGGACGCAGCCGATGTCGGCCATCTCGAGTGCCCGGCGGGCGTTCTGCT
The DNA here is from genome assembly GCF_035607575.1 of Georgenia sp. H159. Classification (NCBI taxonomy): domain Bacteria; kingdom Bacillati; phylum Actinomycetota; class Actinomycetes; order Allobogoriellales; family Allobogoriellaceae; genus Georgenia; species Georgenia sp. H159. The sequence goes on along the minus strand of NZ_JAYDZY010000003.1, from coordinate 172,823 downwards.
CGACGAGCAGCACGGCCACCCCGGCCTGTCGCATGCGGTCGACCTGCTCGAAGATGGTCGTCACGCGCTTGGGGTCCAGACCCATCGACGGCTCGTCGAGGAGCACGACGTCGGGGCGGATGACCAGTGCGCGGGCGAACTCGACCTGCTTCTGCTGCCCGCCGGAGAGCAGCCCGGCCGTGTCCCTCCAGCGCTCGCCGACGAGCGGGAAGACCTCCTTGACGTACTCGCACCGCTCCGCCATGACCGACTGGTCCGGGAGGGAGTACCCGCCGAGCATGATGTTCTCCTCGACGGTCATCTCCTTGAAGACGCTGTGGCCCTGGAGGACGTGCGCCAGCCCGCCGCGGAGCAGCTGCTGCGGGCCCTGACCGGTGACGTCCTTGCCGTTGAGCACGATGGTGCCCTGCCGCGGCTTGAGCATCCCGCTGGCCACCTTGAGGACGGTCGACTTGCCGGCACCGTTGGGCCCGACGAGGCAGACGACCTCCCCCCGGCGCACCTGGATGGACAGGCCCCGGAGGACGAGCGCCGCCTTGCCGTAGCCGGCCTGGATGTCGTCGAGGTCGAGGACGATGTCAGACGCCAAGGTATGCCTCCAGCACCTTCGGGTCGGCCTGCACGACGTCGGGCGTCCCCGCCGCGATCGGCCGGCCGCGGTCGAAGACCACGATGTGGTCGCACAGGCTCATGATGAGCTCCATGTTGTGCTCGACGATGAGGAAGGTCGTGCCCTCCTCGTTGAGCTCCTTGACGAGGACGGCGATCCGCTCGATGAGCGAGGGGTTCACCCCGCCTGCCGGCTCGTCGAGCATGACGAACGGCGGATCGGTCATGAGCGTCGAGCCGAGCTCGAGCAGCTTCTGCTGGCCGTAGGAGATGTCACGGGCCTCGGAGTTCTCCAGGTGGTCGATCCCCACCCGGGCGAGCATCTGCCGGGCCTTGTCCACCGACTCGTGGCTGCGCGAGTTCGCCACGTACTCCCCCAGCGTGCGTGGCTGGACGGCGACGAGCATGTTCTCCAGCACGGTCATCCGAGGGAAGACCCGGCACAGCTGGAAGCTGCGCCCCAGGCCGGCGCGCGCGATCTTGTGCGGTGCCCAGCGGGTGACGTTCCTGCCGTGCATCGTCACGGTGCCCGAGTCGGGCCGGATCAGGCCGGTCACGCAGTTGAAGAACGTCGTCTTGCCCGAGCCGTTGGGCCCGATGAGCCCGTTGATCTTGCCCTCGTAGAACTCCGTCGTCGCGTCGTCGACGGCATGGACGCCACCGAAGGACTTGGTGAGCCCGTCCGTGCGCAGGACGACGCCGGTGTCAGCTGCGGTCATCGCTGGTGCCCTCCTTCGTGGTGGCGGACTGGTTCGCGTCCTGCTGCTTGCGCAGGTCCTCCGCCGAGACCTCCCGGATGGACGCCGCCTCCGGCCGGAAGCGGCGCAGCAGCTGGCTGGCACCGGTGAGCACGCCGTCGGGCAGGAAGAGCACGACGAGGCCGAGGAGCAGGCCGGTGGCGACGAGGTGGAACTGCGACTGGCCGTAGTTGAGCACGAAGTACTCCAGGGCCACCCCGACGACGATCGCGCCGAGCAGCGGGCCGAAGAGGTACCGGACACCTCCGAGCAGTGCCATGAGCACGACGGTGGAGCCGAGCACGATGTCGAACTGGAAGATCGGGTCGAGGTCGCCGAACCACAGGGCGTAGAAACCGCCTGCGACCGACACGAAGAAGGCGGAGATGACGAAGGCGACGAGCTTGAGCTTGCCGGTGGGCGCGCCGAGCGACTCCGCCTTGTCCTCGTCCTCCCGCACCCCCTTGAGGGAGGCCCCGAACCGGGAGCGGTCGATGATCGTCCACGTGAGGAGCGTGACGGCGAGCAGCGCGAGGAAGATGTAGAAGAACGTCTCGTGGTGCTGCGGCCGTAGCATGTCGGGGAACGGCCGTGGCACGACGAGGCCGGCCGACCCACCCGTGACCGTGCTCCAGCTCTGGAAGAGGAGCTGCAGCACGAGGACGAGGGCGATCGTCACGATGACGAAGGACGAGCCGCGGACACGGAGCGCGGCGAACCCGACGGGGATGGTGAGCGCCGCCGTCGCGAGCGCGGCGACGAGCGTGGCAAGGAGCCAGTTCATCCCGGTGTGGATGACGAGCAGCGCCGTCCCGTAGGAGCCGAGCCCGAAGAAGGCGGCGTGGCCCAGGGAGATGTAGCCCGTGAAGCCGCCCATGATGTTCCACCCGGTGGCGAACACCGCGTAGTTGAGCACGATGACGCCGGCACTCATCATGTAGGCGTTCGGTGCGACGGAGGGCCACACCGCGAGCACGGCGATGACGGCGACGATGAAGAGCACGGGCCGCAGGCGGCTCACTCCCCCGCCGCCGACCGCGGCGCTGCGCACTGGCGCAACCGCCTGCTTGCTAGAAGCGCTGGGCAAGTCGACCTCCGAAGAATCCTTGTGGCCGCACCATGAGCGTGAGGAAGAGGGCCAGGTAGAAGATGGTCTGCGCGAGGGTCGGCGTCACACCTGGCACCAGCTCGGCCATCACACGCAGGGTTCCGAGGAGCAGGGCGGCGATGGCAGCACCAGGGATCGACCCGAGACCGCCGACGACGATGATCGCCATGAGCGGGCCGATCCAGTGCCAGTGCAGCGAGGGGAAGATGGTCTGGTTCAGCGCGAGTGCGGTGCCTCCGACCGCTGCCGTGGCCAGACCGAGCCCGAAGCCGAGCCCCGCGGTCATGTTCGTGTCGATACCGACGAGCTGCGCCGCCTCCCGGTGCTGGATCGTGGCCCGCAGCGCCCGGCCGAACCGGGTCTTCTTGAGCACGAGGTACAGCGCGACGAGGCTGAGGCCGGCGAGCGCGAAGGAGATGATCTGGACGACCGGGATCGACGCGCCGAGGACGTCGATGCTCGAGGCTCCGTAGGGCAGGTTGATGCGGCGCTGCGTGCCGGTGAAGATCATGCCGAGCAGGCCCTCGATGATGAGGGCGATGGCGAAGGTGATGAGCACCGACATCATCGTCATCGTCGAGGGCTTCAGCCGGCTGATGAGCCAGCGCTGGATCGCGAAGCCGATGACGAAGAACAGCGGGATCGTCCCGATGAGCGACAGCATCGGGTCCAGCCCGGTGGAGCTGGAGAAGCGCCAGGCGATGTAGCCGGCGAGGATGATGAACGCCGCATGGGCGAGCATCACCACCCGCATGATCCCGAAGTAGAGGGTGAGCCCCGCTGCAAGGAGGGCGTAGAGCCCTCCTTGCAGCACGCCCAGGATCAGGCTCTGGAATATCAGCGACACGGTCGGGTCACCACTCCGGCTTCGGGTAGACGAGCTCCGCCCCGGCGGTGTCCTCGGGCAGCACGATGGCGATCTCCCCGTCGACGTACTGGAGGATCATGTGCGCCCCGTTGGGGCGTCCGGCCTCGTCCCAGGCGAGCGGACCGACGACCGTGTCGACGGTCGCGCCGCGCAGGTAGTCGATGAGCTGCTGCTGGCACTCGCCCTGCTCGGCGCAGCCGACCTCCTCGACGGCGGCCGCGACGACCTGGCCCGTCGTGTAGGCGTTGGCCTCGTCCTCCTGGGGCTCCTCGCCGTGGAGCTCGAGGTGGGCCGCGACGAACTCCTCGTTGGACGGCCAGTCGGCCTCGTTGGAGTAGCCGGTCGGGGAGAGGATCCCCTCGACCGCTCCGCCGATCGCCTCGGGGAACTCGGGGTTGGTCGGCGCCGTGGAGAAGGCGGCCATCCGCGGCTGGTAGTTGAGCTGCTGCAGCGCGAGGATGAGGTTGACGGCGTCCTGGTACTGCGTGCCCCCGACGACGAGGTCGGGGTCCGCGTCGGCGATCTGCGCGGCGATGGCGTTGAAGTCGGTCTGGTTCGGCGGGTAGACCTCGTCGACGACCACCTCGATGCCGGCCTCGGCCAGCTTGTCGCGCAGACCGTAGGCGGTGCCCTGCGCGAAGGGGTCGTCCATCGCGGCGACGGCCATGGTCTGCGGCCGCTCGCCCTCGGGCATCGACAGGATGTGCTCGACGAGGTTGTTGTAGTGGTCCGGCGCGATGGCGGGCGCCGCGTAGAAGATGTTGTCGAAGCCGTTCTCGAAGACCTCGGCCGCAGCGGCGGCCGGCTCGACGAAGAGCATCCCGTACTCGTGGGCCACGCGGGAGGCGGGGACGACGAGGCGGGTGGAGAAGGGGCCGAAGAGGAGGTCGACCTCGTCGCGGGCGATGAGGGACTCGTAGTCGGACACGACGCGAGCGGCGTCCGACGCGTCGTCGAGGATCTTCAGCTCGACCTGCCGGCCGAGGAGCCCACCGTTGTCGTTGGTCACCTGGGCCCAGGTCTCGTAACCGCGCTCGACGCCCTTGCCGGGCTCGGCGAAGTCGCCGGTCAGGGGGAGGGAGACACCGATGACGATGGGGTCCTCGGAGCCGCCGCCCCCACCGCCACCACCGTCCGCGCCGTCGTCGTCGCCGCTCCCGCAGGCCGCCAGGGCCAGCATGGCTACCGCGCCGGCAGCGATTCCCCGGGTCAACCGCTTCGTTGACATCCGTCCTCCTTCATTGGTTCGGACGCGCTCTCGAAAGCGCTTTCCGGACAGTACGGCCTTGTCCGCCGACGACGCAAGGGGGTTACGTGATCGTGATCAGCTCAGGGGGTGCTGCGTAGCCAGCTGCGCCGGAAAGCGCTTGCCCTCCGGTCCCTCTTGGGCCATGATGGCTCAGGGGCGGGCCGCCCTCGGCGACCGGGACGCACCGGTCGCCCCACACTCGACGGAGAGGACGACACGTGCCGAAGGTAGCGATGGTGACCGGCGGGAACCGGGGCATCGGGCTGGGCATCACCACCCGCCTGCTGGACGAGGGCTACGCCGTCGCGATCCTCGCCACCCGCGAGGAACCCGCCGAGCTCATGGCCGAGCTCCGCGAGCGCGGCGAGGTCGTCTACGTGCGCGGCTCCATCTCGGAGCACGACGACCACCAGCGCTACCTCGACGCGACGCTCGCGCAGTGGGGACGCGTCGACGTCCTCGTCAACAACGCCGGGGTGGCGCCCGCGGTCCGCGACGACATCCTCGTCGCCACCCCGGAGAGCTACGACCGGGTGATGGACATCAACCTGCGCGGCCCCTACTTCCTCACCCAGCTCGTCGCGCGGACGATGGTGGAGCGGCGCGGTGAGCTGACCGAGCTGCCGGACGAGCCGGTCGGCACGATCGTCAACGTCTCCTCGACCTCCGCCGTCACCGTCTCGACCAACCGGGGCGAGTACTGCATCTCCAAGGCCGGGATGGCGATGTCCACCCAGCTGTGGGCCGCACGCCTGGCGCCCGAGGGCATCGTCGTCTACGAGATCCGGCCGGGCATCATCGCCACCGACATGACGGCCGGCGTCAAGGAGAAGTACGACTCCTTCTTCGCGGGCGGCGGCGCCCCGATCCCCCGCTGGGGCCGCCCCTCCGACGTGGGTGGCGCCGTCGCCCAGCTCGTCGCCGGCCAGATGCCCTACTCCACCGGCGACGTCATCAACGTCGACGGCGGCATGCACATCCCCACCCTCTGACCCGAGCGAGGTACTTCCCGTGACTTCCCACGAGCCCCAGGGCCTGCACATCGCCGGGCGCGAGGTTCCCGTCGTCACCGCGAACACCGTCGTCGTCGGCACCGGCTCGGCCGGCTACTGCGCCGCCGAGCGGCTGGTGGAGTTCGGGCAGGACGACGTCATCATGGTGACCGACAAGATCGGTGCCGGCGCGAGTCGCAACGCCGGGTCGGACAAGCAGACGTACTACAAGCTCACCCTGTCGGGCGACAACGGCGACTCGGTGCGCGAGATGGCCCAGACGCTGTTCGCCGGTGGCGCGATGGACGGGGACAACGCCCTGGCCGAGGCGGCACTGTCCGCCCGCGCGTTCCTCCACCTCGCCGACCTCGGCGTGCCCTTCCCGCAGAACCGCTACGGGGAGTTCATCGGCTACAAGACCGACCACGACCCCCGCCAGCGCGCGACCTCCGTCGGGCCCTACACCTCGCGGACGATGGTCGAGCAGCTGGAGAAGAAGGTGAACGCCAACGGCACCCGGATCTTCCCCGAGTGCCGCGTCGTCGACGTCATCAGCCACGCGGGGCAGGTCGCCGGGATGCTCCTCCTGCGCACCGACGTCCCGCACGACGGCGAGCGCAGCCCCTACCTCCTCGTCCGGTGCACGAACATCGTCTACGCGACGGGCGGGCCCGCCGGGCTGTACGCCACCCGGGTGTTCCCCAACGGGCAGTGGGGCGCCTCGGGTGCCGCCTACCGCGCGGGGATCGGGGGCAAGAACGTCACCGAGTGGCAGTTCGGCCTCGCCTCGACCAAGCCGCGGTGGAACGTGTCGGGGACCTACATGCAGGTCATCCCCCGGTTCGTGTCGACCGACCAGGACGGCGGCGACGAACGGGAGTTCCTCACCGAGGCGATCCCGGACTACGGGCGCCTCATGTCGCTCGTCTTCCTCAAGGGCTACCAGTGGCCCTTCGACGTCCGAAAGGCGCGCGACGGATCCTCGCTCATCGACCTGCTCGTCTACCGAGAGACGGTGCTGCGCGGCAGGCGCGTGTTCCTCGACTTCCGACGCAACCCGGTGCGGGAGGAGTTCGACCCCTCCGCGCTCGAGCCCGAGGCCTACGAGTACCTCGAGAAGGCCGGCGTCCTGTTCGGCACACCCATCGAGCGCCTCAAGCACATGAACATGCCCGCGTACGACTTCTACCTGAACAAGAACCCGTACGTGGACCTCGAGCAGGAGCTGCTCGAGGTCGACGTGTGCGCCCAGCACAACAACGGCGGCCTGCTCGTCGACGCCTGGTGGCAGTCCAACCTGCCCGGGTTCTTCCCGGTCGGTGAGGCCGGCGGCGCGCACGGCGTGTACCGCCCGGGCGGCGCGGCACTCAACAGCGGGCAGGTCGGGGCGACCCGGGCCGCTCAGTTCATCGCGGCGCAGCGCACTGCCGAACCGGTCGACGAGGCCGAGTTCGCCGCGGCCGCGGAGCCGGCCCTGCGTGACGCCGTCGGGCTGGTCGAGCGGGCCGCGGGACGCGCCGCCGCGGGCGAGAAGGACAACACCGGCGACCTCCTCCGCGAGGTGGGGGAGCTGATGAGCGCCAAGGCCGGCCCGGTGCGGTCGCGCCAGTCGATCGCCGAGGCGCTGGAGCAGGTCGAGGAGTGGCTCGGCAGCTACCGCGAGCTCGTCGTCGCCGACGCCGGGTCGCGCCGCGCCGTCAACCGTGCGTTCCTCGTGCGCGACATCCTCACGACGGCGCAGGTCTACCTCACCGCGATGGCGGACTACGTCGACCACGGCGGACGCTCCCGCGGCTCGGTCCTCTACACCGACCCGTCGGGCTCGCTGCCGCTCGTCGGGTACGGGCCCGACGCCGCGCGCGAGCTGGACCTCCCCGAGCTGTTCCGCTTCTCCCTCGACGACGGCGCGCACGACGACGAGGTCCAGGAGGTCGCCTGGACCCCGCACCGCTCCGCCGACGACGACGCCGCAGCCAGCGAGGCGGGCGACGTCCACCTCACCTGGCGCCCCCGCCGCCCGATCCCGGAGGCCGACGACTTCTTCGAGAACGTCTGGCGCGAGTACCGGGAGCACCAGAACATCTACTGAGGGCGATCGCCCGCCGGCCGGCCCCCGTGACGATCGTGTGTGGTTCGGAGCCTGTGAGGACCCGAACCACACACGGAGTGACCGGTCACTGCGGGCGTTGCTCCACAGGGCGTGGGGCTGACCGGGTTCTCCACCGGAGGACGGGTGCTTGCCGCCGCTGTTCCACCACCTGCGCGACCGTCTCCGCATGTCACCGGACCGGCGCCACATCGACCGCATGGCACGGCAGCGGTATTCCGTCCTCACGCGCACACAGCTTGTCGACGCCGGCGCATCCGTGAAGTGGATCCGCACGCAGGTGGACGAGCGCATCTGGCGGCGGGCCTATCCCGGCGTGTACATCACCCACACCGGACCGGTGTCCTGGGACACCCGGGTGGCCGCGGCGCTCGCGTATGTCGGCAAAGATGCCGCGCTCTCCCACGCAACAGCGGGCGACTGGTGGTTCGAGACGCCCGCCACGCGAAACCAACGCGTCTCCACCACGGTCGAGGTCAGTGTTCCCGCCATTCGTACCGTGGCCCCGCAACGCGGCCTGAAGATCTACCGTCGCCGGACAGTGCCGCCCGTGTGGGACGGGCGCATCCGCGTGACGACGGCCGCCCAGACGGCGGTGGATCTCGCGTGTCGGGCGAATGCCGAGGACGACGTCGTCGGAGTCCTGACCCGCGCCCTCCGCGTGACCGATCCGGCGGACATTCGAGGGGCCGTCTCGGGAAGGTCCCGGGTCCGTCACCGGCCGCTGCTCATGGACATCCTCGCTGAGGTCACGGCGGGTATCGAGTCGCCGCTCGAGCGCCACTACCACCGGGACGTGGAGACGGATCACGGCCTGCCGCAGTCCGAGCTCCAGCTCCGGGAGAAGCTCTCCGGCTCGTGGATCCGAGCCGACTGCCGCCATCGTCGATATCGCGTACGCATCGAGCTGGACGGTCGGCTGGCCCATCCGGGCGGGCGGACCGACCGAGACACCTGGCGTGACAACGAGGCGTTGCTGAGCACCGACGAGGTGACCCTGAGGTACCGCTGGTCGCACGTTGTGGGGGCCCCGTGCCGCACGGCCGTCCAGGTGGTGCGTGCCCTGCGGAAGGGCGGCTGGACCGGCACGCCGCGGAGGTGTGGGCCGAGCTGTCCGGTGCGCTGAGGGCCGGCCTCACCGATCGTGTGTGCTTCGGGTCCCGTCAGGACCCGAACCACACACGCTCGCGGGGAGGTGAGACGGACGCGGGGCACGACGCACACGCGCGGTGCGCCCGGCCTACAGGTAGGGCTGCACCAGCCGCGTGTAGCGCTCGGCGATGGTGCTGACGATCTCGTCGCCGGGCTGGTCCCAGATCGACTGGTTGAAGATCTCCACCTCGACGTCGCCGTCGTAGCCGGTCTCGGCGACCCAGCGGGTGATGGTCGGGAAGTCGATGTAGCCGTCGCCCATGTAGCCGCGGGAGTTCAGCATCTGCGACGCGAACGGCAGGATCCAGTCGCACACCTGGTAGCCGGCGAGCCGGCCCTCGGCGCCGGCCCGGGCGATCTGCGACTGCAGCTTCGGGTCCCACCACACGTGGTAGGTGTCCACGACGACGCCCACGCTCTCCGCCGGGAAGTCGGCGGCGAGGTCGAGGCACTGCTCCAGCGTGGAGAGCACCGCGCGGTCGGCAGCGAAGATCGGGTGGAGCGCCTCGAGGACGAGGCGTACCCCGTGCTCGGCCGCGAAGGGCACGAGCTCGCCCACGCGGTCGGCCACCCGCTGACGCGCGGCGACGATGTCGCGGTCGCCGTCGGGAACGGCCGGCCCCTCCGGTTCCGAGGCGGCCGGTAGCCCACCGACCACCATGACGAGCTCGCGGGTGCCGAGGGTCGCCGCCTCGACGATGGCGGCGCGGTTGTCCTCCAGCGCGGCCCGGCGTCCGTCGTCGTCGGCGGCGGTGAGGAAGCCGCCGCGGCACAGCGAGGAGACCCGCAGCCCGGCGTCCCGCACGATCTGCGCCGACCGCTCCAGCCCGGCCTCGGCGACCCGGTCTCGCCACAGCCCGACGGCCCCCAGCCCGGCGCGGGCGGCGGCGTCGACAGCCTCCTGCAGGGTCAGCGCCTTGGTGGTCGCGGTGTTGAGGGACAGGCGGGACAGGTCGGCGGTCACGCTGCGGCCTTTCATCGGGTGGGCAGGGAGTCGGCGCCGGCCACGGCCAGGTACTGGCCCATCCGGGTGGCGGCGAGGTCGGGGTCGAGCAGCAGGCCCGCCTGGTCGGCGAGGCGGAAGAGCTGGACGAGGTGGGGCAGGGAACGGCCCGCGTGCAGGCCCGCCACCAGCTGGTAGCCGGGCTGCTGGCCGTTGAGCCAGGCGAGGAAGGCCACGCCCGCCTTGTAGTAGTAGGTCGGCGCGGCGAACAGGTGCTCGCCGAGCGGCCTGGTGGTCTCGAGGATCTCGCGGGCGCGCACCGCTCCGCCCGGCCGCTCCAGCTCCTGGAGCGCCGTCGACGCCGCCGGGGCGATCGCGGCGAACACCCCGAGCAGGGCGTCGGAGTGGCCGCGCTCGTCCCCGACGACGAGGTCGGGGTAGTTGAAGTCGTCACCGGTGTACATCCGCACGCCCTGCGGCATCCGGGCGCGCAGCGCGATCTCCCGGTCCGCATCGAGCAGGGACACCTTGACGCCGTCGACCTGCTCCGGCCGGGAGTGCAGCAGCCGCAGGAACGTCTCCGCGGCGGCGTCGAGGTCCTCGCTGCCCCAGTACCCGGAGAGCGCCGGGTCGAAGTCGACGCCGAGCCAGTGCAGGATCACCGGCCCCGGCACCTCCGCGAGGAGGGTCTCGTAGACGTGCTGGTAGTCCTCCGCGCCGCGCGCCACGGCCGCGAGTGCCCGCGAGGCCATGAGGATCGGCTGCGCCCCGGCGTCGAGCACGACGAACAGCTGCTCCCGGTACGCGTCCAGCACCGTGGCGAGCGCCCGACGGCGGTCGTCGGGCAGCGTCGTCAGGTCCAGCTGGTCGGTGCCCGCCCCGGCCGCAATCGCCCCGCCCGCGCTGCGGGCCTCGGCGGACGAGCGCCGGATGAGCTCGACGGTGGCTGGCCAGTCGAGCCCCATCCCGCGCTGGGCGGTGTCCATGGCCTCGGCCACCCCCAGTCCGTAGGACCACAGGTAGTGGCGGAACGCCAGGGTGGAGTCCCAGTCGATCTGCGCGGGAGCCTCGGGGCTGTTGTCCGCCCAGACTGCCGGCACGACGTGTGCGGCGGCGTACGCGACGCGTGCGGTGAGCCGGGCCTGCGGGCGACGCCACGGGCCCGGCTCTCGCAGCTGGTAGGACGAGCGGGCCCCGCGCGAGTCCGGCAGGAGGAGCTCACGCGGGGCCGGGCTCACAGCGTGATCTCCGGGATCTCGATCCGGCGGCCCTCCGCGGAGGACCGGAGGCCGAGCTCGGCGAGCTGGACGCCGCGGGCGGCGGACAGCAGGCCGTAGCGGTGCTGGCGGCCCGCGACGACGTCGCGGAGGAACTCCTCCCACTGGATCTTGAAGCCGTTGTCGAGGTCGGCGTTGTTCGGCACCTCGAGCCACTGGTCGCGGAAGGACTCGGTGACGGGCAGGTCGGGGTTCCACACCGGCTTGGGGGTGTGGGCGCGCTCCTGGGCGACGCACTTGTTCAGGCCGGCGACCGCGGACCCGTGGGTCCCGTCGATCTGGAACTCGACGAGCTCGTCGCGGTAGACGCGCACCGCCCAGGAAGAGTTGATCTGCGCGACGACGGAGTCCCCGCCCGGGGTGGTGACGTCGAAGATCCCGTACGCGGCGTCGTCGGCCGTGGCGGTGTACTCCGTGCCCTGCTCGTCCCAGCGGGTGGGGATGTGGGTGACGGCCTTGGCGGTGACGGCGTCGACCTTGCCGAGGATGCCCTCGAGGACGTAGTTCCAGTGGCAGAACATGTCCACCACCATCCCGCCGCCGTCCTCCTTGCGGTAGTTCCAGCTCGGCCGCTGGGCCGGCTGGACGTCGCCCTCGAAGACCCAGTAGCCGAACTCGCCGCGCATGGACAGGATGCGACCGAAGAAGCCCTGGTCGACGAGGCGGCGGAGCTTGACGAGGCCGGGCAGGTAGAGCTTGTCGTGGACAACGCCGGCGGTCACGCCGGTCTCCTCACCGAGGCGGGCGAGCTCGACGGCCTCGTCGAGCGTCTCCGCGGTGGGCTTCTCGGTGAAGACGTGCTTGCCGGCCTTCATGGCGGCGGTGAGCGTGGCCTTGCGGAGCGAGGTGAGCTGGGCGTCGAAGTAGATGTCGACGCTCGGGTCGTTCATCACCGAGTCGACGTCGGTGGTCCAGTGCTCGACGCCGTGCTGCTCGGCGATCTCGCGCACGGCGTTCTCGCGGCGCCCGACGAGGATCGGCTCCACCTGCACCCGGGTGCCGTCCTCGAGGAGGAACCCGCCCGCGTCGCGGATCGGGAGGATCGAGCGGACGAGGTGCTGGCGGTACCCCATCCGGCCGGTGATGCCGTTCATCGCGATCCGCAGCGTGCGCGTGGTCATGTGCTCTCCAATGAGACGTGCCGGTGAAGTCGGGGAATGCGCTTTCCAACCTAGTAAGCACCGGCGGGACTGTCAAGCGTTCCGCGCATCGACCATCCGTCGACCGGTGGGGTCGGTCACATCGACACGTTCTCGGGAACATAGTTGAAGGTTCATCCATTAACGGGGTATGACCACACACAAGATCGGCGTCATCGTCAGCTCCTCGCGTCCCACCCGCATCGGCCTCAAGGTGGCGGAGTGGGTCTCGTCCCTCGCACCAGAGGGCACCGAGGTCGAGGTCGTCGACCTCGCCGAGGTCGACCTGCCCTTCCTCGCGGAGCCCGAGCAGCCCGCCACGGGCAGCTACACCCTGCCCAGCACCATCGCCTGGTCCGAGCGGGTCCGGGCCTTCGACGGCCTCGTCGTCACCGTCCCCGAGTACAACGCCGGCTACCCGGCCGTGCTCAAGAACGCGATCGACTCCCTCCACGCGGAGTGGAACGGCCTGCCGATCGGCGTCGTCGGCTACGGATGGGGCGCGGCGGCCGGGGCCGTCCGCCAGCTCGGTGAGGTGCTCGACCGCGTCAAGGCCGTCAGCCTCCCCGGGCCGGGCCTCAGCTTCGGCCAGGACCTCACGCCCGAGGGCGAGATCCTCGCGGCGGCACCCGCCGACGACGTCCGCGGGCTCTACGACCAGGTGCTCGCCGCCGCGCGCGAGAAGGTCACCGCCTGACCACAAGCCGATCCCGTCGGTGAGGTGGTGGCCCGTCCGGGCCACCACCTCCGCGCTACCGGCGCCCGGGGGTGGACTCGCGCAGGACCACCTCGCCGCTCACGGTGACGAGCTCGGGCCCCTCGGACTCGGCGAGCGCGAGCGTCGTCACCCGCCGTCCGATGTCGACCATGTCGATCCGCACCGTGGTGAGCGTGGGGGTGACGTCACGCAGGGCGGCGATGTCGTCGAAGCCCGCGAACGCCAGCTCGGTGGGCAGGTCGATCCCGGCCTCCCGGGCGGCGGTCATCGCCCCGAGGGCCATGACGTCGTTGACGGCGAACACCGCCTCCACCTCGACGTCGCGTCGCAGCAGCTCCTTCATCCCCGCGTGCCCGCCGTCGCGGACGAACTCGCTGGGCACGACGGCCTCGTCGGGCACGGGTGAGCCGAGCTCGGCCAGCGCGTCGAGGAAGCCCTCCCGCCGTTCCGCTGCGGTGAGGTGCTGCGCCGGCCCACCGAGCACCGCGAAGCGCCGGTAGCCCAGGCCGTGGAGCGCCCGGGCGAGGTCGGCGGCCGCACCGCGGTTGTCGACGTGGACGGCGTTGACCCCGAGGATCGGCTGACCGACCATCGCCGCCGTGCCGCCGCGCTCCCGGTAGCCGGCCAGCGCCTCCCGCAGCCGCTCGTTGGCGATGGCGTCGTCCTGGCGACCACCGACGACGATGATCGACCGCGCCCGCAGGTTCTGCAGGGTCTGGATGAAGCCGAGCTCGCGGTCGGCGTCGTGGTGGGTGTTGGCCAGCGTGACGGCGAGCCCGGCGGCGTCGGCCGCCTCGGTGACACCGGCCGCGATGGTGGAGAAGAACGGGTCGGAGATGTCGTGGACGATGAGGCCGAGGGTGGCCGTCTTCCCGCGCGCCATCGCCTGGGCGTTGGCGTTGGGTGAGTAGTGCAGGCGTGCGGCGGCGTCGAGCACCCTGTCGCGCAGGTCCGCCCGCACCGACCGGTTCGTGCTGCCGTTGATGGCGCGCGACGCCGTCGCGAGCGACACCCCCGCCTCCCGGGCCACGTCGCTCAGCGTCGCGGCCCGGCCGTTGCCCCCGGCAACAGTCCGTGCCGGTGTCATCCCCGCCGCCCTCCGGGCATCACCGACGACGGCACGAGGCTGTTCATGGTCATCTCCTCGGGGAGGTCATCGCTGCACGCGGGCACTGCCCCCGGCGGCGAGCTTGAGGACCTCGGCCTTGGTCACCATCGAGGTGTCACCCGGGGTCGTCATCGCCAGCGCTCCGTGCGCCGCACCGAACTCTACTGCGGTGGCCAGCGACTCACCGGTGATCAGGCCGTAGATCAGGCCGGAGGCGAAGGAGTCTCCCCCGCCCACCCGGTCGAGGATCTCCAGGCGCTCCCGGTGGGTGGCCTGGGCGAAGCCCTCGTCCTTGGACCATGCGATCGCACCCCAGTCGTTGACCGTGGCGGTGTGCACACCACGCATGGTCGTCCCGATGGCGGCGAAGTTGGGGTAGGCCGCCTGGACGTTCTCGATCATCGCCCGGAAGCTCGCGACGTCCAGGTCGGTGAGGTTCTCGTCCACGCCCTCGACCTCGAAGCCGAGCGAGGCGGTGAAGTCCTCCTCGTTGCCGATCATCACGTCGATGTGGTGCGCGATCTCCCGGTTGACCTCCTGCGCCTTGGCCTGCCCGCCGTTGTCCTTCCAGAGGCTCGGGCGGTAGTTGAGGTCGTAGGAGACGACGGTGCCGTGCTTCTTCGCGGCCTTGACGGCTGCGAGCACGACCTCGGCCGAGCTCTCCGACAGCGCGGCGTAGATGCCCCCGGTGTGCAGCCAGCGCACCCCAAGCTCACCGAAGATGTGGTCGAAGTCGACGTCCTCGGGCCGCAGCTGGGCCGCGGCGGTGTGCCCGCGGTCGGACACCCCGACCGCACCACGCACGCCGAAGCCGCGCTCGGTGAAGTTGAGCCCGTTGCGCGCGCTGCGCCCGATGCCGTCGAAGTCGGCCCAGTGGACCAGCGAGGTGTCCACGCCACCGGCGAGGATGAAGTCCTCGACCAGCCGGCCCACCTCGTTGTCCACCAGCGCGGTGACGACCCCGGCGCGCAGCCCGAACGCCCGACGCAGGCCACGGGCGACGTTGTACTCACCGCCGCCCTCCCACACCCGGAAGCTGCGCGCGGTACGGATCCGCCCCTCGCCCGGGTCCAGCCGCAGCATCACCTCTCCCAGCGACACCACGTCGTACCGGCACTCGGCCGCGTCACGAATCTGCAGGCTCACTCCAGCTCCTTCGTCGTCAGGGACGCGACTCAGCGCGTCAGGGCCACGGCGTCGGCCACCATGGCTGCTACATCATCGAAACGGCCCTCGGCGATCGCGCCGCGCGGCACCATCCAGCTCCCGCCCACGGCCGCCACCGACGGCAGGGACAGGTACTCGGCGAGGTTCGTCGCGCCGATGCCCCCGGTGGGGACGAAGCGCACGTCGCCGAACGGAGCCGACAGCGCCTTGATCGCCGCGGCACCGCCGGAGGTCTCCGCGGGGAAGAACTTCACGGTGGTGATCCCGGCCGCGAACGCCGCCTGGACCTCGGTGGCGGTCACCGCACCGGGCAGCGCCAGCACGCCGCGCTCGGCACACCGGTCCACCACCTCGCGGGAGAACCCGGGGGAGACGACGTACTGCGCCCCGGCGTCGACGGCCTCGTCGACCTGCGCCGGGGTCAGCACGGTGCCGGCCCCCACGAGCACCCGGCCGTCGGCAGCCATCTCGCGGATCGACTCGACGGCCGCGGCCGTCCGGAACGTCACCTCGGCGACCGGCAGCCCACCCTCGACGAGCGCGCCGGCGAGCGGGCGGGCGTGGGCGGCGTCGTCGAGCACGACGACGGGCACGAGTCTGGCGGATGCGAGCTGGTCAAGAATCTCGGGCATCGCCGATCCCCCTGTTCTCCCCGCACCCGGGGCGCGGTCTCTCGTCACTGAGGTGCGGCAGCGGGGCCGCGTTTCCGTCTCGAACCGTAGCAGAAAGCGCTTCCCGTAGGAAGGCGTGTAGGTGAGGCGGCCGGAGATGTCGACGGTCCGGGTGGGGCGCTGCCGCACGGTCAGGCCGTGGGAGGAGTGGACCGCTACGCGTTGTTGAGCGCGTCCCCCACCAGGGTCGACTGCTCGGCCTCCCCCGTGCTGACCGCCCGCTCGTCCGTGAGCGTGCGGCGCTTCGCCTCCTCGATGTGGGCTCGCATGAGCTCGGCGGCAGCAGCAGCGTCACCACGGCGGATGGCCTCGTACACCTGCCGATGCTCCTGCGCAGCCGCCACGGCGTGAGTTCGGCCCGCCCTTCCGCTGAAGCGGAACCGCTGGAGCTGGCTGCCCATGGCCTCGAACGCTCGCTGAGCGAACGGGTTCCCCGTCTGGGCGCTGATGAGCTTGTGGAACGTCTCGTCCGCGAACCAGCTGCCCTTGAGTGCTTCGGGGTCGGTCACGTCACCGGCCTGCTCCATCGCGTCGATCGTGTCGACGAGCTCCTCGAGGAAGTCGGCAGTGGCGTGCTCAGCGGCGGCCGAGGCGAACGCGGGCTCGAGCATGAGGCGGGCATCCATGAGCTGGACGACCTCAGTGGGCGACAGCAGCGGCGCGACCTCGTAGCCGCGCAGGGGGTCTCGACGGACGAACCCGGTTGGCTCCAGGCGGGCGAGAGCCTCCCTGATCGGCGTGGCGGACAGGTTCATCTCGCGCGACAGCGCACCGATGTTGAGCCTCTCCCCGGGGGCACGCCGACCGCTGATCACCTGCAGGAGCAGCTCGTCATATGCACGATCGGCGAGGGGCACTCGGGTGGAACGCCGCCGCGACGGTGGGACGGGTTTGTCAGTCACTCGATCTCCTCGACACTCATTCATCCGACGTGACGCTCCATCCCGTCGCCGTCGGGTCCCCGTGGGCACTCCCCCGCCGCCGAGGTGACCGCCGCGCGCACGAGACGTGGGTGCCAGGTTACTCGGTCCGGCCGCGCCCGTTCGGCGGGACCGCACCGGCCACGGTCAGCGGCGACCGGGTGACGCGAGCGCCGCCGGTGGCGAGGAGCGCACCGCAGTGGTCGTTCCGGGACGTGGGACACGGCAGCGTGGCGCGCACGCCTCGGGGCCGGCGCCATGCGTGGCGCCGGCCCCGAGGATGCATGGGTCAGACGGCCTGCGGGGCCTTGCGGCCGGAACGCCACAGGTTCACGAACTCGCGCGCCAGCTCCCCGCTGACGGGCAGGTCCATGTCGTGGCCCGGCTTGGAGCCGTAGCCGAACACCGCTCCGTCGGCGACCTCTGCATAGGTTGCCGCGTGCTCGGCGGTCATGCCGGAGCCGAGGATGACGGGGGCGTCCGGCATCGCGTCCTTGACGAGGCGCAGTCGGTCCAGGCTGGGGGGCATGGCCGTGTTGTCCCCCGCGAGGATGATCGCGTCGGCCCCGCCGCGGTTGAGCATGTCCTCGGCGATGACGCCGACCGGACGGTCCACGATCGGACGAGCGTGCTTGGTGAGAAGGTCGGCGAGAGTGAGGATGTGCTCCCCACCGATGTGCTTCTTGTAGCGCGCGACGAGGTGCGCCTCGCTGTTGATGATGCCCTGGTCGGTGACGGCGGCGTCCGTGAGGATGTTCAGCCGGATGAACTGGGCGTTGACGGCCGCGGCGATGCCCAGCGACGCCTTCCACGAGTTGCGAAGGATGTTGATCCCCAGGGGCAGCGCCGTGACACGGCTGACCTCCCGGGCGACGACCGCGGCTGCGGCGACGGTCTCGGGCTCCACCGTCGTCGGGTAGAACGGGTAGTCGTGGAAGTTCTCCACGAGCAGGGCGTCGACGCCGCCCTCGGCCTGGCTCGTGGCGTCCTGCACCGCGCGGTCGATCACATCGTTCAGGTTGCCCGAGTATCCGGGTGCGCCGGGCAGGGCGAGCATGTGGACCATGCCGATGACGGGGGCCTTCCCGTCGAACACGCCGTTGAAGCGGGCGAGGTAGGGGTTGCTCATGGACTTCTCCTCAGATGTAGATAGCTAACGACGGGCCGCAGCGGTCATCGGCCAACATCGGCTCTGACGTTGTGTCGTCGCCCTGCGCCGGATGGCAGAGGGCCTGTGCCGCGAGAGACGAGGCGCGGACGAGTGGTCGAGTCTCACCCTCGCGGCTTGTTCAAATAGTATCTGATGCGTACTCCCGAAGTCAATGCCACTGGCGAGCTCACCTTCACGTGGGACCGGCGCCGGCGCCGGCGGCTCCCCGTCCGGAGCAGACCTCAGCGCCAGGAAGAGCACCGGCCCCCGCCGCCTGGGGCGACGGGGGCCGAGCGCGAGGTCACGGCGGGCTCACTTGCCCCGGAAGACGCCGTTCTGGCGCTTGGCGACCAGGTAGAGCACGACGCTGATGGCGCACAGCGTGGCCACGTACACCGGGAAGAGGTGCCCGAGCTCGATGCTCCGGAGGTAGACGAAGAGGTAGGAGGCCGTGCCGCCGAACAGGGCGACGCCGACGCCGTACCCCAGTCCCACCGCCGTGCCGCGGATCTCCTGCGGGAGCATGAGGTTCGCGACGGTGCTGAAGATGGTGAGGTTGAGGACCAGGACGAGCGCCCCGCCCAGGGCGACCGTGGCGTAGGCGCCGATGCCGTTGCCCTGGTACACGAGCACGAGGAAGATGGTCGGGATCGCGAGCAACCGGCCGATGACGAAGGCGCGCGGCAGGGACCACTTGTCCAGCACGCGGCTCAGCCACCACGCACCGAGGGTGAGGATGATGCCGAGCGTGGTCGACACGGCGAACACGCCGGTCGGGTTCTCACCGGATGCCGTCGCCAGCGACGGGAGCCCGGCGAGCCACGTGTAGTTGTACGCCTGCAGGGCGCCGACGATGAACACGACGGCGAGGATGCTGACCCAGTACTTGCGGCAGCCGCGCCAGACGTCCCTGGTGCTGGTGGTGCTGACCGTGCTGGCGGTGCTCTCCCCCGGCGTCAGCGTCTCGGGCAGGATCCGCCGCATCAGCAGCACGATGATGCCGAGGAGCCCGCCGAGGAGGAACGGGATGCGCCAGCCGTACCCCTCCATGTTGACCGTGCCGAGCGTGGCGACCGCGAGGAACGCGGTGAGCGGGGCGAGCATGTTGCCGAAGTTGTTGAAGATGGCCATGAACCCGGCCACGTAGCCCGGCCGGTCGGGCACCAGCTCCACGCCGTACGCGGCGCCGAGCGAGCCCTCGATCCCGGTCGAGAGGCCCTGGAGGATGCGGCAGAACAGCACGATGACACCTGCCCAGACGCCGATCGACTCATGGGTCGGAGTGAGTCCGATCGCGAGGCTGGCGGCCGCCGTGACGCCGATCGCCCCGACCATGACGGGCTTGCGACCCACTCGGTCGGCGACGAGCCCGAACAGCACCCCGCCGATCGGCCGCACGACGAAACCGACGGCGAACACGGCGAGGGAGTTCAAGGTCGAGGCGACCGGGTCGCCACCCGGGAAGAAGGCCTGCCCGAGATATGCGGACAGCAGCCCGAACATCGCCCAGTCGTACCACTCGAGGGCGTGACCGGCGCTCAGCGCGATGAGGTACTTGCGCTGGGTGTTCGTGACCTCGGGCGCAGTCGTTGGAGTGTGCGTGGTGGCGGTTTGGACTTCCGACATGAAGAGAGCTCCTTCGCTCAGTTTCTTCCCGACTCTCGAGGGAGCGGTCAATGACGTTCAAATAGTATAGATCAAACGCCGCGCGTTCAAGATTGTGCGGAGAGGGGACATACCCGTCACCTCCCGGTGGTCACCGCCAGGGCAGCGGCCGGCGCAGCACGTCGCCGATCATGTCGAGCACGCCGTCGAAGTCCATGTCGACGACGACGCGGTGCAGCGGGCGCGTCTCCTCCCGGACGGGGTGCACCCCCGCGAGGTAGCGTTCGCCGGTCTCCGGGTCCTCGAAGGTCTGCAGCGGACGCTGCACCGCTGCGGTGACCAGGTCCGGCCGTAGGAGCGTCGCGACCGCGAGGCTGTCGTTGATCCCCATGACGCGCGCGTCGTCCGGCCGGCCGTAGGAGCGAGAGTAGAAGCCGGCGTAGTCCCGGCTGATCTCGGCGATCAGCGTCGCCGGCGGATGACCGGTCGAGGCCGCGATGTCCCGGAAGAACTGCTCGGGCACCAGGGCTTGACGCGTCACGTACGGCCCGCACCAGGTGACGTTGCCCGGACGCCTCGCCACCTCCTGCGCAGCGTCGATGTCGAAGGAGACGTTCGGGTCACGCGAGACGCGGAACCGTCGGTCGGCCCACGGCTCGGTGTCGTGGTACAGGGCGGGCCCGAGCGTCCCGACGATCGTCGTGCTGGCGAGCCGCTCCAGCAGATCAGGCTGCGCGCGCAGCGCGGTGGCCAGGTTGGTCTGCGGACCGAGGGCGAGATAATCGATCTCCCCCTCATGGGCGTCAACGAGATCCAGCAGGATCGGGACGCCGTTCGGCTCCGCCGGCACCGACTCGGCGGGACGCAGGCCGGTGTTGCCGAAGCCGTCGTCGCCGTGCACACCGGAGGACAGCCTCAGCTCCTGTATCAAGGGCACGTCGCAGCCTCGGTAGACCGGAACGTCCTGCCGTCCGCAGGTGTCCAGCACGTAGCGCGCGTTGTCAGCCGCGCGCTCGCCGTGACAGTTACCGAACACGCTCAGCACCGCGAGGATCTCGACCGTCGGGTCGGCGGCCAGCAGCATCAGCGCCAACGCGTCGTCCACACCCGTGTCGGTGTCCACCACAACTTTTCTCATCAGCACGCTCCTTCGTCGTCGGCCCGGCGTCGTGCCGACGCACGGGCTCTGCTCGTGTCGGGCCTGTCGCAGGCCCGTGCTGCCCCCGGCGCACGACCGGAGCGCGAGATCAGGGGGCGCTCAGCCCCACGTCGGCGAACGCGGCGCGCGCGCGATCGTCCGTCAGGAGCGAGGCGAACGCACTGGCCGCCTCCGGAGCGTCCGGCCGAACTCCGATCGCGAACCGCCCGTAGGACTGCAGCTCGTGCGGGATCGGCTCGACGATGTGCGGGCCGGGGACCGACCGCAGCTCGCTGACCTGCTGGATCGCGACCTCCGCGCGTCCGTCGACCACCGCCTCGGCCGTGAGACCGGAGGGGAACCGCACGGCACGCTCATCGACCTGCTCGAGCAGGCCCCGTTCGCTCATGACCTTCATGAAGTGCAGTCCACTCGCGCCGGAGAGCGTGTACGCGACTGCCCGGGAGCCGACGAGGTAGTCCAGGAAGGTCTGCGCCGACGGGTCGGCGGGCCCCGCCGTCGTCGGCAGCCGAGCGAACCCGACCGCCGACACCGCGATCTCGGTGACGGCATCGGGCGCGAGGATGCCCTGGTCCGCCAGGTCACGGATCGACTGGGTGACTCCGAGGACCATGTCCGGGCGCTCGCCCGCGGCGATCCGCTCGAGCAGCACCGACGTCGGCTCGAACGTCGTCTCGACGCGGGTGCCGGTCGCCGTCTCGAAGTGGGGGATGAGGGATTCGACGAGCGGTTGCCGCACGACGAGTCCGCTGTAGAGAGTGATCATGGGTATGGGTCCATTCCGGGTGACGTGGGTGGTCAACGGGTGAGCGCGGCCAGGCTCTCCGCGGTGAGCGGAGCCGTCGGCAGCCCTCGGGTGATGAAGTACACCTGGGCGGTGTGCTCGAGCTCCTCGAGCGCGTCGAGCGCCGAGTCGAGATCCGACCCGGCGACGACCGGTCCGTGGTTGCGCAGCAGCAGGGCATGTCCCGCGTGACCGGCTTCCTCGACGGCGGCCGTGGCCGCGGCATCCCCCGGCGCGTAGTACGGCAGCAGCCGCAGCCTGCCCACCCGCATGGCGAAGTACGCAGTCAGTGGCGGCAGCGCGGAGTCGGGGTCCAGACCGTCGAGACACGACAGTGCCGCCGAGTAGAGCGAGTGGGTGTGGACGACGGCGTTCGCCGCCGGCCGGGCACGCAGCATCGCCACGTGGAGGAACGCCTCCTTCGTGGGCTTGGGGCCCTCGAGGTGGCGTCCGGTGAGGTCCAGGACGGACAGCGCGTTCGCCTCGACCTCACCGAGGCTGACGCCGGTCGGCGTCATGAGAACGCGCTCACCGTCACGCACAGCGAGGTTCCCGGTGCGGCCGTGGGTGAGCCCACGGCGATGGATCGAGCGGCCGATGCGCTCGATCTGCTGTCGTGCGTCCTCGGCGCTCACACGTCCTCCCCGCTCCGGGCGACGTCGACGAACAGCTCGGGTTCGCCGAAGTTGCCCGACTTCAGGATGAGGTGGAGGTCGCGCCCGGCGTCGTGGATCCAGGGCGCGCCGACGGCGACCTCCTCACCGACCACGGCGGTCTGCGTCCCGAGCGCCCTGACGACCTCACCCGAGGTCTCGCCGCCGGCGATGAGCATCCGGCGCAGGCCACGCTCGGCCAGCTGTGTGGCAATCAGCCCCGCGGCGCGCTCGTACAGACTGCCCGCATCCGGTATCCGAGGGTCGCGCTCGCCTGCCGGGCTGGAGGAGTAGATGAGCCCGGACGCGTCATCGGGCTGCGCGTCCCACCAGGCGAGTGCACGAGCGGCGAGGTCGTCGGCCGACTCCCCCGGCTCGGCGACGAGCTGGTAGGCGGCTCCCCCGCCGTCCCGGAAGCGCGCGATCTGCTCGAGGGTACGGCGCGAACAGCTCCCGGCAAGGAGCGCCGTCCGCCCGGCCGGCGGACGCGCCGCGACCTTGCCCGGGCCGCCACGGCCGAGGGCCATGGCACCGATGAGGCCGGCGGAGCCGGCCGCGAGCACGGCATCCTCCACGGCCGCTGCAACGGACGCGAGGTCTGCCTCGGAGACCGCGTCGACGACGACGTGCGCGTCGCCGGCCTCCTCGGCGGCAGCGATCGCGGCACGCACGGCGTCGGCCCCCTCCCGGACGACCTCCAGTGGCAGCATCCGCACCCCGCCGCCCACCTGCGGAGCGAGGAGCCGCGGGACCGAGGAGTCGCGCATGGGCGTGACCGGGTGGTCGCGCATGTGCGTCTCCTCCAGCAGCAGGTCGCCCACGAAGAGGTACCCGCGGTAGACGGTGCGGCCGTGCAGGGGGGCCGCGGGCGTCGTCACGACGACGCCCGTCCCCAGCTCGGCCGCCAGCGCCTCGGTGACCGGGCCGATGTTGCCCTCCGCCGTGGAGTCGAAGGTCGAGCAGTACTTCAGGTAGAACTGGTCGGCACCAGCGCGGCGCAGCGCGGCCAGGGCCTCGAGGCTCTGCGCGACGGCCTCCGGAACGGGGATCGACCTCGTCTTGAGCCCGATGACGATCGCGTCGGCGTCGGTGTCGCTGTCGTCGATGTGCGTGGTCAGCGAGAGCAAGGTGCGCAGGCCGGCGCGACTCAGGGCAGCGGCGACGTCGGTCGCGCCCGTCATGTCGTCGGCGATGACCCCGATCATCGGCGGCGCCCGTCGATCTCGGCGGCCAGGCGTCGTGCCGCGGCACTCGGCCCGTCGAGGACGGGCACACCGAACCTCTCGGCCAGGGCGGCCGAGGCGGCGGCCAGGGAGAACTGTGCGAGCACGATGACGTCGTAGTCGGCCTCCACCTCGGCCACGGCGTCCACGAGGACCTCGCTGAGGCGGTCCTCAGGCAGCTTCTGCGCCGCGGCGGGGACGACGAGGGGGCGCAGGTCGGTTGCGACGTCGGCAGAGGCGAAAGCGGCGCCGAGGCGCTCGGCACTGTCCGCAGCGGCGGAGTCCAGGGAGGCGACGAGGAGCACACGCGAGGGCCGCCGCGCCACCGTCTCGGCGAAGAGCGGGCCGTCCGCGGACAGCACCGCCACCCCGTCGGCCGAGGCATCGCGGACCTCGGCACGCGCACCGTACTGCGAACAGGTGAGCAGCACCCCGTCCGCGCCCCCGGCGAGCGCGAGCTCGATCAGGTGGTCCATGCGCTCCGCGAGACGCGCACTGATCCCTCCCTCGAGCGTCGCGTCGGCAAGCAGCCGGTCGTCGAGGAGGTTCCAGACGGTGCCGTCCGGGAACGCTGCCCGGATCGCTGCCGCCGCCGGTTCGATCGCCAGCGGCGTCGCGCTGATGAGTGCGATCCTGGCGTCGTTCATGCTGTGATCCTCTCCGTCCATGCCAAGCCCTCCTCGGTTCCGGCGACCGGTCCGTACTCGCAGCCGATCCAGCCGGAGTAGTCGCTGGCTGCTATCCGGGCGAGCACGCGGTCGTAGGCGATCTCCCCGGTGCCGGGTTCGCCACGCCCGGGGTTGTCGGCGATCTGGATGTGGCCGATCCACGGCAGGAGGCTCTCGAAGCGTTCGATGACGTTTCCCCGGTCGACCTGGGCGTGGTAGACGTCGAAGAGCACACCGACGGTGGCGGCATCGACCGCCTCGGCCACCGCGGCGGCCGTCTCCATGGTGCGCAGGCCGTAGGTCGGCTGGTCGCGCTTGTTGATCGCCTCGAGGACGACTCGGACGCCGCTGCCGCGCGCCTGGGCCGCCGCCCAGCCGATGTTCGCGACGTAGGTCGCGAACGCCAGCTCGGGATCGACGTCCTGCGGCCGCAGCCCCGCCATCACGTGAACCACCGGTGCGCCGAGCGTGGTCGCGTACTCCAACGCGGAGCGCACGCCGGCCCGGAACTCCTCGCTGGCGCCGGGGACGTACGCCGCACCCATCGCCGTCGGAGAGCCCTTCGGTCCGGCGGGCGTGTTGATCAGGGCCTGCTCCAGACCGGCCTGATCGAGCAGCCGCCGGATCCGCTCGGCGGGCAGGTCGTAGGGAGAGGCGAACTCGACGCCGGTGAACCCCGACGCCGCGGCCGCGTCGAACCGCTGCTCGAACGGCAGCTCGGTGTACATCCACTTGAGATTGGCCGCGAGGCGGATCCGGCCGGCCGAGGTCTCGATGATCATGCGGAGACCTCGGCGTAGTCCGGGTTCACGACGTACTGGGGGGCGCCGCCACGCAGCACCTCGATGACGTTCTCCGCGGCCATCCGGCCGGACTCTCCCCGGGCCTCGCGGGTCGCACCGCCGACGTGGGTGGTCGCCAGGATCCCCGGCGTGTGGAGCAGCGGGCTGTCCTGGGGCAGCGGCTCGGTCGCAAACACGTCGAGCGCAGCACCGCCGATCTCCCCGCTGCGCACGCCCTCGACCAGCGCGTCCTCATCGACGATCCCCCCGCGCGCGGTGTTGATGAGGACCGCGTCGCTCTTCATCGTCCGCAGCCGCTCGGCGTCGATGAGGTTGCGGGTGGTCTCGTCGAGGAACAGGTGCAGCGTGACGAAGTCCGACTCTGCGAGCACCTCGTCGAGCTCACCGCGGCGGACGCCGTGCGCGGCGGCGAACGCCTCGTCGAAGTACGGGTCGTAGGCGATGACATCCATGCCGAACCCGGCCGCCACCCCGGCAACGGCCTTGCCGATGGACCCCAGGCCCAGGATGCCCAGCGTCGCGCCCCGCAGCTCCCGGCCCGTCAGCTGCTGCCACGTGCCGGCGGCGAGGTTGCCGATGTTCTCCGGCACGCGGCGCGCGAGCGCCAGCATGAGCGCGAACACGTGCTCAGCGACGGCGTTCCTGTTCGCGCCGGCGGTGATGCACACGGGCACCCCGCGTCCACTCGCCGTGGCGACGTCGACGCTGTCGTAGCCGACGCCGGTGCGCACCACGATCTTCAGGCGGTCGGCCGAGCCCAGGTCCTCCGCAGTGAGCGGCATCGTCCCCGCAATGATCGCTCGCACCCCGGACAGGAGCTCACGTCGTTCGGGCGCCGGCAGCGCGGCCAGGTCCGGCTCGTGCCGGGTCGACAGGCCCTCGGCCCGCAGCAGCCGGTCGATCTCGTCTCCCGGGTGCAAGAACGCGGTCGTGATCAGGACGTCGACAGTTCCACTCGTGGTGCTCACCAGATTCCTCCCTCATAGTCGGCGGGGGTGAACCCTCCACCGTGGTACTGCGGCGCTTCAGCGGTCATGTCCACGCCCTCGGCATGGTCCGCGGCGTTGTCCTTCGGCTCGAAGCCGATCGCCGCCCAACCGGCATCGGCGTTCCACCACCCCTCACTGTTCGCGGAGCAGCCGTACACGACCTGGCAGCCCACCGGACCGCTCTCGATCGAGCAACGCACCAGCTCGACGCCGTCGGGCCAGCTCAGCCACAGCGCGAGCTGGCGCCTGTCCTCGGGGGCAGGCCGGAACGTTCCGATGCGGAGCAGCACGGACTCGACGCCCCACTTGTCGTGGTACAGGCTCGCGAGCGCCTCGCCGAACGCCTTGGAGACGCCGTAGTAGGTGTCGGGCCGCAGGGGCACCGTCTCGTCCAGGACCTCACTGGCCGGGTAGAACCCGACGATGTGGTTCGAGCTCGCGAAAACCACTCGCCGCACCCCCGCTCTGCGGGCAGCCTCGTACACGTGGTAGGTGCCGTCGATGTTGGCGGTGCGGATCGCCTCGTACGGGGCCTCGTCCGCGATGCCACCGAAGTGCACGATGACGTCCACCCCGGCCGCTGCCTCGACGAGCCGATCGAGGTCGGCGAGATCGCCGAGCACGACCTCCTCACCGGGGTGGAGAGGCTCTTCTGGCGTGCTTCGGGCGTAGAGCACGACGCGGTCGTACCGCCCCGCGAGACCCTCCCGGAGCACTCTCCCCATGCGTCCGGTGCCTCCGGTGTACAGCACTGTCGTCATCGATCGTCCTTTCGTCAGAGGAGCGGCGTCAGCCGATACTGCGGTCCTGCTCGCCACTGGCGGCGTCGGCGAAGTAGCCGATGCTCGCCCGCTGGGGGTGAACTCGTCGCAGATCGCCTTCGGCCAGCGTCAGCCCGACGTCGTGGCCGGGCACGAGCACTCCCCCGGTGTCGTTGAGGAGCGAGCGCAGGCGGTCGATCGTCGACACGCTCTGCTCCTCGTCCATGGTGAAGTCGGCCCGCGACGTGGCGAGCTCGTAGATGTTCTTCACGGAGTCGCCGGCGAAGATCATCGGGTCGGCGGTTCGCTCGGTGAGGAACGCCAGGTGGTGCGGGGTGTGCCCGGGACTGGCGATCGCGTGGATACCGGGCAGGAGCTCCTGGCCGGGAGACATGCGCTCGACACCCTCCGTCCGGCGCAACAGCTCCTGGACGTGCAGGTCCGGGATGAACTTCGTCCCGGCAGGCTGCTCCGCCGCCCACGCCAGCTCCTGCTCACCGACCCAGGTCGTTGCGTTGCGGAACATGGTGAAGTTCGCGACGTGGTCCCAGTGCATGTGGGTGAGCAGCACGTCGGTCACATCGCCGGCGTTCAGCCCCAGCCGCGCGAGGCCCTCATGGATGAGCGGGATGTACGCGGGCGGTCCGGCGTCGACGAGCACCCGCCGCACGCCGTCGTCGAGCAGCCACAGGCTGCTCCACCCGAAAGCCCCGTGTGACGAGGACTTGCCCGGGAAACCCTCCACGACGGGATGGGCAGTGTAAGAGCTCGAGGCGGCATTCGAGCCGCCGAGATCGTTGTGCATCATCGCCTCCCTGACCTCAACCATGCCCTATAGTATTCGAAGTGGTCAACCCGTCCTGAGCTGGTCGGTAGCTGGGGTGACGCGGCTCAGGACGAGCTCACGTACGTCGCCCGCCGCCCGGGACGGTGGTCAACTGGCTGCCTTTCGTCCCGGCGCCGACTCGACGACGCTGACCTCCAGACCCACACTCTCGAGCGCTCCGACCAGGGGCCTCGTGCATGCGTCCTCCTTGCCACGGGAGGCGCCGATCCGAACAAGATGAGCCGTCGGGGTCACTGGATCGCCGATGTCAACCATGGGGCCGCCCGTCCTCCTGGGCGTCCAGCCGAACGGCCGCTCTCTCCAGGTCCGCGAGCGCTCGCGCCCTCGCGTTCTCCAGGTGCGTCACCATGCCGGCCCGAGCATCCTCCCCCGAGCCCCCCGCGATGGCCGCGAAGATGCGCTGATGCTCCTGCGACGCTGCTCTCGCATGCGAGACGCCGGCGCCACTGATGATCCGGAACCGCTGCAGCTGGCCACCGAGCGAGCGGTACGCCTGTGCCATGAACCGGTTCCCCGACCGCTCGGCGATGAGGGTGTGGAACGCCTCGTCCGCCAACCAGCAGCCGATGAGCGCCTCACCGCCAGGTGTGTCGTCCGCGCGATTCATCGTCTCGATCGTGCTCCGAAGGCTTCCGAGGAAGTTCTCGTCTCCGCGCGTCGCAGCCAGCGCCGCCATCGCAGGCTCCATCGCCAGCCGTGCATCCATGAGCTGAGCCATCTCCGAGCTGTCCAGGAGACGTGCGACGACGTACCCCCGTCGCGCTTGTCGCTCGACGAAGCCCGTCTGCTCGAGCCGTACGAGTGCCTCGCGGACCGGCGTGTGGCTGATGCCGAGCTTCCGGGCGACAGTGTCGATCTTCAGTCTGTCACCGGGCCGCAGGGCGCCACTCATGAACTCGACCATCAGTACGTCATAGGCCCTGTCAGCCAACGGAAGCTGATCCATGAGGTTCATACTTCCCACTCGCTTCGCCTCCCTCGGTCGTGCTGCGACGTCACCCACCCGGCTCGGGCATGAACCTTGCTACATGTGTCTCCGCAAGTTCACCACGAGCGGAGGCTGCACTCCGAAGACGCAACCCGTCGGTTCGCGCTGGGCGTTGCTGGCGTGGACCACCGGCCGACTGCCGGAACCGGTACGGTCTGGCAGTCGGCCGGTGCCCTCCATCTCGCGCGCCTCAGGCAGAGATGTCCCGAACGAACGCCTCAGCGAGCGCGTCGCCGTCGACGTTCAGCAGCACCCTGACATTGGGCTCCTCCCCCCAGAGGCCGTCCATGTCCGCGACGGTCTCTCCCCGCGTCAACGTACTGTGCCGCTCGATACGAACGCGGACATGCGCGACGTCGAACAGCTCGGGGTACAGGACGAACCCCACACACGGTGCGTCGTTGAAGTAGACGCCGGCGACGTTCGACGGGTGTCGACCCTTGGGACGGTCGTACGACGCGTACGTCCCGTTGATCATCTGGAAGAGAATCTCCCCCATACGCCCACCCTTCTCGTTGACCTGGTCCATCCCCGCCTCAGGAACAACGAACCGGCGGCACACGTCCAGGCCCACCTGGACGAGCGGCACACCCGACTCGACGACGACGGCAGCCGCGTCCGGGTCGTTGGCCATGTTGGCGCTGGCGCGCGGCGCCGCATTGCCCCACGTCGTCACGGCACCGCCCATGTAGATGACGCGTCGTACACGTCGGAATGTCTCCGGGGACAACCGGTAGGCAACCGCGAGGTTCGTCAGCGGGCCGAGAGCGAGGATGCTCACCTCTCCCTCGCCGTGACGGCTCAAGGTGTCGAGGATGGCGA
This sequence comes from Georgenia sp. H159, assembly GCF_035607575.1. Lineage (NCBI taxonomy): Bacteria > Bacillati > Actinomycetota > Actinomycetes > Allobogoriellales > Allobogoriellaceae > Georgenia > Georgenia sp. H159. The sequence goes on along the minus strand of NZ_JAYDZY010000003.1, from coordinate 143,606 downwards.
CCGCGCCGGCCTCCTTCTGCACGTCGACATTCGTCTCGATGTCGCTCACGAAGCCACCGAAGCCGGTGTCGCCGTGCACGTGCTTGGCGAACATCGGCTGACCCACCAGGGGCCCAGCGCAGCCCTCGTACACCGGGACGTCGGTCCGGCCCAGCTCGGAAAGCAGGATCTGGGTGTTCGAGGTGGCGCGCTCCACCTCGATGTTGCCGAACACCGTCGTCATGGCCAGAATCGAGTCCGGATACCGTTTCTGGAGCCAGAAGATGGCCGCGGTGTCGTCCACGCCCGGGTCGGTGTCGATAATAAACTTCTCATCCATTGAGCACCTTCATTCTAGAGAAACAATCGCTTTTTGTTCAGGGCGTCGAAATAGTCTTCCAGTCAGACCTCCGGCGTAGGCCGCTCCTCAGCTACTTGAGTCCCGTCGTCGACAGCCCTCTGATGTAGTAGCGCTGCAGGAACAGGAAGAGCAGGATCGGCGGGGTCATCGTCATGCTCACCGCCGCGAAGAGCGCGCCCCACTGGGTCGTCTCGTTGGAGATGAACGTGGAGATGCCGAGCTGCAGAACCCGCACCTCCTCGGAGCTCGTGGCGATCAGCGGCCACAGGAACTGGTCCCAGCTCTCCTGGAAGCTGAGCAGTGCCGCCGTCACGTGCGCGGGCCAGGTCAGTGGCAGGAAGACGGTCACGTAGATCCGGATCGGACCTGCGCCGTCGAGCCGGGCCGCCTCCTCGTACGCCTTCGGCACGTCCGTGAAGAACTGCCGGAGCAGGAAGATGATGAAGGCGTTGCCGATGAACGGCAGGACCAGCGCCGCGTACGTGTCGAGGAGGCCGAGCTCGCGGACCACGAGGTAGAGCGGGAACGCGATCACCTCGAACGGGAGGATGGCCATGCTCAGCACGAACGCGAATATGTACTTGCTTCCGCGGATATTGACCCGAGCAAGCGCGTAAGCGGCCAGCGAGCACACGATGACGGACAGGACGGTGGTCACCAGCGCGACACCGACCGTGTTGAAGAAGTACCTGTCCCACGGTCCCGAGGCGAACAGATCCCGGAAGTTCTGCAGGGTGAACTCGGTGGGGAAGAACGTCCTCCAGGACATCGGCGAGATGTTGGAGAACGTGTCCGACCGGGGCCGTATCGCTGCGCTCGCCGCCCAGACGATCGGGAAGAGGGCGATCAAGCCCGCCACCACCAGCAGGACGTACCGGACGACTACACCCAACTTCGTCGTGCGTGTTTCGGACATCTCCTAGTACTCCACATCTGTCTTGAAGAGGCGGAACTGCACGAGGAGTACGCCCAGCACCAGGCCGAACAGAACCACTGCACCGGCAGACGCCGTCCCCAAGTTGTAGTAGTGGAATGCCTCCTTATAGACGTAGTAGACGAGCACGGTCGTCGAGTCGTTCGGACCTCCCCCAGTGATGAGCAGGATCGGTGTGAACAGCTTGAAGCTGTTGATCGTGTTGATCACCACGACGAAGAGCATCGTGCGCTTCAGCAACGGCAGCGTCATCTTCCGGAACTGTTGCCATCTGCTCGCACCGTCCATTCGGGCGGCCTCGTACACGTCCTGCGGGATGCTCTGCAACCCGGCAAGGAAGATGATCATCGAGAAGCCGACCCATTTCCACGCCAGCATGCCGGCAACCGAGACGAGCGCCTGGCTGGAGCTTGCCAGGAAGGGTTGCGACGGAATACCGAACAGGTTGAGGAAGGAGTTGATCAGGCCCGCGTCCGGCGAGTACGCGATGCGCCAGATGACCGAGGCCACCACCATCGAGATGACGACGGGCAGGTAGTAGAGCGTGCGAAAGATACCGATTCCGCGAATTGACTTCTGTACGAGCAGCGCCAGCGACAGACCGAGGATCGTCTGCAGCGGTGTCTGGATGACCGCGTACAGGATCGTGTTCCACAGGCTGCGGATGAACGTCGGGTCAGAGAACGAGTCACGGTAGTTGTCGAACCCGGCGAACGCCGCATTGTCCGGGTTCACGAGCGAGATCGACATCATGCTCATCACAAAGGCGAAGAGCAAAGGGAACAGGAAGAAGAGCGACAGCCCGATGAGACCAGGTGCCACGAATACATAACCGGAGAACTTATCCCAGGCGCGGCTCAACCGTTCCGAGGTGGTGTACGTCCCCGCTCTTCTGCGATCCTGCACATCAGCAGGCATGGTCGTGCTCCTTTTCTCGCAACCCGCCGCTGGCTGACGGTCGCGTCGAGGCCGTCGTCCGCCGAAGGAGTGTCATGGTGCCTACTCGGCAGCCGCTTCGAGCTTCTCAGCCGCTCGCTGCAGGCCCGCCTCCGGGTCGGTGCCGCGGGAGGCGTCCCGCAGGACGGCGTCGATCTCGTCCGCGTACAGCTGGAAGCGAGCCGTGCGGGGACGAGGCACCGCGTGCTCGTTCAGGCCCTCCCAGAAGACGGACCACGGCTGCTCCTCGATCCACGACGCGTTCGCGTCGTACGCGGACTGCCGCGCCGGCAGGTAGTGCGTGGCCTCCGACCACCGAGCGGCGCCGTCCACCCCGGCGAGGGCGTCGACGAGCTTCCAGGCCGCTTCCTGGTGCTCGCTCGCCTGGGAGATACCCACGTGCCATCCACCCGAGGCGACGGCGCACTGCTCGTCGCACGGAAGCGGCGCGACACCTAGTTCCACATCCGGGTACTTCTCGTTGACGTCGACGACGACGAAGGGGTTCGTCTCCTGGAAGGCCAGCTGCTTGGTCCCGAGCATGTCGGGCAGGACCTCGGCCGGCGCCAGACCCTCCGTGGTGTACAGGCTCGCCCACTTGCGCACGGCGTCGATGGTCTCGGGGCTGTCCAGGTACCCCTGGAACGCCTCGGCCTCCTGGTTGTAGACGGAGCCTCCCAGCTCATAGATGAACGGGTAGACCGAGTACTGGCCGATCCCATAGGTGGGGGCGTAGCCCCATTCGATGCCCGAGTCGACCACCGCGTGCATGGCCTCGACCATCTCGTCGAACGTCCACCCGTCCTCGTAGGACGTGGGCGGCGTGACACCGGCCTCTTCGACGACGGACTTGACGTAGACCAGCGCCTCGGTCGACTGGTGCAGCGCGAGGCTCTGGATCTCGTCGTTGTACGTCATGTCTTCCAGCGGGTTGGGCAGGAAGTCGTTGACATCCTCTTCGGTGAGGTAGTCGTCGAGCGGGGTCAGCAGCCCCTGGTCGCCGTACGCCGTCGTCATGGTCGAGTCGACCCACAGGACGTCGGGCGGGTTCCCGCCACCGAAGGCAATCGTCACCTTCTCGAAGTACTCGTTGAACGGAAGGGCTTGGTGGTCGACGGTGATGTTCGGGTTGGCGTCCTCGAAATCGGCGATGATCTCCTCGGTCGCGGCCCTGACCTTCGGCTCCGTGGCAGAGGTCCAGTACGACAGCTCGATCGGGCCGTCCCCGCCTTCCTCAGATCCCGAGCCACAGGCGGCCACCGCAAGGAGGCTCGCAGCCGTGACCGCTGCCAGGACCGGCCTGGTCCGCAGCTTCCGGACGCGTGAACGGTCCTCCGCTGAATGCGTTCCACGAATTTTCATGATGTTCCTTCCCAAGATTCACGTGAGTCTGGTGCGGTGCTGTGCTGTGCTGAACAGATTGGTGAGGGCGTAGCCCGGCTCGGCAATTCCCGTCAGGTGGCCGGCACACTCACCAGGAGACGATGGAGAATGTTCCCCACCTCCAACAGCTCAAGGTCGGAATGCGGGCGCCCGATGATCGAGACGCCGACGGGCCATCCCTCCACCGTCAAGCCGGGCACGGTGAGGTGTGGATAGCCGCTGATGCACGGCAGTGCTTGTAGGAGGGACGGCTCTGGGTCGCCTCTGACGAGGTCGATCTTCCAGCTGGGACGCTCGGTGATTCCCACGAGGAAGTCCGCTCCGGAAAGCTGCAGCATGCCTTCGATGATGTCGGCGGCATTCTCGCGCAGCTGATGACGGGTCGCCTTGTAGGCGGTGAAGTTGTCGGGTGTCAGCGGCTCTGCTCCGAGAGCCGACTCCAGCCATTCCTGGTCGTCATACCCGCGAACCCCCGTCCGATTGCCGTCATTGAAATGGATCAGCTCGGACAAGCTCTGGGGGAAGCGCGGAGGCAGGGTCCGGAGAAAACCGTTGTAGGCCGCGTTCGACTCTCGGGACAGCAGTGTCTGCATCACCGCGAGAAGCTCCGCCGGCATGATCTGGCTGGTTGTCCTCACGTCCGTACCGTTCACGCGGAAGAGCTCGAGCAGCGTGTCCACGAGGGACGCCCACACGTCTTCGCAGCCGATCGGACTCGCTGTGACGAGGGTGAGGCTCCGCGGTAGAGGTCGGGGGTCGGAGTCACCTCCCGGCGCCACACGGTCTCCCCGCCCCGCCTCACCGTTGCGGCCCACCGAACGCCCGCTCATGATCTTGAGCAGTGGGGACAGCTGCTCGCCGTCCCGCGTCAGGATCCCGATCGTGCTCTGCCCCAGCGGGCTCACGGAAGGGACGAGGCCATCGCTCGAGACGACGCCGTGCGTCGGCTTGAGACCGAAGATGCCGTTGAGAGACGCCGGTTGGACGACGGAGCCGACCGTCTCCGTGCCGAGTGCCCAGTCCACGAGCCCCAGCGCCACGGCAACCGCGGATCCCGAGCTGGAGCCGCCGGGGCTGTACGTGGTGTCCCGAGGATGCCCCAGCTGCCCACCGATCCCGCTCCATCCTCGGACCTGCCGGCCTGACCGACCGCCGTCCCACTCGCTGAGGTTCGCCTTGCCGGCTATGACGGCGCCGGACTCGCGGAGGAGGCGAACGGCATGGGCATCACGCTTCGGGTACCAGCCCTCGAGGGCGGGGGAACCGCAGGTCAACGGCAACCCGTCCACGGCGATACTGTCCTTGACAATGCCGACGGGGCGGTCGAGCAGCCTGCCGTTCGACGGGCGGCGGCTCCCTCGGGGTTCCACGACAGAGTCAGCGATCGTCAGAGCCACAGGCTGAACGGTGTTGTAGTCATCAAGCCGCTGGAGTGCCGAGTGCCCAGCGAATCCAGGCCGGACGTCAGCCACATCCGTCCCTGTGTGTCTCGACAGTGCTGTCCGCATACATCCTCGTGTGGGGTGTCAGCAGAGTGCGCTCACCGATGAGTTGCATCGTCGCCACTCTGCGTCGGGGGGTCTACGTTGGCCCTTGGTCACTGCGGTAGTTATATATAATATCAACGTCGCGCTCGTGGCGTCAAGGACGAGTTGGCGCGTACCGGTCTGCAGCGGCGGCGGCCCACCCTCGGCGCAGCATGCCCTATAGTATTCGAAGCCGTCAACCGTTCGCGTGCGCCCCACCCGCGACGAGGTCCTGGCGACGGGGCCCCGCGACCGGAGGCCCGTTCACTACTGTCCGAACCAACTCGATGCCGAGGTCAACGGTGAGTGCCACCACCAGTTCCCCGACGAAACCCGACGCCGTCACGAGCAGCGTGTCGAGCCGAGCGCGCCGGGTACTGCCTCCCGAGATCGCCGCGACGATCCTCGCGGTCTGCGCCACCATCCTCGGCGCCGTGTCCGGGCTGCCCGTCTACGGCGTCTTCCTGGGGTGGGCGGCAGCCGGCCTCGCCGGCGGCAGCAGGGCAGTGCGCACCCCTGTCCTCGTCAGCTGCCTGACCACGGGAGCGGTGCTGGGAACCGGGGCGCTCGCGGCTGCATCCGCACTCGGACAGATCGTGGGCCCGGATGTCCCGCAGTGGCTCGGGACCGTGGCTGCACTCATCGTCATCAACCCGCTCATGATCCTGCTGGGCCGGACACGGGCGCTCACCTCCGTGCCGGCGATGTTCATCGGCTTCTCGACGCTGTTCGCGGTGCACCTCGGAGGCACGGCATCGACGTGGGAGGGCATGATCGGCGTGCTGGTCGCCACGGTGCTGACGAACAGCATCGGCGTGGGCTGCCACCGCATCTTCGGCCACCTGACCTGGTCGGGCGGGCCAGCCACCCCTGCATGACCGTGGTCATGGCAGCACCTCCACGACGCCGGGGACGTGCTGCCGCACCACCCGGGGCGGTCCGGCAGCACGTGGCGAACGAACAGGGACCCTGCACCGGTGAGGTGCAGGGTCCCTGATCCTTCAGTGTGGTCGGGTCAGCGTGCCCAGACGGTGTCGATGTCCAGGCCCGGCAGGTAGCCGTGGTCACCGCTGTACACGGCGGTCACGAGCGTGAGCCCACGCAGCGGCGGCAGCTGGACCTCGGCGGTTCCGTCCTCACCGACCGGCACCTCGGCGACCCGGCGGAAGCCGGCAGTCACCGTGACCGTCCCGGTGGGGGTCGGTGCGTCACCGCGGCCGAGCACGTCCACCGTGATGTCCGGGGCCGTGCCCCGCGGCACCGACGACGGAGCGTCGATGTCCACCCGCGCCAGTGCCGGCAGGACCACGTAGGGCATCGTCCGGCTGGTCGACGCCTCGAAGCCGTCGCTGCCCGGGAAGACCGCGGTCAGGCGGTGCGCCCCGGCGGCCAGGCCCCGCGGCAGCGGCACCGTGGCACGTCCGTCGGCGTCGAGCTCGCCGGTCGCGACGACCTCGCCGCCCTCGTGGATCTCGACGGCTCCCGACGGCGTGCCGTCCTCGGCCGTCACGGTCACCTCCGCCGTCGTCACGGCCCCGTACGAGCCGACGTGACGGGACAGCCCGAGCGTCGTCGTCGTGGCGACGGCCTCCTGGGCGGCCGGGACGGAGACGACGAGGTCGCGCATCCGGCCCGTGTTGTCGAAGGAGCCGAAGCCGATCTGGCCGGAGCCGAAGGTGTCGTCGGTCGCCGTCATGAGCGGCACGTCGTGACCGTCGACCCACACGGCGATCTCGCCGGTGCCGGCGCAGTGGACGACGCGCACGTCGTGCCACTCCTCGTCGGTGATCGCGGGGGGCGCACCGATCGACCCGTTCCACTGGTCGTCGATCCGCTCCCGGTCGGCGTTGTTCACCTTGAAGATGCCGTTGTGGGCGTAGATCGCGTTGTCCTGCGAGATGTGCGCGTAGTAGTACTCCGTGTCGGACTGCCAGCCGAAGACGATGATGACGTCCCGGTTGTTCACCGACGACGGCGCATCGAGCCGCACCTCCGCGTCGATCTGGACCGACTCGAACTCACGGCCGTCGAGGACGGCGTACTCGAACGGGCGGCGGATACCGTCGTTCGGGTTGTCACCGGCCTCGGCGAGGATGATCTGGTCGCCGGGCAGCTCCCACTTGGCGGGGGTGCGCGGCGCCCAGTTCTCCGCCGCCATGAGGTCGGTCGTCGACTCCGCGAACTCGCACGACGGCGCGGGCGGGGGCTCGACCGGCTCGGCGCCGTACAGGGCGTAGTGGCTGGCCATCTCCTCGGCCGTCGGGACGGTGTCGAGGAAGTAGAGGTCGTCCATCCGCCCGTGGAACGGGTTCCGCTCCGCGTTGTTCTGCGGGAAGCTGCCACCGATCTTGATGCCGTCCGGCGCGGTCCCGGACGTCGGGCCGGAGCCCCACGGGTTCGCCGCCGTGTACTCCCCCGCGAGCTCCTCACCGTTCATGTAGAGCTTCATCTCACCGCCCACGTAGTCGAACGTGGCGGCGAGGTGGACCCACTCGTTGCGCGCGAGGATCTCGTCCCACGGCTTGTCCGCGGCGAAGGTCCACGAGCTGCCGTCGTCGAGCCGGCGCCCGAGGGCGACGAGCTTGAGCTCCCCGTTCACCTGGATGACCTCGAGCAGGGCACGCACGCCGTGCCCGTCGGAGTTGCCCGAGAGCACACCGGCCAGCCCGATCGCGTTGAAGCGGTCGTCGGGGTTGGAGCTGGTCTCCGAGTTGAGCGCGGGGAGGTCCCCGGTCCGCTTGAACCAGCCCATGACGGTGATCCCGTCGGCGCCGGCGAAGGCGTCGAGGGACTCCACACCGTCGGGGTCGTAGATGCCCGCCTTCCAGTCGTCGTTGCCCTTGACCGTCGGGCTGAGCTGCTGGGTCTGCAGGGCACGGCCCGCACCCGGGTAGGCGGCGTCGGCCACGCGCATGAGGGCGCCGCCGTTGACGAGCTCGATGTCGGTCCCGGAGAAGCCCTGGTCGTCCTCCCACGCGGGGTTGCCCTCGACCGGGTGGTCGAAGTCGTAGTGGGCGACGACGTTGTTCTCCGGCTCCGGCTCGACCACGCGGGCGCCGGTCACCTTCCACACCTTCCCGTCGGCCTTGGAGACGAGGTAGAGCTCGCCGTCGGCGTCGGCACCGAAGCGCAGGTCCACGCGACGGTCGCCGACGAGCTCCTGGAAGGTGGTCTGCTCGCCGTCGTGGAAGACGCGCAGCTCCTCGATCGTGGCGAGGTCCTCGAGGTCGCCGTCGTTGCGAACCATCTCGTCCGCGTTGGTGGCCAGCACCCAGCCGCGTACGAGGTCGGTGAACAGGTACTTGCCCTGCAGCTCGGGGATCGCTCCGCGGTAGACGAAGCCGCCGTTGAGGGCCACGCCCGCGTCACCGGTCTGGCCGGGGTCGCGGTTGTGGTCGTACGCCGCGACCGGGTAGGTGAAGTCGAACTCCTCGGCGTCGTTGGGGGGCAGCGGGAAGATCTGCCGGTTCTCGGCGACGAACGGTCCCTCACGGTCGGACCAGCCGAAGTTGTCACCGGCCTGGACCTCGTAGACGGACTCGACCTGCCACTCACCGATGTGCCCGAGGTACATCGTCCCGGTCTCGGTGTCCCAGCTGATGCGGTGGGGGTCGCGCATGCCGACCGCGTAGATCTCCGGCAGCGCGCCGTCGACGCCGACGAACGGGTTGTCCGCCGGGACGCCGTACTCGCCGTTGGCGCTGTCGTCTGCCAGCGGGTCGACCCGGAAGATCGTGCCCTGCGGGGTGGCCAGGTTCTGCGGGTTGTCGTTGCCGACGCCGTTGCCGCCGTCACCGACGAGGATGTAGAGCATGCCGTAGTCGGAGTCGCCCTCCTCGACGGTCGGGTTGAAGGCGATCTGCTGGACGGTGTGGACCCGACCGGCGAACGGGAAGCGCATGAGCTCACGGCTCGTGCCCTCGAAGGTCTCCGCCGCAGGGTCGCTCGCCGTCCACTCGGTGATGACGCTGTGGTAGCCGGTGTTGCCGAACGCCGGGAAGTCGGGGGTGTCCTCGGTGAGCGCGGAGCCCGCCTCGGTGTGGACCGTGTAGAAGATCCCGTTCTCGGCGAACTCGGGGTGGAACTCGACGAAGCCGAACCCGGTGCCCAGGCCCGCGTGGTTGTGGAAGTTGTCGATGAACTGCTCGCGGACGTCGAGGTAGGCGGTGTACTCGCCGGTCTCCTCGTCGACCATGTAGAGGATGTCGTTCATGTCCGGCACGGCCAGCCGGCCGGAGTCGTCCGGCACCTCGTCGAGGTGCGTGATGCGGTTGTGCCGGATGAGCCGCTGGTCCTGGGTGGCCGGGGTGGTCTGCGACTCCGGCAGCTGGACGAGCTCCTCGACCTCGATGCCGAGGGTGGAGAGCTCCGGGTCGGGCAGCGGGTTGAGCAGCGGCTGGTCCGCCTCGTCGGCGACCTCGCAGTCGGCCGGGTTGCCGGTGGCGATGTCGAGATTGGCGCCGGTGGTGTCGACCGCGACGTCGTCGAGCATGAGCCGGCCGGTGTTCGGGGAGCCGTTGATCCAGAAGAAGCGGTCGAGGGGGCCGTCGACCGGCTGGCGGAAGCCGAAGGTCGCCTCGGCGCCCTCTGGCAGCCGGGTCTGCTCCTCGTAGGGACCGCCCTGGCTGTAGACGGTGACCTCGTCGGTCGCGTTGTCGGCGACGATCCACACGCACTGCCACACGTCGTCGGACCACGTGCCCGCGGTGGCGAAGGCTCCGCCGTTGCGGACCAGCAGCGTGTCGCTGTTCTGGTTGTTGACGTAGGCGCGGCTGTGCGCGAAGTCGGACGGGTTGTCGTTGTCGGTGATGCCGAACGAGGTGTCCACGCTGCCCTCGCGCCGGATCCGGAAGAACACCGTGCCGGTGTCACCGTCCTCGATCGGGGCGACCGCGCGGTGCGCCCGGTGTCCGGCCCCGGTCATCTCCAGCACCCGGTTGTTCTGGTTCACGGGGTCGGGGATCACGGTGGCCGCGGTGGTTGCCGACCAACCGTCCTGGCCGTCGAGGGCACCGGTGGTGTAGCCCTCGAAGCTGAAGGTCTCGGTGAAACCTGGCTCCTCGGTCTGGGCACCGGCCGGCGCTGCGAGCAGGGTCGCGCACATCGCGAGACCCGTTGCGGCCGCAGTCACCGCCCGGCGTCTGGTGGGTTGCCGTACTGACGTCATCGTCACGCTCCTCCGTTGGTAAGCGCTTTCTCTGGCAACCAACCACGCTAGTCCCGCGCGCCGAGGCGGGACCATCCTCCCCAGGGAGGGCGCAATGTCCACTTCAGTAGGAGATGTCCGAGTCACTCGACCCGCGGCCGGGACCCCGGCCTTCTGTGGAAGCGTGGTTCGTCACCGCGCGAGGAGTGGACCGGCGACACCCGTGTCGGCCACTCCGGCGACCGGCAGACCGTCAGCCACCGCCCAAGATCAACCCAGCGTCGTCCCGAACGCCAGCCCGAGCGCGTACGTCACGGCCGCCGCCCCGTACCCGATGGCCAGCTGGCGCAGTGCGCGCTTGAGCGGCGGCCCGCCGGAGAGCACGCCCACGATGGCGCCCGTGAGGAGCAGCGCGACACCCACGACCGCCGCGGACACGACGACCGCCGGCGTCCCTGACATTCCGACCATGTACGGCAGCACCGGCAGCAGCGCGCCGGAGGCGAAGAAGAAGAAGCTCGAGATCGCCGCGGTCCACCCGGTGCCGATCTCCTCGTACTCGGCTTCCGGGCTGTCGGCGGAGCGCAGCGCGGGTGCCGACAGCACCTCGCGGGCGTGGGCGGAGGCCTCGACGGGGTCCATGCCCCGCGCTCGGTAGACCAGCGCGAGCTCGTTGGCGTCGACGTCGAGGTGCGGGATCGCCTCGTGCGCCTGGGGGTCGGGCCGGGAGGCCTCGAGCAGCTCGCGCTGCGAGCGCACCGAGACGTACTCCCCCGCGCCCATCGACAGGGCCCCGGCGAGCAGGCCGGCGATCCCGGTGAACAGCACCGTCTGGCCGGAGACCCCGGTCGCACCGATGCCGAGGACGAGGGCGAGGTTGGACACCAGTCCGTCGTTCGCCCCGAACACCCCGGCCCGGAACATCCCGGACATCCGGCTGCGGCCGCGGGTGGCCAACGAGCGGACGACCTCACCGTGGATCTGCTCGTCGGCGGCCATCGCCGAGGTGGCGTCGTCGTCGGCGGCGTAGCTCGAGCGCGCCTCGGCGCGCTGGGCGAGCGCGAGGACGAAGACCCCGCCGAACCGGCGCGCGAGCCAGCCGAGGACGCGGGTGCGGACCGCACCGCGCTGCGGGTGGCCGACGTGCTCGCCGAGCAGCTCGCGCCAGTGCTCCTCGTGCCGGCGCTCCGCCTCCGCGAGCTCGAGGAGGATCGCCCGTTCCTCCCCCTGACGACGGCTGGCGAGGTCGCGGTAGACAGCCGCCTCCGCGCGTTCGTCGGCGAGGTAGCGGCGCCAGCGGCGCACCTGCGCACGCGTCGGCTCGGGTCGGTCGGAAGTCGTCACGCGGACAAGCCTCACAGGGTTCCGGGCGCTGGGGAAACGAGGGCCGCCTTCCCGAACCCGGACGTTTCGGGCGTCCTCACACCGAGCGGTGGATGCCCGCGATGAGCTCGATCACCGCGAGCGCCTCGCGCGCGTCGACCGGGAGCGGCCCGCCACCCCTCAGCGCCTCGGCGAGCAGGGCGTAGAACTGGTGGTAGGCGCCCGGCTCGCTGGTGACCCGGGCGACGTCGTCCCCGACGCCGACCACACCGGCATCCCCCTCGGGCTCCCGTCCGTACCCGGGCGCTGACGGGAGCATCCCGCCCGCCAGCTGCGCCTCCTGCACGTCCCCGGTGACCTTGACGAACGCACCCCCGGACCCGAGGACGCGCATCCGTGGCCCCGGCTGCGCCGTCGTCGTGCTCACCGTGACGTGGGAGCGGACGCCACTGGTGTGGAGGAGCGAGACGAAGGCGTCGTCGGCCGCGCCGCCACGGTGGGAGGCGAGCTCGGCGTGGACCTCGGCGACCGGCCCGAAGAGCACGAGCGCCTGGTCGAGCAGGTGGGAGCCGAGGTCGTAGAGGACGCCCCCGCCCTCACGCCACGTCGCCGCGGCCTTCCACGGCTTGGTCTCGGCGGTCTTCCACCGCTCGATCCGCGACTCGAACCGGTGCACCTGCCCCAGGGCGCCCTCGGCGAGCAGCCGCCGCAGGGTGAGGAACTCGCTGTCCCACCGCCGGTTCTGGAAGACGGTGAGCGGCCGGTCCAGCTCCTCGGCCCGCTCGATCAGCGCACGCGCCTCGGCGGGGTCAGCACACAGCGGCTTGTCGACGACGACGGCGCAGCCGGCTTCCAGCGCCGCGTGCGCCACCGGTACGTGGCTCGCCGGCGGGGTCGCGACGACGACGAGCTCGGGCCCTGTCGCGAGCGCCTCCTCGACGCTCGCGACCACGCGCGCCCGCGGGTGGAGCCGTTCCGCGTCGGCGACGCGCTCCGGTGCCGTCGCGACGATGACATCGAGGCTGTACCGCGCGTCGTCCCCGAGGAACGGGCCGTGGAATACCCGCCCTGCCAGGCCGAAGCCGACGAGGGCGGTGGGGATCGGCCTCAGATCTCTGGCTGCGGCGGGGTCGGCCGCATCGTGGAGCCGTCGTCCGACGAGCCGCTCGACGAGGAGCCAGAGCTCGACGACGAGCCGCCGATCCGGCTCTTCACCGTCTCCGCGACCCGGTCCGTCACTGCCGAGGCCTGCTCCTTGGCGACCTGCGCGACGCGGTCCTCGACCTTCTGGACGCTGGTCTGGACGCGGGGGTTCTCCCACACGTGCTGGCTGGCGGACTTGATCTTCTCGAACTGCTGGCGCCCAGCCCGGGCGCCGAGCAGGTAGCCGACGCCGGCACCGACGAAGAACGAGAGCTTGCCCATGAACGTCCACCTCCGTGAGTGATGTGCAGGGCACCCACCCTACGGTGACGCCCGCCACCGCGCGCACCCGCAGCAGATCGAACCGCCAACGCGGACGACTAGGATCGCCGGGTGAGTACCGATCAGATCGCCGAGAAAGACGCCGCCGTGGCCGACGCGCTGGCCGACTCCACCTCCGACGCCTCCCTCGAGCGCACGCGACTGCGCTCCGAGCAGATCGAGGCGCAGATCGACGTCGACCCCTCGCGGTTCCGGGTCCTCACCGGTGACCGGCCCACCGGCAACCTCCACCTCGGGCACTACTTCGGCACGCTCACCAACCGGGTGGCGCTGCAGAACCGCGGTGTCGAGACGTGGGTCCTCGTCGCGGACTACCAGGTCATCACCGACCGCGACGCCGTCGGTGAGATCCAGGACCGCGTGCTCTCCCTCGTCGCGGACTACCTGGCGATCGGCCTCGACCCGCAGCGCACGACGATCTTCGCCCACTCCGCGGTGCCGGCGCTCAACCAGCTGATGCTGCCGTTCCTCTCCCTCGTCACCGACTCCGAGCTGCGCCGCAACCCGACGGTCAAGGCGGAGTACGAGGCCACCGGCGGGCGGCCGATGTCCGGGCTGCTCCTCACCTACCCCGTACATCAGGCGGCGGACATCCTCTTCTGCAAGGCCAACCTCGTGCCGGTGGGCAAGGACCAGCTCCCGCACCTGGAGCAGGCGCGGGTCATTGCCAGCCGCTTCGACACACGGTACGGCCGCGCCCACGCGGACGAGCCCGTCTTCCGCGCTCCCGAGGCCCTCCTGTCCGCCGCGACGAACCTGCTCGGCACCGACGGGCAGAAGATGAGCAAGTCCAAGGGCAACACCATCGAGATCGGGATGGACGCGGACACCACCGCCAAGCGGCTGAAGAAGGCCGTCACCGACTCCGACCGGACCATCAGCTACGAGCCGGGTCGGCGCCCCGAGGTCTCCAACCTCGTGCTCCTCGCGGCGCTCGCCACGGGCCGGGACCCGCGAGATGTCGCCGCCGAGATCGGCGACGGCGGTGGCGGCACCCTCAAGCGCGTCGTCACCGAGGCCGTCAACGAGCACTTCGCCCCGATCCGCGCGCGCCGCGCCGAGCTGGTCGCCGACCCCGGCTACCTGCGCCAGGTGCTCGCCGAGGGCAACGCGCGGGCGAACGCCGTCGCGGAGGAGACCCTGACCGAGGTCCGCACCGCGATGGGCATGGTCTACGGCTGAGCCGCCTCGACGGGCAGCTCCGCGCGATGCGCGGCTGAGCGGAGCGGCATACGGTCGGAGCCATGAGCGTGCACCGTGAGGACCGCCCGTTGGACGTCGTCGTCTACGGCGCCAGCGGCTTCGTCGGCCGGCTCGTCGCCGAGTACCTGGCGGAGCACGGCCGGGGCCTGAGGGCCGGTCTCGCCGGCCGCTCCGGGGAGCGCCTCGAGGAGGTGCGGCGCGGGCTCGGTCCCGCCGCCGCGGACTGGCCCGTCGTCATCGCCGACGCCGACGACGACGCCGCGCTCGCCGAGCTCACCCGCTCCACCCGCGTCGTCGTGACCACCGTCGGTCCGTACACACGCCACGGGCTCCCGCTGGTGCGCGCGTGCGCCGAGGCAGGCACGCACTATGCCGACCTCGCCGGGGAGGTGCTGTTCATCCGGGACACCGCGGCACGCTTCCACGAGCGGGCCAAGGAGACCGGTGCCCGCATCGTCCACAGCTGCGGCTTCGACTCCGTCCCCTCCGACCTCGCCGTCCTCCTCGCCGCCGAGCGGGCCCTGGCCGACGGCGAGGGAGAGCTGCTCGAGACCACCCTCACCGTCACCGAGATCGCCGGCGGGGTCAGCGGCGGGACGATCGACTCCATGCGGATCCAGGTCGACGCCGCCCGCGACCCCGACAAGCGCCGCCTCATCGCCGACCCGTACGCCCTCGTGCCCGACCGCGCCGACGCCCCCGACGTCGACCAACACGTCCCCTCGCGCGCGTTCCGGGACGCCGCGACGGGCTCGTGGGTCGCCCCGTTCCCGATGGCGGCCTTCAACAGCCGGATCGTGCACCGCAGCAACGCCCTGCAGGGCTGGCGCTACGGACGTGGGTTGCGCTACCGGGAGGTCGTCGCCACGGGCACCGGTGACCGCGGGCGGCGCCGTGCACGCGCCCTCGCCGCCGGCGTCGACGCCGCCGTGGCAACGCTGGCCCTGCCCCCCACCCGCTGGCTGGCGGACCGCCTCCTGCCCTCACCGGGCGAGGGCCCGGACGCCGAGACGCGGCGCCGCGGACACTTCCGGATGGAGGTCCTCGCCCGCACGACGACGGGGGCGCGGTACCGCACCGTCGTCGCCGCGCAGGGGGACCCGGGGTACGCGGCGACGGCCGTGATGATCGGGGAGGTCGCGGCCGCGCTCGCCCTCGAGGAGAACCACCTGCCCGGCGGCGGTGGCGTGCTCACGCCCGCGACCGGCCTCGGCATGGCCCTCGCCGACCGGCTCGTGACCGCCGGCTTCGAGATCACCACCGAGCGCATCCGCCCGTAGGCCCGAAACAACCCCGCTCTCGACGACGGGGAACCCCCGGGAAACTCCGCCGAGAGCGGAGTTGTTTCAGGCTTCGGTCGACGTGGTCAGGCGGTCGCGGACCTGGCGGGCCGCGGCGACGAGGTGGCGCAGCGAGGGCTCGACCTCCTCGTAGCCGCGGGTCTTCAGACCACAGTCGGGGTTGACCCACAGCAGCCCGGACGGCACCGACTCCGCGGCGAGCGCGACGAGCTCGGCGATCTCCTCCTCGCCGGGCACGCGCGGTGAGTGGATGTCGTAGACGCCGGGGCCCACCCCGCGGGCGAAGCCGGCGGCCTGGAGCTCGGGCAGCACCTCCATCCGCGAGCGCGCGGCCTCGATGCTCGTGACGTCCGCGTCCAGCGCGTCGATCGCGCCAATGACCTCACCGAACTCCGAGTAGCACAGGTGGGTGTGCACCTGGGTGCGCGGCGCGGCGACCGACGTCGCGAGCCGGAACGCGCCCACCGACCACTCGAGGTAGGCAGCGTGGTCCTCCGACCGCAGCGGCAGGAGCTCACGCAGGGCGGGCTCGTCGACCTGGATGACGCCGATACCGGCGGACTCGAGGTCGGCGACCTCGTCCCGCAGGGCGAGCGCCACCTGAGCGGCGGTGTCCGCGAGGGGCTGGTCGTCGCGGACGAAGGACCACGCGAGGATCGTCACCGGCCCGGTGAGCATCCCCTTGACCGGCTTGTCGGTCAGCGAGGCCGCATAGCTCGACCACTCGACGGTGATCGGCGCCGGCCGCGCGACGTCGCCCCACAGGATCGAGGGCCGCGTGCACCGCGTGCCGTAGGACTGCACCCAGCCGCGCTCGGTCACCGCGAAGCCCTCGAGGTGCTCGGCGAAGTACTGGACCATGTCGTTGCGCTCGGGCTCGCCGTGGACGAGGACGTCCAGGCCGAGCTCCTCCTGCAGCCCGACGACGCGCGCGATCTCCTCGCGCATCGCCGCGGTGTACTCCGCGGTGCTCAGCTCGCCCCTGCCGTGGCGCGACCGCGCCCTGCGGATCTCGACGGTCTGCGGGAAGGAGCCGATCGTCGTCGTCGGCAGGGGCGGCAGGTCGAGGACAGCCGCCTGGGCGGAGGCCCGCTCGGCGAAGTCCGCACGCCGGTAGTCCGCCTCACCGAGCGCCGCCACCCGCTCACGCACCTCCGCACGCCGGACCCCGGGGTGCTCGAGCCGGCTGCGGCGCCGGTCGGCCGCCGTCAGGAACGCCCCCTCGGCGGCGTCCCGTCCCTCGATGAGCGCAGTCGCGAGCGCGATGACCTCCTCGACCTTCTGGTCGGCGAAGGCCAGCCACGCGCGCAGCTGCGGGTCGAGCGACGTCTCGGCCCCGACGTCGTAGGGGACGTGCTGGAGGGAGGTCGACGTGGTGACGGACAGCGTGCCCTCTCGTCCCGCTCCCGGCCGCAGGCCGGCCTCGAGCTCCTGCAGCCGGGTGAGGGCGGCGTCGAGGTCGGTGCGCCAGACGTTGCGCCCGTCGACGGCCCCGGCGACGACGGCGGTGTCGCCCAGCTCCCCCAACACCTCACCGGACGGCACGCCGCCCCGGACCAGGTCGATGCCCACGGCCTCCACCCCGGCGCGCGCGAGCACCGGCAGCGCGTCCTCCGCCGGTCCGTAGGCGACGGGCACGAAGAGCGCCGGACGCTCCGGACGGCTCGTCTCCGTGGCGAGCGCCGCGTACGCCCGCTCGACGGCGGCCAGCACCCGATCGCGGTCGACGCCCCAGTCGACGGCGAGCGCCGGCTCCTCGACCTGCACCCACGGCGCACCTGCCTGCCCGAGCGAGCGGAGCAGCTCGACGTAGACCGGCAGGACGTCGTCGAGGCGGTCCAGCGGGGTGAAACCCTCCGGCGGGGCAGCCGTCGGCGCGGCTCCGTCACCCTCGGTCTCCTCGACGCCGACGGCCTTGCTCAGCAGCAGGAAGGTCACCGGCCCGACGACGACGGGACGGGTCGTCACGCCCTCGGCCGCCGCCTCGAGGAAGAGCCGCACCACACGGTCGTCACTCAGGCGGAACGCGGTCTGCGGGCTGATCTCGGGGACGAGATAGTGGTAGTTCGTGTCGAACCACTTCGTCATCTCCAGCGGCGGCCGCTCCTCCGACCCCCGCGCCAGGGTGAAGTAGCCGGGCAGGTCGAGGGCGCCGTCGTCATCCAGGAGGTGGGCGAACCGTGGCGGGACGGCACCGAGCGTGACCGCGATGTCGAGGACCTGGTCGTAGTAGGAGAAGTCGCTGGGGATGGACGCGTCGTCGGGCGCCAGACCGAGCTCGACCAGCCGGGACCGCTGGCGACGGCGCAGGTCCGCCGCCTTGGCCTGGAGGTCGTCGAGCTCGCTGCGCCCCGCCCAGAAGGCCTCGATCGCGCGCTTGAGCTCGCGGCCGGGCCCGATGCGCGGGTACCCGAGGATGGTGGCGGCGGGCAGCGTGGGCGTGGTGCGGTCGGTCATCGCGGAGTCCTCGTGGTCGTGGCGGTCAGCGGCCGGCGGAGGCGCTCGACGACGTCGAGGGCCGGCCGGTGCTGGTTGAAGGTGTACAGGTGGAGACCGGGGGCGCCCGCGGCGACGACGCCCTCGACGAGCTCGACGGTGGCGTCGATCCCCACCCGGTGCCGCTCCTCGTCATCGGCTGCGTCGGCGAGGCGGGCGAGCAGGTCGGTGGGGACCGGGACGCCGGTGAGCTCGGCGAGGCGGGTGAGCCGGCGCGGGTCCGTCATCGGGATGACGCCCGCGACCAGGGGCAGGTACACGCCCGCCGACCGCGCGTCCTCGACGAGGCCCGCGTAGGCGGCGGTGTCGTAGAAGACCTGGGTGACGGCGAAGTCGGCGCCGGCGGCCTGCTTCTCGAGCAGGGCGGCGACGTCCTGGGCGCGGGTGTGGCTGGAGCCGGCCGGGTAGGCGGCGACCGCGACGCTCAGCGCACCCGTGGCACCGAAGCGCGCCCGCTCGACGTCGCGGATGAGTGCGACCAGCTCGCTCGACCCGTTGAGGCCACCGGGGTGCGGCACCCACCCGCTCTGCCCCGCGGGTGCGTCGCCCCGCAGCGCCAGGAAGTCGCGCACACCGTCGTCGACGAGCTCGCCCACGACGCGTCCGAGCTCCTCCCGGGTGGCACCCACGCAGGTGAGGTGGGCGATCGGGGGCACCGAGGTCTCCGCGAGGATCCGGCGCACCACGTCCCGCGACGCGTCCCGGGAGGACCCCGAGGCACCGTAGGTGACCGAGAAGAAGTCCGGCCCGGCGGCGGCCAGGCGCTCGACCGTCTCCCACGCCGCCGCCGCACGGGCGGGCGTGCGCGGCGGGTAGAGCTCGAAGGAGACGGTCGGTCGTCCAGACGGCACGGTCACGAGGCTAGCGGTGCTCATCAACTCTCTCCCATCGGACCTGGCGGAAGCACCCGCACCCGAGGACCGGGGGGTTGCTGCGGCGTCGGGGAGCCAGGACTCTCGACCGCTCTGGATGGTGTGGTGATCGTGGCGAGCCGTCGGCCTGCTGGACAAGCACCGTCCATCTGCCGAGACCTCCCGCGTTCCCCGCCCACGCGGTGAGACGTCGACGCACCGGGCGTACCGTGGGACGCATGGCAACCAGGCGCCACGACGAGCAGATCGGGTCCGAGACGACCACCCTGCGGACCGGCCGCACCCGCGAGCAGTGGCACGAGCTGCTCGACGCCGCCGGGGCGGCCCGGTGGCCCCACAAGCGCATCGCCGAGTGGCTCGTCACCGAGCACGACGTCGACGGCTGGTCGGCGCAGAGCCTCACGGTCGGCTACGAGCAGGCCCGCGGGATGCGGCTGCCGGGGCAGCGCCCCGACGGCACCTTCGAGGCCAACGCCTCGAAGACGGTCGCCCGGGGGGCCGACGACGTCTTCACACACCTTCTCGACGACGCCCGCAGGGCCGCCTGGGCCGGCCCCGGCTGGCGGGTCGCCAGCGCGACCGCTCCCAAGCGGGCACGGCTCGAGCACGACGACGGGTCACGGGTCCACGTCGAGGTCACGACGGTGTCGGCCGGCAAGGTCCGCGTCTCCGTCCAGCACGTCCGACTGCCCGACCCGGACGCCGTCGCGAGGTGGAAGGCCCACTGGCAGGAGGCGCTCGGCATGCTGGCCGACGCGACCGGCTGAGCGGGGCGCCGCGGCAGTCGTCGGCGGCGAGGCGGTCCGGGCGTCGACCGCGGGCGGTCAGGAGGCGGGCGAGATCTGCGCGACCACCGCGCGGTGGTCGCTCTCACCGACGTCCAGCACGCTGGCGGCGTCCACGACGTAGCGCTCGCCGTCGAGCAGGACGTGGTCGATCTGCGCCCCGATCAGCCGCGGCATGTGCGCCGGCCACGTCGCCACCCCACCGACGCCTGCCTCGGTGGCCGCGTCGACGCACACGCCGATGTCGCGCATGGGGGCGTGGTCCAGCGTGGCGTTGAAGTCGCCGGCGACGATGAGGTCCGACTCCGTGCGGCAGGGGTCGGTGGCGGCGTCGAGGTCCGCGCGCCACCGGTCCATCGCCGGCCCCGGCGCGTGCGGGCTCCTCGGGTGCACCGAGAGGAACGCCGGGCCCTCGCCGGAGACCGGCTCCGCGCGCACGGCGCCGTGCGCCGTCTCCGGTGCCTGCGCCTGCGCGTACTCACCGACCCCGGCGCTGATGAGGAGCGCCGTCGAGCTCGCGTCCCAGGGTCCCGTCGCCTCGACGAACACCTGGAACTGCGTCCCGGACCGCTCGGTCAGCACCGTGGCGACGGCTCGCGCGCTCGACTCCGACGTCTCCGCCAGGGCCAGCACGTCGGCCCCGACATCCACGGCCGCAGCGGTGACCTGCTCGACGCTCGCCCCTCCACCGAGGGTGTTGAGCGTCAGCACGGTGACCGCACCGTCGCGCGCCGCGGGAAGCGGGTCGTCACCGAGCCCGCGGTCGTACAGCACCCACGCGTGCCCGAGGCCGACCGCGAGCATCACCACCGACAGGAGCGTCACGCGCGGCCACCGGCGCCCCACGAGTGCGGCGACGAGGATCGGGAGGAGCACCACGGCTCCGCCGACGACGAACCCGGCCACGAGGTAGGGCCGCATCGCGATGGCCTGGGCCACCGGCGTCACGGTCGACAGCCCGAGCCGGGCGGGGTCGAGGGTAGCGACCGCCGCAGCAGCGAGCGCGAGGGTGAGCACCCAGCCGAGGAGCTTGAACACCGGGACATTGTGGCTCAGGTGGATGACGTCCGAGGCTCCCGTGCCAGGCCGTCACACACTGCGCACAAGGCCCGCCCACCTCCTGCAGGTCTCCCGGGCCGGGGTCGCTCGGTCCACCACGAGGAAACCGAGGTGCCCCGGCGGGCGGGCATCGGAGAGAATGGTCGATCGTGAGTGAGGAGCGGGGCGCCAGGGAGCGCACAGGCGGGGGTGGTGGCGACCGTCAGCGGTCGGCCGGCACCCGCCGTCGTGGCCGTCGGCGGCCCGATACGCGTCACCCGCAGGAGCACCGCGGCTACTCCCCCGAGCAGCTGGCGACCCGGCGCGCCGCTGTCCCGACGATCGCCTACCCCGAGGAGCTGCCGGTCTCGGCACGCCGGGAGGAGATCGCCGCGGCGATCCGGGACAACCAGGTCGTCATCGTCTCCGGTGAGACCGGGTCGGGGAAGACCACCCAGCTGCCGAAGATCTGCCTCGAGCTGGGCCGCGGCGTCGACGGGATGATCGGCCACACCCAGCCGCGCCGGATCGCCGCCAGGACGGTCGCGGAGCGCATCGCCGAGGAGCTCGACGTCCAGCTCGGTGGCGCGGTCGGCTACCAGGTGCGCTTCACCGACGAGGTCGGCCCCACCACCCTCGTGAAGCTGATGACCGACGGCATCCTGCTCGCGGAGATCCAGCGCGACCCGATGCTGCGGCGCTACGACACGATCATCGTCGACGAGGCCCACGAGCGGTCCCTCAACATCGACTTCATCCTCGGCTACCTCGCCCGACTCCTCCCCCGCCGCCCGGACCTCAAGGTGGTCATCACCTCCGCAACCATCGACTCCGCACGCTTCGCGGCCCACTTCGGCCGCGAGGAGCATGGCGAGCGGGTCCCGGCCCCCGTCGTCGAGGTCTCCGGGCGGACCTACCCAGTCGAGGTCCGGTACCGGCCGCTCGTGGCCGACACGGACAGCGAGGACGAGCAGCCCACCGAGGAGCTGGACCAGCCCACCGCGATCTGCCGCGCCGTCGACGAGCTCATGGCCGAGGGGCCGGGCGACGTCCTCGTCTTCCTCTCGGGCGAGCGGGAGATCCGCGACACCGACGTCGCGCTCGCCGAGCACCTCGGCCCCCGGTACGCCGGCCGGGCGGCGCCGGGCCAGCCCGGCGTCGTCGAGGTCGTCCCGCTCTACTCCCGGCTCTCGGCTGCCGAGCAGCACCGCGTCTTCGAGCCGCACCGCCACCGGCGGGTGGTGCTGGCGACGAACGTCGCGGAGACGTCGCTGACGGTGCCGGGGATCCGCTACGTCGTGGACCCCGGCACGGCACGCATCTCGCGCTACTCCAACCGCACCAAGGTCCAGCGGCTGCCCATCGAGCCGATCGCCCAGGCGAGCGCGAACCAGCGCTCGGGGCGCTGCGGGCGCGTTGCCGACGGCATCGCTATCCGCCTCTACTCGCGCGCGGACTACGAGTCACGCCCGGAGTTCACCGAGCCGGAGATCCTGCGCACGTCCCTCGCCTCGGTCATCCTGCAGATGGCGGCGCTCGGGCTCGGTGACGTCGAGAACTTCCCGTTCGTCGACCAGCCCGACACCCGGGCCGTGCGCGACGGCGTCCAGCTCCTCACCGAGATCGGCGCGCTCGAGGACGACGACGGTGGTGGCCGGGCGGGCCGGTACCGGCTCACCGAGGTCGGGCGGCGGCTGGCGCGCCTGCCCATCGACCCGCGGCTGGGCCGGATGCTGCTCGAGGCGCAGACCAACGGCTGTGCCGCCGAGGTCATGGTCATCGTCGCCGCGCTGTCGGTGCAGGACGTGCGCGAGCGTCCCACCGAGCACCAGCAGGCGGCCGACGCCAAGCACCGACGCTTCACCGACCCGACCTCGGACTTCCTCGCCTACCTCAACCTGTGGCGCTACCTGCGCACCCAGCAGCGCGACCTGTCCGGCTCGGCCTTCCGCAGGCTGTGCCGCGCGGAGTACCTCAACTACCTGCGCGTGCGGGAGTGGCAGGACGTCGTCGCCCAGCTGCGCCAGCTGGCCAAGCCGCTGGGGCTGACGATGCGACCGCTGGCCCTGCCGCACCGCGAGGAGGTCGGGGAGGACCCGGCGGCGGCAGCCGTCGCCGTCGGGCGCTCGTCGGACGCCGCGAGCGCCGACGCGATCCACCAGTCGCTGCTCGTGGGGCTGCTCTCGAACCTCGGGACCTACGACGAGCGGCGCCGCGACTACACGGGTGCGCGCGGCACCCGGTTCGTCATCTGGCCCGGATCGGGGCTGTCCAAGAGGACCTACGACTGGGTCATGGCCGCGGAGCTGGTCGAGACCTCGCGACTGTTCGCGCGGACGGTCGCCAGGATCCAGCCCTCCTGGGTCGAGCCGGCGGCCGCGCACCTCGTGAAGAAGGTCTACTCCGAGCCGTACTGGTCCAGCCGGCAGGGCGCGGCGATGGTCCACGAGAAGGTGCTGCTCTACGGGATGACCCTGGTCGCGGACCGGACGGTGCCACTGGCCCGCGTCGGCACGGCCGAGGCACGGGCGCTCGCGCGGGAGATGTTCATCCGCCAGGCGCTCGTCGAGGGCGAGTGGCGCACGCACCACGCGTTCTTCGCGCGCAACCGGGAGCTGCTCGCCGAGGCGGAGGAGCTGGAGAACCGCACCCGCCGCCGCGACCTCGTCATCGACGAGAACGGGCTGTTCGACTTCTACGACGAGCGCGTCCCCGAGGACGTCGTCAGCGCCCGGCACTTCGACTCGTGGTGGAAGAAGCAGCGCCACGCCGACCCGGACCACCTCACCTTCACGCGCGAGCTGCTCTTCGGCGGGGAGCCGGACGTCTCCTCCGCCGATTTCCCCGACACGTGGAAGCAGGGCGACCTCACCCTCCCGCTCACCTACCAGTTCGAGCCGGGGACGGCCGCCGACGGCGTCACCGTCCACGTCCCGATCAGCGTGCTGGGGAGGCTGCGCCCCGAGGGCTTCGACTGGCTGGTGCCGGGGCTGCTGCCCGAGCTCGCCGTCGCGACCATCCGCTCGCTGCCGAAGAAGGTGCGGGTCCAGCTCGTGCCGGCACCCGACGTCGCCCGCGAGGTGCTCGCGCTGCTGCCCGCATGGTCGGAGGTCGCGCCGGCGCCCTTCGGCGCTCCCTCGTTCCGCGAGGCCTTCACCTCGGCCGTCGCGATGGCGAAGGACGTGGAGGTCCCCGCGGACGCCTGGGACGAGGAGAGGCTGCCCTCGCACCTGCGGATCACCTTCCGGGTGGTCGACGACAAGGGCAAGGTCCTCGGCGAGAGCACCTCGCTCGCCCACCTCCAGCGACGGCTGGCTGCCCAGACGCAGCAGGCCGTGCGCAGCGCCGTCAAGGGCGCCGTCCAGCTGGCGATGGAGGAGGCCCGGCAGCAGGGCGCCGGGCCTGCCACCATGGACGGCTCGTCAGCGGCGGACGGCGGGCGCACCGGCACGGCACCCGGAGACGACGCGACGCCCGGGAGCGGGGACGGCACCCGGACGGCCGGGGCCGGCCGCGCCACCGGGCTGAACGAGGAGCACGGCCTCACCGGGTGGCCCGCCGTCGGGACCATCCCCGCGCAGGTCGAGTCGACCGGGGTGCAGGGGCTGATCGTGCGCGGCTACCCGGCCCTGGTCGAGGTGCGCGGCGAGCGGGGCGCGGCCCCACGGGTGGACCTGCTGGCCCTCGCCGACTCCGGCGAGCAGCGGCGCGCGCACCGGCGCGGGGTGCGCCGCCTGCTCCTGCAGGAGACGGCACTGGCGACCTCCCGGGTGACCACCCGCTGGACCGGGCGCGAGGCCCTGACGCTGGCCGCGAGCCCCTACCCGAACACCGAGGAGCTCGTCGCCGACGTGCAGCTGGCCGCCGTCACCGCGCTCGCCGACGAGTGGGTCACCGCCCGCGGCGGTCGCGAACCGATGGACGCCGCGGAGTACGAGGAGCTGCGCCGTGCCGTGCGCGCCGGCCTCGAGGAGCGCGTCTACCGGGTGATCGGCCAGGTGGTCGCGGCGCTCGAGGCGCAGCGCGAGCTCGAAGCCACCGTCAAGGACGCGACGTCGATGTTCCTGCTCAACACCCTCACCGAGGTCCGCGACCAGGCCGCCCGGCTCGTCTACCCGGGCTTCGTCTCCCACACACCCCCGGAGCGGCTGGTGCACCTGCCTCGGTACCTTCGGGCGGCCCGCCGCCGGATCGAGCGCGCGCAGGACAACGTCCACCAGGACGCCACCAACGCCTGGCGGGTGAACGAGCTGGAGGAGGAGTACGACGCCGCCGCCTCCGCCGCTCGGCACGCGACGTCCGACCCGTCGCGCGCGGCCACCCTGGAGGAGGTCCGCTGGCTGCTCGAGGAGCTGCGGGTGAGCATCTTCGCCCAGCAGCTCGGCACACCGGTCAAGGTGTCCGAGAAGCGCATCCGCAAGCTCCTCGCGAGCGCCTGAGGAGCCAACCGCCGCCCCGGTGGCGTCAGAACCAGGGCGCGGTGACCACCGCGTGCGCCTGCTCGACGTCGAGGCGACGCTGGTCGCCGTCCCGGGCGGTCGCGGCGGCGCCGTAGATCATCCGCAGTGCGAGCGCGACGTCGTCGACCGTGACGCCCGCCGCGACGCGGCCCGCCTGCCGTGCCCGCTCCAGCGGCGGGGCGACGAGCTCGGCGAGCCGGCGGTCGCCGTCGTAGTCCTCGACGGCGCCGCTCGAGCTCATGGACGACGCCTGGTGGGGTGCCTCGATCGAGGCGCTGCCCGGCGGCTCGCCGTCGTTCATCGTCGGTGAGCGGTCGATGCCCTACTCGATCATCGTCGACTCCACCGGCGAGCGGTTCGCCAACGAGTCCGAGTCCTACGTCGACCTCGGGCACCACATGCTCGAGCACGACAAGGACGGCCCGTACTGGCTGGTCACCGACGTCCGACACGCCCGTCGCTACCTGCGCACGTACGCCATGGACCCGCGGGCGAACAAGAAGATGCAGGACGCCGGGGTCATGGTGAAGGCCGACACACTCGAGGAGCTCGCCGCCAAGCTCGGGCTCGACAAGGGCCGCTTCGCCGCGACGGTCAAGCGGTTCAACGGCTTCGCCCGCTCCGGCGTGGACGGGGACTTCGGGCGGGGCAACTCGGCCTACGACCGCTACTACAGCGACCCGACCGTTCGCCCCAACCCCAACCTCGGTCCGATCGAGAAGGGGCCGTTCACGGCCTTCAGGCTCGTCGTCGGTGACCTGGGCACCAAGGGCGGCGTGGTGACCGACGCCGAGGGCCGCGCCCTGCGTGAGGACGGCTCGGTCATCGAGGGGCTCTACTCCGCCGGCAACAACTCCGCCTCGGTCATGGGCCGCACCTACCCGGGACCGGGCTCGACGATCGGCCCGGCCGCCGTCTTCGGCATGCGGGCCGCCCGGCACATGGCCACCGTCGGTGCCCTGACGACGACGGCGGCTCGCTGACCGCTCCGTCGTCGCCGCGCTGGTCGCGGGCGCCGGGGCCGGTGGACGGCAGGACGTGGTGCGCGGACGTCAGGATGACTCGTCTGGTGAGTCACTCTGACGTCCGCCACACGGTCACCCTGGCACCCCGCTCCCGCCGTCCCGGCGGCCGCTCAGCTCCGGGAGAGCAGCGCGTGGATCTCCCGGACGGCGGCGCGGCCGGCACGGTTCGCGCCGACGGTCGACGACGACGGTCCGTAGCCGATGAGGTGGACGCGCGGCTCGGCGGCCACCCGGGTGCCGTCCATGGCGATGCCTCCACCGCGGCCGCGGAGCCTCAGCGGTGCGAGGTGGTCGAGCTGCGCACGGAACCCGGTCGCCCACAGGATGACGTCGGCCCGCTGGACGGTGCCGTCCGACCAGCGCACACCGTCGGGCTCGACCCGCTCGAACATCGGCCTGCGGTCCAGCGCGCCGCGCTCGGCCGCGGCCCGCAGCGCGGGCGTCCACAGCAGCCCGGTCACCGACACGACCGACCGCGGCGGCAGTCCGGCCCGCACCCGCTCCTCGACCATCGCCACCGCCCTGCGCCCCTCCTCCGGGCCGAACGGGCCGTCGCGGAAGACCGGCTGACGGCGGGTGACCCACGTCGTCGTCGTGACCTGGGAGATCTCGTCGAGGAGCTGGACGGCCGAGATCCCACCACCGACGACGACCACGTGCTGGCCGCGGAACTCCTCCGCACCGACGTAGTCGGCGGTGTGCAGGTGACGCCCGAGGAAGGTCTCCCGTCCCGGGTAGTACGGCCAGTGGGGCCGGCCCCACGTCCCCGTGGCGTTGACGACCGCGCCGGCGAGCCAGCTGCCGCGGTCGGTGCGGACGCGCAGGGGACCGTGCGGGTCGTCGTCGACGCGCTCGACGGCGTCCACCCGCACGGGCCGCAGCACGGGGAGCTCGAAGCGTCGCTCGTACTCGGCGAAGTAGCGCGGGAGGGCGGAGTTGGACGGCTCACAGTCGTCCGGCGGCGGCTGCTCCAGTCCGGGCAGGTCGTGGATGCCGTTGACGGTGGCCATCCGCAGCGAGTCCCACCGGTGACGCCACGCACCGCCCGGTCCGTGCTCGGAGTCGAGCACGACGAAGCCGCCTCCGTCCTCCTCGAGCGCGGCGCGGTAGCCGCGGCGCCGAAGGTGGTAGGCGGCCGACAGTCCCGCCTGCCCGGCCCCGATGACGACGACGTCCGCGGTGCGCTCACCGCGTGCCGACGCACGGGGCACGGCTGTCGTCACGGTGGTCATGTGCGGGTCAACGCGTCCACGCGCACGTTCCTTCCGTGACGTGGGCGACGTCCTGGGTCAGAGGTAGTCGCGGGGGATCGTCGTCGTCCAGCTCTTCGCGAGGACGCGCTCCTCCCCCTCGAAGGCGTCGAGCTGGGCGTGGAGGTGGAAGGCCGTCGGACTGGAGGTGAGCACCGTCCGCGTGGTCGTGCTGACCTGCCAGGCACCCCGGGCGAAGCCCATGGTCCACTCGGTCTCCCCGCGTACCGAGGTGACGTCCGAGCCCCTGAAGCTGTACCGCTCGAACGCCCGGCGCACGACCGAGAGGTCGATGTCCGGGAAACGGACCGTGCCGAGGTCCTTGACCACCTCGAGCGTGCCGGTGAGGTCGACCAGGTTGCGACTCACCCTCCAGTCCTGCGCCCCGGGCTCCAGCCGCACCACCTCGATCGGGTCCGCCCCCTCGGGCTCCTCGAACGAGGGTGCCGGCTCCCCGGGAAGGTAGGGACGGACCGGCAGGACGAGGTGACTGTCAGCGGGGTAGAGGGTCAGCCGCACCGGCTCCGGTGAGGGCCAGACCAGCGGCCAGTACGACGTCGAGACGGACAGCCGCAGCCGGTGCCCGGCCCTGAAGGACTGGGCCATCCCGTTGAGCTGGACCGTCACGGTCTGACGATCCCCCGGCACCAGCGGCCGGGGTCTGTCCGACCCGGCGTGGTGGTTGAGGTTGTACACCCCGTAGCTCACCCGGGTGGCCTGACCGTCAGGAGCGACGTCCGAGAGGCGCACGGCGACCATGGCGACCGGTCTGTCGACGGAGAAGGTGAGCACGGCGTGGGCGGCGCCGAGGACCTCCAGGCTCTCGGGCAGGTAGTCGCTGTCGAACACGAGCGACCCGCCGTCCTCCTCGCGCTGGTCGTAGGGCATGTCGGGCGGCGCGTTGTACGAGCACCACTTGCCCGCGAACTGCCCGACGGACAGCGGTGACTGCACGGTCAGCTCAGGACTCTCCTCGCCCTCCTCCGGCCACGTGATCCGGTTCCGGCCGAGCGGGTAGACCGTCTGCCGGATGCGCGGGCTCGGCCAGGTCGCCTCACCGACCCAGCGCCCGGGGCGGTCCTCGTAGAAGGTCGCGGGATGCACGCTGTCCTGCATCCAGATGGTCAGCGCCGGTCCGTCCATCACGCCGTTGTCGCGCTCGTCCTTCAACCAGTGGTCCCACCACCGCACGACCTCCTGGAGGAACCCGATGGCGGGGCCCGGCTCTCCGAGATGGGGGTACTTGTGACTCCACGGGCCGATGAGGCCGCGCGCCGGAACCTGCAGCCCTCGCAGCAGCCGGAAGACCGCGTTGGAGTAGCCGTCCGCCCAGCCACTGGCGGCGAACACCGGGCACTGGATGGCGGCGTAGTCCTCGATGACCGACCCGTGCCGCCAGTACTCGTCGCGCCGCTGGTGCCGGAGCCACTCCTCGAGCCAGAGCCCGCTGTGCTCGAGCCGGTCGACCCACATCTCGCGCCACCGGTCCCCGACGACGACCGGGTCCGGCGGGCAGGAGTTGTAGGCGAACATCGTCGATGCCCAGGAGAGGTTGTCGCTGAGCAGGCACCCGCCCATGTAGTGGACGTCGTCGGCGTAGCGGTCGTCGGTCGAGCACACCGTGACGATCGCGCCCAGGCTCGGTGGCCGACGGGCCGCCACCTGCAGGGCGTTGAACCCTCCCCAGGAGATACCCATCATCCCGGTGCGGCCGCTGCACCAGGGCTGCGCGGCCATCCAGGCGAGGACCTCCTCGGCGTCCAGCAGCTCTCGCTCGAGGTACTCGTCGGTGAGGACACCCTCCGAGTCGCCGCTGCCCCGCAGGTCCACCCGCAGGCACGCGTAGCCGTGGCCGGCGAGGTAGGGGTGGTGGATGGAGTCCCGCTGGGCGGTGAGGTCGCGCCTGCGGTAGGGGATCATCTCGAGCACCGCGGGGACGGGGCGATCACTCACCGGCCGCCACAGCCGCGCTGCCAGCCGGGTCCCGTCGGAGACGGGGATCCACACGCGGTCGTCCCGCGTGACCTCGTGGGGCAGCGTGGTGCGGGTGCGCATCAGACCGCCCCGTCGTCGACCACGAACTCGAGCCCCTCGACGTACCTGGCGTACTGCTCGCGCAGCTCGTCCTCGTCGCGGCCTCCGGTGTAGATCTGCGCCAGTACGTGGCTGTAGCTGTCCTCGAACCGCTGCTCCGACAGCCGCGCGCCCGGGCTCACGACGACCCGGGCTGTCGTGCCGGGCATCTCACGCTCCAGCGCGGCGACGTCCTCCTGGCTGGGCACCCGGCGCACGACGCCGTCGGTGAAGCGCCGCACGAACCACTTGGCCGCGATGGCGCACCGTCCCTGCCGGTGCGGCATCCGGGGGTCTCGGTCGAGGGCGAGGTCGACCATGCACAGGTGGTTCGCCGCGCCGTCGACGAGCTGGAAGAGCAGGGCGTGCGACTGGGAGTGCCGCGCGTTGATCTCGAGCAGCGCGACGCGACCGGTCTGCGGGTCCCAGAAGTACTCGATGTTGAAGGTGCTGTTCGTCAGCCCCATGTGCGAGATCACCCGGACGGAGAGGTCCGCGACGTGGTCCTGCACGTCCTGCGGCAGGCCCGAGGGGTACTGGTAACGCAGGAAGCTCTGCGTGCCCGGCACGTGCATCGAGTCCACCACCCCGTAGACCTCCACCCGTCCGTGGCGACTGAACCCCTCGACGGTGAGCTGGCGGCCGGTGACCGCCTCCTCGGCGATGAACGCCCGGCCACCGGCGGCGGCGACCTCCGCGGGCAGGTCGACCATCGCCAGGATCTCCTCGAAAGGGCCGCCGATCCGGTCGACGGTGGGCAGGGCCGCGGCGAGGGCACCGGCGAGCGCGACGTCGTCCGTGACGTAGTGGGCACCCTCCGAGGAGGCCGACTTCACCGGTTTGACCCACACCGGGTAGCCGAGGTGCGCCGGGAGAGTGGCGCCCTCGGTGGCGGGGATGAGGCCGAAGGCGGGCACCTCGTCGATGGCCTTCTGCTGCTCCAGCCTGCTCCAGTACTTGTGCTCGCAGCGCACGACCGCCTCGAGGTCCGCCGACGGCAGCCCGTACCGCGCGCACAGGATGGCGACCATCATGGGGACCGGGAAGTCCCAGTAGCCGACGATCGCGTCGACGCTTCCCGGGAAGTCGTCCAGCCGGCGCTGAGCCGCGCCCAGCAGGTCAGGCACCGAGATGGTGCCGCCCTGGAGCTCGTCCTGGGTGAGGAGCTGGTGGAACACACAGTCCTCGGCGCTCGGCAGTGAGCGCAGGCTGAGGTGGTTCAGCTCGTCGAGCCCCATCACGAAGACGTTCTTCATCGCCGCTCCGTCCCGTAGGGCGATGATCCCACCCCGGGGCGCCGGCGGCCCGTCGGACCTCGGCGAACCCCGCCGGCCGCCGAGGTTCGTCCGTGACGCGGGCGACCGTCGGTCGCTCTCAGCGGACGAGGTTGAGCGCTCCGAGGACGGTGAGCACGATGACGAGCCGCTCGAACACGTCCTGCCGGATCCGGCCGGCCAGCCACCGGCCTCCCAACGCACCGAGGAGCACCATGGGGACGAGGACGAGGTCGAGCAGCAGGGACGGACCGGTGACAAGGCCCAGCCCGACCGAGAACGGCACCTTGGTGAGGTTGACGATGGCGAAGAACCACGCGGACGTCCCGAGGAAGCGTTTGACGGGGAAGCGGGAGGCGATGAAGTACATCGACATCACCGGCCCGCCCGCGTTCGCGACCATCGTGGTGAACCCGCCGAGCGTCCCGTAGCCCCGGGTCAGCCAGCGACGCCCGCTGTCGGACTGCGCGACGTCCACCGTGGGGTCACGCCGCTGCGCGCGGGCCGCGGCCCATCGGCGCAGCAGGGTCACCCCGATGACGAGGAGGAGGATGACGCCGATGACCCGGCGCACCCAGGTGTCGTCCGCGAGCGCGAGGAAGAGCACGCCGAGGAGCAGCCCGCCCACCACGGTCGGGACCAGGCGGCGCAGGGTGGGCCAGTCCGCGTGACGCCGGTAGGCGAGCAGGGCGAACAGGTCACCGACGATGAGCAGGACGAGCAGCGCCCCGGTCGACTGCTTCGCCGGCAGGATCGCGGCGAAGATCGCGATCGACACCGTGTTCGAGCCGGGCAGTGCCGCCTTGGAGAGCCCGACGAAGCCCGCGGCCACCGCCAGCAGCGCCCACTCGACGCCGGTGAGCTCGACCACGGGGTCTACGCGAAACCGATCCGGTTCGCCTCGCGGTACTCGGCGAGGATGGTGTCGATGACGCGTGCGGTGCGGATCGCGCTCTCCCCGGTGCTCGGGCACGTCCCGCGTCCGGCGAGCTCGTCGACGACCGTCTGGATGAGCGGCTGCTGCACCGTGGCCGGGTAGGGCGCCGCGATGCTCCGTTCGCCGTCCGCCGTGACGAGCGAGACGGGCTCCTCACCGAAGGTGGAGAACCGCAGCGACCCGAGGGACCCGAGGATGCGGACCTCGTCGCGCTCCTCCCGGGTGCCGTAGCTCCACAGGCCGCTTCCGAGCGCGCCCGACTCCAGCTCGAAGGACGCGCTGACGACGTCCTCCGCCAGCGTCGCGCGGCCGAACCGGGTCGCGTACCCGGTGACGCGGGCGACCGGCCCGAGCAGGTGGTCGAGGAGGTCCAGGGTGTGGGAGGCGAGGTCGACGAAGTGCCCGCCCCCACTGACCTCGGGCCGGACCCGCCAGGGCGCGTCCGCGCCGTCGTCGATGAGGGCCGGCTTGGAGGCGTGGACGGCGACGGCGTGGACGGTGCCGATCGCGCCGTCGTCCAGGAGCTGCTTGACGGTGACGAACCGGGGCATGGCGCGTCGGTAGTAGGCGACGAAGAGCGGGAGCCCGGCCATGGTCGCGGCGGTGAGCATCTCCTCGCACTCGGCCGTGGTGCGGGCCATCGGCTTCTCGACGTACACGGGCTTGCCGGCCTCGAGGACCCGGACGGCGTAGTCGCGGTGGCTGTCCGGCGGGGTGGCCACGTAGACGGCGTCGACCTCGGCGTCGTGGATGAGCGCGTCGGCGTCGTCGTACCAGCGCGGCACCCCGTGGCGGCGCGCGTAGTCGGCGGCCCTTCCACCGTCCCGGCGCATGACGGCCACCAGCGAGGACCCCTCCGCCTGCCGGAAGCCCGGTCCGCTCTTGACCTCGGTGACGTTGCCGACCCCGATGATTCCCCACCGCACTGTTGTCACGGGGGTGAGGCTAGCGGTCAGAGGTCCGCGACAGCCTTGAAGCTCGCGTCCAGGGCGGCGCGCGTGGCAGGCATGTCCCGCATCGCGACGCCGACGAAGACACAGTCGACGACGACGAGCTGGGCGATCCGGCTGGCCATCGCACCGGAGCGGAAGGTCGTCTCCCGGGTCGTCGTGACGAGCGCGACGTCCGCCGTCTGGGCGAGCTTCGAGCCCGGGTGGTTGGTGATGGCGATCGCCGTCGCCCCCTGCTCGACGGCCAGCCGCGTCGGCGCGATGACGTCCGGGGTGCTGCCCGAGTGGGAGACCGCGATGACGACGTCGCCCGGGCCACGCAGCGACACGGCGGTGAGCGCGGCGTGGCGGTCGGCGTGGTGGACGGCGTTGAGCCCGAGGCGGGCGAGCTTCTGGCACAGGTCGACGGCGGTGACCCCGCTGGCACCGACGCCGACGAGATCGATCCGGCGGGCCGTCACGAGCGCCTCGACGGCGGCCTCGAGGGCGGCGATGTCGAGCATCGCCGTCGTGTCCTCGATGGCACGGGCGTCGGCGTAGCCGATCTTGGCGACGACCTGCTCGAGGGTGTCACCCGGGTCGAGGGTCCCGGAGATGGGGCCGCGGGCAGTGCGGCCCTCCTCGATGCCGGCGGCCTTGGCCAGGGCGAGCCGCAGCTGCGGGTAGCCGGAGAAGCCCATGCGCTTGGCAAACCGCACGACGGTCGGGGCGGAGGTCCGGCACCGCTCGGCGAGCGCGGTGATCGACTCACGGGCGACGGAGGTGGGGTCGGCGACCACGGCCTCCCCCACGCGGCGCTCGGCGGGCCGCAGCTCCGGGAGCATCGCGCTGATCCGGCTGACCAGCGCCGCACCGTCGGGGGGAGCGGGCTCGATCATGGCATCCTCCTTGATGAAAGTTACTTCTCCGTGATTCTACAACGGCGTAAGTCCTTGACTTCCGCTCCGTCACGGGGCATCGTCCTCCGCAACAGACTGTCACGGCGTCGCGCCGCGAGCAGGGTTCATCATCGGGAACACGCGAGGAGGCAGCGATGACGCGAGCAGAGAGCGCCCGGTGGGGCGTCGCCGTCGACTCGCCCACCGAGGAGCGCAACCCGCGCACCGTCGACCTCGACGTCGTCGACACCCTCGAGCTGCTCGGGCTCATCAACGCCGAGGACCAGCTCGTACCCGGCGCGGTCGCCGCCACCCTGCCCGCGCTCGCCCGCCTGGTCGACGGCGCGGCGGAGCGGGTCCGTGCCGGCGGCGCCGTCCACTACGTCGGCGCCGGGACGAGCGGGCGCATCGCCGTCGTCGACGCCGCCGAGCTGCTGCCCACCTTCCGGCTCGAGGAGGGCGTGGTCACGGCCCACCTCGCGGGCGGGCCGCCCGCGATCATCCGGGCCGCGGAGAACGTCGAGGACGACACCACCGCCGGGCGGCGCGACCTCGGGGAGGTGGGCGAGCACGACGTCGTCATCGGCCTGGCGGCATCGGGCCGCACCCCGTACGTCGCGGGGGCACTCGCTCACGCGAGCGAGCAGGGCGCCTTCACGGCGCTCATCACCTCCAACCCCCGGTCGCGGCTCCTCGGGAGCGTCGACGTCGAGATCGTCGTCGACACCGGGCCGGAGGCGCTCACCGGATCCACCCGGATGAAGTCGGCGACGGCGCAGAAGCTCGTGCTCCACAGCTTCTCCACGGCCCTCATGGTCCGGCTGGGCCGCACGTGGTCCAACCTCATGGTCTCCATGGTCGCGACCAACCAGAAGCTGCGGGCCCGCACCGTGACGATCCTCCACCAGGCGACCGGCCTCGACCGCGCCACCTGCGAGTCGCTCCTCGAGCAGGCCGACGGCGACCTCAAGGTCGCGCTCGTCATGAGCCTGGCCGACACCGATACCTCCAGCGCCCGGGCCGCCCTCGACTCCGCTGGCGGCGTCGTCCGGGCGGCCGTCCAGCCACTGACCACCAGAACCCCGTCACGAAGGGATCCATGATGCAACGCCGCATTTTCGCCGCGACAGCGGTGTCCAGCCTCCTCCTCCTCGCTGCGTGCGCGCCGTCGTCGGACGCGCCCGACCCCGCCGACGAGGACGCCGGACAGAACCAGACCCAGGACGGGGCCGACGGCGAGGAGTGTGCCGAGGACGTCACGCTGCGCGTGTGGTCCTGGCGCACCGAGGACGCCGACGTCTACAACGACGTCATCTTCCCCGCCTTCGAGGAGCAGAACCCCTGCATCACGGTCGACTTCCAGGCCTTCGTCAACACCGAGTACAACCAGATCCTGCAGACCGGGCTCACCGGTAGCGACGGCCCCGACGTCGCCCAGGTCCGCAGCTACGGGCTGCTCCAGCCGCTCGTCGAGGGCGGCAACCTCGTCGCGCTCGACGACGTCGTGCCGGAGGTGAGCGAGTTCGACGAGACGATCCTCGCGGGCGCCAAGGGCCGCGAGGACGGGCAGACCTACGGCGTGCCGTTCGCCTCCCAGACGCTGCAGATGTACTACAACACCGCGATCTTCGAGGAGCACGGGCTCGAGGAGCCGACGACGTGGGACGAGTTCATCGAGGTCAACCAGACGCTCGCCGACGCCGGTGTCACGCCGATGTCGGTCGGTGGGCTCGACGCGTGGATGATGCCGATCGTCCACGACATCCTCGGCTCCGCCCAGTACGGCGGGGCGCAGTTCGAGGAGGCGATCCTCGCGGGTGACACCGACTTCACCGACCCGGCCTACGTCGACTCGCTGCAGACGGTCGTCGACGTGCAGGAGTACATGCCCGAGAACGTCGTCGGGGTCAGCTACACCGAGTCCCAGGTCCTGTTCACCACCGAGCAGGCGGCGATGTTCCCCGGCGGCTCCTTCGAGCTGGCGTTCTTCCAGGCGGAGAACCCGGAGATGGAGCTCGGTGTCTTCCAGGTGCCGCCGCCGCCCGGGTCCGCCCTCGACCAGTCGGTCACCCCGGCGTACGCCGACGGCAACTGGGGCCTGAGCGCGAACAGCGCCCACCCGGAGGAGGCCGAGACCCTCATCCAGTGGCTCGCCACCGAGGAGTTCGGGCAGCTGGTCGCCAACGAGCTCAAGCAGTTCTCCCCCGTCCCCGGCGTCACCTTCGAGGACCCGCTCATGCAGGAGATGTGGGACCTGTACCAGGAGAGCCCGGCGCCCTACCTGCACCTGGTGAACTTCCGCTACGGCGACCCGAGCGGCACGGACCTCGTCGGCACCGGCGTCCAGCAGCTGTTCCTCGGTGAGAAGTCCCCGGCCGAGGTGGCCGCCGACGTCCAGAGCGGCCTGTCCGAATGGTTCACCCCGGGCCAGTGAGCACCACTCCCGCACACACGGCCTCCGTGGCCGGGCAGCGCCGCCGTCGCACCCTGACGGCGGCGCTGCCGACCCGCGTCGCCCTCCTGTTCATCGCCCCCGCGGCGGTGCTCTTCGCGGTGTTCGTCCTGTACCCGATGGCCACCGCAGTGACCTACTCGATGTACTCGTGGCGCGGGACGAGCCAGGAGGAGTTCGTCGGGCTGGCGAACTTCGTCCAGCTCTTCACCGCGGAGCCCTACCGCACCTCGCTGCCCCGGGCGTTCGGCCACAACCTGCTGATGTTCGGCGGCGCGATGGTCGTGCAGAACTCGGTCGGGCTGCTCTTCGCCGTCATCCTGCACCGCCGGGCGCGCTTCCGGCGCTTCTTCCAGGTGCTGTACACGATGCCGTACCTGGTCAGCCCCCTGGTCGTCGGCTACCTGTGGTCGCTGCTGCTGTCCCCGCTGTTCGGGCCGGTCAACGCCGTCCTCAAGGCGGTGGGGCTCGACTCCCTCGCGCTGCCCTGGCTGGGGACACCCGGCACGGCGCTGTGGGTGGTCGTGCTCGTCACCGCGTGGCAGTGGGTCGGCTTCCCGCTCCTCCTGTACGGGGCGGCCCTCGGTGGGCTGCCGCCGGAGCTGGACGAGGCCGCCGAGCTCGACGGCGCGTCGGGACCGCAGCGCTTCTTCGCCATCACGCTGCCGCTCATGGCACCGATCATCGGGACGGTCAGCGTGCTCACCTTCATCTTCTCGATGGAGGCCTTCCCGATCCCCTACGCGCTGGGCGGCTCGACCGGCAGCCCGGCGGGGGCGACCGACGTCATGTCGCTCGTCTTCTACCGGACGGCCTTCGAGTCCGGCTCCTCGAACGCCATCGGGACGTCGTCGGCAATCGCGATCCTGCTGTTCCTGTTCATCTTCGGGCTCTCGACGGTCTTCACCCGTTGGTTCCGCCGCACCGAGAGGAACATCCTCGGATGAGCGCCACTGCTCCCACGGCCCACCGCCCGGGCGGCGACGACGGCCACCCCGTCGTGCCGCCGGTGGTCGACGACCCGACGGCGCGACCCCGGCGCGGCAGACGTGAGCGAGGCTGGGCCGCGGCCGCGACGACGACGGCGCTGTGGCTCTACGCCGCCGTCGCCGTCGTGCCGCTGCTCATCATGCTGCTCAACTCGCTGCGGACGAACCGGGACCTGGCGACCCAGCCGCTCGGCCTGCCGTTGCAGCCGGACTTCACGAGCTACCAGCGGGCGTGGATCGAGGCGTCGTTCTCGACGTACTTCATGAACTCGATCATCGTCACGGTGTCCTCGGTGGTCATCGCGACCGCGGTCTCGCTGCTGGCCGCCTACGCCCTGGCCCGCGCGAGGGGCCGGCTCATGTCGGTCATCGAGACGATCTTCGTCTCCGGGCTCATGATGCCGGTGTTCCTCATGATCGTGCCGATCTTCTACCTGCTCGACT
The DNA here is from genome assembly GCF_035607575.1 of Georgenia sp. H159. NCBI lineage: Bacteria > Bacillati > Actinomycetota > Actinomycetes > Allobogoriellales > Allobogoriellaceae > Georgenia > Georgenia sp. H159. The sequence continues at coordinate 106,106 of NZ_JAYDZY010000003.1, read as the reverse complement.
CGTTCGGCCTCATCAGCACCCGGATCGGGCTCGTCATGGTCTACGCGGCGGTGAGCGTGCCGTTCTCGGTGTTCGTCCTCACGACGTTCTTCCGGCAGCTGCCCGGGGAGCTGGAGGAGGCGGCGCGGCTGGACGGCGCGGGCCCGTTCCGGATGTTCTGGAGCGTCATGGCCCCGCTCGTGCGGCCGGCGATCGCGACCGTCGTCGTCTTCCGGTTCGTGCCGATCTGGAACGACTTCTTCTACCCGCTCATCCTCATCCGCAACCGGGAGAACTACACCCTGCCCGTCGGGCTGACGACGTTCTTCGGGGAGTACCAGACCGACTGGTCCACCCTCTTCGCCGGCCTCGTCATCGCGACGGTCCCGCTCATCCTCCTCTTCCTCGTCGCCACCCGGCAGATCATCGCCGGCCTCACCGCCGGGATGGGAAAGTAGCGGCGTGAGCGCAGTCCTCGCCGTCGACCTCGGCGGCTCCGGCTCCCGGGCGCGCCTCGTCGCGCCCGACGGCGTCCGGGAGGTGACCGGTGAGCGGCTGCGGGTGAGCCCCGCGGGGCTCGTCGCGGCGCCGTTGGTCACCTCCCTCGTCTCGCAGCTGGGGCTGCGAGCCGGCGACGTTGCCGCCGTGTGTGTGGGGTCCAGCGGCATCCTCACCCTGTCCGACGGCCCGCAGGTGGTGCTCGACGCCGTCCGGTCCGCGCTCGGTGAGGTGCGCACCGTCGTCGCCTCCGACGCCGTCACCTCCGCCGTCGGCGCGCTCGGCGGGCGGCCGGGAGCAGTGGTCCTCACCGGGACCGGCTCGACGGCGCTGGGCACGGACCTCACCGGGTGCTGGCGGAAGGTCGACGGGTGGGGCCACGTGCTCGGCGACGCGGGCTCGGGCTCGTGGATCGGGATGCGCGCGTTGCAGGCGGCACTCGAGCAGCACGACGGGCGGCGGGCCGACGCCCCCGCCCTGCTGGCTTCCGCCGTCGAGCGCTTCGGCGTCCCGGAGACGTGGCCGCGCCAGATCTACATGCGGGAGGACAGGGCGGGGGTGCTCGCCTCCGTCGTCACCGACGTCGTCGCCCTCGCGGCGGACGAGGACGACGTTGCGGCCGAGATCCTCGCGGCGGCAGGCCGCGAGCTCGCTCGCAGCCTCGCCGCGGCGCTGCGCCCGCCGGTGCCGCCGTTGGCCTCGTGGACCGGCGGGATCTTCGGCGCGGCCGTGGTGCTGGAGACGATGCGCGAGTCGCTGCGGGAGCTGCGCCGCGACGTCGTCCTCGAGCCTCCTCGCGGAAGCTCGCTGGACGGCGCCGCGCTGCTCGCCCGGCAGGCACTGGCCGGCGACCTCGAGCCCGCGGAGCCGCTGCTCACCGTCCACTGACCCCGGCCGACGCACCAAGGACGACGCCGAGGGCATGGCCTCGTGACGGGACGTCAGGATGATCCACGAGGCGAGTCAACCTGACGTCGCTCCACCGCTCCCGGCCGTGCCTCGGCGGAGGGACGACCTCGTGCCGGGACGTCAGCTTGATCCGCCAGGTGGATCAAGCTGACGTCTGCGAACAACGTCCCCTGCCGCCTCCTCCGGGCCCGCCTTCCGGGAGCCGACAGAGGTCAGTAGGAGGGGCGGTCGCCGTCGCCATCGGAGCTACTGAACCGGGCCGCGAGCGCCTCGGTGCCCCGGGCGAGGAGTGCGACGTCGGCGCCGACGAGGACGAAGGTCGCTCCGGCGTCGAGGTAGGACTGAGCGACGGCGTGGTCGAAGGCGTTGACGCCGACCGGCTTGCCGGCGGCCCGGACGGCCTCGAACGTGCGGTGCACCGCGGCGACGACGTCGGGATGGGTCTGCTCGCCCAGGATGCCCATGGAGGCCGCGAGGTCCGAGGGGCCGACGAGCACCCCGTCCACACCCTCGACCGCGGCGATCTCCGCTGCGGCGTCGACGCCCTCGGCGGTCTCGATCTGGACGATGAGGGACACGTGCTCATTGGCGCTCGTCAGGTAGCCGTCGACCCGGTTCCAGCGGGCGGAGCGCGCGAGGGCGGAGCCGACCCCGCGGATCCCGAGCGGCGGGTAGCTCACGGCCCGCACCACCTCCTGCGCCTGCCCCGCGGAGGAGACCATCGGCACCAGGAGGTTCTGGGCGCCGAGGTCGAGGACCTGCTTGATCGTCACGGGGTCGTGCGACGGCACGCGGACCACCGGGGTGACCGGGTAGGCGGCAACCGCCTGCAGCTGGCTGAGCGTGGAGCCCAGGTCGTTGGGCCCGTGCTCCTGGTCGATGAGCACCCAGTCGATCCCCGAGCCGGCGACGATCTCGGCGACGACGGGGCTGCCGGAGCAGATCCAGATCCCGGCGAGCGGGCGGGTGGACCGGGCGAGCGCGTCGCGCAGGGTCAGACGAAGCGGCACGAGATCGTCCCCATCTCTCGGTAGTCGGCGAGCACGGTGTCGCCCTTCTCCACCCACATGGGGCGGGTGAAGGAGCCGGCGAGCACGATCTCCCCCGCCTCGAGCCGGTCACCGTGCTGGGCCAGCTTGTTCGCCAGCCACGCCACACCGGTGGCCGGGTGGTTGAGCACCGCGGCCGCGACCCCGGACTCCTCGATGACCTCGTTGCGGTAGAGCAGCGCCGAGACCCAGCGGAGGTCCAGCTCGCCGACCTTCACCGGGTTGCCGCCGTAGACGAGACCGCCGAAGGCAGCGTTGTCGCTGATCGTGTCGACGATGGTGCGGCCCTGCAGCTCGATGCGGGAGGAGAGGATCTCCAGCGCGGGGACGACGTACTCGGTGGCGCGCAGGACGTCGAAGACAGTGACGTCGGGACCCGCGAGCGGCTCGGCGAGCCGGAACGCCAGCTCCACCTCGATGCGGACGTTGGAGAAGCGGTCGTGCTCGATCTCCGAGCCGTTCTCGAAGACGGCGTCGGCGAAGATGGCACCGTAGTCGGGCTCGGTGATGCCGGTCGCCTGCTGCATCACCCGCGACGTCAGACCGATCTTGCGCCCCACCAGCCGGCGTCCGGCCGCGACGCCCCTGCGGCGCCACTCGTTCTGCACCGCGTAGGAGTCGTCGACGGTCATGTCGGGGTGCCGCGCCGTGAGCAGCGGGACGGTCGTGCGGTCCCGCTCGGCGGCGGCCAGCTCGTCCGCGATCGCCGTGATGGTCTGGTCGTCGAGCGTCGTCATGCTCCGCGTTCCTCCTCGAATCGTGCGCGCCACCGGGCGTTCATCGGGACAGTCCGACGGCACGCTCGCGACCGATCGTATACGACTCGGACGCCGGCCGTCCCGGTTCGGCCATGGCCACGCGCTATTCAGGCGGCAGGATCACTCCGACCGGTTCACGCTTCTCCGCCTGGAAGCGGTCCTCGGTGCGTCCGTACGCCCAGTACCCGGAGATCGAGACCTGGGAACGCTCGAGCCGGCGACCGACGAAGAGGATGTCACGCAGCGCCTTCATCGACTCCCGCTCACCGTGGGCGAACACCTGCACCCGTCCAGCCCTCCACTCGAGTGCAGCGACGCTGTCCGAGAGGATCGTCGAGGCACCGGCGACGGCCGGCGCGCGGTGCAGCCACCGGACGTCGACTCCCGCCGGTGCGTGCACCGGGATCTCGTCCTCGGGGCCGGTGACCTCGATGAGGGCCACGCCGCGAGCGTCATCCGGAAGGTCGTCGAGGGCAGCGGCGATCGCCGGAAGCGCCGACTCGTCCCCGGCGAACAGATGCCAGTCCGCGTCCCGGTCCGGGCGGTAGGCGCCGCCGGGACCGGAGAGCACCACCCGCTCTCCGGGCTGCGCCCGAGCGGCCCACGGCCCGGCGACGCCCTCACTCCCGTGCACGACAACGTCGATCGAGAGCCACTCCTCCACGGCGTTCACCTCACGCACGGTGTACGTCCGCGTCACAGGGAGGTCCGCCGGGGCAAGTCGTTCCCGCAGCTCCGCGACGTCGTACGGCGGCTCGAGACCGAGCTCGGGTCGCACGAAGTAGAGCTTGACGTACTTGTCGGTGAACTCGTTGGTCGTGAACGCCCGGAAGTTCGAGCCGCCGAGGTACAGCCTCACCATGCTGGGAGTCAGCCATTCCCGGCTGACCACCTCCAGAACCGTCTGCGGCCTCTTGCGGCGGGTGGGACGCTCGGTCACTGCGCTCCTTCGGTGGACTCCTCGGAACGAGCCACTGTACGCGTCGCCCGTGTCGCCCAGGTGGGGCGCCCCGGCATGTGCCGATGGGCCGTCCGGACGCACGGACGTGGCGTCACGGCCGGGTGACCGCCTCGAGAATCTCCAGGACGTGACGGTAGGGGCGACCGGTCGCTGCCGTCATGCCCATCTCGCAGGTGCGGTTGCAGGAGGCGTAGGCGTCGAAGCGCCCGTCGACGCGCTCGGTCGCGGCCACCTCGGCCGCCTCGCGCTCGGTGGCACCGGCGGGGAGCTCGGGGTGGAGCATGCCGCGGTCACCGGCGGTTCCGCAGCACCCCCACTCGACCGGCACGGTGACCTCCCGAGCTGCCGCCGCGGCGACCACCTCGAGGTCCTCGACCGCGCCGAGGTGCACGGCCGAGCACGTCGGGTGGACGACAAGCCGGTCGAGCAGTGCCTCCTCCTGCATGTCCAACCGGTCGAGCAGGCGCTCCCGGGTGAAGGTCACCGCGTCCACGATCCTCACCCGTGCCCAGCGCTTCGCCGCCGTACCGGTCAGCCGGGCGCCGATCGACTCGAGGCCGTGCGTGCAGCTCGTCGCGTCGCACACCAGCGGCAGGCGGCCTCCGTCGGTCAGCTCCCACACCGAGGCCGCGACGCGTGCCGCCATCGCTGCCGCGCCGGCCGTGAGGCCCTTGGACTCCCACACCGTGCCGCAGCACAGGCCGTCGATGCCCGCCGGCACCGCGAGCCGCACCCCGGCCCGCTGGCACAGCGCGACGAAGGCGCCCCCGGCACCGAGCGCGCTCGGCCCGTCCTCCGGTGCGAACAGCGACCCGATGCACGCCGGGAAGAACACCGCCTCGTGATCACCGGGCCCCGCCGCCACGTGCCGAACCGCCGCTGGAAACAACGCCGCTGTCGGCGCCGAGGGTTGGTCCGCGCCTGGCAACAACTCCGCTGTCGGCGCGGGGGTGGGGGGCGCGGGGGTGGGGGTGGGGGGTGCGAGGAGCGCGCTGCGGGGGCGGCCGGGGCCGGGGAGACGCCCGTCGACGTGGGGCAGCCAGTCGCGGCCCCGGCGGCCGACGAGGGCGCGCGCCGCCGTCGTCGCGACGTCGAGCACGGGGCCGGGCACGTGGTCGGCGACGGCCAGACCGGCCCGGAGCGCCGTCGTCGTCGGCCCCCACGCCTCGGCCACCCGCCGCCCGACCGCCTGCACCAGCGGCCCGTTCGCCTCGGCGCGGAAGGTCTTCATCACCGCACCGGTGTCGATGTCCACCGGGCACGCGACCCGGCACAGCGAGTCGGCGGCGCAGGTCTGCACCGCCGCGTAGTCGTAGTCCCGCTCGAGCCCGGCGCGGCGCTCCGGCCCGGAGTCCGCGGCCTCCCGCAGCAAGGCGATGCGCTGCCGGGGAGTCGTCGTCGTGTGCCGCGAGGGGCAGGCCGGCTCGCAGAAGCCGCACTCGACGCACCGGTCGAGCTCGGGGTGGACCTGCGGGTAGCGCTTGAGGTCACGCAGGTGGATCGTCGCGTCGTCGGAGATGACGACGCCGGGCGCGAGGATCCCGTGCGGGTCGCACAGCCGCTTGATCTCGCGCATGACCCCGTACAGCTCCTCGCCGTACTGGCGCTGCACGAATGGAGCCATCATCCGCCCGGTGCCGTGCTCCGCCTTGAGCGAGCCCCCGGCGTCGAGGACGAGCGAGGCGAGCTCCTCGCTGAACGAGGCGTACGCGTCGCGCGCCCGCGGGTCCCCGAAGTCGGGGTTGATCATGAAGTGGAGGTTGGCGTCCTTGGCGTGCCCGAAGGTGACGGCGTCGGCGTAGCCGTACCGGGCAAGCAGCCCCTCGAGCGAGCGCACCGTGTCGGTCAGCGCCGGCCCGGGCACGACGACGTCCTCGAGCATCGCGGTCGTCCCGGGCGGCCGGGCGCCGGCGACCGCCGCGTACAACCCCTTGCGCACCTGCCACATCGCCGCACGCGAGCGCGGGTCGGACGTCAGCGGCGTCCCGGCGGTGGCGGCGAGACCGGCGAGGGTCGGCTCCGCCGCGGCCACCAGGTCCGCCAGCCCGTCCGCCGTCGCGTGCTGCAGCTCGACGAGCAGCGCGGTGTGCCGGTCGACCGCCAGCTCGCGCAGGACCGGGTCGGCGCGGGGGTCGCGCTGCGCCACCCGGAGGGCCGCGGCGTCCATGAGCTCGATCGCCACCGCCGACGACGCGGCGAGCGCCGGCAGCGCGTCCGTCGCCGCACCGATCGAGTCGAGCACGAGCAGGGCGGTGGCCGCGTGCGGCAGCAGCGGCACGGTCCGCAGGGTCACCTCGGCGAGGTAGGCGAGCGTCCCCTCCGACCCGACGACGAGGTGGGCGAGGATCTCGACGGCGGAGTCGTGGTCGAGCAGCGCGTCCAGCCCGTAGCCCATCGTGTTCTTCATCGAGAACTGGTGCTCGACGGCACGGCGGAGGTCGGGCCGCGAGCGGACACGGTCCCGGAGCCGGAGCAGCCCCGTGTACAGCTCCGGCTCCAGGGTGGCGAGCAGCGCGTCCGCGTGCGGTGCGGCCGTGTCGACGACCGTGCCGCTGGGCAGCACGAGCACCATCGAGTCCAGCGTCCGGTAGGCGGTGGCCACCGTCCCCGACGTCATCCCCGAGGAGTTGTTCGCCACCACCCCCCCGATGGTGCAGGCGATCTCGCTCGCCGGGTCGGGACCGAGACGGCGACCGTGCCGCGCGAGCGCCGCGTTGACCCGCCGCAGGACCGCGCCCGGCTGGCAGCGCACGCGGGCGCCGTCGTCGAGCACCTCGACGTCCTGCTGGTGACGGCGGACGTCGACGAGCACACCGTCACCCACCGCCTGCCCGGACAGACTCGTGCCCCCCGCGCGGAAGGTGAGCGGCACGGGGGTCCCGGCGCGTCCGGCCGCCGCCATGACCGCCGCCACCTGCTCCGTGGACGTGGCGGTGACCACCGCCCGCGGACGGAGGAGGTAGTGCGAGGCGTCGTGCGACAGGCGGGCGAGGTCGACCTCCCGGGTGCTGAACGCCTCACCTGCTGCCAGGTGCACTCCCGAGAGGTCGACCATCGCGTCTCCTTCTGCTGCGACCGCGCCCGCCCCGGCGGATCCGGGGCGGGCACCGACGTACCGGCGGGCTCAGCCGCGGTGGCCGGGCGGGGTGCCGCCGTGACCGGGCGGTGTCCACCCGTCGCCGGGTCCGCCACGTCCGTGGCCGTGGCCGGGACGGCGGTCGTCCTCGTAGAGACGGTAGTCCTCGGCGACCTCGTTGAAGGCCGCAAGCTCCTCCGCCCAGCCGGCGATGATCTCGTCCGGGTGGACGCCGGCCTCGAGCTGCAGGCGCACGTCCTTGTCACCGGAGAGGCGGTCGATCCAGCAGGTGTCCGCCTCGGTCTCGCACTGCTGGTTCGGGTAGATGGTGCCCTCGCGCCAGTCGACGCCCTCGGTGTCGTAGAACGCCTGGAGCACGTGGAGCCCCGTCCGGACCGGCACGTAGGCCTCCGGGTCGGTGATGTGCACCTGGACGCCGCCGGAGAGCCGCCCGGCCTGCTTGCTCGTCGTCGGGTTCGCGAACATCGGACGGAAGTGCACACCCTCGAGGCCCCGGGAGTTGAGGTCCTCCGCGAGGTTGTACGCCGCGACCTCGTCGATGTCGCCGTGCCCGATCCACAGGAACGGCATCGTGGTGCCGCGCCCCTCGGAGGCGTCGAGGGACTCGATGAGCCCGGTGCCGACGTACGCCCACGCCGTCTCCAGCGTCGGGATGTTCGGGGAGGGCGGGACCCACTCCAGCCCGTACCCCTCGACGAAGTCGTCCGGGTCGTACCCGTCCATCTCGACGACGTGGAAGTTGTCCACGGGCTCCTCGAGGAACTCGCCGTTGAACAGGGCGGCGAGCTCACCCACCGTCAGGCCGTGCTGCATCGGGATCTCGCGGAGCCCGACGAAGGAGGAGAGCGCCGGGTCGAGCACCGGCCCGTCCATCCGGTCGCCCAGCGGGTTGGGCCGGTCGAGGACGATGAAGTCCTTGCCGTACTCCGCCGCGGCGTCCATCGCGTAGTACATCGTCCAGATGTACGTGTAGAAGCGGGCACCGATGTCCTGGATGTCGAAGACGAGGACGTCGACGTCCTCGAGCATCTCCTCGGTCGGCCGCTGGGTCGCCCCGTACAGCGACCACACCGTGAGGCCGGTCCGCGGGTCGACGTAGTTCGGGACGTTGGCTCCCGCCGGCGCGCCGCCGAGGATGCCGTGCTCGGGCGCGTAGAGCGCGGTGAGCTCGTAGCCGCCCTCGTCCTCGTGCTCCACGAGCAGGTCCATCGTGTGGGTGAGCTCACTGTCCACGCCGGTCGGGTTGGTGATGAGCCCGACCCGCTTGCCATCGAGCAGGTCGAGCTGGTCCTCGAGCAGGACCTCGACACCGAGCTCCACGGTGGGACCGTCCTCCTCGTGCCACGGTGGTCCGTGCCCCGGTCCGCGGTCGGCACCGGCAAGGGTGCCGGCACCGAGGGTGAGGGCCCCGGACAGGGCCAGCGCAACGGCGACGCCGCCGCGTGAGGGCTTTCGAACAGTCATGACCATTCCCCCTTCGTTGGGTCGTGCAACTGGACGTGCGGGTCAGTGGCCGGCGTGCGGCGGTAGGGCAGCCCTCCCGGGCAGTCCGGTGGTGAACGCGGAGCGCCACTCGGTCGTCGCGCCTGTGGCCAGCTCGTAGCCGTCCCGGGCGACGGCGGTGACGGTGACGTCACGGGTGCTCCGGTGGGTGCCCGGCGCGACGACCGTGCCCGCGACGGTGTAGTCGACGCCCTGGACCTCCGGGACGGAGTAGGCGTCCTGGCCGCGCCCGGGGCGGTCGACGAAGGTCACCGGCTCCGGCGTCACCGGGTAGTGCAGCCCGTGCCCGAGCGGGAAGAGCGTGCCGGTGCCCGACGCGGTCGGGATGGCGACGGGGAGCCGGCCCACCGGGTTGACGTCCCCCATGAGGACCCGGGCCGTCGCCTCGAGGGAGACGTCGGCGTAGCCGTACGCCGCGAGCGCCGCGTCGGTCGCTGCCGTGCCGGCGACGTCGTAGGGGTTGCGCACGGCCACCTGGACGACCGGTGTGTCGGTGGCGGCGAGCGCGGAGACGAGGGACCGCTGGGCGGCGCTCGGGGCGAAGGCGGCCGAGTGGGTGAGGACGACGACGACGTCGTGCCCCGCGGAGGCCGCGACGGTCGCGGTGATCTGCGCGGCCGTGGGGTCCGCAGCGGGGTGCACGGTCACGTCCGCGCCGCGCAGGGAAAGCTCGTCGGCCGTCGTGGTGAGCCGCGCCGCACCGCCCCACCCGGTGAGGAAGACGTCGGTGCCGTCGGCGAGCGGGAGCAGGCCGTCCGCGTTGTCGAGCAGCGTGATGCTGTCGTCGGCGATCTCGGCGGCGGTGTCGTAGTGCCCGGGCGTGGCCATGACGTCGGCGACCGCGCCGAGGTCGACCATCGGGTCGGCGAGGACACCGCGCTTGGCCTTCTGCTCGAGGATCCGCCGCACCGAGGCGTCGATGCGCTCCTCGGTGATCTCGCCGTCCGCGACGGCGGCCATCACCCCGTCGTACGCCACGCGCAGGTTCGGCGGCATGAGCATCTGGTCGGCACCGGCGAGGATCGCCTCGACCGGGACCCGCTCGTCACCGAACTCGTCGCGCGCCCCCTGCATCGACAGTGAGTCGGTGACGATGACGCCGTCGAAGCCCAGCTCCTCGCGCAGCACCTCGGTGAGGATCGGGTAGGAGAAGGTCGCGGGCCGCCCGGACGGGTCGAGCGCGGGGACGACGATGTGGGCCGTCATGATCGAGTCGGTGCCGGCCTCGATGGCCGCCCGGAAGGGCGGCAGGTCCTCGGCGCGGAACTCCGCCTCGGTCTTGTCGATGAGGGGCACGCCGTAGTGGGAGTCGACGGCGGTGTCCCCGTGGCCGGGGAAGTGCTTGACGGAGGCCGAGATCCCGCCGTCGTCCTGGAAGCCGTGGACCTGTGCGGTCACGAGCGAGGACACGAGGTCGGTGTCGCCCCCGAAGGCGCGCACACCGATGACGGGGTTCTGGGCGTTGGAGTTGACGTCGGCGATCGGCGAGTAGTCCTGGTTGACGCCGACGGCGGCGAGCTTCTCCGCGGTGACCCGCGCCGCGTCACGGGCGTGCTCGGGGTCCCGCGTGGCCCCCAGGGCCATCGCCCCGGGCAGCTGGGCCGACGGCTGCGGCAGCCGGACGACCACGCCCTCCTCCTGGTCGATCGAGGTGGTCATCGGGATCCCGCCGTCGGCGGTGGCACGGGCCTGGATGTCGTTGGACAGCCGGGCGACCTGGCCGGGTGACTCGAGGTTGTTCGACCAGCCGAAGTAGATGATGCCGCCGGGGTGGAACTCCTCGATCATCTCCCCGATGCTCGGCACGCCGGCAGCGGCCAGGTTGCGGGGATCCTCCTCGTCGATCGTCGAGCCGTACATGTACGGCACGAACATCTGGCCGACCTTCTCCTCCAAGGTCATGCCCTCGACGACCGCGTCGAGGTCCGGCGGGTCCGAGGCGGTGGCGGTCGCGGCCGGGACCACGGCGGCGAGGACGAGGCCGGCTGACACGGCGAGGGCGACGCGACGTCGTCGGGCGCGCATGGCACTTCCTTTCGGCACTGCGATGTGGCCAGCGTCACGCTAGGCGCAGACCCCCGGCTGTGTCAATCGTTGACGCGCTAGACCGGCGCGCGCGAATTACTTTTCCTGCCTGGCATTGCTGCACGGTGCCGATGAGATCCGTGACATGCCATGAAAGAGCGATGTGTTTCCCACAGCCGCGTCGCGGTTCGGTCACCACGAGGTCACGGCTTCCGGGTAGCCTTGGCCCGTACGGACCTCAGGAGGACCCATGTCCCGCCAGGCGCGAGCCTGCGCCGCCGCCGTCGCGCTCGTAGCGCTGGTGGCGGGGTGCGGCGAGCCCGCGAGCGACGACTCGGGCGACGCCGCCTCGGCCGGCTTCTCCACGGTGACCTTCCGCCTGTGGGACGAGGCCGCCGCGAGCGCCTACCGCGAGTCCTTCGACGCCTTCAACGCGATCAACCGGGACGTCCACGTCGACGTCGAGGTCGTGCCGCAGGAGTCCTACGCCGAGGAGGTTGCCGCCGACCTCGCCGACGGCACCATGGCCGACATCTTCTGGACGACGAGCGACGCCGTCGCCGCCCACGCCCACGCGGGCGACCTCGTCGAGCTGGACGAGGCGCTGGGCGAGGACCACGAGCAGTGGGAGCCCGCCGTCACCGACCTCTTCACCCGCGACGACGTCCTGTGGGCGGTGCCCCAGCTGTGGGACTCCACGGTGCTGTTCTACAACACCGAGCTCGTCGACCGCGCCGGCGTCGACCCGACCACGCTGACCTGGGACCCGGCCGTCGTCCAGCCGCCACCCGTCGCCTCCTCGGCGGACGCCGACCCCGCCGGGGACGCCAGGGCAGGCGAGCCCGCCGCCCCGGAGGCCTCCGCGGCCCCGACCCCGGAACCCGCCGCGACACCCGAGCCGGTCGACGACACCCCCACCGACACCCTGCGCCAGGCGGTCCGTGACCTCACCCGCGACGATGACGGGCGCACCGCCTCGGAGGAGGGTTTCGACCCCGGTTCCGTCGCCGAGTACGGCATCAACACCGACCTCACCGCCCCCGCGGTGTGGCTGCCCTTCCTCGCCCAGCTCGGTGCGGTGCCGCACGAGGAGCTCACGCTCACGGGGCCCGAGGGCCGGGCGGCGTTCGGGTACCTCGCCGAGCTGCCCGCCGCCCCTCCCGTCGGCGACCCGACCGTCACCGCCCGCGAGCTGTTCACGGCCGGGCGGATGGCGCTGTTCCAGTCCACCTCCGCGGACATGCGTCACGTCGCCGAGCACGCGGAGGGTGACTGGGGGCTGGCGCCGGTCCCGGCAGGGCCGGACCGGTCCGTCGCGGTCGTCGACGGTGTCGCCGCGGCGGTGAACGCCGCGAGCCCCAACCCGGAGGCGACGATCGAGGTGCTGCACTGGATCGCCTCCGCGGACGGGCAGTCCGCCCTGGCCAGCCACGGCGTCGGTGTCCCCGCCGCGACGGGGGCGCAGGACCTGTTCCTGCGAGCCTGGGCCGACCGGGGGGTGGACGCCTCGGCCGCGCTCGAGGCGCCCGCCGTCGTCACGGCCGCGACGGGTCCTCGCGCTCAGGACGTCCTGCAGTCGGTGCGCCCGGTCCTGGACCAGCTGTACCGCGGTGAGCTGCCCCTCGCGGAGGCGCTCGCCACCGCGCAGGTCGCCGCCGAGACCGAGCTCGGGTCCTGAGCCGTAATTCTCGTGACACCCCCCGACGAGGCTGCCTACGCTCGTCCGTACACGGGAAAGGAGGTGGTCCAAGAGATGATTGACATGTGGACACGTGAGGTGGCTGTCCGCTAGCCGTCCGACGGACGGATCTGTCGGTCCCACCGCCAGGCGGCGGCGAGATCCCGGCAGTCACCGGCACCCGCGGGGGCCGTGGCTCGTCCACCACGGCACCCTGACCTCGGTCAGGAGCCCGCGGGTGCTCCCATGCCTGGCACGCTAGGGGCATGGACCTTCGCATCTTCGTCGAGCCCCAGCAGGGCGCCTCCTACGCCGACCAGCTCGCCCTGGCCCAGCGCGCCGAGCAGCTCGGCTTCTCGGCCTTCTTCCGCTCCGACCACTTCCTGCGGATGGGTGGCGGCGACCCGCTCCCCGGACCGACCGACGCCTGGACGACCCTCGCCGGCCTCGCCCGCGAGACGTCCACGATCCGGCTCGGCACCCTGGTCACCTCCGCCACCTTCCGCCTCCCGGGCGTCCTGGCGGTCCAGGTCGCCCAGGTCGACGACATGTCCGGTGGCCGCGTCGAGCTGGGCCTCGGCGCCGGCTGGTTCGCCGAGGAGCACGCCGCCTACGGGATCCCGTTCCCGGACAAGCGCTTCGGGCTGCTCACCGAGCAGCTGGAGATCATCACGGGCCTGTGGTCCACGCCGGTGGGGCAGACCTTCGACTACGACGGCGTCCAATACCAGCTCAGCGAGTCACCCGCGCTGCCCAAGCCGGTGCAGGAGCGGGTGCCGCTCGTCGTCGGCGGCAACGGCCCGCGCCGGACGCCCCAGCTCGCCGCACGCTTCGCCACCGAGTACAACCAGTCCTTCCCCGAGAAGGGTGCCGTCACCGCCCAGCGGGACCGGGTGCGGGCGGCGTGCGAGGCCGTGGACCGTGACCCCGACGAGCTCGTCTACTCCGCCGCGTTCGTCGCCTGCGTGGGCCGGGACGAGGAGGAGGTGCGCCGGCGCGCCGCCGCGATCGGACGCGAGGCCGGCGAGCTGCGCAGCAACGGGCTGGCCGGCACGCCCGACGAGGTCGTCGAGGGCCTCCAGGCGCTGGCCGCCCAGGGCATCACCCGCGTCTACCTCCAGTGCCTGGACATGGCCGACCTCGAGCACCTCGACCTCATCGCCGGTGAGGTCATGCCCCACGTGGGCGGGCAGCGGTGACGGACGACGGCACCGGCCACCCGCCGCTGCGGGTCGGCCTGCACCTGGGCTACTGGTCCTCCGGCCCGCCCGAGGGGGCGGCCGCGGCCGTCGAGCTCGCCGACACCGCGGGCCTCGACTCCGTGTGGACGGCCGAGGCCTACGGCTCGGACGCCCTCACGCCGCTCGCCTGGTGGGGCGCCCGGACCTCCCGCGTCCGGCTCGGGACCGGAATCGCCCAGCTCTCCGCCCGGACCCCGACGGCGACGGCGATGGCCGCGCTCAGCCTCGACCACCTCTCCGGGGGTCGCTTCGTCCTGGGGCTGGGAGCGTCGGGCCCCCAGGTCGTCGAGGGCTGGTACGGCCAGCCCTACCGCCGTCCGCTCGAACGGACCCGTGAGTACGTCGACGTCGTGCGCCAGGTGCTCCGGCGGGAAGCACCCGTGCGCATGGAGGGCCGGCACTATCGGCTCCCCCTCGACGGTGACGCGGCCACCGGAGAGGGCAAGGCGCTGCGCGCCACCGTGCACCCGCTCCGGGCCGACCTGCCGATCCACCTCGCCGCCCAGGGCCCGAAGAACGTGGCCCTCGCCGCCGAGATCGCCGACGGCTGGCTGCCGGCCTTCTTCACCCCCCGCCTCGACACCTGGGCGCGGGAGCAGCTGGAGGCCGGGTTCGCCCGACGCGCACCCGAGCTGTCCCCCCGCGAGCGCTTCGAGGTCAACGCGTCCCTGCCGGTCGCCGTCGGGAGGGACGTGGAGCAGGCCGCCGACCTGGTCCGGCCCCACGTGGCGCTGTACGTCGGGGGCATGGGCTCGGCGACGTCGAACTTCCACCGGGAGGCGCTCGAACGGCTCGGGTACGACGCCGCCTGCGCGGAGGTCGCCCGCCTCTGGGCGACGGGCGACCGCGCCGCGGCGGCCCGGGCGGTGCCGACGGAGCTCGTCCTCGACGTCGCGCTCGTGGGACGTCCCGACCAGCTCCGCGACCAGCTCGCGGCGTGGCGGGGGTCGGTCGCGACCGGCGTGCTGCTGCAGCTGCCACCGGCCGCCGCGCCCGCCGTCGTCGACGCCCTCACGTGACGGTTCCTGCCGGAAGGCCGCCGGGGGTCTAGCGCCCGGAGCACGGGGACCGCTACGGTCGCGACCACGTCGTCGAGGGGTGAGGGGATGGCCCGGACGCTCCGGACTTGCCAGGGCCGGCAGGGGCGGTACGCACGGTGGTCCCCGGCGGTCCGTGGGCGCAGCTGGCGCACGACGGCCCGCCCGGTGCGATCGCCGAGTCCTTCGGCCGACTGCTCGAGTGGGTCGCGCAGCAGGGTTCCCACGCCGGGGCCGCACAAGCTCGATGTCGGCTACCGGCTCGACGGCCGGCCCGTGACGCACGTGCTCGCCGTGCAGCTCATGTAGCGGATGTTCCTCCGGGCACCGCAGGGCGGCCCGCGTTATACTCAACCTGAGATTAACTGCTACGCTCCCGGCGTCCAGCCCTCCACCACCCAGGGACCCACTCATGGCCGCGCACACCGACGACGCGCTCCCCACCCAGTCGCTCACCCGGGCCGAACGCCTCGACCGGCTGCCCTTCACCCGCGCCCACGGCAAGCTGCTCGGCGGGTCCGGCGTCGGCTGGGCGCTGGACGCGATGGACGTCGGCCTCATCTCCTTCGTCATCGCCGCCCTCGCCCAGGCCTGGGACCTCAGCGCCGCCGAGCAGTCGTGGATCGCCTCGGTCGGCTTCGTCGGCATGGCGATCGGCGCGAGCGTCGGCGGGCTGCTCGCCGACCGCATCGGCAGGCGCCAGGTCTTCGCCCTCACCCTGCTCATCTACGGGCTGGCCACCGGCGCCTCCGCGCTGGCGACCGGGCTCGTCATGCTCATCGTGCTGCGCTTCCTCGTCGGACTCGGCCTCGGGGCCGAGCTCCCGGTGGCCTCCACCCTCGTCAGCGAGTACGCACCCAAGCGGATCCGCGGGCGGGTCGTCGTCATCCTCGAGGCCTTCTGGGCCCTCGGGTGGATCGCGGCGGCCCTCATCGGCTACTTCGTCGTGGACGCCGAGAACGGCTGGCGCTGGGCGTTCGTCATCGGCATGGTCCCCGCCGTCTACGCGATCTACGTGCGGATGCGGCTGCCGGAGTCGGTGCGCTTCCTCGAGCGCACCGGGCGCGCGGACCAGGCCGAGGCCGCGGTCCGTGTGTACGAGGAGTCCGCCGGCCAGCGGCCCGTCCCCTCCCCGGCCATCGCCGAGGAGCCCGCGGCGCCGCCGCACTGGCGTGAGCTGTGGACCGCCCGCTTCCGGCGCCGGACCGCAGCGCTGTGGGTGGTGTGGTTCGGGGTGAACTTCGCCTACTACGGAGCCTTCATCTGGCTGCCGTCCCTCCTGGTCAGCCAGGGCTTCTCGCTCGTCAAGTCCTTCGAGTACACCCTGATCATCACCCTCGCCCAGCTCCCGGGGTACGCCGTCGCGGCGTTCCTCATCGAGAAGTGGGGGCGGCGCGCCACCCTGGCGACCTTCCTCGCGGGCTCGGCGGTCGCGGCGGTGCTCTTCGGCCAGGCCACCACCGTCCCGCAGATCATCGCCGCCGGCATGGCGCTGTCGGCGTTCAACCTCGGTGCCTGGGGCGCGCTCTACGCCGTGAGCCCGGAGATCTACCCCACCGCCCTGCGTGGGACCGGCTCCGGCAGCGCCGCCGCCTTCGGCCGGCTGGCCTCCATCATCGCGCCACTGGCGGTCCCGTTCTTCATCGCGTCGGGAGGGTCGTCGCTCGCCTTCGTCGCCTTCGGGATCGCCTTCGTCGTCGCCATGGTGGGCTCGCTGTTCCTGCCCGAGTTCCGCGGTGCCGCCCTGGAGGAGACGTGACGCTCAGGCGGCGCGCAGCTGCGCCTGCGCCGCTGCGCGGTGCTCGTCCCTGCCGGTGGTGAGCGCGAACAGGCCGTAGCCGACCGGTCCCGCGGCCATCAGGGCCGCACACCGCTCACCCAGGCGCTCCCCCGGCTGGCCACCCGCCTCCGTGTAGGCCCGGGTCGTGGCCGCGAAGGCCTCCGGTGGGGCGAAGGCGTGCTGATACATGAAGTCCCGGGCGGGGTCGTCACCACGTGCGGTCGTCCAGTCGAGGACCCCGGTGACGGCGTCGTCGTCGTCGATGAGCACGTGCGCCGGGTAGAGCTCCCCGTGGGTGAACACGGTCTCCTCGGGCCACAGGCCGTCGTCGTCGAGCCAGGCGGCCAGGCGCCCCTCGAGCCCGGGGTCGACGTCGAACTCGGCGGAGACGAGGGCCACGTCGTTCGCCCAGCTCTCCCGCACCTCGTCGGGGCTGCGGACCTCGATCCCGAGCTCGCGTGCCTCGTCCAGCGGGGCGTCGTGCAGCGCGGCGAGCAGGCGGCCGAGGTCCTCGGCGTAGCGCGGCGAGGCCGGGTCGAGGTGCCACGTCGCCTGCTCCCCCTCGATGGTGAGCCCGGGCCGGCCGGGCAGCACCGGGTAGGCGACGAGGTCGTCGGCCACCACGTGCCAGTCCGGGACGGCGACGAGCAGGTGCCGGGAGGCGAAGGCGAGGATCGCCTGCTCCTGCGCCACACCGTCCACGACGTCGGGCCGGCGCGGCACGCGCAGCACCCACTGCCGCCCGTGCACGTCGACGGCAAAGGCCACCCGGAAGTCCAGTCCCGCGTCGTTGCGGCGGACGGAGTCGGGATGAAGGCGGAGGCCGTGGCTCGCAGCGCGAGCCAGGAGGTCCTCGTCGCCACTCATGCGCCCCACTGTGACACGGATCGGTCCGGGCGCACCCCGGCTTCCGACCCGGCGGTCGGCACCGCACGGAGCCACTGCGCGTGCCGATTCTGCGAGCGGGTGGTGATGTCGGCCACGAGAGCCGGCTCGGGCGTCGAGTGGCTGCCCGACCGGTCGAGGTCGCGGCTTAGCATCGACGAAATGGCCTCCCTTCCCACGTCCGCGCGCACGGTCATGCCGTGGGCCGTCGTCGTCGGCGTCGTCCTCGTCGCGCTCAACCTCCGCGGGCCCATCGTGGCGCCGGCCCCGGTCCTCGTGACGATCCGCGACGACCTCGGACTGTCGACCACCACCGCCGGCTTCCTCACCAGCCTCCCGGTGCTCTGCTTCGCGCTCGCCGGCCCGGCCGCCACGCGGGTGATCCGGCGCGCCGGCCCGGAGGGCGCGGTCGTGCTGTGCCTGCTCGGCGTGCTCCTCGGGACGATCGTGCGCTCCGCCGGGCCGACCGCCCTCGTCCTCCTCGGCACGGTGGTGATCGGCGCCGCGATCATGGTGGGGAACATCGTCATGCCGGTGATCATCCGGCGCGACGTGCCCTGGCGGCGGGCAGGTGTGGTGACCGGGCTCTACACCGCGTCCCTCAACGTGGGCTCGATGATCACGTCGCTGGGCACCGCGCCGCTGGCCGCCGTCGTCGGCTGGCGGTGGGCGCTGGCGACGTGGGGAGTCCTCGCCGCAGCCGGCGCGCTGTACTGGCGCGGGCTGCGACGCCGGCACGCAGCGGCCGCGCCGCCGGCACCGACCGAGCAGGCACCGGCTGAACCGGTGTCGTCCTCGGCGGCCCGGATCGGGTGGTTGCTGCTCATCGCCTTCGCCGGGCAGTCCTTCGCCTACTACGCCGTCTCGGCGTGGCTCCCCACCCTGCTCTCCGACACCCGCGGCCTGGATGCGGCGGCCTCCGGCGTGACGGCGTCGCTGTTCCAGATCTTCGCCGTCGCGGGCGCGTTCGGCGTGCCCGCGCTGGCGGCGCGCGCTCCGGGGTGGGTGCCGGTCGCGGTCGTCGGCGCCTGCTGGGTCGCCCTCCCCATCGGCCTGCTCGTCGCGCCGGAGGCGTACATCACGTGGTCGATCCTCGGCGGCGTGGGCCAGGGCGGCGGGTTCACCGCCATCCTCTCGATCATCGCGCGGGTCACCCGCACCGACCGGGAGGCGGCCACCGTCTCCGCGCGGGTGCAGACCGGCGGCTACGTCGCCGCGACGTTCGGGGCGCCGCTCGCCGGTGCCCTCTACTCCGCGACGGGCGGCTGGTCCGCTCCACTCGTGCTCGTCCTCGCGGCGGCGCTGGCGTTCACGGTGGCCGGAGTGGTGGCGGCGCTGCTCGCCCGCCGCCACCACCCGGTGGCCCACTGACTCAGGCGTCGCGCCGTCGGAGGCACACCGCGCCGGCGACGAGCGCCGCCACCGCGTACGCACCGACCACCGCCACGCCCTGCCAGGCGGTCAGCACCTCGTTGGTCCCCTGTAGGCCCGACGTCCCGACGAAGGCGATGGCCGCCGGCAGCGGCATGAGACTGACGAGGTCCTGCACCCAGTCCACGGTGATGAACTGGAGGATGCCGGGCAGGAGCAGGAGGAGGCCCAGCACGGTGGTGATCGTGCCGGCCGTGTGCCGCAGGACGGCACCGAGTCCGAGCGCGACGAGCGCGACGGCCACGTAGAAGTACGTCATGCCGCCGAAGGCCTGCCACGTGTGGGACTGGTCGAGCGCCGGGACGAGCCCGTGGTCCGTGAGCCAGGGGGCGGCGGCAGCCGTACCCACGAGCACGCTGAGCGCGCTGGCGGCGACCGTGACGACGGTCAGCGCGAGCGCCTTGGCCCACAGCACCGGGAGGCGCGAGGGGACGGCGGCGAAGGTCGAGCGGACCATCCCGGTGCCGAACTCCCCCGTCATGAGCAGCGCGCCGAGCACGGCGATGGTCACCATGCCGAACTGGAAACCGGAGATGACGAGCTCGGCACCGTGCGGCTCGAGGCCGGCGGCGGCGGCCTGCTCGACGACGTCGTCGGCCGTGACCGCGACGGCGAGGGAGATGAGCCCCGTGACGGCGACCGTCATGGCCAGGGTCCACCAGGTCGAGCGGAGCGAGAGGAGCTTGATCCACTCCCCGCGCAGGACCCCACCGAAGCTGAGGTCGCTGATCTCTGCCCGCCCGGGTGAGGTGCCGGCCGCCGGGCTCGCGGCGGCCGGGTGCGTCGTCGTCGTGGTCATCGTGCTGCCTCCAGCGTCTGGGCGCGGTACTCGACCGCTGATCCGGTGAGGGTGAGGTAGGCCTCCTCGAGGCTGGCGCGGTGGAGCCGCAGCTCGTGCAGGACGATGCCGTGGCGGGCGGCCAGGGCACCGACGTCCTCGGTGGAGGCGCCGCGGACGTCGAGCACGTCACCCTGCGGCCTTCCGACGTCCGCCCCGACGACGTCGAGCCGGGCAGCGAGCTCGGCGGCCTGCGGGGAACGCACCTTGACGACGGCCTGGGTGGCGGAGTCGACGACGTCCTGGACCGGTCCCTGCGCGAGGATCCGGCCCCGCCCGATGACGAGGAGCTGGTCGGCGGTCTGCGCCATCTCGCTCATGAGGTGGGAGGACAGGAGCACCGTGCGGCCCTCGGCCGCGAGCTGCCGCACGAGGGTGCGGACCCACGTGACGCCCTCGGGGTCCAGGCCGTTGACGGGCTCGTCGAGGATGAGGGTGTGGGGGTCGCCGAGGAGGGCGGCGGCGATGCCCAGCCGTTGGCCCATGCCCAGCGAGAAGCCGCGGACCCGCTTGTGCGCGACGGAGCTCAGCCCGGTCATGTCGATGACCTCGTCGACGCGCCTGACGGGGATGCGGTGGCTGGCCGCGAGCGCCCGCAGGTGGGAGCGGGCGCTGCGCCCGGGGTGCACCGCCTTGGCGTCGAGCAGCGCCCCGACCTCACGCAGCGGTGAGAGGTGGTGCGTGTAGTGCGCACCGTTGACCGTGACCGAGCCTGCGGAGGCACGGTCGAGGCCGACGATCATGCGCATGGTCGTGGACTTCCCCGCGCCGTTCGGGCCGAGGAAGCCGGTAACCGTGCCTGCCGGAACGGTGAAGGTGACGTCGTCGACGGCGGTCGTGTCGCCGTAGCGCTTGGTGAGGTTTCGTGCCTCGATCATCTGAGCCTCTGTCATCGGACGGTAGCTGTCGAGACTCAGTGAACCGGGGTGGGTCGGCGAGCGGATCCGGGGCGGACCCTGGTCGGTCCCTGATCGTGGTGAGGGCGTCTCAGGGTTCGCCCGCGGGCTCAGGGGCGCGCGACCGCCCGGAGCGGGCCGGCCACCCACCGCTCCACCTCGCTCGCCGACCGCAGCCGGACGACCGTGAGGTGCGGCCGGGTGGCCGCGAGCTGCGGGACCCGCCTCCGGTGCTTGTTCCGGGTGGCGACCGCCCACCGGACGACGTGCTCGCGGTCGGTGAGGACCGTGTGCAGGGGCGGTTCGACGTTGCCGTTCCACAGCACCTCCCGGCGCAGCCGGCGGCGCACCGTGCGCCGCACGAGGCGCGGCAGCACCACCGTGGCGAACGGCAGGTCGAGCCAGACGAGGAGGTCCGCGCGCTCGAGGAGCAGCGGCCGGGCGCTCGCGTGCTGGAGCTCGGTGGTCCATGCCTCGCCCGCTACGAACTCGCGGACGTCGTCGAGGAACGCCTCCCGAGGGGTCCAGTCCGCCCCGTGGAACAGGGCGTCGATCTCCGTGTGCGGAACCCCGAGGATCCGCGCGACCCGCCCGGCGAGGGTCGTCTTACCGGCGCCCGAGACCCCGGCCACGACCACGCGCGCGGGCCGGCCCGGGAGCGGGTCGTCGAAGCGCAGCACGGAGGAATGCTACGCAGCGGATACTGGAGGGCGTGAGCAGCGACGACGTCGTCGTCCGGGCCCGAGCGGCGTACGCCGCCCGGCGGTGGCGCACGGCGTTCGACTCGTTTCGTGCGGCGGAGGACAGGGCTCCGCTGGACCCGGCTGACGTCGGGCGCCTGGCCGTGTGCGCCTACCTGCTCTTCCGGCTCGGGGACTACCTCGCTGCCCGGGAACTCGCCTACCAGCGCCACCTCCAGCACGGTGACGCACCGGCCGCCGTGATCAGTGCCTGCTGGATCGCCGTCCAGCACCTCCACGACGGCGAGGCGGCGCGGGGGAGCGGCTGGCTCCGGCGCGCCGAACGGCTGGCTGCCGAGCACGAGGGCAACGAGCGGGTGCGCGGGTACCTCGAGCTGGCCCGGTCGTTCCCGGCCGCAGGTGCCGGTGACCTCGACGGCGCGACCAGGTCGGCGCTGGACGCCGCCCGGGCCGCACACCGGTGCACCGACGCCGACCTCGCCGCTCTCGCGCTGCACCGGGCGGGGCTCCTCGAGCTGGAGGCGGGGCACGTCGAGCGGGGGCGTGCGCTGCTCGACGAGGCGATGGTCGTCGTCACCGCGGAAGGGGTCTCACCGATGGCCACCGGCATCGTCTACTGCGGCGTCATCTCGGGGTGCTGGAGCATCTACGACATCGACCGTGCCCACGAGTGGACCGACGCCCTCGCCGGGTGGTGCGCGGCGCAGCCGGAGCTGGCCTGCTTCGCCGGTGAGTGCCAGGTCCGGCGGGCCGAGCTGCGTCAGCTGCACGGCGACTGGGCTGCCGCCGACGCGGCGCTCGCCGGCATGGAGGAGGACGTCGACCGGCTCTGGGCGGGGTTCGCGGTCTATGTCCGGGGGGACCTCGAGCGGCTCCGTGGGCGGTGGGCCGAGGCCGAACGATCGTTCGCCGCTGCGGCACGGCTCGGGGTGGAGCCGCAACCCGGCCTCGCGCTGCTCCGCCTCGCACGGGGCAGCACGCAGGCGGCCGCCGCGATGGTACGCCGGTCCCTCGCCGAGGTGAGCGGGGCGGGACGGCGGGTCCCGGTGCTCGCGGGCGCCGTCGAGGTGCTCCTCGCGGTCGAGGACCACGGCGGCGCCTCCGCAGCCGTCGGGGAGCTGGAGGAGCTCGCCGCGCGCCAGGACAGTGAGGTCGTCACGGCCGTCGCCGCACAGGCCCGGGCACGGCTCGCCGTCGGCACGGGGCACCCCGAGCACGCCGGCGAGCCGGCGCGGGCAGCGCTCACCACCTGGCTCCGGGTCGGGGTGCCCTACGAGGAGGGCCGTGCCCGGGTACTCGTGGCCACCGCGTGCCGGGCGCTCGGGGACGACGAGTCGGCCGACCGCGAGCAGCGGACCGCGCAGGAGATCTTCAGCCGGCTCGGCGCGCGGCCCGATCTCGACGCCCTCGACCACCCGGCCCGGCAGATGCTGAGTCCGCGCGAGCTGGAGGTGCTGCGACTCGTCGCGACGGGTGCCACGAACCGGGCCATCGCCGCGGAGCTGACGCTCAGTGAGCGCACGGTCGACCGGCATGTCAGCAACATCCTCGCCAAGCTCGGTGTCACCAGCCGCGCGGCGGCGACCGCGCGTGGTGCGAGCTGGCAGCTGCTCTGAGGAGGTACCCACTCGTCGGACCGGACGCAATGGGTGGTCTCACCGATGCGGCGGGCCGACGTCGCTCCGTAGCGTCGGCCAGGTCAGCTCGAGTCGAAGGAGACCCCACCATGGACCACACGATCATCATCGGAGCGGGGCAGGCGGGCCTCGCCGCCGGCTACCACCTGCGCCGCCGTGGCCTGCCGTTCACCGTCCTGGAGGCCGACCACCGCGTCGGTGGCTCGTGGCACCACCGCTGGGACTCGATGCGGCTGTTCACCCAGGTGGACAAGCTCGGCCTCCCCGGGCTGCCGTTCCCCCAGGACGAGCTCTTCCCCTCCGGTGCCCGGATGGCCGAGTACCTCGGCGCCTACGCCACGCACGTCGGCATGGACGTGCGCACCGGTGTGCGCGTGGACGGGATCTTCCGCGACGGTGACCTCCTCACCGTGACGGCAGGGCCCCAGGCGTTCACGGCCGCCAACGTCATCCTGGCGACCGGTGCCGACCGTGTCCCCCGGGTGCCCGCGTTCGCCGGGGAGCTGTCCCCCGCCGTCGTGCAGCTGCACTCGGTGGACTACCGCAACCCGGCGCAGCTGCAGCCGGGTGCGGTCGCCGTCGTCGGTGCCGGGAACTCCGGCGCCGACGTCGCCCTCGACGTGGCACCGACGCACCCGGTGGTGCTCGCCGGGCGCCACCCGGGCCACGTCCCGCTGCGGATCGAGTCACAGCTGATGCGCCGGGTGGTCTTCCCACTGGTGGCGTACACGTGGACCCACGTCCTCACCCGGGACACCCGGGCCGGCCGCAGGTCGCGGGAGAAGATGCTCTCCGGGCACGGCGACCCGCTCATCCGGGTCAAGCCCCGAGACCTCGACGCCGCCGGAGTCCGTCGAGCCGCGCGCGTCACCGACGTCCGTGACGGCCTGCCGGTGACCGCCGACGGCGAGGTGCTCGACGTCAGGAACGTCGTGTGGGCCACCGGCTTCCGGCCCGGGCACGAGTGGATCGACCTGCCCGGCCTGGACAGCAGCGGCCTCCTGGACAACGAGCGCGGGGCCGTCACCGGGCAGCCCGGCCTGTACGTCCTCGGGCAGCTCTTCCAGTACCGGTTCGCGTCGCACACCGCCTTCGGCGTCGCACACGACGCGGAGCTCGTCACCGCCGACATCGCTCGCCGCGCCGCGCGGCCCGTGGCACCCGCCGGAGGGAGGCGGGTACCACGGACCGCGTAGCGGGTCGTGGGCCTACCCGGCCGGCTGGCCCGCGGTCAGCTGCTGGAAGTACTCCCCCACGCGGCCGTCCGCCCAGCTCCACGCGTCCTCGCCGCGCAGCACGACGTCGCTCCCGCCGTCGCAGTAGATGGTCTGCCCGGCGCAGTGGGTGTTCTCCGGCGAGGTCAGCCAGATGAGCAGGTTGGCGATCGACTCCGGCGGCTGGTGATAGTTCAGCGGCATGGGGACGACGGCGTCGACGAACGCGGTCGACTCGGGCGAGGCGAGCAGCTGCTCGGTCATCGGGGTGACGACGATGCCCGGCGCGACGACATTGAGCGGGATCCCGGCTCCGGCCCACTCCGGCGTCACCGACTGGGCGCGCACCCAGCGGGAGATGGCTCGCTTGGTCGAGGCGTAGATGAGGTTGCCGGTCTGCGGGTCGGCGGCCAGCTGGTCCGCCACCTCGACGGCGGTGGCCTCGGTCGAGGTCAGCAGCGCCTCGACGAGCTGGGGCGAGTTCGGCTGCAGGGAGGACATCGAGCCGACGACGGCGGCGCGCGGTGCCGTGGACTGCGCGAGCGCGGGTCGCAGCTCCGCGAGGAACTCCGTGACCCCGTAGTAGTTGACGGACACGGTGAGCGCGGTCGGCAGCGAGACGCCGGCGGACGCGATGGCGGCGTCGACCCGTCCGCCCGCGGCCTCGAGGGCGGCCGCCGCCCCCTCGCGCCTGCCCGCCGGCGTCGACAGGTCCGCGCTGATGTCCGAGTTCTTGAGGTCCACCCCGACGACCGTGGCGCCGGCCTCGCGCAGCAGGCGCGCGGTGGCGGCGCCGATGCCCGATCCGGCCCCGGTGACGATGTACGTGCGGGCCATGAGGTTCCTCCTTGGTGGGTGAGATCACCACTCTGCCGCGCGGACGGGCGCCCTCCCACGGCCGAAGGTCCCGTCCCCCAGGGCCCAGCAGAACGCCGACGGCCGGACCGTTCTCGCGAACGATCCGGCCGTCACCGGTACGGCTCCGAGCAGTGTCAGCTGGAGGCGGTGAACTCCGCGTTGATCTTGATCTCGTCGAACTCGCAGTCGTCGGTGGTGCAGTACGCCTCACCGATCGCGTCGATGGTCTCCATGTCGCCGTCGTAGATCGCGTCGAGGAAGGCGGGGATGAGTGCCTGGGTGGCGGCCTCGTACTCCTCGGCCGTGATCTGCGTGTACGGCATCTGGGGGTAGACGAAGTTGCCCTGCGGGAGGAAGGAGGCCGTCTTGAGCCGGCCCGTGAACTCGCGCAGGACGTCCCCGATCTGCCCGCCCTCGGTCTCCGGGTCGAAGGACAGCGTGACCGAGACCGAGTTGTCCGACCAGTACCTTTGCGCGAGCGCGGCGAGCTCGGCCTTCTCGCGCAGGGAGACGTCCTTCTCCGAGCGGCGCGCCGCGGACTTGATGGGGAAGAAGATGACCGAGGTGCCCGTGGGGTCCTCGCTGGCCGGCTCGACGCGGTAGCCGGCGGCGCGGAACAGCGTGACCAGCGGGTCCTCGTTGCGGAAGCGGATCGCGCGGTTGAAGTAGGTGCCGCCCGGGGCCCAGTGCACACCGGGCGAGACCCCGGCGACGATGCTCACGGTGCCGCTGGGCTTGACCGTCGTCGTGCGGATCGACTCGCGCACGGCAAGGGTCTCGGAGATCTCGGCGTCCCACGCCCGGATGACCCGGTAGCCGTCGTCCATCCACTCGCGCATGACGTCGATGCCGACGTTGTCGGCGAAGTCGGTGATCCCCGACATCGAGGTCCCCACGCGACGGTTCCGCTGCATGACGGCGTTGGTCCGCTCCCAGTGGGTCGACAGGAGCGTGACGACCTTGCCGTAGAGGAATGCCGTGCGCAGGGTGGCGAGGAAGTCCTCCTTGGAGGAGGCGCGGGAGGGGAAGGTCTCGACGAGGGTGCAGCACTCGAAGGACTCCAGCGGCTGCTCCGCGCACGGGTTGTACCCCATGACGCGGTGGTCCTTGTGGTCCGCCGGGTCGGCCAGCCGGCCGTAGGCACGCGTGGTGTCGAGCCAGATGACCCCGGGCTCGCCGTTGCGGGAGATCGCCTCGGTGACGCCGGAGAGGTCGGTGTCGGTGTCGACGACGACGGAGTTGTTCGACATCCATGCCCAGCCGGGGCTGGCCGGGTCGTAGGAGTTGCGCTCGGGGAAGACGTCGGCGTTCTTCAGGTTGAGGAAGTCCGGGTCGTCGATCTCCCCGAGGAGGATCTCGGCGGAACGCCGCACGTTGCCCGCGACCACGCAGACACCGATGAGGTTTCCGATGTCGGCGATGTCACGGGTGCTCAGCGCCTGACCGCCGCGGCCGTCGAGCACCGTGCGGATCGCCGTGTGGAGGCGGTGCAGCGGCTCGGGGCCGGCCGCGGTGCCACCGAAGGTCCTGATCGGCGCACCCTTGGGGCGCACGAGGGAGTAGTCC
This sequence comes from Georgenia sp. H159, assembly GCF_035607575.1. Classification (NCBI taxonomy): domain Bacteria; kingdom Bacillati; phylum Actinomycetota; class Actinomycetes; order Allobogoriellales; family Allobogoriellaceae; genus Georgenia; species Georgenia sp. H159. The sequence continues at coordinate 79,565 of NZ_JAYDZY010000003.1, read as the reverse complement.
ATGGCCGGCAGGACGTCACCCTTGAGGTAGGCGTCGATGACCATGGCCGTGGACACCACCCAGCCCTCCCGGGTGTCCGGCACCGTGTAGACGGGCGTGCCCGCCTCGACGACGGGCGGCAGGGCCCGGCCCTCGGCGTCGAGCTCGAGGCCCGTCGCAGAGTCGTGGACCGTCGGCGCGTGGATGGTGAAGCCCTGCTTCGCCCCGCGGGTGTCGAAGCCGACACCGACGCCGAGCATGGACGCCTCCATGAGGAAGGTGAACGGACCGGAGGGGTCCTCGGGCGTCATGTCCTCGGTGGAGACGAATGCGCAGTTCTGCAGGGGCGCGGAGTTGCGCAGCTCGTTGACCAGCGGCGTGCCCATGACCCACAGCCCGCGTCCCGGCGGCGTCCACTTGAGCTCGAAGAGCCGTTCGTAGGCGTCCTGCGCCATCTCCTGGGCCTGGTCCTCGTCCCAGGGCAACCGCTGACCCCTCATGTGGTCGGTGAGGATCGAGAACATGCCCTCGACGACGCGACGGCAGACCTCGTGCCAGCGCTCCTTGGTGCCGTCCTCCCGCTGACGCGAGTACGTCCGCAGGAAGGTGATCTCACCGAGCGAGTTGCCGGCGGCGTCGGAGTAGCCCCACGGCACCTGGCGGTTGGCGTAGGAGTCGACGAAGGAGTCGGGGAGCTGGAAGGAGAACATCGTCAGCTTTCGTGGTTCGGGGTGTGGTGTGTGGACCTGCTCGGCGGCCGGAAGGGCGGCGAGCGCGGCAGAACGACACCTGTGTAGTTCGATACCTCAACACTACACCTGGGGGTGTGTGTTGTGAACGACCCCAAGGTCTAGTGGCTGTGGGGTGGGTCGCAGCGACGCCAGGACCATCGTCCCACCCCCGCACGAGGTACGCGGGTGGGCTCCCGGCGCCTTCCCACTGGGTGTCTACCGGGTCCTGGACTCAGGCGCTGCCGCTGCCCTGCTCGCAGTCTTCGCCCTCGGCATGGTCGTTGCCGGTTTGATGGTTCCGATCCCAGCCTGGGTACCTGGATCGTCGTGATCGGGGTCCATCTCCTGGACCTGTCCGCATGAGCCCGCGTCAGGAGGCGGGAGTCGGCGCCGGGTTCAGAAGTCCCAGTCCTCGTCCTCGGTGTCGACCGCCTTGCCGATGACGTAGCTGGAGCCGGACCCGGAGAAGAAGTCGTGGTTCTCGTCGGCGTTGGGGCTGAGCGAGGACAGGATCGCCGGGTTGACGTTCGTCTCCTCCTTGGGGAACAGCCCCTCGTACCCGAGGTTCATCAGCGCCTTGTTCGCGTTGTACCGCAGGAAGGCGTTGACGTCCTCGGTGAGGCCGAGCGGGCCGTAGAGGTCCTGTGTGTACTGCTCCTCGTTGTCGTAGAGGTCCAGCAGCAGCCCGAAGGTGTAGTCCTTGAGCTCCTGCTGCCGCGCCGGCGAGGCCTTCTCCAGGGCCTTCTGGTACTTGTAGCCGATGTAGTACCCGTGCACCGCCTCGTCGCGGATGATCAGCCGGATGAGGTCCGCCGTGTTGGTGAGCTTGGCCCGCGATGACCAGTACATCGGGGCGTAGAAGCCGGAGTAGAAGAGGAACGACTCGAGCATGGTCGAGGCGACCTTGCGCTTCTCGGGGTCGTCACCGCGGTAGTACTCCATGACGATCGCGGCCTTGCGCTGCAGGTGCTCGTTCTCCTCCGACCAGCGGAACGCCTCGTCGATCTCCCGGGTGGAGATGAGCGTGGAGAAGATCGAGGAGTAGCTCTTCGCGTGCACCGACTCCATGAAGGCGATGTTCGTGTACACCGCCTCCTCGTGGGGCGTGACGGCGTCCGGGATGAGGCTGACCGCGCCGACCGTGCCCTGGATGGTGTCGAGCAGGGTGAGCCCGGTGAAGACCCGGGTGGTCATCGTCTGCTCGTCCGCGCTCAGGGTGTTCCACGACTGGATGTCGTTGGACAGCGGGACCTTCTCAGGCAGCCAGAAGTTGCCGGTCAGGCGGTCCCAGACCTCGACGTCCTTGTCGTCCTGCACCCGGTTCCAGTTGATGGCCTGGACCCGGTCGACGAGCTTGAGCTTCTCCACGGTCTTCGTCTCTCTCTGTGTCTCGGGGGCGGTCAGCGCTGTGGGGTCACAGCGTGCAGCTGACGCAGCCCTCCACCTCGGTACCCTCGAGCGCCATCTGCCGCAGGCGGATGTAGTAGAGCGTCTTGATGCCCTTGCGCCACGCGTAGATCTGCGCCCTGTTGAGATCGCGGGTGGTGACGGTGTCCTTGAAGAAGAGCGTCAGCGACAGGCCCTGGTCCACGTGCTGCGTGGCCGCGGCGTAGGTGTCGATGATCTTCTCGGGCCCGATCTCGTAGGCGTCCTGGTAGTACTCGAGGTTGTCGTTCGTCATGTAGGGCGCCGGGTAGTAGACCCGCCCGAGCTTGCCCTCCTTGCGGATCTCGATCTTCGACACGATCGGGTGGATCGAGGAGGTCGAGTTGTTGATGTAGGAGATCGAGCCGGTCGGCGGGACGGCCTGGAGGTTCTGGTTGTACAGGCCGTGCTCCTGCACCGAGGCGGCGAGCGCGCGCCAGTCGTCCTGGGTGGGGATGTGCACGCCGGCCGTCTCGAACAGCTCACGCACCCGCTCGGTCCGCGGCACCCACTCCTGCTCGGTGTACTTGGTGAAGAACTCACCGCTGGCGTACGTCGAGCGTTCGAAGCCCGCGAAGGACCGTCCGCGCTCGATCGCGAGCTTGTTCGACTCGGTGATCGCGTGGAACGCCACCGTGTAGAAGTAGATGTTGGTGAAGTCCACGCCCTCCTCGGAGCCGTAGTGGACCCGCTCCCGCGCGAGGTAGCCGTGGAGGTTCATCTGGCCCAGGCCGATCGCGTGGGACTCGTTGTTGCCCTTCTCGATCGAGGGCACCGAGGCGATGTGCGTCTGGTCGGAGACCGCCGTCAGCGCGCGGACCGCGGTCCCGACCGTCCTGCCGAAGTCCGGGGAGTCCATCGCCTTGGCGATGTTCAGCGAGCCGAGGTTGCAGGAGATGTCCTTGCCGACCTCCGCGTAGGAGAGGTCGTCGTTGTAGGTCGAGGGCGTGGAGACCTGGAGGATCTCCGAGCACAGGTTCGACATGCTGATGCGGCCGTCGATCGGGTTCGCCGCGTTGACCGTGTCCTCGAACATGACGTACGGGTAGCCGGACTCGAACTGGATCTCGGCGATCGTCTGGAAGAAGTCCCGGGCCCTGATGGTGGTCTTCTTGATGCGGTCGTCCGCGACCATCTCGTCGTACTTCTCGGTCACGCTGATCTCCGAGAAGGGCACCCCGTACACGCGCTCGACGTCGTAGGGGGAGAACAGGTGCATGTCCGCGTTCGCCTTGGCGAGCCCGAAGGTGACGTCGGGGACGACGACGCCCAGCGAGAGCGTCTTGATGCGGATCTTCTCGTCCGCGTTCTCCCGCTTGGTGTCGAGGAACTTCATGATGTCGGGGTGGTGGGCGTGCAGGTACACCGCACCGGCGCCCTGGCGCGCCCCGAGCTGGTTGGCGTAGGAGAAGGAGTCCTCGAGGAGCTTCATCACGGGGATGACGCCGGAGGACTGGTTCTGGATGCGCTTGATCGGGGCACCCGACTCGCGCAGGTTGGTGAGCGACAGCGCCACACCGCCGCCGCGCTTGGACAGCTGGAGCGCGGAGTTGATGCCGCGGGCGATCGACTCCATGTTGTCCTCGGTGCGCAGGAGGAAGCAGGAGACCAGCTCACCGCGCGAGGCCTTGCCGGCGTTGAGGAAGGTCGGGGTCGCCGGCTGGAAGCGGCCGGTGATGACCTCCTCGACCGTGTTCAGCGCGACCTGCTCGTCGCCGGCCGCGAGGGCGAGGGCGACCATGACGACGCGGTCCTCGAAGCGCTCGAGGTACTTGGTGCCGTCGAAGCTCTTGAGCGTGTAGGACGTGTAGTACTTGAAGGCGCCGAGGAAGGACTCGAAGCGGAAGTCGAGGGAGTCGGCCAGCTGCCAGATGCGCTCGAGGAACTCCGGGGAGTACTGCTCGAGCACCTCCTGCTCGTAGTAGCCCTCGTCGACGAGGTAGCGCAGCCGCTCGGCGACGCCGGGGAAGGTGAGGGTCCGCGGGACGACGTGCTGCCGGAAGTAGGCGTCCACCGCCTGCCTGTCGGCGTCGAACTGGATGTTCCCGTCCGCGTCGTAGAGGTTGAGCATCGCGTTGAGGGCGTGGTAGTCGAGCTCGGGAGCCGCGCCCTGCTGCGTCATACCGTTGTCAGTGACCGTTGTTGCTGCCAAAACTGTCCCAATCCCTCACGGACGCGCGTGACGTCCTCGGCTGTTCCGAGTAGTTCGAATCTGTACAGGTACGGCACCTGGAGCTTGGCGGCGATGATGTCGCCGGCGATGCAGAAGGCCGAGCCGAAGTTCGTGTTCCCCGCCGCGATGACCGCGCGGCACAGCGACCGGTTGTGGGGGTCGTTGAGGAACCTGATGACCTGCTTGGGGACCGCGCCACGCCCGTTGCCTCCGCCGTAGGTCGGCACGACGAGGACGTACTCCTCGTCCACCGTGAGGGGCGGGTCGCTCGCGTACAGCGGGATCCGCTGGGCCTCGAGGCCCAGCCGCTCCACGAACCGGCGGGTGTTCTGGGAGACCGAGGAGAAGTACACCAGGTGCGCCATGCCACCCCCTCGTCGGATGCGTGCCGGACGTGGTCTCGGTCGGGTCGCCGGATGAGGGCGACCCGACCGAAGTCTCAGACGGCGACGGAGGCGGCCACGGCCGCCAGCGCCTTGATCTTGTCGGGGCGGAACCCCGACCAGTGGTCACCGTCGGCGAACACGACGGGAGCCTGCTGGTAGCCGAGCGCCTTGACCGTCTCGAGCGCCTCGGCGTCGGTGGAGACGTCGACGACGTCGTACTCCAGGCCGAACTTGTCCAGCGTGCGGTAGGTCGCGTCACACTGGACGCAGGACGGCTTGCTGAAGACGGTGATGCTCATCGGAGCGGCTCTCCCCTCGCTGCGCTTCCCCGCCTCCGGGGCGGCTGAACGACAGTGGTGTTATTTGGTCATCGGCTGGAGCACAGACACTACACATAGTGGTGGCGCTTCGGAACGACCCCCAGGTGTTGTGTCGGCGAGTCGCGCGACCGGCGTGTCATCCACAGTCCGTATCGCAAGCTGTGCATGGCACTCCTCCTGCTGGGGACATCCTGTGGAGCCGCGGCCCGGCGCGGCAGCGGGACTCCGTGACCAGGGTGTCACCGACCACTGACATCGCCGACGGAGCCACCTCGGACGGCGCTGTGGACGGACGGCCCCGGCGTGTCGTCCACACGCGGTGGACAGGTCGCGCGAACTGCCCCGCGCCCCGGCGAAGGTCCCCGGCGTGTCGCCGGCACGGGCGTGTCGTCGGGACGGTGCAGGTGGCGAAGTACACACCGACCCCCCGGCGACAGCACGCCGACACATCGCCCATGATGGAACCGTGAGGAAGATGAACGTCGAGAGCTTCAACCTCGACCACCGTGCGGTCAAGGCGCCGTACGTGCGGGTCGCGGACAGCAAGACGCTGCCCGGGGGCGACGTGCTCACCAAGTTCGACATCCGGTTCTGCCAGCCCAACGTCGACCACCTGCAGATGCCGGTGGTCCACTCCCTCGAGCACCTCATGGCCGAGCACATGCGCAGCCACACCGACGCCGTCATCGACATCTCACCGATGGGCTGCCAGACCGGCTTCTACGCCCTCCTCCTCGGCACCGACCAGGCCGGCTTCCTTCCCCTCCTCGAGGCGACGCTGCGCGACGTCCTCGCTGCGCAGCAGGTGCCCGCCGCCAACGAGGTCCAGTGCGGCTGGGGCGCGAGCCACGACCTCTCGGGCGCGCAGGAGGCCGCGCGGACCTTCCTCGACCGGCGCGCGGAGTGGGAGCAGGTCCTGGCATGAGCGAGATCTTCGGCGTCCCCGTCGCCCCGGGTTCCCCCCTGGCCGCGCCCCTCACCACCGTGGACGCCGTCGTCGTCGCCGCCATGGACGAGGAGATCGCCCCCTTCGAGCAGCGCGCCGACCAGCTGGCCCACCAGCGGCACGTCGGCATGGCCCGGTCGGTCATCGCGACCATCGGCGGGCGCAAGCTGCTCCTCGTCCGCTCGGGCATCGGCGCCGTCAACGCCGCCGCGGCGACCGTCCTCGCCGTGCACGCCGTCCGCACGCCGATCGTCCTGTCCGCGGGATCGGCCGGTGGTCTGGCCAATGGCGTGCGGGTGGGTGACGTCGTCGTCGGGGACGAGTACGCCTTCGGGAACGCGGACGCCTCCGCCTTCGGCTACGCACCGGGCCAGATCCCCGGCATGCCTCCGACCTACCCCGGCGCCCCCGCGCTCATCGAGCGCGCGCAGAACCGCCCGGGCGTCCTCACCGGCGCGATGATCTCCGGTGACACCTTCGTCGACTCCCGCACCGTCGACACCTACCGCGCCCGCTTCCCCCGGGCGCTCACGGCCGACATGGAGACCGCCGCCATCGCCCAGGCGTGCTACTCCTTCGGCACCCCGTTCCTCTCCGTCCGCGGTGTCTCCGACCTGTGCGGGCCCACCGCGGGAGAGGACTTCTCGTTGGCGATCGACACCGTCGCCGCACTCGCCGCGGACGTCAGCCTCGACCTCATCGACGTCCCGGCCCCCGTCACCCACGGCTGACCAGCCGTAGGATCGGCCCCGTGCTGACGTCCTGGCCCGTGCTGCTCGCCGTCGTGAGCGTCATCGCGCTCCTCGCCGCGGGCGTGGCGGTGGTCGTCGTGCTGCTCGTGCGCCGCAGCGACCGCCGGCTGGGGCACGGACCGGTCGCAGCACCGGGCCAGCCCGAGCGCAACGCCGCGGCCGGGCGGCTGGTCGCCCAGCTCGACGACGCCACCACCCGGGCGGGCACCACGGTGCAGTTCGCGCGACTGCAGCTGAACTCGACGGCGCCGGTCGAGCTGGAGGCCGCGATCGCCGAGGCGCGGGCCAGCACCGCCGCCCTCGCCACCACCCTCGCCGACACCCGCGACGGCCAGGCCCAGGGGCCGGCCGGCACCGAGGTCGCGGGACGGCTCACCGCCGCCATCGACCGGGCCGACGCCGCCCGGGAGCGGCTCCTCGCCGCCGAGGCCCGGGTTCAGGAGGAGACCCGCCGGATCGGTCCTCCGGCACCCTGACCGTCTCCTCGTGCCGCGTCCGCAAGTCGTGGGTACTGTCACGCCAGGACGCCGACGACGAAGGAGGGCTCTCGTGGCGACGTCACCAGACGTACCGCGCACCTCGGACGCGCAACCCGAACCACAAGCCACGACGGACAGGCGCTGGTACCAGTCCGTCCACGGCCCGGTCTTCTGGCCGTCGCTCATCCTCATCCTCGCGTTCGTCGCCCTCGCCGTCATCGGCGGGGACGGCGTCGGCGCTGTCATCGGGGACATCCAACAGGGGGTCGTCTCCGGCTTCGGCTGGTACTACACCGCCCTGGTCTCCGCGTTCGTCGTCTTCGCGCTGTGGATGGGACTCAGCCACTACGGCGACATCCGGCTGAGCGGAGACGACGCCAAGCCGGAGTTCGGGCTGGGGTCGTGGCTGACGATGCTCTTCGCAGCGGGAATGGGGATCGGTCTCGTCTTCTGGGGCGTCGCCGAGCCGCTCCACCACTTTGCCGGCATCCCCAACCGGGCCTCACGCATCGTGGCACCCGACGCGCAGGGCGCCCAGGAGTCCCTGGTCGTCACGTTCCTCCACTGGGGTCTGCACCCGTGGGCCATCTACGTCGTGGTCGGCCTCGCGATCGCCTACGCCGTCCACGTCAAGAACCGTCCCATCTCCATCCGGTGGGCGGTCGCCCCGGTGCTCGGCAAGCGCACGAACGGCTGGCTCGGCGACCTCATCGACATCGCCGCCGTCGTGGGTACCGTGTTCGGCATCGCGACCTCCCTCGGTCTGGGTGTCACGCAGATCGCTGGCGGGCTGGAGTTCCTGGAGATCATCTCCGAGCCGAGCAACATGATGCTCGTGCTCATCATCGGCGGGGTCACGGCCCTCGCCCTCGCCTCCGTCATCAGTGGAGTGACCAAGGGGATCAAATGGCTGTCGAACATCAACATGTCCATGGCCGTCGCCCTGATGATCTTCGTGCTGATCACCGGACCGACGCTCTTCCTGCTCCGCGAGTTCATCCAGGGCACCGGCGCCTACCTCCAGAACCTCATCTCGCTGAGCTTCCGCACCTCCGCGCTCTTCGACGCCGACGGCGTCGAGTGGCAGGGCTGGTGGACGGCGTTCTACTGGGGGTGGTGGATCTCCTGGGCACCCTTCGTCGGCGTCTTCATCGCACGCATCTCCAAGGGCCGCACCGTCCGTGAGTTCGTGCTAGGGGTGCTGCTCGTCCCCACGGCCTTCAGCCTGCTCTGGTTCACCGTGCTCGGTGGTGCCGGCCTGTACCGAGAGCTCTTCGGCGACGGCGGCCTGGTCGGCACCGGTGCGGACGGTGTGGCCACCGTCGACGAGACCAACACCCTGTTCATGCTGCTCCAGGACCTCCCGGCGGGAGGCCTCCTGGTGGGCATCGCGATCATCATCGTCGTGCTCTTCTTCGTCACCTCCTCGGACTCCGGCTCACTGGTCGTGGACATGCTGGCCTCCGGCGGCGACATCGATCCACCCAAGTGGAGCCGCGTGCTATGGGCGGTTCTCGAGGGCGCGGTGGCAGCGGCACTCGTCCTCGCGGGTGGGCTCGTCGCCCTCCGCGGTGTGGCGATCACCATCGCGCTGCCCTTCAGCGTGGTCATGATCCTCATGTGCGTCTCACTGCTGCGCCAGTTCCGTGTCGAGAGGCAGCAGACCCTGGACGCCGAGCTCCGGCTGCGCCGTGACCTGTTCACCGAGCACGTCACCCAGACCCTCCAGAACGAGTCCGTCGTCGGCGGCACCGACGACACCGGGACGAGGGTCGCGCAGGGCTGGCTCAAGCGGCGCCGCCAGGGCTGACACGTCGCGGCCGGATCGGTCTCACCGTCCCACCTGGGCGCTATGGTGAGACCGATCACGGCCGGCGGCGGGGAACCCGCAGGCCCGACCGGTCGTCAACGACGAAGATCGGAGTGACGTGAACTCACTGCTTCTCGCCGCGATCGGCATCGCCATGATGCTCGCCGGCTACTTCCTCTACTCCAAGTACCTCGGCAGCCGCGTCTACCGGCTCAACGCCCGCCTCCGCACACCCGCCCACGAGTTCCGGGACGGCATCGACTTCGTCCCGACGAACAAGTACGTGCTGTGGGGCCACCACTTCACCTCGGTCGCCGGCGCCGCGCCGATCGTCGGTCCGGCGGTCGCCGTGATCTGGGGGTGGCTGCCGGCCTTCCTCTGGGTCACCCTCGGCACGGTGTTCTTCGCGGGCATGCACGACCTGGGCGCCCTGTGGGCGTCGATCCGCAACAGGGGCCAGTCCATCGGGACCCTGTCCGGCCGCTACATCGGGGCACGTGGACGCAACCTGTTCCTCGTCGTCATCTTCCTGCTGCTGCTCATGGTCAACACGGCCTTCGCCGTCGTCATCGGCGGGCTGCTCGTCAACACCCCGACGGCCGTCATCCCGGTCTGGGGAGCGATCCTCGTCGCGCTCCTCATCGGCCAGGCGATCTACCGGTGGAAGCTCAACCTCGTCGCCGTCTCGGTCATCGGCGTCGTGGCCCTGTACTCGCTCATCATCCTGGGCGACAACGCCCCCGTCGTCCTGCCCGAGACCGTCATGGGCCTGTCGGCCGAGGCCTTCTGGGTGCTCGTGCTGTTCCTGTACGCCGGCGTCGCCTCCATGCTGCCCGTGTGGATGCTGCTCCAGCCGCGGGACTACATCAACGGCCTGCAGCTGTTCATCGGCCTCGGGATCCTGTACGTCTCGGTGCTCATCGCCTCGCCGGAGATCGTCGCCCCCGCGATGAACTCCAACGTCCCCGAGGGCACCCCGAGCCTCGTACCGCTGCTCTTCGTCACCATCGCGTGCGGGGCCATCTCCGGCTTCCACGGCATCGTCTCCTCCGGCACCAGCGCCAAGCAGCTCGACAAGGAGACCGATGCACGGTTCGTCGGCTACTTCGGTGCGGTCGGGGAGGGCCTGCTCGCGCTCGGCTCGATCATCGCCGCCACCGCGGGCTACCGGACGCTCGCGGACTGGGAGGCCGTCTACTCGGCCTTCAACCAGGGTGGGGTGGCCGCCTTCGTCGAGGGCGGCGGGGCCATCGTCAACGCGGGCCTGGGCATCCCGGCGTCGCTCAGCGCCACCATCCTGGCGACGATGGCCGTGCTGTTCGCCGCGACCACCATGGACACCGGCGTGCGCCTGCAGCGCTACGTCGTCCAGGAGGCCGTCGGTCTCGCCGGCAAGCGGATCGGCACCGTCCTCGCGACGGTCATCGTGCTCGCCTTCGGCCTGGGGCTGTCCTTCAGCATCAGCACCGACGGCGCGGGCGGCATGCGCATCTGGCCGTTGTTCGGCACCACCAACCAGATCCTGGCAGGCCTGACCCTGTCGATCGTCGCGGTCATGCTCATGCGCAAGCGGCGCAGCCCGCTGCCTGCGCTGGTCCCGCTCGTGTTCGTCTTCTCCATGTCGGTGGCCGCCGCGATCGTCCAGGTCGGGCAGTTCTACTCCGACGGGGACTGGCTGCTGCTCGGCCTCGACCTCGTCATCCTCGTCGCCGCGCTGTGGGTCATCGTCGAGGCCGTCGGCTCGATGGCCAGGGCCCGCAGGGAGCCTGCCGACGAGGAGGACCCGGTCGACGCCGAGGCGGCCGTCGAGCGATGAGCGGAGGGGGCGACGACCGCAGCCGCGCGGCACGGCTCGCCGCGGGACTGCGCGAGTTCTACGTCGCCCCCTACCGCCGCACCTTCGCCCGGGCCCAGCGCGACGAGGACGACCTCTTCATGATGATCGTGCTCTCCGACATGCTCGGCGTTCCCAACCCGGCCAGCTACTACACGGTGGAGTTGCTCCCCCTCATGTACGACCGCTTCCACGAGTGGCACCGCCGCATGGGCATGGACCACTCGCCGCTGGACCACGTCTCGTGCTGCTAGAGCTGGCCGCCCAGCGGCAGGTGCTGTTCGTCGGCGGCAAGGGTGGGGTCGGGAAGACGGCGGTGGCCTCCGCCGTCGCCCTCGCCCAGGCGCGGGCCGGACGGCGGGTGCTCGTGGTCTCCACGGACCCCGCCCACAACCTCGGCCACCTGTGGGAACGGCAGGTGGGTGACCGGGAGGTCGCCCTCGCGCCCGGCCTCGACGGCCTGGAGATCGACCCCGCCCGCACCACCGACGAGCACCTACGCGAGGTGGGGCACACCCTGCGGCGGCTCATGCCCGAGCACCTCTCCCGGGAGGTCGACAAGCACCTCGCGCTGGCGCGGGACGCCCCCGGCACGCACGAGGCCGCCGTCCTCGAGCGGCTCGCCGAGGTGCTGGAGTCCGCCGACCACGACCTCGTCGTGTTCGACACCGCACCCTCGGGCCACACGGCGCGGCTGATGTCCCTGCCGGAGACGATGTCCGCGTGGACCGAGGGCCTGCTCCGGCGGCAGGACCGCTCCGCGCGCTTCGGGGCCGCGTTGCGGGGACTGGACGACGACGGCGCAGCAGCGAGCATCGTCGGCACCGGACGGCGGCGGGACCAGCGGGCGGACCGCGACCAGGAGATCCGCCGCATCCTCCTGCGTCGTCGCACCCGGTTCACTCAGCTGCGGGACCTGCTGGCCGACGACGCCCGCACCGCCTTCGTCATCGTCCTCGCGGCGGAACGGCTCCCGGCGCTGGAGACGATCGAGCTCTACGGGCGGCTGCTGCGGTCGGGGGTGAGCGTCGGTGCGCTCGTCGTCAACAAGCGGTCCCCCGCGGACCGCGGAGAGTTCCTCGCACGGCGACGTGCTCAGGAGCAGGTGCATCTCGACACGGTGCGGGAGGCCTTGCCGCACGTGCCGCTCATCGAGCTGCCGCTGCTCGCCGAGGACATCGTCGGTGAGGCGGCGCTCGACCGCTTCGCCGCCGAGATCGGCGGTGCGGTCGCGACCGGCGGTCCGCGCCGCTGAGGTCGCCCGCTGCGGGGCGGTCCGGGATTGGGCTCAGACGGCGTCGCGGCGCCGGAAGGCGATCGCGGCGAGCGTGACGACGACGGAGGTGAGCACCAGCAGGTAGGTGGCACTGTGCCCGAAGGACAGGGCACGCTCGGTGTAGTCGCACATCATGCCGCTGGCGTCGGAGGTGCACTCCTCGAGGTAGTAGACCGTCCCGTGCTGGACCCACCCCTCGACGTTGACGCTCGGTGCCCACGGTGCGGTCCGGGGCACCAGTCCGCGGACCATCTGCTCGACGATGAAGGCGACGACGACGAGGCCGAGGACGGCGGCGGTGTGCCGCAGCAGGAAGCCGAGCGCGCCGCCGACGAGGGCTCCCAGGGCCGCCAGCCCGAGGATGCGCAGCGCCATCCATGCGGTGTCACCCCACTGGGCTGCCCCCATCCCCGCGGCGAGGTCCAGGTGGTTGGCGATGAGTGAGCTGCCGGCGACGACGACGGCGACGGCGAGGGCCGCGGCCGGGACCACCCCCAGCGCCGCCGCCGACATCTTGGAGGCGAACACGCGCAGGCGGCGCGGCTCGAAGCTGAGCCACGTGCTCATCGCGCCCGTGCTCAGCTCCGCGGCCGTGAAGGTCGCCCCGATGAGGCCCGAGGCGAACAGCACCAGGGTGGACATCGCAGCGAGGGTGAAGGGGAGCGACTCCTGCAGCGGCGGGGCGGTGGTCACGTACCACTCCCGTTCGGGCCCGGTCATGCTCTCGCACCCCCAGTCCACCTCCTCGCCGGTGCGCTCCGCCTCCGCGGCCTCGTCCTCGAGGCACTGGGCGCGGTCCGCCTCGCCGTGCTCCTCCCAGTACTCGAGCTCCTGCTGGTACATCTGCTCGGCGGACGCGAGCTCCGCCTCGGACATCGGCTGGGAGGACTCCCACACGCCCCACAGCAGGAGGAGCGAGACCGCCAGCGTCCCGACCATGGTGAGGACGACGAGCCGCCGGGAGAACAGCCGGCGCAGCTCGACACGCAGCAGACGGGTCACGGCTGCTCACCGCCCGTCGGCGGGGTGCCGGCATCTCGGCCGGTGTGACGCCCGGTGGCGGGGTGGTCGAGGCCCTGGCCGGCGGTGAGGTCGAGGAACACGCGTTCGAGGTCGCGACGCTCGGGGGTGAGCTCGTTGACGTAGATGCCCTGGAGGGCGAGCAGCTCGGTGATCCTGGCGGGCTCGGTGGCTCCCCGGACCCGCAGCGTCCCACCGTCGACCCGCACCCGCAGACCCGCGCGGGAGAGGATCCGCTCTGCGGCTGCCGGGTCGGCCACACCGACCTTCACTGCCGCGGTCCCGGTCGAGCCGCCGATGACGTCGGCGACACGCCCCTCGGCGAGCAGCCGTCCGCGCCCGATGATCGAGACGGTGTCGGCCACCTGCTCGACCTCCGCGAGGATGTGGCTGGAGACGAGGACGGTGCGGCCCTCGTTGCCCAGGCGCCGCATCGTCTCGCGGATCTCCCGGATCCCGCCGGGGTCCAGGCCGTTGGTGGGCTCGTCGAAGATGAGCAGGTCCGGTGACTTGAGCAGGGTGGCGGCGATGGCGAGCCGCTGCTTCATGCCGAGGGAGTACGTCCGGTACCGGTCGCCGCCGCGCTCGTCCAGGGCGGTCGCCTCGAGGACCTCGTCGACCTTGCCCGCGGCGGCGCCGATCGCGCCGGCGAGCAGCTCGAGGTTGCGGCGGCCGGTGAACGTGGGGAAGAACTTCGGCGACTCGACGATCGCGCCCACCCTGCCGATGACGTCCGGCAGCTGCGTGGGTACGTCGTGGCCGAAGATGCGCATGGTGCCCGAGTCGGGTCGGATGAGACCGAGGAGCATGCGGATCGTGGTCGTCTTGCCCGAGCCGTTGGGCCCGAGGAAGCCGTGCACACCGCCGACCGGGACGTGCAGGTCGAGGTTCTCCACGCCGACGCTCCCCCCGCCCCGACGGCGGTAGGTCTTGCGCAGCGCGGACGTGTCGACCGCAAGGTCACTCATCAACAGGCTCCAGGGGAAGGTGGAGAGCGGCGGGTCGGCGCACGCGGCCACCCGCGTGGAGGCTACCGGGTACGTGCCGGGACGGGTGCGGATTGGCCACGTCGAGCTGCTGCGGGGCTAGGAGGGCAGGATGCCCCGGTCGCGGGCGGTGGCGACGGCCTCGGTGCGGGACTGGGTGTTGAGCTTGGTGTTGATGTGGGCGAGGTGGGTCTTGACGGTCGATACCGAGAGGAAGAGCTCCCGGGCGATGGCGACGTTCGAGCGCCCGGCGGCGACGAGGTGGAGCACCTCGATCTCTCGGCCGCTGAGGGAGGTGCCGGGAGCACGCATGCGTCCCAGGAGACGCCGTTGGACAGCCGGCCCGAGAGTGACCTCCCCCTTGGCCGCGGCCCGGATCGCCTCGGTGAGTTCCTCGGTGGGCGCGTCCTTGAGGAGGTACCCGGTGGCACCGGCCTCGACGGCAGTGAGGATGTCCCCGTCCGAGCCGTAGGTGGTGATGATGAGGACGGGCAGGCCGTGGGTCTCGGTGATCACCCGGGTGGCGTCGGCACCGCTCAGCTTGTTGGCACCGAAGCGCAGGTCGAGCAGGACGACGTCGGCCGCTCCGTCGGCAGCGAGCCAGTCCAGGAGCTGCTCAGCGGTCGACGTCTCGTGGACGACCCGCATGTCGGGCTGGCTCTCGACCACGGCGCGCATGCCTGCGCGGACCACGGGATGGTCGTCGGCGAGGACAACGTCGATCATGCTGCGCTCTCTCCGGGTGGGATCGGGAGGGTCACGGCCAGGGCGGTCCCACGGCCGGGACTGCTCTCCAGGTCCAGTGTCCCGCCGAGCTCACTGACGCGGGAGCGCATGGCGTCGATCCCGAAGCCACCCCCGGCGTGCCTGAGCGGCAACGCGGAGGGATCGAAGCCACGGCCGTCGTCCACGACGTCGAGAATCACCACGTCGTCGTCGAACGAGAGAGTCAGCTGGGCGTGGGAGGCGTCGGCGTGCTGGGTGACGTTCGCGAGGGCGGACTGCGCGATGCGCAGCAGCGCCGTCTGTGCCGGCAACGGCAGCGGGCACGGGTCCCCGCTGGTGTGGACCGACACCGTCAAGGTGTGGCGGCCGGTGGCGTCGTTGTGCGTCGCGGCGGCACGTGCGGCGACGCGCTCGAGAGCCGCGACGAGGGTCGTGCGGTCCAGCTCCGTGGGCGTCAGGTCGCGGACGAAACGGCGAGCGTCGGCGAGGCTGAGCCTGGCCGCGTCGCGCGCCTGCTCGATGAGCACCCGGGTCTGGACGTCGTTGTTGCCCACCGCGCCGTCTGCTGTGCGCAGCAGCAGCTCGATCGCCGACAACGACTGTGCGAGCGTGTCGTGGATCTCGCGGGCAAGTCGCTCGCGTTCACTCACCACCGCCCGCTCGCGCTCGGCCCGCGCCAGATCGCGGCGTGTGCGGGTGAGCTCCTCGACGGTGCGTTGGCGGGTGTCGGACTCACGCGCCAGCGCTTCGAGGCCGAGGATGCCGCCGACGGCGACGGCCGCGCCGATCAGGGGGCCGAGCACATGACCGAGCACCTGCCCCGTCTCCGCTGCGCGCACCAGGACGCCCTCACTCACGGCCAGCGCCGTGGTGACGGTGACCGCGGCCAGCCCGCGGTGCGGGCCCAGGACGTGCATCTGCAGGAGCATGAGCGGGAACGCGATCCACAGGGCTCCGGGTGTCAGCCACAGCAGAACCGCCCAGGACAACAGGAGCGTGACCATCCATGCGGTGTCCGGCCACCGCATGCCGCGGGGAGCGTCGATCGGGCGCTCGTGGACGCGCACGGCCAGCCGACCCCAGACGTACGCGACGAGGAGCACTGCGGAGAGCCCGGCGGCCGCCCACCGTGTCGTCGGGTCGGCCTGCACGACGGCCACCACGAGGAGCGCAGTGAGGAGCAGGTCGAGCCCGAGGAACAGGTCACGCACCACGGCCTGCTGCGGGCGGTGACGGGTCATCCCTCCACGCTAGCCGCGCCGCGGACGACCACATCGGCCAAAAGGTCGACAGTGCAGGCATCCCTTCAGCCTCACCTGACCACGCCTTCACCCGATGATCCGACGAACGCACATGCGGAGACTGGGAGGCGAACCCCAGCTCTCGGAGGTATGACCGTGTACGTCGCCCTGCGCGACCTGAAGAACGCCCGTGGACGCTTCGTCCTCATGTCCGTCGTCATCGTCCTGATCACGTTCCTCGTGACCTTCCTGGCCTCCCTCACCGCCGGTCTGGCACACGAGTCGACGTCGGCCGTGACGGACCTGGACGCCGACCACCTCGCCTTCTCCATGCCCCGCCCCGACGACACCCCGGCGTTCACCGCCTCCCGTGTGACCGCCGACCAGTGGGACGCGTGGACGGACGTGGCGGGGGTCGAGTCCGCAGCACCTCTGGGCGTGGCCACCACCAGGGCCGAGTCCCGAACGACCACGGCCTCGGTCACCGTCCTCGGCGTCGAGCAGGGCTCCGGGATGGTGCCCTCGACCACCGCCGACGTCGCTCCGGGGACCGTCGTGCTGACCCCGGCGGCCGCGAAGGAACTCGGAGCGTCGGCCGGCGACGTGGTCACCCTCGGCGGGAGTGAGCTCACGGTCGGGACGACCGTCGACAGCGCCGCCTCGTTCTCCCACACGCCGGTCGTGTGGACGACGCTGGAGGACTGGCAAACGGTCGGCGCACGCGGCGGGGACCCTGCCGCGGGGACGGTGGCGACAGTCGTCGCCCTGACGGGGTCCGGCCTGGACGACGCCGCCATGACCGCCGCTGACGAGCGCATCGGCACGACGACTCTCACCGCGTCCGACGCCCGGTCCGCCGTGTCCTCCTTCCAGGGGGAGAACACCTCGCTGTCGACCATGCAGGCCTTCCTGCTGGCGATCTCCGCGCTGGTGGTGGGGGCGTTCTTCTCGGTGTGGACCATCGGCCGTACCGGCGACATCGCGGTGCTCAAGGCGCTCGGGGCCTCGACCCGCTACCTCCTGCGGGACGCGCTCGGTCAGGCGGCCGTCCTGCTCGTCGGTGGGGTGGCCGTCGGCACGCTCCTCACAGTCGGTGGCGCCCAGCTGGTGCCGGGCGATGTCCCCGTGGTCGTCACGGCCGCCACCACCCTGGTGCCGGCCGCCGCACTCATCGCCCTCGGGATCGCCGGCGCCGGGATCTCCGTCGCCCGCATCACGCGCGTCGACCCCCACGCGGCCCTCGCCGCCCGCTGAACCGCACCCGACATCCCCTGCTCCCGGAAGGAGATCCCGGTGGACCTGCACCTGGAGAACATCACCCTCGTCTACCCCGACGGCGCCGACTCCCTCACCGCCGTCGACGACGTCACCCTCACCGTCCCGGCCGGGACGACCACGGCTCTCCTCGGTCCTTCCGGCGCCGGAAAATCGAGCCTCCTGGCCGTGGCCGCCGGCCTCACCCCGCCCACCCGGGGACAGGTGCGCATCGGCGACGACGTGGTGCTGACGCCGACCACCACCGTGCCCGAGGCGACCCGCGTGCGGCTCGACCGCATCGGCATCGTCTTCCAGTCCCCCCAGCTCCTGGCGTCACTGACCGCGCTGGAGCAGCTCGAGCTGCACGCCCACCTGCGCGGCCGTCGCCCGGCGAGCCTCCGCGAGCGGGCCATGGCACTGCTGGAGGCCGTCGACATCGCCGACCACGGTCACAAGCTCCCCGCCCAGCTCTCCGGTGGCCAACGCCAACGCGTCGCGATCGCGCGCGCCCTCATCGGCGAACCGCGGGTGCTGCTCGTCGACGAACCCACCTCCGCGCTCGACCACGACCGCGGCACCCAGGTCGTCGAGCTCATCACCGGGCTGGCGCGCCAGACGGGCGCCGCCACGCTGCTGGTCTCCCACGACGCCTCCACCCTCACCTCGGTGGACGCCACCGTCCGGATGCTCGACGCCCGCATCGAGGAACCGGTACCCATCCACGCCCGCGGGGCCGCCCACCCGCCACTCACCGTGAAGGACGAGACATGAGGACGCTCTACCTGGCCGCCGCCACCTACGCCGCTCTCGGGCTGGCGTCAGGACTGGTCTACCGGGAGGTCACCAAGGCCAACGGCTTCACCGGTGACACCCAGCTGGCCGTCATGCACACCCATCTGCTCGCCCTCGGCTTTCTGGTGATGCTCATCGTGCTGGCGCTCGACGCGACGCTGGACATCTCCGGGACGCGGTCCTTCACGTGGTTCTTCATCACCTACAACGCGGGTCTGGTCCTCACCGCGGTCATCATGGCGTGGCACGGCGTGCTGCAGGTCAACGGTGAGCACGACGTCACCGCCGCCATACCGGGCCTCGCCGGCCTGGGGCACACCCTGCTCACCGTCGGGATCGTCTGCCTGCTCGTGGCACTACGCCAGCCCGTCCGCGACGCCATCGGCCGCCGGGCGGTCGCCCGGGACGTCCCGCGTGTCGAGCACCACGTCGAGGCATGACCCCCGCCGGACCGACGCACACCCTCGTCATCCGCCTCGACCCCAGATACCGCACCGCCGGCCTCCTCAAGGTCCTCTCCGTCCTGCACTCACGACGAGTCACCGTCCACCACATGCACTACGGGCGGGCTCCCGACCAGACGGCCGTGGCTCTCGTGGAGTGCTCGTTGGGGCGCGCCGGGGTGGACACGGTCAGCAGGAGCATCGCTAACGCCGTCCCGGTCCTCGCCGTCACAGCCTCCACGTCGCTCGGGAGTCCGCGAGGCGCGGACGCCGCGGCGCCGGAACCGCCCCCCGACGTACGGTGACGGTGCACAACCGACGACGGAGGGACGAGGACATGGCACAGCTACGGGTCGGCATCGCCGGGTACGGCAACCTCGGCAGGGGGGTTGCGGCCGCAGTCGGCCAGAACCCCGACATGACCCTCGTCGCCGTCTTCACCCGCCGTGACCCCGCCACCATCACGCCCCCGTCTCCCGACACCCCCGTCCTCCCGTGGGGCGAGCTGCTCGACCACCGCGACGCCGTCGACGTCCTCGTCCTGTGCGGCGGGTCCAAGGAGGACCTCCCGCAGCAGGGACCCGAGCTGGCGGCGCACTTCACCACCGTCGACAGCTTCGACACCCACGCTCGCGTCCCGGAGTACTTCGCGTCGGTCGACGCCCCGGCGCGTGCGGGAGGCAACACCGCGATCATCTCCGTGGGTTGGGACCCCGGGATGTTCTCCCTCAACCGGCTGTTCGGCGAGGCCCTCCTGCCCGAGGGCGAGACGTACTCCTTCTGGGGAAAGGGCCTGAGCCAGGGCCACTCGGACGCCGTCCGTCGCGTGCCGGGCGTGGCCGCCGGGGTGCAGTACACGATCCCGTCCGGGGAGGCCGTGGACGCGGTGCGCAGCGGCTCCCGCCCCGAGCTGACGACGCGGCAGAAGCACACCCGCGAGTGCTACGTCGTCCTGGAGGACGGCGCCGACGCCGCGGAGGTCGAGCGGGCGATCGTCACCATGCCCCACTACTTCGCGGACTACGACACCACCGTGCGGTTCATCAGTGCCGAGGAGCTCGCCCGCGACCACAGTGCGATGCCGCACGGCGGCTTCGTCATCCGTAGCGGCAGGACCGGCGGTGGCCACGACCAGGTCGTGGAGTACCGCCTCCAGCTCGGCAGCAACCCGGAGTTCACCGCGAGCGTCCTCGTCGCCTACGCCCGTGCCGCCGCACGGCTCAACGCCCAGGGGCAGGTCGGTGCACTGACGGTGCTGGACGTCCCCCCTGGCCTGCTCTCCCCCAAGCCGGCCGACCAGCTGCGCGCCGAGCTCCTCTAGCACCGACGGCCGGCCCGGAACGCCACCCGTCGCCGTTCATCGGGTCCGACCCCCGGAGACCCGATCCGCACCGGGTCCCGCCGGCCGTGTCGGTCCACGTGCGTCCTGCGTCGCACCGGCGCAGCATGGGGGCCATGGCTTCCGAGGACCCGGCGACCGCGAGCACGTCACCAGCAGCCCCACGTGACCGGAACGGTCACGGGGACAAGACGTTCCTCGGGCAGCCGCGCGGCCTGGCCAACCTCTTCAGCGTCGAGCTGTGGGAGCGGTTCTCCTTCTACGGCATGCAGGGCATCGTCCTGCTCTACATGTACTTCCAGACCACCGAGGGTGGCCTGGGGATCGACCGGGAGGTGGCGGCGGGGATCGTCGGCGCCTACGGCGGCTCGGTGTACCTCTTCTCCATCCTCGGTGGGTGGGTCGCGGACCGGCTGCTCGGCTCCGAGCGAACCATGTTCGTCAGCGCGATCCTCATCATGCTCGGCCACATCGCCCTGGCGGTGGTGCCGGCCGTCCCAGGGCTGGCGGCTGGCCTCCTCCTGGTGGCCGTGGGCTCCGGCGGCCTCAAGGCCACGATCACCAACCTTGTCGGCGCCCTCTACTCCACCGACGACCCGCGCCGCGACGCCGGCTTCTCCATCTTCTACATGGGGATCAACATCGGTGGGCTCATCGGACCGCTGCTCACCGGGCTCGCCCAGCAGCGTGTCGGCTTCCACCTCGGCTTCGGGCTCGCCGCGGTCGGGATGGCCATCGGCCTGCTGCAGTACAGCCTGGCCCGCAAGAACATGCCCCACCCCGCACGCCGGGTCCCCAACCCGCTCCCCCGCAGCCAGTACGGCCGGTACGTCGGGATCGCGGTCGCGGCCCTCGTCGTCGTCGTGCTCGCCGTCCTCACCGGGCTGCTCACCGCGGGCAACGTGTCGGACGTCGTCGTGTGGACCACCGTGGTGGCCGCCGTCGTCCTCTTCGCGATCCTGCTGACCAGCAAGCGGGTGGACGCGGACGAGCACTCCCGGGTGGTCTCCTTCATCCCCATGTTCATCGGGTCCGCGGCGTTCTGGGCGCTCTTCCAGCAGCAGTTCACCGTCATCACGATCTACTCCGAGACGCGCCTGGCCCGGGAGTTCAGCGGTCTGCCCCTGCTCGGGGACTGGACCATGCCGATCCCGTGGGTGCAGTCCTTCAACCCGTTCTTCATCATCGTGCTCGCCCCCGTCTTCGCCGCGGTGTGGACGAGACTCGGGACGAGGCAGCCCACGACGCCGGTGAAGTTCAGCCTCGGCATCATGTTCATGGGCGCGGCGTTCCTCATCTTCCTGCCGATGGCGGGGACGGCCGCGGTCCCGGTGCTGTGGATCGCGCTCATCATGCTCGTCGCGACGATGGGTGAGCTCATGCTCTCCCCCGTCGGGCTGTCCCTGTCCACCAAGCTCGCGCCGCAGGCCTACCCGGTCCTCATGGTGGCGCTGTTCTACCTGTCGCTCGCCCTGGGCACCGCCCTGTCCGGCTCGTTGGCCGGCTTCTACAGCGAGGAGAACGAGGTCGCGTACTTCGGCACGCTCGGGGCGGTGACCATCGGCATCGGCGTCGCACTCCTCGCGCTGTCGCCGCGCATCACCCGGGCGATGCGCGGCATCCGCTGAGTCCTCAGATGATGGACCTGCGCTCGCGCTTGGCCGTGCGCCAGTCCTGGATGAATCCCCTGGCGATGAAGAACAGCACGGCCGCCACGATGACCGGCCACATGAGTACGTAGAACGTCAGCATCTGCTCTGCCTTTCCTTCAGTGGGTGGGTGCCTGCGCGGTGACGTCGTCAGGGACGTCGCCGTCGGTCTCGTCGAAGTCGCCGGTGCGCCTGGCGATGAGGGAGAAGTCGAAGCTCTCCCGGTTCCGCAGCGACATCGCGACGGACACGATGGTGCTCACCGAGTAGGCGATGAGCGAGGCACTGAGCACCGTGTAGTCGTGCAGGAAGCCGATGCCGAAGGGGGCGACGACGACCGTGGCCACGGCCCCGACCATGAGCGCCACTCGCAGGCCGAAGAAGCCGAAGCACATGAGGCCCAGCACCACGCCGACGCCGATGACCGCGAGGACGTCGACGACGATCGCGACCGGGCCGGTCATCGGGATGAGCTCGAACCGCACCGGGACGAATGCGGCGAGCGCGCTGAGCACGGCGACCGTGAAGGCGGCGTTGGTGATCCGGCCCCAGTAGAAGCTGGCGATCACGGGGAAGACGAGGGCGCCCCACAGCGCCCCCACGAACACGAGGAGCTCGAGGATGTTCAGCTGCCCGCTGGCGAAGTAGAGCCCCGCTGCCGTCGCGACGATCATCGTCACGCGCCCGACGAGGAGCATGGTGCGCGGATCCGCCTCCTTCCGCCCGGCGACGTTCTGGCCGTAGACGTCGGCCATCATGATCGAGCTGAGCGCGGAGAGGTCGGAGTCCGCCGTGGACGACAGCGCGCCGATGATCATGATGAAGAAGACAGCGAGCAGCACCGGGCCGAGGTAGGTGGTGGCCAGCTGCGGGATGAGGTTGTTGACGTCACCGCCGGCAGGCTCGATCCCGAGGTACAGGGCCATGACGCCGAGCATCCCGATCCCGATGATCGTCGCGCCGTAGCCCACCGTCGCCGTGATGAAGGTCGGCTTGATGAGGTCCTCGCGCACGGCGAAGAGCCGTTGCGCGATGGTCTGGTTCCCGATGGCGTACGCCAGCACGGCGGCGATGTACGGCGCTCCCTGGTTGAGGAAGGCGTCGGAGGAGAAGAAGCTCTGCTGCTGGGGGGTCACGTTCGCGGCACCCTCCGTGAAGATCGACGGGCCGCCGGCCGCGAAGAAGATCACGGGGATGATGATGACGACGGCGCCGAGCATCGCCATGACCTGGGTAAAGTCGGTGAGCACCGAGGCCCGGAAGCCCGACCACAGCGTGTAGAGCAGGACGCCGCCCGCGATCGCCACGATGCCCTGCTGGAAGCTGAACGGCGAGAGCATCGACACGAGGGCGCCGCCCGCGATGAAGTTCGACGTCAGGCTGATGACGCTGCCCAGCACGTTGGAGCCGGCGAGCATGAGCTGGCTCGACCGGCCGTGCCGGGCGTACATGACCTCGGCAAGCGTGTGGGCCCGCGGCGCGACCTTCCGGATGCGGCGGCCGAAGGGGTAGATGAACAGGATCATCAGCGCCCCCCACAGGCCGTAGTGGATGGGGCCCGAGACGCCGTAGGTGTAGCCCGACGTCGCCGAGGCGTACATCGAGGAGGCCCAGATCCAGGTGGCCGTCATCGAGGCCGCCGAGATCCCGAAGCCGATCTTGGAGCCGGCGGTCATGTACCCGTCGGCGTTCTCCTTCTTCTTCCCGATGGTGAAGGACACCAACAGCGTGCCGCCGTAGAAGACGACGAACAACGCGATGATGAGGGGCGCGCCAAGCTGGCCTGCGATGCCCTCGGGGCTCATGTACTTCCTCTCGTCGGCGGGCGCACGGCCACGCGTTTCACGGCACGCGCGACTCGTCGTCCGGCGCGGCTCGTTCGCGCCGGACGTCGGCTGTGCAGGGAGCACACGCGCGTGCGGCTCCGCTGATGGGGAGCCCCGGCCGCGCGCCCT
The DNA here is from genome assembly GCF_035607575.1 of Georgenia sp. H159. NCBI lineage: Bacteria > Bacillati > Actinomycetota > Actinomycetes > Allobogoriellales > Allobogoriellaceae > Georgenia > Georgenia sp. H159. The sequence goes on along the minus strand of NZ_JAYDZY010000003.1, from coordinate 56,046 downwards.
GGCACGCGTCCCCGCCAGCAATGAGCGGGAGTCTGCGAGCGCCGACCGGCCGGGGCGACCTTAGCAAGGTTCGGTCAAACACACCTAAACGACCGGCGTGCACTTGTCCACGGAAGTGGCCGCTTTCCCTATGACGACGCGGCAAACCCCGAGCGCTATTCGGTCTCGGTCCGGGCTTCCACTCCCGGCGGCACCCCTCGCGGTCGACGACGGAGCTGCGTGCTCCCGCGGCTGGTTCGCCGATGGCGCTCTCCGGCGAAGGAACGGTGTAGGCTTCCTACTGACGAAGGACCTCAACGATGAGGCGTTCCTACTAAAGTGTGAGCAGCGTCACCGCACGTTCGCGTTGCCTCGACCGGTGCGCCGCGCCACTCTTTGATGAAACCGCATGGACCTGCGGTCCGAACTCGACGGAACGAGTTCGACAACTCCATGGAGGGATCGACATGGCTACCACGACGTCTCGCTCAGCCCGATACGCCACATGGCTGAGCATCCCGCTCGGCCTGCTCATCAGTGCCCTGCTCATCTGGCAGGCGTCCTACGCGGCGTTCTCCGACACCACGGTGAATGCGAACAACTCGTGGGCCACCGGCAACGTCGAGATCACTCACAACAGCACAACCCCGCTGTTCACCATCGAGAACCTCGCACCGGGGGACACGGGCTTCAAGGACGTCACCGGCACCTACAGCGGAAGCCTCAACGCCGACGTCGCGCTGTACGCCGCCAATGTCGTCCCCAGCGAACACACCACCGCAGACGGCAAGACGCTGGCGGACTTCATTCAACTCACGATCCAGGGTTCGGCCGGGGGCGTGTTCGACACCACCGCATCAGGGGTGCTGTTCGCTCAGCCCCTCGCGTCGTTGGGTACCAGTTTCGATGGCGGCCTGGGGCCGTACCGGGCCACCGGCGGTGCGGGCCAGCAAGGAACCTTCAGGTTCACCTACCGTCTGGCTGACGACACGCCGAACGAGCTGCAGAACGCCTCGATCAAGGTCGACTTCGTGCTCGAGGCCAGGAGCGTCCCCGGAGCCCAGCGGGTGGGATGACGGCGCCTCCCGGCGGACCCGGCACCGTGGACACCGCACATCCTGACCGCTGGGTTCGGCACACTGCGGCGGGAGTAGCGCGCACACTGCTCGTCACGCTCGCGGGCCTGCTCCTGTGGAGCGTCCTCCCGGCCGTCCTCGGCTGGCAGCCCACGGTGGTGATGAGTGGGTCGATGGAGCCGTCGATCCGTACCGGTGACATGGTGCTCACGCGCGACGTCCCGGCCGGCGCCCTGCGGCCCGGCCATGTCGTCCTCGTCGACGACCCGTCACGGCCCGGCAGCCGGCTCATGCACCGGCTCGTCGAGACGGACGACGACGGCGGGCTCGTCCTGCGGGGGGACGCGAACGAGGACCCGGACTCCACGCCCGTCGCCGCCGCGGACGTCCGTGGCGTCGGGATCATCCGCGTCCCGTGGGTCGGCCTGCCCTACGTCTGGACGGCCGAGGGCAGGTACCCGTCCCTCGCGGTCACGGTCCTCGGTCTGGTGGCGCTGCTCGCCCTCAGTCCCGTCCGCGAGCGCACGCCGCCGCCCGACGCAGGGAACGACGACGCGACCGACGACGCGCCGTCGTCCCCGCCACGGGCCCACAGCCCTGGTGGCCGGCACGCCGCCACGGCGGGTGCCGTGACGCTGCTCGTCGGCGGCGTCGCCATCGCAACCGGCGGTGTGATCACTCCGGCTTCCGCCGTGTTCACCGACTCCACGACCATGTCGGCCACCTTCACGGCCTCCACGTTCCCCGACTCGGCCGCCACGAGCACGGCAACGATCTGGGACCACTCCGCGGGGCTCGAGGGCCAGGACGACTGGTACGCCCGCTCGGCCGTCACCGTGTTCATCGACGCCGTGGCCGCGGACGGCGCCCAGGCCGGGTCGATCACCTACCGCGTCAACGACGGGCTGCCGGTCACGACGCCCGGCTCGCGTGCCCAGGTGGAGGTCGTGGGGCAGGGCCCCAACACGGTCACCTACTTCGCCACGGACGGCAGCGGCGTGCGCGAGCGCGAGAAGTCCGTCACCGTCAACCTCGACCTCACCCCACCGACGACCGTCGTCGAGTCCCCGACGAGCACGGAGCTGACGCTCGAAGCCTGGCTCGCCACCTGCGCGGGGCAGGGTGGCTTCTGTGGCACGACCTCCGACGGGAACGGCGTCGGCGTGGCCCGCGCCGAGTACACGCTGATGCGGGAGGACGGCCTGTGCCTCGACGGCTCGGCGTGGACGACCGACTGCACCACCCAGCTCCCGGCGTCGCTGACCGGGGACCGCTGGTCCGTCGCTGCCCCTGACCCGCCCCTGCTGCAGACGCCGATGACCTACACGTTCCAGCTGCGAGTCACGGACCTCCTCGAGCAGACCACACACACGACCGTCACCGTGCGGATCACCTGACGTCACCGGACGTCACGGAGCAGCGCGACCCCGCGCCGACGTGCGGACCGGCCGGACTCCGGCACGCTGGACGGCGTGACCGTGCTGCTGCTCGCCGGAGGCTTCGTCGTCCTCGTCGTCGGCGGGGAGATCCTCGTCCGGGGTGCGGGAGGGCTGGCGCGCTTCTTCGGGATGTCCCCGCTCGTCGTCGGGCTGACGGTCGTCTCCTTCGCCACCTCCTCCCCCGAGCTCGCCGTCACCGTCGGGGCGAGCCTCTCGGGCAGCCCCGGGCTCGCTGTCGGGAACGTCGTGGGCAGCAACATCACCAACGTGCTGCTGGTCCTCGGCATCGCGGGCCTCATCCTCCCGCTGGCCGTGCAGCGGGCCGTCGTGCGGCACGACGTGCCCGTCATGTTCGGCCTCTCGGTGGTGCTCCTGCTGCTCAGCCTCGGCGGGACGGTCACCCGGCTGGACGGCGCCGTCCTTCTCGCCGCGCTCGTCGCCTACGTGCTGTGGCGGGTCGTCCAGTCCCGGCGCACGGCTACCACCGTGGATGACGACGACGCCGCCGCCCCGCCGCGCCGGAACAACCCGTGGCTCAACGCGCTGCTCGTCGCGGTCGGCGTTGCCCTGCTCATCGTCGGAGCGGGTTGGCTCGTGGACGGCGCGACGGCGGTGGCCACGGAGCTCGGTCTGAGCGAGCTCGTCATCGGCCTCACGGTCGTGGCCGTCGGGACCTCCCTGCCGGAGCTGGCCACGTCGGTCATCGCCGCGATCCGCGGTGACGTCGAGATGGCGGTCGGCAACGTGGTGGGGAGCAACATCTTCAACATCGGCGCCGTCATGGGGCTGGCCGCGGTCATCTCGCCCGGCGGCGTCCCGGTCGAGCCGGGGGCGGTCCGCTTCGACCTGCCGGTGATGATCGCCGTCGCGCTCGCGCTGATCCCGGTGGCCTTCACCGGCTTCCGGGTGGCGCGGTGGGAGGCCGGGCTCTTCGTCGCCTACTACGCCGCGTACGTCGCCTACCTGCTGCTCGACTCCGCCGGCCACGACGCACTGCCCGCGTTCAACACGGTCATGCTCGTGTTCGTCATCCCCATCACCGTGCTCACCCTCGCCGTGCTCGTGAGCTACGAGCTCGGGCTGCGCCGCGGGCACCAGCTCTCAGGCAGGGGCGCGGTCCGGCGGGAAACCTCCGGTGGCGACGGGACCCCAGCCGGTGACGGTGATACGAAGGAGTGACTTGCCCTGCCGGCGCATCGCCGCTCGGTACTCCTCCCAGTCGGGGTGATCCCCGGCGATGCAGCGGTAGTACTCCACCAGCCCGTCCTCCGCCTCCGGCGAGGGCATGTCGAGGACCTCGGCCGAACCGTCGAGCTGCACCCACGCGTCGTCCCAGTCGTCGGAGAGCACGAGGACCGACGCGGCCGGGTTCCGGCGCAGGTTCACGGCCTTGGCGCGGTCCGGGTACGTGGAGATGACGATGCGGCCCGACCCGTCGACGCCGCCCGCGACCGGGGACAGCTGGGGACGGCCGTCGGCTCGGGTGGTCAGCAGGACGTACCTGTGCCGGGAGCGGACGAACTCCAGCAGCTCCTGAAGAGGGACACGGTCAGCAGTGGCGATGCGAGGCATGTCTTCCAGCGTAGGCCCGCGTCCGTAGGGCGACGACGGGACCGGCTGCGGTGCGAGCATGTCCTCGTGACGTCGCCGACCACCGAGGTCCACATCCGCCCGGTCGCCCTCGAGGACGCCCGCGAGCTCGCCGAGCTGCTCTCCCGCAACCGGGACTACTTCCGTACCGGTGAGCCCCACCGGCCCGAGGACTACTACACGGCCGAGGGTCAACGGGCCCTCGTCGGAGTGGCCCTGCAGGCTCGTGACGCGGGGTCCGGGACCACCTTCGTCATCGAGTCGGGAGGTGTCCTCGTGGGCCGGATCGCCCTGAGCAGCATCGTCCGTGGCGCGTTCCAGTCGGGCAGCGTCGGCTACGTGGTGGACCGCGCCGCCGCCGGACGGGGGGTCGCGACGGCGGCGCTGCGCCAGGTCGTCGACGTCGCCTTCGTGGACCTCGACCTCCACCGGCTCCAGGCGGACACCCTGCCGGAGAACGTCGCGTCCCAGCGGGTGCTGCACAAGTGCGGCTTCGTCCGGATCGGGCGCGCACCGCACTACCTGCGCATCGACGGGCGCTGGCGGACCCACGACCTGTTCCAGCTGGTCAACCACAACCACGGCGTCGCGCCGTGACCGCTCACCGCGGTAGGGCAGCACGCTCAGCCAGCGACTGCCAGCAGGATGCAGCCGAGCCCGAGCGGGACGTCGAGCATGAGGCACGCCTCCGCCAGGGAACGCGGCACCACGACGTCCCGGCGGTAGTGCACGAGGTCCCACACACCGTGGCTTGCCAGCGTGAGGCCGGCGAGCACCAGCCCGACCTGCGGGTCGATGCTCAGGGCGACGACCGCGAGGCCGCCGAAGCCGAGCAGTGCCACGGCCTGCGTGAGCGTCGGCCGTCGCGCCCCGCGCCACAACCCGACGGCAACGAGGACGGCTCCCGTCAGCCCCAGCGAGGCCCATCTCGGCAGGCCCGCGCTCTCGCCGGCGACCACCACGACGGAGACGCCGAGCACACTCGCCCATGCCACCCAGGGGCGGCCCAGTGCGCCGGCGGCGAGGTAGCAGACCGCAGCCGCCGTGACCCCGATGGCCAGGGTGTCGCGGTCGGCGACGCCCGTCGCCAAGAGCAGGACCGCGACGCCCAGGCCGGCGAGGGCGGGCCAGTGGTCGAGGACGCCGCGGCCCCGCACCACGTCCGGTGGTCGGTCAGTGGTGGTCGTACGGCCGGACTCGGGGTTGTTCATCGGATCACCTCTCGTGCGTCTCTGGTGGGCGGACCCAGCGTCGACCTTCCGCTCCCATACCCCTAGGGGGTACCGTGTCGATGGCCGGATTCTTGGTATGGACGTCTCCCAGGCACGGGGTGAGCGATGGAGGAACGGACCGTCGTCGTCGTCGGGTACTCCGGCGCCGAGCTCCTCGACATCGCCTGCGTGACGTCGACCCTTGACCTCGCCACGCGGCTGGGCGCCGACCCGACCTACCGCACCGTCCTGCTCACCCCGGGCGGCCGGCCGGTCACGTGCGACTCCGGTCTCACCCTCGCCGCCCAGGGCTCGTTGCAGCGCTGGACCTCGCCGGTGGACACCGTCGTCGTCAGCGGCGGGCTCGCGCACGAGGCCGCGGGTGCCGATCCCCTGATCGTCACCCACGTCCGTCGCCTCGCTGCCCTCAGCAGACGGGTGTCCTCTGTCTGCACGGGCGCGACGGTCCTCGCCGCGACCGGTCTCCTCGACGGCCGCGCGGCCACCACGCACTGGCACTACGCCGACCGGCTGGCCCGGGACTACCCGGCGGTCCGCGTCGACCCGGCGCCGATCTTCGTCCGCGACGGGAACGTCTACACCTCGGCCGGCGTGACCAGCGCCCTCGACCTCACGCTGGCCCTCATCGAGGAGGACAACGGGCCCGAGCTCGCGCGCCACGTCTCCCGAGGCCTCGTCACCTACCTCCAACGGCCGGGGAACCAGGCTCAGATGAGCACCTTCACGGCCGCTCCCCAGGCCCGGCACGACACCGTCCGCGCCGCTCTCGACCGCGTGGCGACCGCGCTCGACGCCGACCTGTCCACGTCCGCACTGGCAGCGCACGCCGGGGTCAGTCCTCGCCAGCTCTCCCGCCTGTTCGTCGAGCACACCGGCCGCACGCCCGGCCGCTACGTACGACGCGCACGAGTGGAGGCCGCCGCGCACCTCCTCGCCTCCACCGACCTCACGATGGCCGCCGTGGCGCGCCGCTGCGGGCTGGGAACCTCCGAGTGCCTGCGCCAGGCCTTCACCGCGGAGTACGGCCTGGCGCCGTCCCGGTACCGCGCGAGATACCGCCGCGCCTCCCGGCCGACGGCCGCGAGCCGCGGACCCGCGGGCCGGACGTAGCCGTCAGGCCCACCTCGCCCCGAGTCGGTAACGGTCCGCCACCAGCTCGACCATGTCCTCGTGAGGGTGCTGCCCGGGCAGCAGCAGCGGGGCCGTGACGACGTCGGCGCCACAGTCGGCGGCCCGGTCGGCGAAGTAGCCCGGCGCGAGAAGGTAGGTCGCCACCACCACCCGCCTGCCGGACTCCCTGGCGCTGGACACGGCGTCCCGCAGGCAGGGGCGCGTTGCGGACAGGTAGCCGCACCGGACCTCCCGCCCGAGAAGGGCGGCCAGCATCCGGCCGGTGGCCTCGCAGTCGTCCACCGCGCGGGCATCGGACGAACCCGCGGCACCGAGGACCACGGCATCGTCCGGACCCAGACCGGCCTGGTGGAGCCGGCGGACCAGCTGGCGGACGAGCCGGATGTCCGGCCCGAGGGCGGGCCGCACCACCGCACCGTCGTGCGCCCGCACGGCGTCCGCCAGGTCCACGTGCACGTGGTAGCCGGCGGAGAGCAGGAGCGGCACCACGTAGGTGGGGCCCCCCGCCACGCCGGCGAGGGTGGTGGGGACGTCGGGCTCCTGCACGTCGACGAAGGACGGCAGCACCTTCACGCCGGGGAGCCGCGCGGAGACGGCGCCCACCAGGGCTGCGACGGCCGCTCGCCCGTCCGGGTCGGACGTGCCGTGCGAGCAGGCGACCAGTGCCGGCGCCTCCTCCACCGGGCGGTCACGCGCGGATGGTGTGAGCACCGCGGTGCTCACCATGACTGGCCGACCTCGACCCACCCGTCCTGAACCCGGCACGCGTGGACGGGCAGATGAAGTCCGTCCTCGGTGTAGCACGCGCCGCTGACCAGGTCGTAGACCTCCTTGTGCAGGGGGGAGGTCACCGTGGCCCGTTGCTCCCCCCTGACGGTGCGCGAGCCGGTGATGCCCCTCGCCATGACGTGGGCGCCCGTGCCCGGGTCACGATGGTCCACGGCGTACAGCTCCTGCGGGCCGAGCGGGAACAGCGCGACCTGTCGTCCGCCGACCAGCGCCGCCTCGGCCCAGCCGAGCTCGAGGTCGCTCATCGGGCACACCCGGTGCCAGCGCACCTCGACCGGTGCCACCTGCTCGAGTACCTGCGTCATCGTCCGCTCCTCCTCCGTCGCGCCACCCGGCTCGCCCGGGCGCCTCCCTGTACCGGCGTGCTCGGCACGCTAGGCGGGCGCTGTTTCACGCTCGCGAGCGCGGTGTTACGTCCAGGTGACTTTCTGCTCACCCCCCTTGACAGCAGCGGTGATCTCGCTGTTACGCCCCGGTTACCGGACCGAGACGGTCGTGAAACCGCCGCTTCCTAGAGTCGGCGGACGTCACCGAGCCGAAGGACGGACCCATGACCGAGAGCGCCACCCACCGCGTCGTCGTCATCGGCGGCGGCCCTGCCGCGCACCGCTTCGTCGAGGCCATGTGCACCCGCGGGACGACCGGGACGAGCATCACCGTCATCTCAGAGGAGCCGCACCTCCCCTACGACCGGGTGGCCCTGAGCAAGGCCCTCACCGGGGACGTCGACCTCACCCTCGGTGACCCCGCCCTGTGGGCCGACCCAGCTGTCACGCTGCTCACCGGGGAACCGGCCACCGGGATCGACACGGTCCACAAGGTGGTGCGTACGCCGGCGCGGACGGTGCCCTATGACGACCTCGTGCTCGCCACCGGGTCCGCGGCCGCCCGACTCACCGTCCCCGGTGCGGAGCGGACCCACGTGTACCGCACGCTCGAGGACGTGGCCGTCCTCGCTGCCGAGGTCGCCCGGCTCCGCGAGGAGCTCGGCCGCGCACCCCGGGCCGTCGTCGTGGGCGGGGGCCTGCTCGGACTCGAGGCCGCAGGCGGCCTGCAGGACCTCGGCGCGGAGGCCGCCGTCGTCAACGTCGCCGACCGGCTGCTCAACACCCAGGTGGACGCCGGCGGTGGGCAGGCCCTCGGCCGCCTCATCGCCGGAACGGGACTGGGCGTGCACTGCTCGGTCCGGCCCACCGCGGTCACGGTCGACCCCGACGGTGCCGTCACGGCGCTGGAGCTGGAGGACCACGAGCCGCTGCCGGCCGACCTCGTGGTCGTGGCGATCGGCGTGCGACCCAGGGACGCGCTCGCGCGCGATGCCGGCCTGGACACGGGTCCGCGCGGCGGCGTCGTCATCGACGACACCTGCCGGACCACGGCGCCGGGGGTCTGGGCCATCGGGGAGGTCGCCTGCTTCGAGGGCCGGTGCGTGGGGCTCGTCGCCCCCGCCAACACGATGGCCGAGGTGTGCGCGGACCGGCTCCACGGCGGCGGCGCCACCTTCCCCGGGTTCGACACCGCCACCAGGCTCAAGCTCGCCGGGGTCGACGTCGCCAGCTTCGGGGACGCCTTCGGGACCACCGAGGGGTGCCTGGAGGTCGTCTACGCCGATCCCGCCCGCGGCCTGTACCAGAAGATCGTGGTCAGCCACGACGCCGCGACGCTCCTGGGTGGCATCTTCGTCGGGGACGCGGGTCCCTACACCGCGCTGCGCCCCATGCTCGGCCACGAGCTCGGTGCCGAGCCGGGCGCGTACCTCTCCGCCTCGGGCGGTGCCGCGCCGGAGGCCGACCTCCCCGACGAGGCCACGCTGTGCTCGTGCAACAACGTCTCCATGGGCACCGTGCGCGCCGCCGTGCGCGGTGAGGACGGCGACCCGTGCCACGACCTCGGCGCGCTGAAGACCTGCACCCGGGCAGGCACCCAGTGCGGCTCGTGCGTGCCGCTGCTCAAGAAGACCCTCGAGGCGGAGCTCACGAGGAGCGGCCTCACCGTCTCGCGGGCGCTGTGCGAGCACATCGAGCTCTCCCGGGCCGAGCTCTTCGAGGCGGTCCGTGCGCTCGGGCTCGTCTCGTTCGAGCAGGTGATGGACCGGTTCGGACGCGGCCGCGGGTGCGACGTCTGCAAGCCGGTGATCGCCTCGGTCCTCGCCTCCCAGCACGCGGAGTACGTGCTGGACGCGGGCCGGGGGGCGCTGCAGGACACCAACGACCGCGCGCTCGCCAACCTGCAGAAGGACGGCACCTACTCGGTGGTGCCGCGGGTGCCCGCCGGGGAGATCACCCCCGCCAAGCTCGCGGTCATCGCCGCCGTCGCGGAGGACTTCGGGCTCTACACCAAGATCACCGGGGCCCAGCGCATCGACATGTTCGGTGCCCGGCTGGACCAGCTGCCGGACATCTGGAAGCGCCTCGTGGACGCGGGCTTCGAGTCCGGGCAGGCGTACGGCAAGTCGCTGCGGGCCGTGAAGTCCTGCGTCGGCTCCACCTGGTGCCGCTACGGCGTGCAGGACTCGGTGGCGATGGCGGTGGACCTGGAGCTGCGCTACCGCGGGCTCCGCTCGCCGCACAAGCTGAAGATCGGCGTCTCCGGCTGTGCGCGCGAGTGCGCCGAGGCGCGCGGCAAGGACGTCGGGGTCATCGCCACGGACCAGGGCTGGAACCTCTACGTCGGCGGCAACGGCGGCTTCCAGCCCGCCCACGCCCAGCTGCTCGCCCAGGACCTCGACGACGAGACCCTGGTCCGCTACATCGACCGGTACCTCATGTACTACATCCGCACGGCCGACCGCCTGCAGCGCACGGCGCGCTGGATGGAGGACCTGGACGGCGGGCTGGACCACGTCCGCCGGGTGGTCGTCGAGGACTCACTGGGCATCGCGGCCGAGCTGGAGGAGGCGATGTCCCGGCACGTGGGGAGCTACCGGGACGAGTGGGCCGCCACCCTCGCCGACCCGGAGCGCCTGCGGCGCTTCCGCTCGTTCGTCAACGCCCCCACCACCGCCGACCCCTCGACGGTCTACGTGCGGGAGCGGGGTCAACGACGTCCGGCGACCGCCGTCGAGCGGGCCGGCCACCTCCCTCCCGGCGTGGAGCTCGCCGAAGTCCCCAACCCCGAGCCGGTCGTCCTGTCCGGTGCGCGGATCCCGGTCCGAGACGGGAGGGCCGGGCGGTGAACCTGGACCTCGATCTCTCCGACCGGACCGTGCTGCTGCTCGGCGCCGCCCACGCCTCGCGCCGGGCACTACGCCGCTACTCCCACGCCGGGGCGGCGGTGCGAACCGCGTCGACGCCCGAGGAGGCCCGACGTGCGCTGGCACGTCCGGTGGACCTCGTCGTCTCCGTCACCGACGGCAACCCCGCGTGGGGACCGGTGCTGGCCGAGCTGCGCGAGCACCACCTCGTCGTCAGTGAACCGGCTGCTGCTCCCGGCGGGCAGATCATCCTGGTCGGCGGTGGGCCGGGGGTCGAGGAGCTCATGACGCTGGCTGCGCGGCGGGCACTCGCCGAGGCCGACGTCGTCCTGTACGACCGGCTCGCTCCCCACGAGGACCTCGACGAGCTCACCCACGGCGCGGAGCTCATCGACGTGGGCAAGCGGCCCGGACGCCACGCGGTCCCCCAGCAGGACATCGAGGCGATGCTCCTCGACCACGCGCGTGCGGGGAAGACCGTGGTGCGGCTCAAGGGCGGGGACCCGTTCGTGTTCGGCCGGGGCCGCGAGGAGGTCGGTGCCGGCGCCGCGGCCGGCATCCCGGTCACCGTCGTGCCGGGCGTCACCAGTGCGGTCTCCGTGCCCACAGCGGCCGGGATCCCCGTCACGCACCGCGAGGTCTCCCGCAGCTTCACGGTGATCTCCGGCCACGCACCGCTGACCGATGCCGAGCTCACCCACCTGGCCGGGCTGGGCGGGACGATCGTCGTGCTCATGGGGGTGGGCACGCTGCAGCAGACGGTCGCCGGGCTGCACCGGGTGGGGATGGACCCGACGACCCCGCTCGCCGTCGTCGAACGGGGGTACCGGGTCGACCAGGTCACGACCTACAGCACCATCGCGGACGCCGTCTCCACGGGAGTCCTCACGCGCTGCTCCTCCCCCGCAGTCGTCGTCGTCGGCGATGTCGTGCGCCTCGGGCGCGACGCCCCGGCTCACATCGCGGACTCCGTCGAGCCGGCCGGGGTGGGACCGGCGTGACCGGGGCGAGCACCGCAGCCGCCGAGCAGCTCACCGGCTTCCGCATCGGGGTGACCTCCGACCGCCGGGCCGAGGACCTCATCGGGGCCCTCGAGCGCCGTGGTGCCGAGGTGATCCACGCCCCCGCGCTGCAGATCGCTCCGGTGGGGGAGGACGAGGCCCTCATCGCGGACACCGTGGCGATCCTGGCCGCCCGCCCGGACGTCGTCGTCGTCACCACCGCCTACGGGATGCGGCGGTGGGCGGAGGGGGCCGACGCCGCCGGCGTCGGGGAGGAGCTGCTGGAGGTGCTCGGTCGGTCACGGATCTTCGTCCGCGGCCCGAAGGCGCGGGGCGCGGTGCGCGCCAGCGGACTCGACGACGCCGGGATCGCCACCGACGAGCGCACCTCCTCGGTGGTGGACCTGCTCCTGACCGAGGGCGTGGCGGGCAGGACCGTGGCCGTCCAGCTCCACGGGTACACCGACGGCGAGCAGCTCGACCGCCTCCGTGCGGCCGGAGCACAGGTGCTCACCGTGGAGCCCTACCGGTGGATGAAGCCCGAGGGCACCACACGGGTCCCCCGGCTCATCGACGCCGTGTGCGCCCGCCAGCTCGACGTCGTCACGTTCACCTCCGCGCCTGCCGTCGACGCACTGCTCAGCACCGCCGCCGAGCTCGGCCGGCACGACGCCCTGGTGGCCGCGCTCCGCACCGACGTCGTTGCCGCAGCGGTGGGACCGGTCACGGCCGCGCCCCTCGAGGCCGTCGGCATCACGCCCCTCGTGCCCGAGCGCTACCGCATGGGAGCGCTCATCCGCGTCGTCTGCGACCACCTGGCCCACGACCGCGTCGAGGAGGTGACGACGGCGGTCGGCACGCTCCGTCTGCGTGGGCGCACGCTCGTGCTCGGAGACGTCGCGGTACCGCTGGCTCCCGCGCCGCTCGCGCTCCTGCGTGCCCTCATCTCCTCGGGAGGCGGCGTACTCAGCCGCAGCCAGCTGCTCTCCCGGGTGCCGGAGCTGACCAGCGAGCGGGCCCTCGACATGACCCTGACACGGCTCCGGCAGGTGCTGCCCGACCGCCGTCTCGTGGTCACCGTCACCAAGCGGGGCTACCGCCTCAACGTCTGACCGAGTTCTCACACCGGCCGCCACGGACGGTGAGGGAAGAGAGATGCGGGCGTAACGGCACCTTGGCTTCCCCGAAACACCTCGTCCCTAGCGTCGGGTCCACGTCGGCAGGAGGGACACCATGACCACGCAGCAAGCCACACCCGCACCGGTCACCGCGCCGGGTGCGACACCACGCCTCCGGATGCGTCCCGGGCGCCACATCGACGGCTGGGACCCCGAGGACACCCGCCAGTGGTCCCTCATCGGCCGGGCGGTGGCCACCACGAACCTGCGGTGGTCGGTGTTCGCCGAGTTCCTCGGGTTCGTCGTGTGGCAGCTCTGGTCGGTCGTCGCCGTCCAGCTGCCGGCGGCCGGCTTCGACCTCAGCTCGGCCCAGGTCTTCTGGCTCATCTCCGTGCCGAGCCTGGTGGGCGCGACCCTGCGCATCCCCTACACGTTCATGGTGGCGCGCTACGGCGGTCGGAACTGGACGACCGTCTCGGCGCTGCTGCTGCTCCTCCCCGCCTGCGCGCTCGCCGTGTGCGTCACCAACCCGGCCACGCCGTTCCCCGTGCTGCTGGGCGCTGCCGCCCTCGCCGGCTTCGGAGGGGGGAACTTCGCCAGCTCGATGGCCAACATCACCTACTTCTTCCCCGCGCGGGAGAAGGGCTGGGCGCTGGGTCTCAACGCCGCCGGCGGGAACCTCGGTGCCGCGGTCGCCCAGCTCGCGGTCCCCGTGGTCGTCTCGGCGGGCGCGGCCGTGGCTCTGGGCCTCCCACTCGCCGGCCTGGTGTGGGTCCCGCTCATCCTGCTCGCCGCGTGGGGCGCGTGGCGCTACATGCACAACCTCACCGACGCTCGCGGTGACGTAGCCGGTGCCCTGGCGACCCTGCGCGAGCCACACCTGTGGGTGATCGCCGTGCTCTACGTCGGGACCTTCGGCTCGTTCATCGGGTTCTCCGCCGTCTTCCCCAAGCTCATCGCCGACGTCTTCCCGCAGTTCTCCGCCATCGCCGTCGGCGGCGCGGCTTTGTCGCTGGCCTTCCTCGGCCCGCTCGTCGGCTCCGTCGCCCGGCCGTACGGCGGTCACCTCGCGGACCGGTTGGGTGGGGCGCGGGTGACCGTCGCGGCTCTCGGTGGGATGGCGGCCCTCTCCCTCACCGTCGTCCTCACCCTGCCGCTCACCAACTTCTGGGTGTTCCTCGGGCTGTTCCTCGCGCTCTTCGCCGCCAGCGGCCTGGGCAACGGGGCCACCTACCGGATGATCCCCGCCGTCTTCGCCGTGCGCGGGCACACCGGTGACGGGGTGGAGCCGCGACGGAAGGCCGCCGCAGCACTCGGCCTGGTCTCCGCCGTCGGCGCCTACGGAGGGTTCGTCATCCCTCAGGTCCTCAACGTCTCCAACGAGGTCACCGGCTCCTACGACACCGCGTTCCACGGCTTCGTCGCCGTCTACGTCACCCTGATGGCGCTCGCGTGGGTCTGCTACGGGCGGCGCGGCTCCCGGTTCGCCGAGGCGGGGGTCTGAGGGCCGTGGGCACACCGACACACTGCCCCTACTGCGCCCTCCAGTGCGCCACCACGCTCAGCACCGAGTCCTCGGGAGAGACGTCGGTGGCCGGGCGGGACTTCCCGACGAACAACGGCCGGCTGTGCCGGAAGGGCTGGACGGCGCCCGAGCTGCTCACCGCCCCGGACCGGCTGACGTCCCCGCTCCTGCGGGGCACGGACGGGCAGCTGCACGCCGCCTCGTGGGACGCGGCGCTGGACCGGGTGGTCCGCGGGGTGCGCGCGACGCAGCGCGCGCACGGTCGGGACGCGGTCGGGGTCTTCGGCAGCGGAGGACTGACCAACGAGAAGGCCTACACGCTGGGCAAGCTGGCCAGGGTCGCGCTGCGCACCTCACGCATCGACTACAACGGACGCTTCTGCATGTCCTCCGCCGCTGCGGCCGCCAACAGGGCGTTCGGTCTGGACCGCGGGCTACCCTTCCCGCTCACCGACCTCGACGGCGCCGGTGCGGTGCTCCTGCTCGGCTCCAACGTCGCGGACACGATGCCACCGCTGGTCCAGCACCTGAACGGCGCCCGCGCCGAAGGTGGGCTGCTGGTGGTCGACCCGCGGCGCTCCTCGACGGCGGCATTGACCGCGGACGGCGCCGGCCGGCACCTGCAGCCCACGCCCGGCACCGACCTCGCCCTCCTCCTGGGCCTGTGCCACGTGGTGATCCACGACGGGCTGGTCGACGAGGCCTACGTCCAGGACAGGACCAGCGGCTACCCCGCGCTGGTGCGCAGCGTCAGCGGGTGGTGGCCACAACGCGTGCAACAGGTGACCGGGGTGCCCGCGGCGCTGGTGCGCAGCACCGCCCACCAGCTGGCGGAGGCCGCCCGCGGGGGCCGGTCCGGCGACCGCGGGTGCTACGTGCTCACCGGACGGGGGGTGGAGCAACACGTCGACGGCACCGACACCGCCACGGCGGCCATCAACCTTGCGCTGCTGCTCGGGCTGCCGGGCACGCCGGGCAACGGGTACGGCACCCTCACCGGGCAGGGCAACGGTCAGGGCGGGCGCGAGCACGGGCAGAAGTCGGACCAGCTCCCCGGGTACCGCTCGATCACCGACCCGGCCGCGCGATCGCACGTCGCCGCGGTGTGGGGGGTCGAGCCCGGGACGATCCCGGGGCCCGGCCTGCCGGCGGTGGAGCTGCTCACCACGCTCGGGCAGCCGGGCGGTGTGCGGTGCCTCCTCGTGCACGGGTCCAACCCGGCGGTCTCGGCGCCCGACGCGCCTGCGGTGCGGGTGGCGCTGGGTCGGCTGGACCTGCTCGTGGTCACCGACTTCTTCCTCTCCGAGACCGCCGCCCTGGCCGACGTCGTCCTCCCGGTGGCGCAGTGGGCCGAGGAGGAAGGCACGATGACCAACCTCGAGGGCCGGGTGCTGCGGCGTCGGCGGGCCCTGCCCCCGCCACCGGGTGTGCGCGACGAGCTCGCGGTCCTCGCCGACCTCGCGGCGCGGCTCGGCTCACCCGTGCCGTTCGGCGACGAGCCCGCCGAGGTGTTCGCCGAGCTGGCCCGCGCGTCCGCCGGCGGACGCGCGGACTACTCCGGGCTCTCCCACCGGGTGCTGGACGACGAGGACCGGCCCGCGTACTGGCCCTACCCGTCCGGGTCCACGGGGACGCCGCGGCTCTTCCTGGACCGCTTCGCGCACGACGACGGACGGGCGCACCTGGTCCCGGTGGCGGTAGGGCGTCCGGCCGAGGCCCTCGCCCGCGACGGCATGCTCGCGCTCACCACCGGACGGCTGCTCGAGCACTACCAGTCCGGCACCCAGACCCGCCGTGTCGGTGAGCTCACGGCCACCCGGCCCGGACCCGAGCTCGAGCTCAACCCGGTGACCGCGAGGCGGCTGGGTGTCCGGGACGGGGGCGAGGCCGAGGTCAGTAGCGCCCGCGGGACGGTCCGGGTGCCGGTCCGCACCAGCCGCGAGGTGCGCCAGGACTCCGCCTTCCTGCCGTTCCACTTCCCCGGCAGCGCCAACGAGCTGACCTCCAGCGCCACCGACCCGATCTCGGGCATGCCCGAGTTCAAGGCCGCCGCCGTCCACGTCCGCGCCGTCCCGGAGGAGACCGACTTACATGAGTGAACAGATCGTCATCGTCGGGTTCGGTCCCGTGGCCGCCCGCCTCGTCGAGGAGCTGCTCCCGACCGTCACAGCGGGACGGGTGGCACTCACCGTGCTCGGCGCGGAACGGGCACCGGCCTACAACCGGGTGCTGCTCGGGGAGGTCGCGGTCGGGCGGGTCGACCCGACCACCCTCACCTCGCTGGACGTGGACGGCCTGCGCGCAGCGGGCGCGCGGGTGGAGCTCGGCACGGAGGTCGTGGCGATCGACCGGTCCCACCGGTGCGTGCAGACCGCGGACGGCGGTCACCACCGCTATGACCGCCTCGTGCTGGCGACCGGCGCGCGGGCGTTCGTGCCTCCCCTAGCCGGTCTCGAGAACGGGTTGCCGCCCGGCGCCACCACGCTGCGGGACCTGGAGGACGCCGCCGACGTGCGCGGCGCGCTCGCGGCGGGCGACTCCGTCGTCATCCTCGGAGGTGGCGTCCTCGGCGTCGAGGCAGCCCTCGCCGCCCGCGAGGAGGGCGCGCCGGTCACCCTCGTGCACACCGGCGCCTGGCCCCTGCACGGCGTCCTCGACCACGGCGGTGGCCGCCTGCTGGCCGCCGAGATGCGCGCGGCCGGCATCGACCTGGTCGCCGGGTCCGCCACGGTGGTCCGGGTCGGTACCGACGGCCGGTTCGCGGGTCTGGAGCTGGCCGACGGCGAGGTCGTGCGGGGCGGGCTGTTGCTCGTCTCGTGCGGGGTGCGTGCCCGCACCCGGCTCGCGGAGGCGGCCGGCCTCGCCGTGGGCCGCGGGATCCGCGTTGACCACCAGCTCCGTGCCGAGGACCGGGTCTACGCCGTCGGGGACTGCGCCGAGGTTCGGTGCCCGGCACCGACCTGCCCGTCGTGCGGCGAGGGAACCGGCCCGGCCGGGCTCGTGGGGCCCGGTTGGCGGCAGGCCGAGTGGCTCGCGGCGCACCTGCTGGGCTCGGGTACCGGACCGCTGACGCCGGAGCGTCCCGCTCCCCTCCTGCTGAAGGCTCGCGGTCTCGACGTCGTCGTCGCCGGCGCCGTCGACGACGAGCCCTTCGACGCGCTCGACGGGGCTCGGCAGGTGACCCAGTGGGCCGACCCGGCGCACCGGAGCTACGCGAAGATCGTCACGGACGACGGGGTCCTCGCGGGCGTCGTGTGCATCGGCCTGCCACGGACGGCGGCCGAGCTGGTCCTGCTCCTGGAACGGGGGGCCGAGCTCCCGGCCGACCGGGCCAGCCTGCTGAACCTGGAGGTCGCCGACACCCCGCCCCGTGTCGGCGCGCGACCCGAGGACACGCTCTGCCGGTGCTCCGGGGCCACGGTCGGCGCGGTGGAGTCCGCGATCCACGACGGGTGCGCCACTGTGGCGGACGTCGGCGCGGCCACCCGGGCCGGCACCGGGTGCGGCAGCTGCACGGAGCGGATCTGCGCACTGCTCGACCTGCGGCAGGCTGCGCTCGTCGGATGAGGCCGCGGGGAGGTCCTGTGGGTCGGCACCGGGTGGCGCAGGACGGGAGCCGCGCAGCCCGTTCCGGCACTGCCCCCACAGGAAGGATCTCTCCCACTAGGGTCGTCAAGAGCCGGACGACAACGCGACGGGCCGTCAGATCAGGTGAGAGACGAGGTCGATCCAGTGGGCGATCCGCACCCCGCCGCGCACCCCGGGGACCCGGCCGGTCGGTCCGAGCACTCGATGGTTGGGCCAGTTGCTGCCCTCGCGTGCGGCGCGGTCTCGTCATTGGTCGCCTGGGTCTCGGCGGTGCTGGCCCCGTGGGCCGGGCGTCGTGCGGTGGCCCGGTTCGACTACGAGAACGTCTACACGATTCCGGTCACTGCGTGGACCGTCGCTCTCGTGCTGGGTGCCGCGGCAGTGGGCCTGGGCCTCCAGTTCGGGCGGAAACCTGGGGCGAAGGCGATCTCGGGAGCCGCAGCCGGCATGGGCGCCACGAGCATCATCGGCATCGCCGTGTACGTCATCGGCACGTGGGAGGTCATGCCACGCCTCGGCTGATGTCATGAGAAGACCCGCAGAACCTCGACGTCTCGTCGAACTCCTGCGGGTCTTCTGCTGTGCGCGAGGGGGGAGTTGAACCCCCACGCCCTCTCGGGCACACGGACCTGAACCGTGCGCGTCTGCCTATTCCGCCACTCGCGCATGCTGCGTGCACAGCGAGGTCGAGGTTAGCACGCACGCGGTCTCGTCGACGACGCCCGCGCCGACATCGAGAGCGGTGTCACAGCAGGTGGGCACGCACGTGCGACGCTGTAGGGGTGGCGCACCCCGGCCGGAGCACGAATGCGTCAGGAACGATGCAAGATCGTTACGATCAGGGGGCTATGGGAGGAGGTGCGTGATGGGAGCACTCGATCGCTTCGAGAAGAAGGTCGAGAACGCGGTGAACAACGTCTTCGCGAAGGCGTTCCGCAGTGAGGTCAAGCCCGTCGAGATCGCCAGCGCCATCCGTCGCACCATGGATGACCGTGCCGCCGCAGTCTCCCGTGACCGCACCGTCGTCCCCAACGAGTTCACCGTCCTCCTCAGCCAGAGCGACCGCGAGCGTGTCGACGCCTGGGGTGCCGACGCCCTCGCGGAGGAGATGGTCACCGCCGCGACGGAGCACGCGGACAGTCAGCACTACGCGTTCGTCGGGCCCGTGCGCGTCACGTTCGAGACCGACGAGGCGGTCGAGACCGGACGCCTCAGCGTCACGCCGGCCACCCGCCGCGGGAGCGCGGCGCCCGCGACGTCGACCGCCGCCTCGGCCCGGCACCCGATCGTCGACATCGACGGTCAGCGCTACCTCCTCACCGGCCCGGTGACCGTCCTGGGCCGCGGCACGGAGGCGGACATCGTCGTCGACGACTCCGGCGTCTCCCGCCGTCACCTCGAGCTGCGTGTCACCCCGAGCGGGACGGTGGCGACGGACCTCGGCTCCACCAACGGCTCGTTCGTCGAGGGGCACCGCATCCAGGCTGCCACGCTGCTGGACGGCAACACGATCACCATCGGCCGGACCCGGATCATGTTCTGGAACGGCGCGGCCGACGACGCGGCGGGCTGGTGACCGACCGATGACCGAGCTGGCTGTCACGCTGCTGCGCCTGAGCTTCCTCGCGCTCCTGTGGGTCTTCGTCCTCGGGGCTCTCGCGGTGCTGCGGCGCGACATCTTCGGCACGACGATCACCCGCCGCTCCCGTGGCGGCCGTACCCGGCGCGAGCCCACGCCGGCGGCGCCGAAGCGTCCCGCTCGAAACACCGCCTCCCGCCTGGTCGTCACGCAGGGTCCGCTCACCGGCACGACCCTGCCCCTGGCCTCGGCGATCGTCGTGGGCCGCTCGCCCGCGTGCACTCTCGTCCTCGACGACGACTACTCCTCCGGCCGGCACGCCCGCTTCTTCCCGCAGGACGGCGCCTGGTGGGTCGAGGACCTCGGCTCCACCAACGGCACCTTCGTCAACGACCGCCGCCTCACCCAGCCCGTGCAGCTCGCTCCGGGGACGCCCGTCCGCGTGGGCCAGACCGTCATCGAGCTGCAGCGCTGAGCATGCCCATGCCGCTGACCGTCAACTTCGCCGCCCGCTCGGACGTGGGGCTCGTGCGGTCGACCAACCAGGACTCGGGCTACGCAGGCCCGCACCTCCTCGTGCTCGCCGACGGTATGGGCGGTCCGGCGGGTGGGGACATCGCCTCCTCCGTGGCGCTGGCGCACCTCGTCCACCTCGACGAGGAGCACCCGGCCGCCGACGACCTCCTGCCGAGCCTGCGCGAGGCGGTCGCCGCCGCCCACAGCGATCTCGAGGAGCGTGCCGAGGCCGACCCGGAGCTCGCCGGGCTGGGCACGACGTGCATCGCGATCCTCCGGTCGGAGAACAAGATCGCCATGGTCCACATCGGCGACTCCCGGGCCTACCTCCTGCGTGACGGGGAGCTCACCCAGGTGACCGCCGACCACACCTTCGTTCAGCACCTCGTCGACATCGGTCGGCTCAGTCCCGAGCAGGCCGAGCGACACCCCCAGCGCTCGGTCCTGCTGCGCGTCCTCGGTGACACCGACGGCGACGTCATCCTCGACGAGTCGGTGCGCGAGGCGAAGGTCGGTGACCGGTGGCTGCTGTGCTCCGACGGTCTGTCCGGCGTGGTCAGCGCCGAGACGATCGCCGAGACCCTCATCCGCGTCCGGGACCCGGGACGCTGCGCGGAGAAGCTCATCGACCTTGCGCTGCGCGGGGGCGGACCGGACAACGTCACGTGCGTCGTCGCTGACTTCCTCGACGCCGACCGCCTGCCGGAGGGCATCGTCCCCGCCTCGTCACCGCAGGTCGTCGGGTCCGCCGCCACCGACCGGCTCCGGGGCACCCGCGGCACCGCCGGCGCCGCGGGACGGGCCGCCGCCCTCAGCCCGGCCGCCGCCGCGGAGGACGACGACGAGCCCGCCCCGCCCCGCCGCCGCCGCTGGCTCGGTGGCACCCTCATCACACTCCTCGTCCTGGCACTGCTCGCCACCGGCGCCTGGCTCGGCTACCGGTGGACCCAGACCCAGTACTTCCTCGCCCCCGCCGGTGACGTCGTCGCGATCTACCGGGGCATCCCCCAGGAGGTCGGCCCGCTGTCACTGTCATCGGTGCACACCCGCACCGACCTCCGGCTCGACGAGCTCCCCGGCTACGCCCAGGACCGCCTCGACGCGACCCTCACCGTCTCCTCCCTCGAGCAGGCCGAGGACCGCGTGGTGGAGCTGCGCTCCGAGGTCCGCGGCTCGAGCAGCGCCTCCCCGAGCCCCACGCCGACACCCACACCCGACCCGACGACGACGGACGGCGCCTGATGGCCATCGTCAGTCAGCAGGCGGCTCGCCCGGGACGCTGGGTGGAGCTGGCCATGCTCCTTCTCGCCCTCGCCATCGGCCTGTACGCCTACCTCCAGGTCGGTCTGGCGACGACGGGCAGCCCGCCCGCCGGGATGGTCACCCAGGTGGGGGTGCTCGTCCTCCTCGCCCTGGTCACCCACGTCGTCCTGCGCTGGCGCGCCCCGTACGCCGACCCGGTCATCCTGCCGACCGCCGTCGCCCTCAACGGCCTCGGCCTGGCGATGATCCACCGGCTGGACATCGCCGAGGGCACCGCCTTCGCCAGCCGACAGGTGCTCTGGACGATGCTCGGCATGGGGGCCGCCGTCGCCGTCGTCGTCGCCCTGCGCGACCACCGCCTGCTGCGCAGGTACACCTACAGCGCGATGATCGTCGGCCTGGCCATGCTGCTCCTGCCGCTCCTCCCCGGCCTGGGGCGCGAGATCAACGGTGCGCGGATCTGGATCTCGCTCGGAGGCATGTCCTTCCAGCCCGCCGAGCTGGCCAAGATCCTCCTCGCGATCTTCTTCGCCGGGTACCTCGTGACCAACCGCGACACCCTCGCGCTGGCGGGCCGCAAGGTGCTCGGGCTGCAGCTCCCCCGGGTGCGGGACCTCGGCCCGATCCTCCTCGCGTGGGGCGTCGCACTCGTCGTCCTCGTCTTCCAGCGCGACCTCGGCACGGCCCTGCTGTTCTTCGCGCTGTTCGTCGCCATGCTCTACGTCGCCACCGAGCGGCTGAGCTGGGTGCTCATCGGCCTGCTGCTCTTCGGTGGCGGCGCGGCCCTCGCGGCCACGACGCTCGGGCACGTCGGCGCCCGCTTCGAGGTGTGGCTCGACGCGCTCGACCCCGAGGTGTACTCACGGCAGTTCGGTGGGTCCTACCAGGTGGTCCAGGGCCTTTTCGGGATGGCCTCCGGCGGGCTCATGGGCACCGGCTGGGGACAGGGACGCCCGGACATCGTCCCCTACGCCAACTCCGACTTCATCATCGCCTCGCTCGCCGAGGAGCTCGGCCTCACCGGCCTGCTCGCGATCCTCCTCATGTACCTCGTGCTCGTCCAGCGCGGAATGCGCGCGGCGATCGGGGTGCGGGACGGCTTCGGCACCCTGCTCGCCTCGGGCCTGTCCTTCGTCGTCGCCTTCCAGTGCTTCGTCGTCGTCGGTGGGGTCACCCGGCTCATCCCGCTCACCGGCCTGACGATGCCCTTCCTCGCGCAGGGTGGATCCTCCCTGCTCATCAACTGGATGATCGTCGCGATCCTGCTGCGGGTCTCCGACGCAGCCCGGCGCCCCGCCGCGATGACCGGGGACCTGCCCATCGGCCCCCTGCCCACCGCCGGGGACGTCGCCGAGGTAACCTTCCGGCCGACCGGGGACGACGCGAACCCCACCGAGGTGGTGAGGCTGTCGTGAACACCCCCGTCCGCCGGCTCGCGACCATCGCCGCCCTCATGTTCCTCGCCCTCATGGTCGCCGCCACCTCCGTGCAGTTCGTCCAGGCACCCTCGCTCAACGCCGACGGCCGCAACGTGCGCACCATCTACCGCGAGTTCGGCCAGGACCGCGGCCCGATCATCGTCGCCGGGGAGTCGATCGCCTCCTCGACACCCGTGGACACGTCCTACCGCTACCAGCGCAGCTACGCCGTCCCCCACCTCTACGCGCACTCGACCGGCTACTTCGCCGCCGCGCTCAGCTCGATGACGGGGATGGAGAGGGCGGCCAACGAGGTCCTCGGCGGGACCGCCGACTCCCTCGTCGTCCAGCGCCTCCAGGACCTCATCACCGGCCGGCAGCCCCAGGGCGGGTCGGTCGAGCTCACGCTGGACCCGGCCGCGCAGCAGGCGGCCTGGGACGCCCTCGGGGACGCGCGGGGCGCCGTCGTCGCGCTCGACACGCGCACCGGCGCCATCCTCGCGATGGTGTCCAAGCCGAGCTTCGACCCCAACGCGCTGGCCGTGCACTCGGCCGAGGAGGCGCAGGAGGCGCAGGAGGCATACGACGCCCTCCTCGCGGACCCGACCGACCCGCTCGTCAACCGGGCGATTGCCGGGGACCTGTACGCCCCCGGCTCCTCCTTCAAGGTCGTCGTGGCGGCAGCCGCGATCGAGCAGCAGGGCCTGGAGGCCGACAGCCCCGTCCCCTCCCCGGCGCAGCTCCAGCTGCCGCTGTCGACACAGGTCGTCAACAACCCCGGTGGCATCGCGTGCACGGCCGAGGACACCGCACCGCTGCGGTACACGATGGAGCAGTCGTGCAACACGACGTTCGCGCAGCTGGGCATGGACCTCGGGGCGGAGGCGATCGCCGAGCAGGCCGAGGCCTTCGGGTTCGGCCAGCCGCTGCAGATCCCGCTCGACGTCACCGCCTCCCGGTACCCGGAGGAGGCGGACGCCGCCCGGACCGCGATGTCCGCGCTGGGCCAGGTCGACGTGCGGGTCACGCCGCTGCAGATGGCGATGGTCTCCCAGGCGATCGCCAACGGCGGTGAGCAGATGCGGCCCTACCTCGTCGCGACAGAACGCAACGCCGACCTCGAGGTCGTCTCCACCACCGAGCCCACCGTGCTCCGTGAGTCCGTGTCCCCGGAGACCGCGGACGTCCTCACCGAGCTGATGACGAGCGTCGTCGAGAACGGCACCGGCCGGGCCGCCCAGCTGCCCGGGATCGCCGTCGCCGGTAAGACCGGCACCGCGCAGAGCGGGTCGGACGCTCCACCGCACGCCTGGTTCACCTCCTTCGCACCCGCCGACGACCCTCGCGTCGCCGTCGCCGTCGTCGTCGAGAACGGCGGCATCGAGGGCGACATCGCCTCGGGTGGCACCACGGCCGCACCGATCGCCCGCCAGGTCCTCGCCGCGCTGCTCGCGGACTGACCATGGCGATCCGGGCGCGCCACGTCCTGCGGGGGCGGTACGAGCTCACTGAGCGCATCGCCGTCGGTGGCATGGGTGAGGTGTGGCGGGCCACCGACCTCCTGCTGGGCCGCACCGTCGCGGCCAAGGTGCTGCGTGAGGACCTCGTCGGCGACGACGTATCCCTGGCGAGGCTGCGCGCCGAGGCCCGCAACGCCAGCGGGGTCGTCCACCCGAACGTCGCCGTCGTCCTCGACTACGGCGAGCAGGACGGCGGTGGATTCCTCGTCATGGAGTACGTCCCCGGGGAGCCGCTCTCCGCGCTGCTCGACCGGGACGGGGCGCTGCCCCCTGAGCGGCTGGTGCCCCTGCTCGTCCAGTGCGCCCGCGGGCTGCACGCCGTCCACCGCGCCGGGGTCGTCCACCGGGACGTCAAGCCCTCCAACGTCCTCATCACGCCCCGCGGCACCGTCAAGCTCACCGACTTCGGCATCTCCCTCGGCACCGGGCAGCCGGCGCTCACCGCCGCTGGGATGGTCATGGGCACCGCCCAGTACCTGCCGCCGGAGCTGGCCATGGGCAAGCCGGCCCGGCCAGCTGGCGACATCTACGCGCTGGGAATCATCGCCTACGAGGCCCTCGCCGGGCGCCGGCCGTTCACCGGCGCCACCCAGGTCGACATCGCGATGGCACACGTGACGACGCCGCTGCCGCCCCTTCCGGGGCACGTGCCCGGGCCTGTTCGGGACCTCGTCACCGCGATGCTCGCGAAGGACCCGGCCGACCGGCCGGACTCGGCCGAGGTGGTCGCGCAGCGGCTGGAGCAGCTGATGACCGACGACACCGCCGAGGTCCCCACGCCCGCTGCGCCGCTCCCCCCGACCGAGGGCTCCTTACCCGTACCGGACGAGAGCCGACGACGACGGCGGCCCGCTCCCGCCTGGCGGTGGCCGACGTGGGCCGAGCTCGCGGCCGACCGCCTCTGGCTCACCGCCGTCGGCGTGGGGCTGGGCCTCATCCTCGTGCTCGCGCTGACCCTCGGTACCCTTGCCATGGGTGGGGGCGCGCCCGCGAGCAACGCCCCCGAGACGCGACCAGCCGACCGACTGACAGTGAGGAACCCCTAGTGGTGGACGAAGTACCCAAGGTGCTCGCAGGACGCTACGAGGTCCGCGAGCTCATCGGTCGAGGCGGCATGGCCGAGGTCTACATCGGCTACGACAGCCGGCTCTCGCGCACGGTCGCGATCAAGGTGCTGCGCTCCGACCTCGCTCGCGACCCCACCTTCCAGGCACGGTTCCGACGCGAGGCCCAGTCCGCCGCCTCCCTCAACCACCCCGCCATCGTCTCGGTCTACGACACCGGTGAGGACGACGTCGTCACCTCCGGCGGCGAGCGCGCCCCCGTGCCCTACATCGTCATGGAGTACGTCGAGGGCCACACCGTGCGCTCCCTGCTCGTCGACGGCTCGGCCGTCCCGATCGACGAGGCCACCGAGATCGTCATCGGGGTGCTCTCGGCACTGGCCTACTCCCACCGCGAGGGCATCGTCCACCGCGACATCAAGCCGGGCAACGTCATGCTCACGCCCACCGGCCAGGTCAAGGTCATGGACTTCGGCATCGCCCGCGCCATGGCCGACTCCGCCGCGACGATGACCCAGACCCACGCCGTCGTCGGCACCGCCCAGTACCTCTCCCCGGAGCAGGCGCGCGGCGAGGTCGTCGACGCCCGGTCCGACATCTACTCCACCGGGTGCCTGCTGTACGAGCTGCTCACCGGGGAGCCGCCCTTCAGCGGGGACTCCGCCGTGGCGGTCGCCTACCAGCACGTCCGGGAGCTGCCCAAGGCACCCAGCGAGGTCGCCTCCGACATCCCGGAGACGCTCGACCGCATCGTCCTCAAGGCCCTGGCCAAGGACCGCGAGGACCGCTACCCGGACGCTGCCGCGATGCGCTCGGACCTGGAGTCGGCCATGCGCGGCGGCGCGGTCGGTGCGCCCGCGGCCAGCTCGTGGGCCGCTGCGGCAGCCGCGGCCGGCCAGCCCACCTCCGTCATCGGCGCGACCACGGCCACGCAGGCGATGCCGGCGGCCACCCGCTCGAGCACCGCGGTGCAGGCACAGGAGGACGAGGAGCCGGAGAAGCGGTCGCCCTGGTGGGTCTGGCTGCTCGTGCTCGTCGGCCTGCTGGCCGCCGGTGGCGTCGCCTACCTGCTGCTCACCGACGAGGACAACGAGCCCACCGAGCCCACCGTGGTCGAGGTGCCGAACCTCGAGGGGATGGACCAGACCGAGGCACGGCAGGCGATCGAGGACGAAGGACTGGTCTTCGCCATCGGGGAGCCCGAGTTCTCCGACGACATCGAGCCGGGGCTGTTCGTCAGCGCGGCGCCCGCGGTGGGTGAGTCCGTCGAGGAGGGTGAGACGGTCACCGTGCGCTTCTCCGCCGGGCCGGACTCGGTGGCGATGCCGGACGTCGTGGGCCTGAGCCAACGACAGGCGCAGGACCAGCTCTCCCAGGACGAGCTCGGTTTCAGCGTGCGCATCACCTACCAGCCGATCGACGACCCCCAGTACGAGAAGGACCGTGTCGCTCAGACCGAGCCGGCCGCCGGGGACCCGCTCGAGCCGGACTCCGAGGTGGTCCTCCACATCGCCACCGGAAACGTCGAGGTCCCGGACCTTCGCGGCCAGCCCATCGAGGCCGCCACCGAGGCCCTGCGCGCGCTCAACCTCACGGTCACCCCGGTGGACCAGCCGTCCGGGGACGTCGACCCGGGCACGGTGCTCGACCAGAACCGGACCGGACCCGTCCCGCGCTTCAGCACGATCGAGCTCGTCGTGGCCGTCGCCCCGCCGACCCCGGAGCCGACCACCGAGGAGCCCACCACCGAGGAGCCGACGACGGAGGACCCGCCGCCGGACGACGAGGAGCCCACCGACGGAGCGGCCGAAGCTCCGGGCAACAGCGACTTCGGCCGCAGCCAGGGCGGTGGCAACCGCCCGTAGCCACGGGTCCCCAAGCCCTGCTGAATCCTGCCGGGCGAGGGACCGGCTGCCGATCAGGGCCCGGGTCAGGCTCGGACGAGTGGTGCCATACCCTCGCTGCGGGCCGGGGCGTCGACGTCCCCGGCGATGGCGAGCCAGTTCGCCAGCAGCCGGTGCCCGTGCTCGGTCAGCACCGACTCCGGGTGGAACTGGACGCCGTGCAACGGCAGCTCCCGGTGAGTGAGCGCCATGACGACCCCGCCGGCCGTGGAGGCGGTGATCTGCAGCTCCTCGGGCACGGTCGGTCGCTCGACCGCGAGGGAGTGGTACCGCGTCGCGGTGAAGGGCGTGGGAAGGCCGGCAAAGACGCCGCTGCCGTCGTGATCCACCGGTGAGGTCTTGCCGTGCATGAGCTCGGCCGCGTGGCTGACGGTGGCGCCGAAGAGCTCGCCCAGGGCCTGGTGACCCAGGCACACACCGAGCATGGGGACCGCGTGCTCCGCGCAGCGCTCGATGACGTCGAGGCTCGCGCCGGCCTCCTTCGGCGTGCCCGGCCCGGGGGAGACGAGCACCCCGGCGAAGTCACGCGGGTCCGCGGTCACCTCGTCGTTGCGCTGGACGACGGCACTCGCGCCCAGCTGCTCGAGGTAGCCGACGATCGTCCAGACGAAGCTGTCGTAGTTGTCGACGACGAGTACTCGGGTCATGGTCCGTCCTCGATGGTCGTCTCGTTGAAGGGCATGTAGGGGGCGATCTCGGGGAACAGCCAGGTGAAGCAGGCGTAGACGACCGCGGCCGCCAGCAGGAGCACGAGGATGACCCGGAACCAGACCGGTCCGGGAAGTACCCGCCACAGCGCGCCGTACATCAGCGTCCCTCCTGGAGCAGCTCGGCCGGCATGCCCTCGTTCTTGTCGATCCAGTACTGGAACTCGCCGTAGGTGATCCACCGCTGCGCGGCGGAGAACAGCGGGTGGCAGGTCGTCAGGGTGATCATCCGCTCGGTCGGTGCGACGCCGGGCTCCCCCGGTACGGGGGCGATGACCTCGACCTGGGACGGGTGGACGACCTCGTGGTCGACGACCTCGTAGACGAGGTACGCGTCGGTCGTCTCCACGATGAGGGAGTCCCCCTCGACGATCTGCTCGATCTCCCGGTAGGGCGCGCCGTAGGACTGCCGGTGCGCCGCCGTCGCGAAGTTGCCGACCTCGCCCGGGAGCTGGGTCTCGGGGTAGTGACCGATGTAGCCCTTGTTGAGCACATCGGCCATCCCGGTCCCGTGCGCGATCGTCTCCTCGTAGTCACCGAGCCGCGGGATGTGGAGGGTCGCCATGACCTCCCCCTCGGCACCGACGGCCGGGAGCGGCGGCGGGTCGGTGCGCTGCTCCGCCTCCTGAGGAGGTGCAGCGATGACCTCACCCTTCTCGCGCCACTCCTCCAGGACTTCGGCCTGGTAGTTGTTCGCCTCGACGTCCGTCCACCACAGCTGCCACACGACGAAGAGTCCGAGGAGGACGCCGGCCGTGATCATGAGCTCGCCGACGACGCCGACGAAGGTGGCGACGAAGCCACGCCGACGACGGCGGGGACGCGTACGCCGCGACGGCGCGTCGTCGTCCCGCTGCCAGGGCAGCTCCTCGAGCCGGTCGACGTCCGTGGTCGCCATCGTGAGTCCTCTTGTCGGTCACAGGGTCTACGACGAGGGTAGTTCACCCGGCGGCGCGGACGTGGTCCAGCCGGAGGGAACCCGTGTAGGCAGGCATGTCGATCGCCTGCGCCTCCTCCATGGACCAGCCCAGCCCCACCGCCTGGACGTACTGCTGGTAGACCTGGACGCCGGGCGACGCCTCCACGGCCGCACTCAGCGCGTCCGGGTCCCCGATCGCCGAGACGCGGTACGGCGGGGAGTAGTGCCGGCCGTGGAGCAGCAGCACGTTGCCGACGCAGCGCACCGAGGAGGTGGAGGTGATGCGCTGGTCCTGGATCATCATCGCCTCCGCTCCGCCGACCCACAGCGCGTTCATCACGGCCTCCAGGTCCTGCTGGTGGACGACGAGGTCGTCGGGGTGCAGCCCGCTGGAGGAGAGGTCCGGAGGCGCGGGTGCGTCCCAGAGCTCGACGACGACACCCGGGCCCGTCACGGGTGTGCGCCCGGCGGCGAGGGCCATCAGCTCCGCCCTCTCGGGATCCGGCTCGGTCTGCGGCTGCTGCGCCGCGACGAGTGCGTCGCGCTCCTTCCGCAGGGCGGCGACCTCGGCCTCGTTGTCCTCCAGCCGGGCGGTCTCCACGCGTGCGAGGTCGACGAGATTGGTCGGCGACCGGTCGGCGTCGTCGTCGAAGAGGGTCGCGCTGGTCGCGAACAGCAGGCCAGCGCCGGCCGCGACCAGGCCCACGGCGACCGACCCCTTCCTGCGGCCCGTCCTCGACCCGTCCACTGCCCACCTCCCTCTCGTTCGTCCCTGCCCGCGTGATGCCCGCCCGCGACGTTCCGACCACTACGCTAGGGGAGGTGCCGTGCGCCTCGTAAGGTGAACGGCGCCGTGACGTGTCCGAGGTACCGCCAGCCGGGCGGAACACCCGAAGGAGAGCTGACAGTGCCGGAGTCAAAGCCCCGCAAGAAGAAGGCGACGTACACGCCCCCGCCCGCCCCTGCGCAGCCGAAGGAGAGCCCGCGCTGGTGGGTGCCGACCGCCGTCGTCCTCATGGTCGTCGGGATGCTGTGGGTGGTCATCACCTACATCGTCCAGGCCGCCGGCCCCATCCCGGGCATCGGGAACCTCAACCTGGCCATCGGCTTCGTCGTGCTGCTCGTCGGGTTCCTCATGACCCTGCGCTGGCGCTGACGCCGCCGTCCACCGATGCGCCGGTCCTCCTCGGGGGGCCGGCGCTTCGTCGTCCCGGTCCGCGCATGGTTACGCACACCTGGGGAGTTCCCTGTGGAGAACTACACCGGTGTCATCCACACCTGTGCAGAAGCCTGTGGAGAACTACATCGGTGTGATTCGTCAGGGTGAGACGGCATACTTCGCCACGGCGAGAGCCACGAGGGCCGCGCTCACGAGCACCGTGGCGGCCACGCTGACGAGCGCGGTCTGCTTGCGCGGCGCGTAGACGTAGGCAGCGGCGAGCACCAGCCCGGTGACGAGCCCGCCGAGGTGCGCCTGCCACGCGATGTTGGGGATCGTGAAACCGATGACCGTGTTGATGACGATGAGCACCACGATCTGCGTCGTGTCCCGTCCGAGGCGACGCAGCGCCAGGCCGATCGCCCCGAACAGACCGAAGACCGCTCCCGACGCGCCGACCACCGGCGTCAGCCAGGCGAGACCGTCCGGGGCGGCGAAGAGCAGCACCCCGACCGAGCCACCGACCGCACTGACGAGGTAGAGCGCCAGGAAGCGCCATCGGCCAAGGGCGGGCTCGAGGACCGATCCGACGATCCACAGGGCGTACATGTTGACCGCCAGGTGGAGGAAGCCGCCGTGCATGAAGGCGGCCGAGAGGAAGCGGTACGGCTCCGCCTCACCGAGGAACGGCACGAAGACGAGGTGGATGCGTGCGTCACCGCCGGCCCTGAGGGCGACGTAGGCGATGACGCAGAGCGCGACGAGGGAGATCGTGACGACCGGCCGTCCCTCACGGACCCGGCCCCCGAACACCGTGCGCCGGGCAGG
This sequence comes from Georgenia sp. H159, assembly GCF_035607575.1. NCBI lineage: Bacteria > Bacillati > Actinomycetota > Actinomycetes > Allobogoriellales > Allobogoriellaceae > Georgenia > Georgenia sp. H159. The sequence goes on along the minus strand of NZ_JAYDZY010000003.1, from coordinate 25,508 downwards.
TACAGCGGCCTGGGCACGGGCGACGCAGTCCACGCACTGCACCCCGACGGCGGCGGGGCGCTGGCACTCCGGGCAGACCGGCCGGTTGCAGCGCTGGCAGCGGACGTAGGAGACCCGGTCGGGGTGCCGCGGGCAGACCGGCGGCTGGTCGCCGCCGGCCTGCCCGTGCGGACTGGCCGTCATGCGTCAGTCGGCGACGGTGATCGAGGAGATGACGACGTCCTCGACGGGGCGGTCGTTGCGGCCGGTCGGGACGGCACCGATGCGGTCGACGACGGCGCGGCTCTCGGAGTCGGCGACGCGACCGAAGATCGTGTGCTTGCCCTGCAGCCAGGTGGTCGGCGCCGTCGTGATGAAGAACTGCGAGCCGTTGGTCCCGCGGCCACCGATCTTGCCGGCGTTGGCCATCGCGAGGATGTACGGCTGGGTGAAGTCCAGCTCGGGGTGGATCTCGTCGTCGAAGGTGTAGCCCGGGCCACCGGTGCCGGTCCCCAGGGGGTCGCCGCCCTGGATCATGAAGTTGGGGATGACCCGGTGGAAGATGACGCCGTCGTAGAGCGGGTCGGTCGTCTCCTCACCCGTCTCCGGATGGGTCCACGTGCGCTCCCCCTTGGCGAGGGAGACGAAGTTGTCGACGGTCTTGGGGGCGTGGTGGGGCAGCAGCTCGATGACGATGTCGCCGAGGTTCGTGTGCACAGTTGCTTCCATGTCGGCGATCCTTTCACGCCACCGCGCCCACTCGCAGGTCACGACCGTGCCCTGCGGTCGGCCGCGTGGCAGGCTGGGGCGGGATCCGGCGGGCCGTCCGGCCGCTGCCGTGAGAAATCGACCATCGGAATGGTGCGTTCGCCTGTCCCAGGTGGGACGATGGGCGTCACGTACCCGGAAAGCCATGAGGGAGAGCACATGTCGCGCAAGCACAAGATCAGCGAGGTCGACGCCGAGAAGGTGCGCCAGCAGGCCGTCGAGCTCGGTCATGTCCTCAGCGAGCAGGCCGGGAAGGCCAGCGAGGCCGCCGTCGCGCTGGCAGAGCAGGGCAAGGTCTGGGCCTCCGACGTCGCCGCCCCCAAGATCGACAAGGCGTGGCGCGACGGCGTGAAGGCCGCCGCCCCCAAGATCGAGGCGGCCGCCGAGAAGGCCCGGCCCGCCGTCGACACCGCTCGCGACAGGCTCGTCGACGACTACCTCCCCCGGGTCCAGAAGGCCATGCACGACGCCGCGGAGGCGGCCTCCGGCTCGGGCAACGTCAAGGACCGTGCCGGCAAGGCGGGCAAGGCTGCACAGAAGGCGCTGACCACCAAGCCCAAGAAGCACCGCACCGGCAAGACGCTCGGCTGGGTCCTCGTCGGCACGGCCGCCGCGGGCACCGGATACCTGCTGTGGCGGCGCACCCAGCCCGTCGACGACCCGTGGGCCGAGGAGTACTGGGAGGACACCACCGTGACCACCCCCGCAGAGGTGACCACCGCGCCGGCAGGCGTCGAGGACGGCGAGCCCGCAGCGGACGCCGAGACGGTCGCGGTGGAGACCGAGACGGCCGTCGGGTCCGCCGACGCACCGACCACTCCGATCGACTCCGGTCGCGGCGAGACGGACGTGGACTCGACCCGCAACGCCTGAGACCACGACTCATCGCGCGACAGGGCGCCCGGGACCACGCGGTCCCGGGCGTCTCGCGTCGACCCGGGAGGAGCTCTTTTGAGTGACGACGTCCACGCCGTCGCGGCGCACGTGTTCGACCTCGCCCGCAACGGGGAGACGGACGCGCTCGCCGCCTACCTCGACGCCGGTGCGCCGGTCGACCTCACCAACGACAAGGGCGACACGCTGCTCATCCTGGCGAGCTACCGCGAGCACGAGGAGACAGTGGCCATGCTCCTCGAGCGAGGCGCCGACGTGTCCCGCCTAAACGACCGCGGTCAGAACGCTCTCGTCTGCGCGGTGTTCAAGCAGGAACCGGGGATCGTGCGCAGGCTCCTCGCCGCGGGCGCCGACCCGGACGCCGGCTCACCGAGCGCCCGGGCCACCGCCCGGTACTTCGGGGCGACGGACATCGCAGCCCTGCTCGGCAGCTAGCCAGGGCGCCGGTCAGCCTCGCCCGGCTACCACTTGATCATCGTGCCGTTGGCGATGTTGTAGTACATGCCGATGTGCGTGTAGAAGTTCATCGCCCCGAAGAGGGCGAAGGCGATGCCGCCGAGAACCCACGTCCACACGACCCAGCGGAGCAGCCGCAGCCGGTCCGTGAGCAGCGCGACCGCGAAGAGCAGGGCGCCCACCGCGACGATGCCCCACAGGCCGCCGAGGAAGATCGCCTCGAGCAGCGGCAGGTGGCCGAACCGCCCCGTGATGGGCTCCTCCGGCGGGGCGGCACCGAGCTGGTAGCGGACGAAGGACACCGCGAGGACGGCCATGCCGAGACCGAGCACACCGACGAAGATGCTCACCGGCTTGAAGGCCTCCAGCGTCTTCGCGTGTGCCGCGTCGACAGCACCGTCGTAGAGCGCGCGCTGACGCCACAGGTAGACGGCGGCGAGAAGCAGCAGCGCACCGAAGCCGGCCGCCGGCTGGCCGAAGGCGATGTTGGCGTACTCGAAGCCGTCCCCGCCGTAGGGCCAGGTCACCGTGGTGTGCAGGCCCAACGCGAAGAGCAGCAGGCCCGTGACGCCGAAGAACGCCGCCCACCCCTCACTCTCGACGCGTTCCTTGCGCAGGATCAGCGTGAGGAACTTCGCGAACCCGACAAGGCCCGCACCCGCCGTGATGGCGATGAGCTCGTTGTACACGACCATAGCTTCGTGGTGTCCAATCTGGTGCTGGCGGAGACCGCCTCCGGTTGATCTTTCAACCGTAACCCGCGCGACCGGCTCCCACGAATCGCCCCGTACGTCGACGGCCCGCTGGTGGGCTGCCGTTCCGTAGGCACGCGCCAGGCTGAGCCCTGAAGCGGACCGACGACCGGGAGTTAGGCGACGGCACCGTGCCTGTCCGCTACCGGGTCATGACGTGATGGTGGAGCCAGCGGGACTCGAACCCGCAACCCCCTGCTTGCAAAGCAGGTGCGCTACCAATTGCGCCATGGCCCCCGGGCCGGCTGAGGGGCCGGCAAGGGAAGATCGTACCTGCGTCAGCCGACCGGGGCGTCCGTGGTCGGAGTGGTCTCGGGGAACGTGTTGCCACCGAAGCTGTCGGTGACCTCCGCCCACAGGGCCCGCTCCTCGCGGTCCGCCTTGACCTTGCTCCAAACGGCGTAGCCCGCGGTCGCCAGCGCGGCGAGTCCGAGGAACTTCCTCATCGTCTCCTCCTCGGGTCGGGATCGGGGTGGGCCTAACTGGACTCGAACCAGTGACCTCTTCCTTATCAGGGAAGCGCTCTAACCGTCTGAGCTATAGGCCCGACGCACCACCGGGATCACCGGGGGTGCCGCAGCAGACTACCCCAGCGCGCTGGCCGCGCCCAAACCCGGGACGCCCCGGTGAGGAGTCATGTTCGCCACAGTCAGTCGTCGGTCAGCGTCAGGTGTACCCCACCGACGAGGGCCGCGACGATGTTGTAGAGGAAGGCCCCGAGCGTGGACAGCGCCGTGAGGAGCAGGACGTCGACGACGGCGATGATCGCCGCCATCGAGATGACCCTGTCGAACGCGACGTAGTCCATGAGCTGGAGGAAGTTCTCCGAGTCGAGGGTGAGGAGCAGCTCCTCGACGTCGGCGAAGACATGCATGGAGTCGAGGACGAACCACATGGCGGCGGCCGCGACCACGATGCCGATGCCGACGGCGATCGACAGGAGGAAGGACAGCTTCATGACCGACCACGGGTCGACGCGCGCGACCGAGAGCCGCACCCGCCGCGGTCCGGCGGGTGCCGGTCGGTTCGGTGGCGGCCCTGCGACCGTCTCGTCCGACTGCGTCGTCTGCCGTGCGGGGCGGGACGGCTGCGCCGGAGCCGTCCGGGTGGCGCCGTAGCGGGGTGCCGCTGCCGAGCCGCCGGCGACACCGGACGATCCGGGAGGCATGGGGCTCGAGGAGCCGCCGGCGGACGCCGTGTCACCCGGACGGGGCACCACCGGGTGCTCCTCGACGCCACGCGCCGCGGCGAACCGCTCGGCGAGGCTGGTACGCATCGCCGCACGGTCCTGCGTGCTGGTCTCGCTCGACGCCCCAGCATCGGCCTGCTGCCGCGTCGCGTCCTCTGCGGCGCCCTGCCCTGGAGTGGTGCTGCTCATGCGTCTCCTCCGTCGTCACCCTCGGCGGGCTCCTCCGCTTCCTCAGGGGTCGACGCTACGCTATCGGCGTCCCGCTCCGCGTTACGCGCGACGGCGATGATCCGGTCGCGTGAGTCCGGCTTGGCGAAGATGACGCCCTGCGTGTTGCGACCCGTGAGGTTGACCTCCGCGACGGCGGACCGCACGATCTTGCCGCCGCTCATGATGACCATGACCTCGTCGTCGGGGCTGGTGAGGAGCGCGCCGACGAGGTCGCCCCGCGCCTCGACGAGGTTCGCAACCTTGATCCCGAGCCCGCCACGGCCCTGGACCCGGTACTCCTCGACGGCGGTCCGCTTCGCGTAGCCACCCTCGGTGACGACGAAGAGCGCGGCGTTCTCGTACCAGGGGCGCACGACGTCCATGGCGAGGAGCTCGTCGTCGCCGCGGACCTTCATGCCCGTGACCCCCGACGTCGAGCGACCCATCGGGCGCAGCGCCTCGTCGGTCGCGGTGAAGCGGATCGACTGACCCTTGCGGGACACGAGCAGGAGGTCGTCGTCGCTGTTGACGAGCTGGGCGGAGACGAGGCGGTCCTTCTCACCGTCGTCACCGTCGCGCAGGTTGATCGCGATGATCCCGCCGGTGCGGTTGGTGTCGTACTCCTGCAGGCGGGTCTTCTTCACCAGGCCCGACCGGGTGGCGAGCACGAGGTAGTCGGCGTCGTCGTAGTTGCGCAGGGCGAGGACCTGGGCGATGCGCTCCTCCGGCTGGAAGGCGAGGAGGTTCGCCACGTGCTGGCCCTTGGAGTCGCGGCCGCCCTCCGGCAGCTCGTAGCCCTTGGCGCGGTAGACGCGGCCCATGTTGGTGAAGAACAGCAGCCACTGGTGGGTGGTGGTGACGAAGAAGTGCTCGACGATGTCGTCCTCACGCAGCTGTGTGCCGCGCACGCCCTTGCCGCCCCTGCGCTGCGAGCGGTAATTGTCGGTACGCGTCCGCTTGGCGTAGCCGCCGCGGGTGATGGTGACGACGACGTCTTCCTCGGGGATGAGGTCCTCCATCGACATGTCACCCTCGTAGGGCACCACGGTGGTGCGCCGCTCGTCGCCGTACTTGGCGACGATCGATCCCAGCTCCTCCGCCACGATCGTGCGCTGCCGCTGCGGGGAGGCGAGGATGTCCTTGTAGTCCTGGATCTCCGCCTCGATCTTGTCGTGCTCGTCGATGATCTTCTGGCGCTCGAGAGCGGCGAGACGGCGCAGCTGCATCGCCAGGATGGCGTCGGCCTGGACCTCGTCGATGTCGAGGAGGTCCATGAGGCCGACCCTGGCCACGTCACCGCTCTCCGAGCCGCGGATGAGGGCGATGACCTCGTCGAGCATGTCCAGCGCCTTGAGCTGGCCACGCAGGATGTGGATCCGCTCCTCGGCCCGCTTGAGGAGGAACCGGGTGCGGCGCACGACGACGTCGATCTGGTGCGTCACCCAGTGGCGGACGAACGCGTCGAGGCTCAGCGTGCGGGGGACGCCGTCGACGAGCGCGAGCATGTTCGCCGGGAAGTTGTCCTGCAACTGCGTGTGCTTGTAGAGGTTGTTGAGCACCACCTTGGCGACGGCGTCGCGCTTGAGGATGATGACGAGGCGCTGCCCGGCGCGGCCGGAGGACTCGTCGCGCATGTCGGCGATCCCCTGGAGCCGTCCGTCGTGGACGAGCGAGGCGATCTTGGTGACGAGGTTGTCCGGGTTGACCTGGTAGGGCAGCTCGGTGACCACGAGGCACTGCCGGCCCTGGATCTCCTCGACGTTGACGACGGCGCGCTGGGTGATCGACCCGCGGCCCGTCCGGTAGGCGTCCTCGATGCCGCGGCGGCCCAGGATCGTGGCGCCGGTGGGGAAGTCGGGGCCCTTGATGCGCTCCATGAGCGCCTCGAGCAGCTCCTCCTTGCTGGCCTCGGGGTTCTCCAGGAACCACTGCACGCCGCTGGCCACCTCGCGCAGGTTGTGCGGCGGGATGCGCGTCGCCATGCCGACGGCGATGCCCTCGGAGCCGTTGACGAGCAGGTTGGGGAACCGCGACGGAAGGACGTCGGGCTCCTGGTTCTTGCCGTCGTAGTTGTCGTGGAAGTCGACCGTGGCCTGGTCGATGTCGCGGACCATCTCCATGGCCAGCGGCGCCATCTTGCACTCGGTGTACCGCGGTGCCGCGGCGCCGAGGTTCCCGGCGGAGCCGAAGTTCCCCTGCCCGGCGACGAGCGGGTAGCGCATCGACCACGGCTGGACGAGGCGGACGAGTGCGTCGTAGATCGAGGTGTCACCGTGCGGGTGGTACTGCCCCATGACCTCGCCGACGACGCGGGAGCACTTGTTGAACGACGCGTCTGGCCGGTAGCCGCCGTCGTACATCGCGTACAGCACCCGCCGGTGCACCGGCTTGAGGCCGTCACGGACGTCCGGCAGGGCACGGCCGACGATGACGCTCATCGCGTAGTCGAGGTACGAGCGCTGCATCTCGAGCTTGAGATCAACCTGCTCGACGTGGTCGATGGGGGGCTGGGTCACTGTCGTCCTTCTATCCTTCGGGCAGGAACGGGCTGGTGGGCCGGGTCAGATGTCCAGGAAGCGCACGTCGTGCGCGTTGCGCTGGATGAACTCACGCCGGGACTCGACGTCCTCGCCCATGAGGACGGAGAACACCTCGTCCGCGGCTGCGGCCTCGCCGACCGTCACCTGCCGCAGGGTGCGCGTGTCGGGGTTCATGGTCGTGTCCCACAGCTCCTGCTCGTTCATCTCGCCCAGACCCTTGTAGCGCTGGATGCCGCTGTCCTTGGGCAGGCGCTTGCCGGCCGCGGCACCCTCGGCGAGGAGGGCGTCCTTCTCGCGGTCGGTGTACACGTACTCGTGCGGGGCGTTGGACCACTTGAGCCGGTAGAGCGGCGGCTGGGCGAGGTAGACGTGCCCGCCCTCGATGAGGGGGCGCATGTACCGGAACAGCATGGTGAGGAGGAGGGTGGTGATGTGCTGGCCGTCGACGTCGGCGTCGGCCATGAGCACGATCTTGTAGTACCGCAGCTTGGCGATGTCGAACTCCTCGCCGATGCCGGTCCCGAAAGCGGTGATGAGCGCCTGGATCTCCTGGTTGCCCAGGGCGCGGTCCAGCCGCGCCTTCTCGACGTTGAGGATCTTCCCGCGCAGCGGGAGGATCGCCTGGTGCTCGGGGTCGCGGCCCTGGACGGCCGACCCCCCCGCGGAGTCGCCCTCGACGATGAAGATCTCGGACTTGGTGGCGTCGCGGCTCGAGCAGTCCTTGAGCTTGCCGGGCATGGACGCCGACTCCAGGGCACCCTTGCGGCGGGTGGCCTCGCGGGCCTTGCGGGCCGCCAGCCGCGCTGCGGCCGCCTGCTGCGCCTTGCGCAGGATGTCTTTCGCCTCGTTGGGGTGGGCGTCCAGCCAGTCGCCGAGGTGGTTGTAGACGACGTGCTGCACGTAGGTGCGCGCCTCGGTGTTCCCCAGCTTGGTCTTCGTCTGGCCCTCGAACTGCGGCTCGCCCAGCTTGATGGAGATGACAGCGGTGAGTCCCTCGCGGATGTCGTCGCCCGTGAGGTTGTCGTCCTTGTCCTTGAGGATGCCCTTGTCCTTGGCGTACCGGTTCATCAGCGAGGTCATCGCGGAGCGGAAGCCCTCCTCGTGGGTCCCGCCCTCGGAGGTGTTGATGGTGTTCGCGTAGGTGTGGACGGACTCGGAGTACGCGCTCGTCCACTGCATCGCGATCTCCAGGGAGATCCGCTTCTCGGGGTCCTCGGCCTCGATGTCGATGATGTCGGCGTTGACGAGCTCGACCTTCTTGGCGGAGTTGAGGTGCTTGACGTAGTCGCGCAGGCCGTTGTCGTACCGGTAGCTGACCTCACGCCGGCCCTGGTGGGCGTCGTCCGCGGTCCCCTCGTCGTCGCCCGTGACCTCGTCACCGGCGTCGGTGACGCCCGCGCGCTCGTCGGTCAGCGTGATGCGCAGGCCCTTGTTGAGGAACGCCATCTGCTGGAAGCGTCCGCGCAGCGTCTCGAAGTCGAAGTCGGTGGTCTCGAAGATCTCGTCGTTGGGCCAGAACGTGACGATCGTGCCGGTCACGTCCGTGGTGCCGGCCTCGGCGAGAGGCGCCGTGGGCACGCCGTGCTGGTAGCTCTGGCGCCAGATGACGCCCTCGCGGTGGACCTCGACGTGCAGCCGGGAGGAGAGCGCGTTGACGACGGAGACGCCGACGCCGTGCAGACCGCCGGAGACGGCGTAGCCGCCCCCGCCGAACTTGCCACCGGCGTGCAGCACGGTGAGGACGACCTCGACCGCGGGCTTGCCCTCGGACTCGACGATGTCGACGGGGATGCCGCGGCCGTCGTCGACGACGCGCACGCCGCCGTCGGGCAGGATCGTCACGTCGATCGTCGTCGCGTGGCCGGCGAGCGCCTCGTCCACGGAGTTGTCGACGACCTCGTAGACGAGGTGGTGCAGGCCGCGCTCCCCGGTCGAGCCGATGTACATGCCGGGCCGCTTGCGAACCGCCTCCAGGCCCTCGAGAACCGTGATGTTCGTTGCGTCGTAGCCGGCGTCCTGCGGCATGTCGTCAGCCACTGTCTGGGGCTCTCCTCGTCGTTCGTCGCGGCGCAGCACCGCACCGTCTCTGGAATCGGGACGGTGCACCTCGCACCACAGCTGCCCGGGGCATGGGTCCAGCCGACGCCCGCGGGCGGGGTCACCCGATTCTACTGCGTCCACGCCCGAATCACCGCATATCCACAGCTTCATCCACAGTGTGATGAGTCCCAGCGGAGCCGCTGAGGTGGGGGCCGCCGACGCAGGTCAGCCGTAGGTGTCGCGTGGTCCTCTGCCCCGGACGCGACGGGGACCGCGCGTCCAGCTCGGCCCCCCGGGACCCCTGATGACGATCTCCTCCACCGTCCCCTCGCCGACCTCCTCCGCGAGCCGGCGCTCGAGCTGCGGCTGGAGCAGACGCAGCTGGGTCGCCCAGGCCGTGGAGTCGGCCCGCAGGACGAGCACGGCGTCGTCGAACGTCTCGACGACGCAGTGGTCGGCGAGCTGGTCGCCGACGATCTCGCGCCAGCGCCCGACGACGCCGCCCATGCTCACCGGCGCGCTCCAGCCCCGTTCGGCGAGCAGCTTGTCCACGGCCGGCCCGAGGAGCTGGGGGTCGCGCCGCGACGGTCCGGAGCCGCTGCCGACGTCGCCGAGCCCTGGCCCTGGGCGGAAGCGTCTCTTGCCCGGCGGTGGCCGCCCTGCGGCCGACCGGCGCAGACCCTGTACGGCAGCCGCGTTGCGGGCTCGCGCCAGCGCCTGCTTCGCGGCGTCCGACACCGCGTCCTCACCGGCATCTGTCCCGCCGGTGGCCTGCGGCCCTGTCACCGCGGAGGACTCCGTCTCCGCGGTGGGCTGCTTCTCCGCGCGTCCGCCCCTGCGTCCCAGGGCCGTCGTGTCCCGTCCCGACGCGTCCACGGACCCTGCATCCTCACTCACGGGTGACCTCCCCGCCCGCCACGGTGAACCGCGCGCCGTCGAGATGAGCCGGCACGTCCTCGGGGACGGCGGCGGTGAGGAGCACCTGCTCGGCCCCGGCGACCATGGTCGCGAGCCGATCACGACGACGGACGTCGAGCTCTGCGAAGACGTCATCGAGGATGAGGACCGGGCCGGCGCCGTCGTCGTCGTCCGAGAGCACGGCGTAGGAGGCGAGCCGGAGCGCCAGCGCGAAGGACCACGACTCGCCGTGGCTGGCGTACCCCTTGGCCGGCAGACCACCGAGCGTGAGGACGAGGTCGTCCCGGTGGGGACCGACCAGACTGACGCCACGGTCGACCTCGGCGCTGCGGAGCTCGCCCATGGCCGTGACCAGCCGTTCCGCCAGGGCGGACACGTCGGTCATGGCGCCCTCCTCCTCGAGGCTCGCCTCGCCGTCGCCGTCCTGCGCGAGCAGGGCCGAGCGGTAGCTCAGCCGGGCCTCGCCCTGACCGGCGCTCACCTCCTCGTAGGACCTGGCGACGTGCGGGCGCAGCCGCTGGACCAGGTCGATGCGTGCGGCGACGAGCTGGGCTCCGGCTGCCGCCAGGTGGCCGTCCCACACATCGAGGGTCGACAGGTCGGGCGTCGCTCCCCGCCGCCGGGCGACCCCAGCGGACTTCAGCAGCGCTCCTCGCTGCCTGAGGATCTTGTCGTACTCGCTGCGGACCCCCGCGAGGCGGGGGGCGAGCAGGACAAGCAGCTCGTCGAGGAAGCGGCGCCGGGCCTGAGGGTCGCCCTTGACGAGCTCCAGGTCCTCGGGGGCGAAGACGACGCTGCGCACGATCCCGAGGACGTCGCGGGTGCGACTGACGGGCGCCCTGTTGAGGCGGGCCCGGTTGGCGCGCCCGGCGACGATCTCGAGCTCGACGAGGGTCTCCCGCGTGTCGCGCACCGCCTTGGCGCGGATGACGGCGCCTCCGGTGCCGTGCCGCACCAGCGCGGTGTCGGAGGCGACCCGGTGGCTGGAGAAGGTGCCGAGGTAGGCGACCGCCTCGACGATGTTCGTCTTGCCCTGGCCGTTGTTCCCGACGAAGGCGGTAACGCCGGGGTCCAGCGTGAGGACCAGCTCGGGGTAGGAGCGGAAGTCGTGCAGGGAGAGGTTGGCGACGTACATCCTCAGCGCTCGTCGGCGCGTCGGGTCGCGTGGCCCCCGAACTCCTCGCGCAGTGCAGCGATCGCCTTCATCGCCGGAGACTGCTCCTGCCGGGAGGCGAAGCGGGCGAAGAGAGCGGCCGCGATCGTGGGGGCGGGCACGGCGTTGTCGATCGCCTCCTCCAGCGTCCAGCGGCCCTCGCCCGAGTCGGCGGCGTAGTCGTCGATCCCCGCGAAACCCGGGTCGTCCTCGAGCGCGTCGACGAGCAGCTCGAGGAGCCAGGAGCGCACGACCGTGCCGCGCTGCCAGGCACGGAGCACCGCGGCGACGTCGGGGACGAGGTCGGAGCGTGAGGCGATGATCTCGTAGCCCTCGGCGTAGGCCTGCATGAGGCCGTACTCGATGCCGTTGTGGACCATCTTGGTGAAGTGCCCCGCCCCGACGGGACCCGCGTGGACGAACCCCTCCTCGCGCGGGCCCTCGGGACGAAGGGCGTCGAAGATCGGCATGACCCGCTCGACGTCCTCGGGACTGCCGCCGACCATCGTGCCGTAGCCGTACTCCCGGCCCCACACACCGCCGGAGATACCGGCGTCGAGGTACCCGATTCCGCGCTCGGCGAGCATCGCGGCGTTGTCCTGGTCGTCGCGGTAGTAGGAGTTGCCGCCCTCGATGACGAGGTCGCCCTCGCCGAGCCGCTCGGCGAGCTCCTCGATGACCGAACGTGTCGGCTGACCGGCCGGGACCATGATCCACACGACGCGCCCGGCCTCGGGCAGCGCGGCGACAAGCTCGGCGATCGAGGGCACGTCGCTGATCTCGGGGTTCGTGTCGTACCCGATGACCGTGTGACCCGCGGACTCGATGCGGGCGCGCATGTTCCCGCCCATCCGACCGAGACCAACCATGCCGATGTGCATGTCTGCTCCTCTCGTGGACGGCTCCTGCGAACGTACCCGGCGCTCCGCTACCCGGCGAATCGGATGGGCATGAGGAGGTAGCGGAACTCCTCCTCGCTCTCGCCCTCGGCGCTTCCCTGCCCGGTGAGGATCGCCGGCTTGCTCGGGTGGGTGAAGGACAGCCGGGCGAAGTCGGTGGTGAGCGCACCAAGGCCGTCGAGCAGGTAGTGGGGGTTGAACGCGGTGACGATGTCCTCGCCGACGAGAGTGGCCTCGAGCGCCTCGGACGCCTGGGCGTCCTCGCCCTGGCCGGCCTCGAGGATGACCTGCCCCTCGGAGAAGCTCAACCGGATCGGGGTGTTGCGTTCCGCCACGAGGGAGACACGCCGAGCTGCCTCGACGAGCGGTGCGGTCGCGACGACGGCATGAGTGGTGGTCTCGTCCGGGAAGAGGCGACGCACCGGCGGGTAGTCACCCTCGACGAGCAGCGACGTGGTCTGCCGGCCGCCGGCGGCGAAGCCGATGAGGGAGGCGGACGACTCGTTGCCGAGCGCGACGTCGACGCTTCCCGCACTGGTGAGCGACTTCGCGACGTCGGACAGCGTGCGGGCACGGACGAGGGCGACCGCGGAGAACGCCGGGGACGCGGGGTGCCAGCTGATCTCCCGCAGTGCCAGGCGGTAGCGGTCGGTGGCCATGAGGGTGAGCTTCTCGCCCTCGATCTCCACCCGGACGCCGGTGAGCAGCGGCAGCGTCTCGTCACGGCTCGCTGCGATGCTCACCTGTGCCACGGCCTCGGTGAGGACATCGGCGTCGATAGTCCCGGACAGGTCCGGCATCTCCGGCAGCGCCGGGTAGTCCTCGACCGGCATCGTCAGCAGCGTGAAGCGGCTCGCTCCGCAGCGAAGGACGACCTTGGTCCCGTCGAGCGTGAGGTCCACCGGCTTGGCGGGCAGGGACTTGGCGATGTCCGCGAGAAGTCGCCCGGAGACGAGGACGACACCTTGCTCCTCGACCGCTGCCGGGACGGTGGACCGGGCCGAGACGTCGTAGTCGAAGGTCGACAGGGTCAGGGAGCCCTCACTGCTCGCCTCGAGTCGAACCCCGGCCAGGACCGGGACCGGTGGGCGCGCCGGAAGGGAACGAGCTGTCCAGGCGACGGCCTCGGCGAGGACGTCCCGTTCGACCCTGAGCTTCACGATTGTTTGACCTCTCTCGGAGCATGGCGGCGCAGCGCCTGCTGCTGCGCACGAGAAACCTTACGCGAGTGGAGCGGTCCCTCGGTGGCGACTGGATGCCCTGCTCGATGTGGTTGTTGTTGTTCACAGGCCATCTGGATGAAAGGTCTCGTCATCGTCATAGGGGCTGTGGACACTGTGGAGAGCCGTCGATCGTGCAGGTCAGCGACGCCGGCGGGCTGTGGGGAGTCGTGCGGACGGACCTGGGGGAAAGGTGGTGCCGCCGTGGATTCTTGAGATCCCCTCCGCCGCCGTCCACTGCTCGTGGATGGTCTGTCCACCGACACGATGACGATGTCCACGCCAATCCACAGGTTTGTCCACAGCTGTGCATTCGGCAGTACTGCAAAGGGCGTTGCTCGCGCAAGACCTGTGGCTGACCCGCCGGCGGGCCTAACCTCCGGTCCGCGCCTTCTGCTTGATGCGGTTCGTGAGTTCGGTGACCTGGTTGAAGGTCGAGCGCTTCTCGGCCATCTGCTCGCGGATCTTGCGGTTGGCGTGCATGACCGTCGTGTGGTCGCGGCCGCCGAAGAGCTGGCCGATCTTGGGCAGTGACAGCTCGGTGAGCTCGCGGCACAGGTACATCGCGATCTGCCGGGCGTTGACGAGGACCCGGGAGCGGTCAGGGCTGCACAGGGCATCGATCGAGACCGAGAAGTAGTCGGCGGTCTGGCCCATGATCAGGGTCGGGGTGATGTCCTCGCCGTCCGTGTCGGTGATGAAGTCCTTGAGGACCATGACCGCGAGCGACTCGTCGACCGGCTGCCTGTTCAGGTTTGCGAATGCCGTCACCCGGATGAGGGCACCCTCGAGCTCACGGATGTTCGTCGAGATCCGTGAGGCGATGTAGGACAGGACCGCGTCGTCGATCTCGAGGTTCTCGTTGTTCGCCTTCTTGCGCAGGATGGCGATCCGCGTCTCGAGGTCCGGCGGCTGGACGTCGGTGAGCAGCCCCCACTCGAATCGCGAACGCATCCGGTCCTCGAAGCCGTTGAGCTGCTTCGGCGCGAGGTCGGAGGTGATGACGACCTGCTTGTTGGCGTTGTGCAACGTGTTGAAGGTGTGGAAGAACTCCTCCATCGTCTGTTCCTTGCCCTGGAGGAACTGGATGTCGTCGACCAGCAGCACGTCGACCTCCCGGTAGCGACGCTGGAAGGCTTCTGCCTTGTCGTCCCGGATGGAGTTGATGAAGTCGTTGGTGAACTCCTCGGAGTTGACGTACCGCACTCGTACGCTCGGGTCGAGGCTGCGGGCGTAGTACCCGATGGCGTGGAGCAGGTGGGTCTTGCCCAGGCCGGAGCCGCCGTAGATGAACAGCGGGTTGTACGCGCGGGCGGGCGACTCGGCGACCGCGGTGGCCGCGGCGTGGGCGAAGCGGTTGCTCGAGCCGATGACGAACGTCTCGAAGGTGTACTTCGGGTTGAGCCGTGCGGCGTCCGCCTCGGCCGCGGCGTGACGCTGGGCGGTCGCCCGGGTCTGCTGCGGGGACGGCGGGGGCGGGGGTGCGTCGTCGGGAGTGTCCGCGCTCGGCACCCGGGGCGAGTTCTCCTCGAGTGTCGGGTCGACGGTGACGGCGAAGCGGACCGGGGAGCCCGAGGCCTCGGTCAGTGCCTCGGTCAGACCGACCCGGGCGCGGCTCTCGAGGAAGTCCTTGGCGAAGTCGCTCGGCACGGCGAGCAGCAGGGTGCCGTCGACCGCCCCCAGTGGGCGCGTGAGCCGGATGAAGGCGCGCTGCGCGCCGCCGATGTCACCGTTCTCCGTCAGGATCTCGACCGCACGCGCCCAGATGTCGGTGATGTCGTCGTTCTCGGGCACAGCGGTCCTCTCGAGCAGGGATCAGGGCACTCCCGAGTGTCGCACCTCGCCCCGCGATCCACATAGATATCCACAGATGTGCAGAATGGCGTGAGCGACGGCATAGTCGCACATCCACGGCCCCGGATTGACCGGCGATCCCGGCCTCGCGTATCGTGACGAAGCCGTCGTGACGGCTCTTCCGTGGTGCCTGAACGCCAGCTTCATGCGGAGGAGCGGCTGGGCCGCGCATCTGCTGCCCAGGGCAGCACGGATGAACACCACCAACGTTTTGGAGTACTGCCGTGAGCAAGCGGACTTTCCAGCCGAACAACCGGAAGCGTGCCAAGGTGCACGGCTTCCGGCTGCGCATGCGCACCCGCGCCGGGCGCTCGATCCTCAGCGCCCGTCGCCGTAAGGGTCGCAGCAAGCTCTCGGCCTGACCGGTGCTGCCCCCGCAGCACCGTATGCGTCGGTCAGATGACTTCACCGACGCGGTGCGCGGTGGCGCCCGCAGCGGCACTCGCCGCCTCGTCGTCCACCTCAGTGGGGCGGACGGCACAGGTCCGGCACACACGCCGCTCGCAGGCCTGGTCGTGTCCAAGGCGGTGGGTAACGCCGTCGAACGCAACCGTGTGAAGCGGCGCCTCCGGGGGCTGCTCTCCAGTCGGATCGGCGAGCTGCACGACGGGGAGAAGCTCGTCGTCCGGGCACTGCCCGCCGCGTCCGGAGCGTCGAGCGCCGAGCTCGCCGGTGACCTCGGCGTCGCACTCGACCGCGCACGGCGGCGGGCGAGGCGATGAGCACGGCACCCGGACGGCTCGCCGGCAAGGCGCTGGGGCTGCTCGTCCGCGGGTACCAGCTGATCGTGTCGCCCTGGTTCGGCCCCAGCTGTCGCTACTACCCCTCGTGCTCCGCCTACGCACTGACCGCCCTACAGCGGCACGGCGCACTGCGGGGCAGCGCGCTCGCCGCGTGGCGGTTGCTGCGCTGCAACCCGTGGACCGAGGGCGGGGTCGACCACGTTCCGGGTGAGAACGACGCCCTTCCGTGGTCCAGGAGGGACGTGCAAGGACGTACCCTCGGTACAGCCGCCAGTGGGGCGCGGAGGAACAACGCGCCGGAAGACCTCTAGGAGACAGCCCGCATGGGTGCTTTTGACACGATTCTCTTCCCCATCAAGTGGGTCGTCGCCTGGATCCTGCACCTCTTCCACGAGATGTGGACCTTCATCGGGCTGGACCCGACGAGTGGCTGGTCCTGGGCGTTGTCCATCGTGGGTCTCACCGTCGTCATGCGCATCCTGCTCATCCCCCTCTTCTTCAAGCAGATCAAGGCATCACGGGGCATGCAGGTGCTGCAGCCCGAGATGCAGAAGCTCCAGAAGAAGTACAAGGGCAAGAACGACCCTGCATCGCGTCAGCAGATGCAGGAAGAGATGATGGCGCTGTACAAGAAGCACGGGACCAACCCGTTCTCCTCGTGCCTGCCCATCCTGGCGCAGTCGCCGATCTTTTTCGCGCTCTTCCGCGTCCTGTACTCCATGCCGCAGATCGCCGACGGGACCTACCGTGACGGTCAGCCGCTGGGCCCCATCGACCAGGCAGCGGCGTCCCAGTTCCTGGACGCCACGCTCCTCGGTGCGCGCCTCTCGCAGTCATTCCTGGGTGAGGGCGCGACCGCCAGCGTCCGAGTTCTCACCGCGGTGCTCATCGTCCTCATGTCGGTGACGACGTTCACCACCCAGCGGCAGCTGACGATGAAGAACATGCCGCAGAGCGCGCTGGACAACCCGATGGCGCGCCAGCAGCGCATGCTCATGTACGTCCTGCCGTTGGTCTTCGCCTTCTCCGGCGTCTACTTCCCGATCGGTGTGCTTCTCTACTGGCTGACCACCAACCTGTGGACGATGGGGCAGCAGTTCTACACGATCCGCCGTATGCCGGCACCGGGATCAGAGGCCGAGAAGCGGTTCAAGGAGCGGGAGCACGCGAAGCTCGAGCGCAAGGCAGCCCGCAAGGGTGTCCCCGTGGAGGAGCTGCTGCCCGAGCCCCCGGAGCCGGAGCGTCCCGTGCAGCGTGGTCAGCGCGTCCAGCCCAAGCGCAAGGACCGCCAGCGCAAGCCCGTGACCGGCGCGCAGGCTGCTCCGGAAGCCCTCAGCGGTGCGAGTGCCACGTCGGCGGTGAGTGCCGACTCGGCGGCGGGGGAACAGGCCGAGGACACCTCCGCCAAGGCCGACGCGGGGACGAGCCCGACGACGCCGGGCAGCCCGAAGGACGGCAAGACCCCCCAGCAGCGTGCCGCCGAGCGACACGCACGCCGGGCGGCTCAGCGGCGAGCCGAGCTCGAGCGTCGTAGCGGCAAGGGCCCGGGTAACTCCGGCAAGTAGTCCAGACCTGTAAGCGCCCGGCGTTCGGCGGGCGGAGAGAGAAGGAACATCCCGTGAGCGAGCAAGACGTGGTGCCGGCATCCGACCAGGCCGACGAGGCCGTCACTCCCGCTGCAGAGTCGTCTGCGACCAGGGCAACCCCTTCCGCGACCGTCAAGCGGCTCGAGGAGGAGGGTGAGATCGCAGCCGACTACCTTGAGGAGCTCCTCGACATCGCGGATCTCGACGGCGACATCGACCTGTCCATCGACCATGGGCGCGCTTCGGTAGAGATCGTCACTGAGGGTGGCAGCGGTCGGGGGCTCAAGCGCCTCGTCGGCGAGGACGGCGAGGTGCTCGATGCATTGCAGGAGCTCACTCGCTTGGCCGTGCAGGCCCGTACGGGCGAGCGGAGCCGGTTGATGCTGGACATCGCCGGTCACCGCCGGCGGCGGAAGGTCGAGCTCACGGCTGTTGCGGAGAACGCGATCGCCAAGGTCCAGGGTGGTGCTAAGACCGTCGCACTCGAGCCGATGAACCCGTTCGAGCGCAAGGTGGTTCACGACGTCGTCGCTGCTGCCGGGTTGATGAGCGACTCCGAGGGAGTCGAGCCCAACCGGCACGTCGTCATCAGCGCGGGCTAATCGTCAGGTGTAGATGATGGTCGACGAGGTGTCCGCCGGGCAGGCGGTGGAGCTGGCGCCGGCGGCGGCACACGAGGTGTTCGGTGACGCATGGCCTCGGGTCGACAGCTTCGCCGACATGTTGGTGGCGGAGGGTGAGCTCCGTGGTCTGATCGGTCCCCGCGAGCTTCCGCGACTGTGGACACGGCACCTGCTCAACTCCAGCGCCGTTGCCGGTTTCGTCCCCCGTGATGTGCGGCTCGCCGACGTGGGCTCAGGTGCTGGCTTCCCGGGTGTTGTGGTTGCGCTGATGCGGCCAGACCTCGACGTTCACCTCATCGAACCGATGGAGCGCCGTACTGCCTGGCTGAACGATGTGGTGGAGCAGCTGTCCATCTCGAACGTGACGGTGCACCGAGCGCGGGCCGAGGAACTGCATGGTGTCGACTCCTTCGCCGTCGTGAGCGCGCGGGCGGTCGCGGCGCTGCGCAAGCTCGTTCCCTGGGTCGGACCGTTGATCGCACCCTCTGGACGTCTTCTTGCGCTCAAGGGAGAGCGCGCGGCGCAAGAGGTGGAGGACGCTCGCAAGGTCCTTCGGAAGCATGGTCTCCAGCAGACGACCGTCCACGAAGTCGTGGTTGGCGGTACGGAGGAGCCCACACGAGTCGTCGAGGCAGTGCGCGCGAGAGACTGACGTCGGAGCGATTCACGTGAAACGTGTTCCCAGTCTGGCCGCGGTGGGCGTTGCGAAGGCGGTAGCGCCAACCCTGCCGGTGAGTGTTCACGGTGGTCCGAGTCGCCCCTGTCTCGCATGTAGGAGTTAGACCCGCATGTGCCGCGCGCAGGGCGTCTCGGCAAGGACCCGCGTGCGCCAGCGTCCCTCGGCCGATCATGCCTGCGGCTGATGGCCGGGCCAACCATGCGTAGCCCTGCGCGGCGATGACGTCGAAGGTCGGGCGCGCGAACGAATCGATGTTCCACGTGAAACCATGCCGGTCGACTCTGGCAGATGGCCGGTCTGAGGCGGTCGACCGGCGTCAGATGTCAGAGTTTCGGATCCGAAGCCACGCGCGCGTCCCCTTCGCCACACAACTTCACTGGCCGTCATTGGCGCACCAGGGCACGGAGATGAGCGCGGTTTCACGTGAAACCACGCCAGAGTCGCGGATATGCACCGTCTCGAGAGCCTGGATCCGTCGCTGCACTTCGCGTCCTTCGCGCCAGCAACTGCCCCTGTGTTCTGAGTGCCGCGCCATCCGCACGAGCGCTCCGGTCGAGCTCGTATGCCTCATATGCTCAGGGCAATGCTCGGACACGCGGGTCGGGTTTCACGTGAAACTAGCGCCATACGGTAAGCCGAGTCTTCCGCCCGAGATTGGTTGCGGCCGGTGCATGCGTGCTTGTGAACCGATCGAACGGAGGTGTACTGGCCACCCTCGCCGGCAGTTATCTATAACGCTCGCCGGCTACCGTCTAGTCGCAGCCGGATAGTCGAGGAGTGTGTGGAGGCCGGCTGCACGTGCTCGCTAGAGCGGCCAACTCTCGTAGCGAGGTCGCTAGACGGTTACCCGTTCGTGGGTTTCACGTGAAACAAGGAGGGCGGGTCTTGGCTCGCCTTAACGATGCACGTCGAGAGCGATCAGTAGTACAGGCCAGATGAGTCGGGCAGACCGGCGTCTGCGAAGCACGACGCAGCCCGGGTCGTCTCCGTCCACCCCGATCGCCACGCCAGCGTTGGTTCCACGTGAAACGCTTCGGTTGATCCGCGTCGCAGTGACCCGCGCGACTGAGAGACTCAGCTATAGCAAAAGTAGTCGCTAGATCGCCATCGACGAGAACCGTCATAAGGCCGCAGCAATTGCCGCAAGAGATCCACGCTCCGTCGGCTGGCTCCTCGCCTGTCAGGCAATCGAAGCGGTGCTGTTTCACGTGAAACTTTCCGGCCCACTCGGCTGTAGCGGCCCTGACCCGAAGAGAGTTCGACCGACACCGCTGGCTCGTGCGGCGCAGTCGCGTCCTGGACACGGCTCCAGGCGCTCCCCGTGTCGTTGGGATTCCGCACTGCTCAGCGTGCTGTTCACGATCGACGACTGCCAGCAGCATTGTCATGGCACGCGGGGAGTTTCACGTGGAACGTCGGCGCGCCACGATGGTTCCACAGGGCAGAGTTGCACGCCGCGAGGTTTCACGTGGAACGTCGGCGCCTAGACGCGGCTTCGCATGGGGCTTCCCCGGAGTTCGGCGTCTGGCACCTTGTGGTGTGTGCCTAATGTCGCGGCGCGGAGCCGACCAGCAACAACAGCTGGGGCGCTTAGGAACGCAACTTCCGCGGCGATCGGGGCCATGTTTCACGTGAAACGGGAGAGGTCTCGGACCAACGCCCTCCGCCTCGCAATCCAGTTGGCTCCCCTCAGAGGCCACGCCAGCTCTGCTGACGTGCGGCGGCCGTGCGTACGCCGTTTCACGTGAAACAGTCCGCCCTGAAAACACAGTCCGTATCCGCGGAGACCGCTTCCACACCACGCGGAGCGCCTGTCGGGTTAAACGCACCGAGGCGGTTAGGCTTGGGTGAGCTCGCGGAGATCGGCGATACAAGGGGTGGGTGTGACACAGGCGGACGACAACGCTATGGCCTCTGCAGAGGACCATGACGGCGTACACGCTCACCGTGGCGACCCACGGAACGTCCTCGGCGGGCTGCAGACCTTCGACGAGTCCACTCCGTTGGCGGCACAGCTGGCAGAGGACGCGCGTCGACGCATCGAGCTCGAAGGCAAGCAGTTCCCCCGCCCTGCCGAGACCCGGGTCCTCACCGTGGCCAACCAGAAGGGCGGCGTCGGAAAGACGACGACCACAGTCAACCTCGCGGCGGCGCTTGCCACGGGTGGCCTGCGGGTCCTCGTCATCGACAACGACCCGCAGGGCAACGCCTCCACTGCCCTCGGCATTGCCCACCAGGCCGGCACACCATCGACCTACGACGTCCTTATCGACGACGTCCCGCTGGCTGAGGTGATTCAGCCGTGCGGCGATGTGGAGCACCTCTTCGGAGCGCCGGCAACCATCGACCTCTCCGGTGCAGAGATCGAACTGGTCTCGATGGTCGCGCGGGAGAACCGACTGAGGAATGCGATTGGAGCACTCCTCGACAGCCAGAGCGCAGACGAGCGATATGACTACATCTTCATCGACTGTCCACCAAGTTTAGGTCTGCTGACGGTCAATGCCTTTGTCGCTGCCCGTGAGGTGCTCATCCCGATCCAGTCGGAGTACTACGCTCTCGAGGGCCTGAGCCAGCTACTTCGCAACATCGAGCTCATCCGCGGACACCTCAATCCAATTCTACATGTGTCGACGATAATGCTCACGATGTTCGACAAGCGGACGAACCTCTCCCGGCAGGTGGCGGAGGAGGTCCGCACGCACTTCCCGACGCAGACGCTGCTCACAGCGATCCCGCGCTCGGTGAGGATCTCGGAAGCCCCGTCGTACGGGCAGACCGTGCTGACCTACGACCCCGGCTCGACCGGTGCGCTGGCCTACCGGGCCGCGGCACAGGAGATCGCCTCACGTGGCGCCGACGGCGCCTCGCCGAGCCCGTCACCCAGTTCCCAGCCACAGCCGCAGACGGCCGCAGTGCACAGTTCGGAGGAAGTCCATGAGTGAGAAGCGACGAGGGCTCGGCAAGGGACTCGGTGCGCTCATCCCCACGGCCCCGGTCGAAGGCCGACCGGTGGACGTCTTCTTCCCAGACCAGCGCGCCACCACCCATGCCGAACGCAGCGCGGCCGCAGCCGCCTCCTCCTCAGAGGCAGGAACGAAGCCGGCGTCGGGCAACGGCGCTGCAGCAACGGCCACGCGGAGCACCAGCGCGACCCCGGCGGCACCCAAGAGCCGCAAGCGGGCATCCATCCCGAAGGACACGATCAGCCCGCGGAAGAAGCAGGACGCTCCTGCTACCGAGCCCGAGACCTCAACTGCGGAGCCCGCTGCCGACGAGCCGGATGCCAGTTCGGACCTCGCCCCGGTGCCGGGCGCCTACTTCGCAGAGGTCCCCGTCGACGCGGTCGTGGCCAACCGTCGGCAGCCGCGGCAGGTGTTCGACGAGGAGGAGCTGGAGGAGCTCGCCTCCTCGATCCGTGAGGTGGGGGTGCTGCAGCCCATCGTCGTGCGTCCGCTCCCCGACGGTGAGGACGCTTCGTACGAGCTCATCATGGGTGAGCGACGCTGGCGGGCGTCCCAGCTCGCCGGTGCGACGACCGTTCCGGCGATCGTCCGGCAGGTCGAGGACGACGACCTGCTCCGTGATGCGCTGCTCGAGAACCTCCACCGCGCGCAGCTCAACCCGCTGGAGGAGGCGGCCGCCTACCAGCAGCTGCTCGAGGACTTCTCCTGCACCCACGAGGAGCTGGCGTCGCGCATCGCACGCTCCCGCCCCCAGATCTCCAACACCCTCCGGCTCCTCAAGCTGCCCCCGCTCGTTCAGCGACGGGTGGCTGCCGGCATCCTGTCCGCCGGCCACGCACGGGCGCTGCTCGGCCTCTCCGACCCGGCCGCGATGGAACGACTCGCGCAGCGCATCGTTGCCGAAGGCCTGAGCGTGCGGACCACCGAGGAGATCATCGCACTCGGCGACGAGCCCACGGCTCCTGAGATGCGGCGCAGGCCTCGGACGACGCCGCACACGGCAGAGCTCAACGAGCTCGCCACGCGGCTCTCCGACCGGTTCGACACGCGCGTCAAGATCGGCATGGGGCAGCGCAAAGGGAAGATCAACATCGAGTTCGCCAGCCTTGACGATCTCAACCGCATCCTCGAGGTCCTCGCCCCGACCGTCGAACGGCCCTCACTCCAGTAGCAGTCGCACGGCCGCGGCCAGCGCCGGGCTCCCGCTGAGGTTCGGTGGGCTCAGGCGCGGGCAGCGGCGGCTCGGACGAGGGACACGACAAGCTCGGTGAAGGTCGGTCCACCCTGCGCTGCGTACGCCTGCGCTGCCTGCGGGAACAGCGACGTCTCGGTCATCCCGGGCGCGACGTTCATGTCGAGGAACCAGGGCGTGTCCTCGCCGTCGATGATGAGGTCGGACCGCGACAGGTCACGCAGCCCGAGCGCCCGGTGTGCCGCCAGCGCCGTGTCGCACGCCGCGCGGCTTGTCGCCTCGTCGAGCCGCGCAGGCACGAAGTACTCGGTCCGTCCAGCGTTGTAGCGGGCGTCGTAGTCGTAGGGGCCGTCGGTGACGACCTCCACCGGCGGGAGCGCCACGGGTCCGTCCGGGGTCTCGATGACGGAGACGGCCACCTCGGTGCCGACGACCGCCCGCTCGAGCAGCGCGGCGTCCCCGTAGGAGAAGCACGCCACCATCGCGTCGGGCAGCTCCGCCGTCGACTCGACGACGGTGACCCCGAGTGCCGAGCCGCCGTCCTCGGGCTTGACCACCAGCGGCAGGCCGAGGCCCTCGACGGCGGACGACAGGACGGCCGACGAGCCGATCTCGTGGAACAGTCCGCGGGGCAGGGTGACGAACGCCGGCGTGGCGACCCCGGCGGCCGCGACGACGGCCTTGGCCACCGGCTTGCGGGACGCCAGGCGGCACGGACCGGACGTGCTGCCGACGTAGGGGATGTCGAGGAGCTCGAGGAGGCCCCGGATCGAGCCGTCCTCGCCGGTGGACCCGTGGACGAGCGGGAAGACGACGTCCGGTGGTGACTCCGCCAGGTAGGGCAGCAGCTCACTGTCCAGGTCCCGGATCTCGACGGAGAGGCCGGCGTCGCGGAGCAGCTGCGCCACCCGCCGCCCGGACCGCAGGGACACGTCACGCTCGTGCGAGAGCCCTCCGGACAGGACGAGGACTCGAGGGTCGTCGGGTGCGGTGCCGTCGGTGGTCATGGTGTCTCAGCTCTCGTCTCAGGCCTGGTCCGGGCTCGGGGCATCGATGAGGTGGCCGTCCCTGGTGCGCGGGCCGGCGGTGCCGAACATCTCGGCGAGCTCGTGCTCGGCACGGACCACGCCGGCGAGACGACGCACGCCCTCGCGGATGCGCTCGGGGGTCGGGTAGCAGAAGGACAGCCTCATGTGGTCGGCGCCTTGGCCGTCCGCGTAGAAGGCGGTGCCGGACACGTAGGCGACGAGGTTCGTCACCGCGCGAGGGAGCATCGCCTTGGCGTCCAGTCCCGGGGGCAGGGTCACCCACGTGTAGAAGCCCCCGGCGGGTACGGTCCACCGCGCCTCGGGCAGGAACTCGGTGAGCGCGGCCATCATGGCGTCGCGGCGCGTGCGGTACTCCTCGCGGAACTGCTTGACCTGCCCGTACCAGTCGTACGCCTGGAGGTAGGACGTGATCGACAGCTGGCTGAAGCGCGACGGCGACAGGATGGCCGCCTCGCTCGCCAGCACGAGCTTCTCCCGGACCGCGTGGGGGGCCGCTGCCCACCCCACGCGGTAGCCCGGCGCGAAGGTCTTCGAGAAGGACCCGAGGTAGACGACGCCGTCGGGGTCGTAGCTCTTGAGCGAGGGCATCGGGTCGCCGTCGAAACCGAGCAGGCCGTAGGGGTTGTCCTCGAGGATGAGCACCCCGTGGCGCCGGCAGATCTCCACGACGCGGGGCCGGCGCTCCTCGGCGAGGGTCACGCCGGCGGGGTTGTGGAAGTTGGGGACGGTGTAGAGCATCTTGACCCGGCGACCTTCCGACTTGAGCCGCTGGAGGGTGCGCTCGAGCTCCTCGGGGACGAGCCCGTCGTCGTCCATGGGGACGTGGACGATATCCGCCTGGTACGCACGGAAGACGCCGAGGGCACCCACGTAGCTCGGTGCCTCGGCGACGATGACGTCACCCGGGTCGATGAAGATCTGGGTGACGAGGTCCAGCGCCTGCTGGGAGCCGGTCGTGACGACGACGTCGTCGGGGTGGGCGTGGACGTGGTCGTAGCGCATGACTTCCACGACCTGCTCACGCATCCCGACCTCACCCTGGCCGCTGCCGTACTGGAGGGCTTCCGGCCCGCGTTCACGGAGCAGCTTCGCGGTCATGTCCGCGAGGAAGTCGATCGGCAGTCCGGTGATGTTGGGCATGCCACCGGCCAGCGAGACGACCTCGGGCCGACTGGCGACGGCGAACAACGCGCGGATCTCCGAGGACCGCATGCCGTGGGCGCGCTCGGCGTAGGAGTTGAACCACGGGTCGAGCCGCGTGCCGGAGGCAGCGCCCTCACCGCTGTGGGGCTGGTGGGGTGTCGTCATGGGTGGCCTCCTCCTGTGCGCTCGGCAACGCGTGGTTCAGGCTACGCCGCCGCGCCGGGTGCTCGGTGCGGCGTGTCAGGGAACGAGCGCGGCGAGCTCCGCGGCGAGCGCAGGCTTGGGGCGCGCCCCGACCAGGGTGGTGACGAGCTGCCCGTCACGGAACAGGCCCATGGTCGGGAGGGAGACCACCCCGTAGGCCTGCGTCGTGTCCGGGTTCTCGTCGACGTCGAGCGCGACGACCCGTAGCCGGTCACCGAGGTCGGTGGCCAGCTCGGCGAGCACGGGGGCGAGCTTGAGGCACGGCTGGCACCAGGGCGCCCAGAAGTCCACGAGCACCGGACCGGGTGCGTCGAGGACCTCGGCCGCGAAGGTGTCGTCGGTGACCTGGGTGATGGCGGGGCCGGTCACAGTGCGACGGCGCCCTGGGGTGTCTGGGAGGCGTCGGTGGCGGGTTCGGCGGCTTCGCCGAGGGCGGCGAGGTAGCGCTCGG